>JBBRTX010000039.1:0-1503 GCA_038244085.1 Bacteroidales bacterium | reverse complement strand
GTTGTCGATGAAGAGCATGGCCAGGCACGTTAGTCTGATGCTCGAGATGCAGCGACAGGGTAGTATCGTATTCGATTATGGAAATAACCTTCGGGAGATGGCCAAACAGGGTGGCGAAATGAATGCTTTTGACTTCAACGGATTTATTCCTGAATTTATCCGGCCGTTATTTTGTGAAGGGAAAGGACCCTTCCGTTGGGTTGCATTATCGGGTGATCCTGAAGATATTAGAATCACCGACCACGCATTGATAGAAGCATTTCCTGAAAACAAACATATGATCGGCTGGTTATTAAAGGCTGAATCGAGTGTGGAATTTCAGGGACTGCCGGCAAGGATTTGCTGGCTGGGAATGGGTGAACGCGAAAAGGCCGGAGTACTTTTCAACAACCTTGTGAAAGAGGGAAAGGTAAAAGCGCCAATTGTCATCGGTCGCGACCATCTTGATTGTGGTTCCGTGGCTTCGCCCAACCGCGAGACCGAAAAAATGATGGACGGAAGTGATGCGGTTTCTGACTGGCCACTGCTTAATCTCATGGCCAACACAGGTGGTGGCGCTACCTGGGTTTCGTTTCACCATGGTGGTGGAGTTGGGATGGGCTATTCACAACATGCAGGAATGGTGGTTGTTGCCGATGGAACCGAAAGAGCGGAAGCCTGCATCCGGCGGGTGCTGTACAACGATCCCGCCATGGGAATATTCAGGCATAACGATGCGGGATATCCCGAAGCGCAGCAGAATTTGAAAAAGTTTGATCTGGGTTTTAAGTGATGCTATAAATCATGGCAAAAAACAAATTGATTGGCCCTTTCGTTCAGTTGCTGACTATGGACAAACTTCCTTTAATGGGTAGTTTGAATGACAGTCAGCTCGAAATTGTTCCCAATGGTGGGGTAGTGGTCTGCGATGGAAAAATTGTTCGGGTTGGAAATTTCGATCAGCTTTACTCAGCCTACTCCGGTCGTCTGACAATTGAACGTATAGATGGTGATATGGTTGCAATGCCTGGGATGATCGATCCGCATACTCATATTTGCTGGGCCGGAAGCCGGGCCAACGATTATTCGCTCCGGTTAGCCGGGAAAAGCTATCCCGAAATTGCCCAAAGCGGAGGTGGAATTGGTGATACTGTTTTAAAAACAAGGACTGCTAATTCAGAAGAATTAGAGGCAAGACTTACTGAACGTGCAATTGGTCATCTTAAAAATGGCGTAACCACCATTGAAGTAAAAAGCGGCTATTGTCTAAATACCGCAGGCGAGATTAAACTGCTTGAAGTAATTCGGAACGTGAATCAAAAACTCCCTGTTGATTTGATTGCGACTTGTCTGGCGGCCCATATCAAACCGGCAGACTTTAATGGCAGTCCAGCCGATTATCTGGAAAGCATTGTTAAAGAATTGCTTCCTGAGATTAAAAATCGTGGTCTCTCCAAAAGGATTGATATATTTATCGATAAAGGGGCATTTACACCAGAAGAAGCCAGGCCTTATCTGATACAG
>JBBRTX010000038.1:0-1535 GCA_038244085.1 Bacteroidales bacterium | reverse complement strand
GGTGATTTTGGTACCGAATAAGTACGTTCGGGTGCATGATAAATGATACAAATGCCCGGCGGAATCCGACTACTTACGCAGGCGCGGGTACAGTAAACCCCGTTGTCATTCATTACTTCTACCCAATCATTGTCGTGTATGCCAAGTTCTTCTGCATCCTTTTCACTCAGCCAGCAAGGTTCCATACCCCTCGACAAGGTAAGCATCCGCAATGTGTCACCATAGGTTGAGTGGATATGCCATTTACCGTGCGGAGTGAGAACATTAAGCACCCTGGCTTTTCCCTCAACCACCGTTTTTCGTAAATCACCATACAACTCAGGTCGTGGTGATGGCTTATAGGTTGGCAGGTTTTCACCGAAATGGATGTAACCTTCATGGTCGAGGTACATATGCTGCCGACCGGTAAGCGTTCTCCATGGTATCAGGTATTCGATATTCATGGTGAAAGCTGAATAAGCTCTTCCTCCATTCATAAGACCTGACCAAAGCGGGGAATTCAGTAACCTGCGGGGTTGTGCAATGATGTCATTAAAGGTGATGGTGATGTCATTATTTACCGGGGTGATATTACTTAAATCAAGTCCTGTATTTTTTGCGGCATCATTAAAAGCTCTCCCGCTTAACAGGCCGTTAGTAACTGAAGAAAGCAGCAGCACTGCATTAATAGCTTCCGTATCTTCTTTCAGGGAAGGATAAAATTCCTGATCGATTTTAACTACATGATCTTTGTCGTTTGCCAACTGATCGTAAAAATCATCGCATTGATATGTTATCCCATGCGCTCCAAGTCCCTTCCGTGCGTTCTTGCCAAGGGTAATGTATTTCTCGTAAATTTTGGTATAGTCCCGTTCAACAGTAACAATCTGGTGCATGGATTTTCCGGGAACAGGATCACATTCACCTATGAACCAATCCTTTATTGTTGGTTGGGAGATTTCACCTTTGCTATCGTGATTGATAGGAACATTTACAATATCGAGTATTGGGTCAGGGAAGTGCTTTTTTGCTACTTCGCTGGTAGCTTTGGCTATTTCGCTGAATATTACCCAGTCGCTTTTTGATTCCCAAACCGGAGGTATTGCCGGCGAAAGCGGATGAATAAACGAATGCATATCCGTGGTGTTCAAATCGGCTTTCTCGTACCAGGATGCGGCCGGAAGCACAATATCCGAATACAGTGCGGATGTATCCATCCTGAAATTCAGATCGACTACCAGATCCATTTTGCCTTCAGGTGCGATTTCCTTCCATTCAATTTCTTTAACATGCTCTTTTGCCACTTCATCAGCAATTTCGCCATGGTGTGTGCCCAGATAGTGTTTCAGGAAATATTCGTGTCCTTTGCCGCTAGATAAAAGGGCATTCCCTCTCCAGATAAACCATACCCGTGGGAAATTAACCTCTTCATCAGGATTGGTAACCGAGTATTTCAACTCGCCCTTCTTCAACTGGTCAATTACAAATTCCTGAATACCCTTTTCATCTTTGGCTCCTGCCTTTTGTGCTTCTTTTGCAATATCAAAATTATTTTT
>JBBRTX010000037.1:0-1996 GCA_038244085.1 Bacteroidales bacterium | reverse complement strand
GGACAATTCATGGTAAAACCCGACTATGTCCGCTTCAATTTCGTTCGAAAACAAACAGGTAAAGCACATACTTATAAAATCCAGTTCGAGAATTACCGTCTTTTTTATAGGGTACTGAACAAACTTCAGGATCATGAACCGTTGTTGCACAAGGATAAAAATCTTCCAATTTCTGACGCAATGGTCAAAAAAGATCTTTTTGATCTGGCAGTAACGATGAACAAAAAAATTACACCAGGCCAATTATTTGATAGTCATTTGTATTGGCTATTCCGCAAAGGTGTAAGTTACGCACAGGCTGTCGAAGAATACGGGGTTCCGCTTTCAGGTAAGCCATTTAAAGTATGGGAAAGCGCAATGATGAGCGGAAGATTGTGGCCATTTCTGCTGGAATAATTAGCCTTTTCTGCTGTTTTCTAATTATTTTTTTCTCTAAGTTTTCAAAGGCTCTTATATATGATTTTCAGGTAAATAAAAAAAGGCGATCAATACCGACCGCCTTCCTATCTGTTGATATTATCTTTATTACTTTGTTTTCCCCGGCCTTGTGTCGGTCCTGAACGGATTTGCCGGTAAACCTTCAACATTATAGAGGTTTAAATCATCGGGATTATCAGCCCAGCCATACCTCACAGCTGCAGGGTTTTCGACGGAGTCGCTGGTCACCATCACCGTATTTTCGTTTACGACGGTCGCTTTGGCCCATTTGAAGTCCCCGTCTTTCGTGGCAACCGTAAAGCCATTGATATAGCCATACTTATCATATACCTTCAGCCCTTTTCCAACCTGGTCGAAAGTGATAAAGATTTTGTTTTTGTCAATTCTCATCTCTTTGTAGGTTGGTCCCGTATAAACCAGTGTTTCGCCATATGCTACTTTACGGGCGGCCAATGATAACCGGTAACCAACAACCTGTTTGTCTGTCGGATGGATATTATCAGCATCACCGGCATCAATTATATTAGCCATTCCAGTATTTTCGAGTTGAAGCGTTTGCGTCTGTGCTTCGCGTAATTCTGCCCACTCACTCTCCGAAGGTTCGGTAATCGGTTTTTTGAAATTAGCCAGTTGAACAAACAGGAACGGGAAGTTACCCTGGTTCCATTTTGTGCGCCAGTCTTTGATCATATTCGGGAAGATCCGCTTGTATTGTTGAGCACGCGAGGCGTTTGATTCACCCTGGTACCAGATTGCTCCCCTGATTCCGTAAGGAATGATCGGATTGAGCATTCCATTGTAAAGCAGTGTAGGGTAGGCGTTAGGACCCACTTTGGCTGCATTCATATCAACACTTTTAAGCTTAGTGAGCATTTCCGCTAAATCGGGGTCTTGAGAAATGGTTTCCGCGCTTGTCCATGTTTCAGCAACGGTTCCTCCCCACGATGTGTGAATCAATCCGATGGGAACTTTTAAATGTTCGTAAAGATTCCGTCCAAAGAAATAACCTACTGCTGAGAAATCGGGAATCGAAGTTGGTGAGCACAACCACCATTCCCCTTCTTCAAGATTTTCCTGTGGTTCTTTGGAGACCCTTCTCTTTAAAGTGAATAACCGGATATCCGGATAGTTTGCAGCAGCAATCTCGGCTTCTGCATTTTTCGTCGTCTTGACTTTAAACTCCATATTCGATTGTCCTGAACAGACCCACACTTCGCCAATCATGATATTCTCGATGGTGCGGAAGTTTTTCCCTTTGATAGTCATTATATAGGGACCGCCATAATCCATTTTAGGTAGATTGACACGCCATTTTCCGTTTTTCCCGGTGCGTACACTAACCGTATTCTTTTCGAAAGTAACAGTGACTTTTTCACCCGGCGAAGCCCATCCCCAAACCGGAATCTCAATTCCTTGCTGAAGAACCATGTTACAATTGAAAAATGGGGGCAGCACAACCTGCGACATTCCTGCAATTGACCACAATAGCAGGAAAAGTAAGGTGGAAGTTTTTAATGCGTTGAATTTCATGATGTAAATAGATAATGTTTATTGATTT
>JBBRTX010000036.1:0-3919 GCA_038244085.1 Bacteroidales bacterium | reverse complement strand
CCCTCCGGGGTCGGGATTATCCCGTTTCCTCCTGCTATAAACGGGAGATCCCTCCGGGATCAGGGGGTTCCGGATTTATCCAGTGAAACATGAATCAAGAGAAATATTGTTGCAATCCATCAAGCTCACGGTTAGATGAAACTTTTTTTTCATTACACGGAGAGCCGCGGAGGTATTGTTCTTCTTTTTTTAAAACCACCATTTCTCTGAAACCCCTGAATCGTCCTGATTTTCTATAAAAAGCCTCTGTGGCCCTCCGTGGTTCTCCGCGAAACTCCGTGTAATCCTCACAGGCTCTTCCACGTAACTCCGTCTGTCCTTATTAAATGAAAAAGGTGCTAGGCTTCTCTTTTTTCATTGCACGGAGGTACACAGAGGATTCACGGAGAGCCGCGGAGGTATTGTTCTTCTTTTTTTAAAACCACCATTTCTCTGAAACCCCTGAATCGTCCTGATTTTCTATAAAAAGCCTCTGTGGCCCTCCGTGGTTCTCCGCGAAACTCCGTGTGACCTTTGTTATTTCATTAGGAAATTTATCCGATAATTTTTTAACTTTGATAATAGATATTTAATCCCATCAAACACTAAATAATCCAACCTATGAAAAACCGATTGATTCTTAGTCTCCTCTCAGCCGGATTATTAATTCCGGCCATCCCGGCATTCCAGGGATGCAAACCGGCAAAACCTGCACAGGTAAGGCAGATTCCCGTGGAGGAATTTTTTAAAAATCCCGAGAAGACCCGTTACCAGATTTCCCCCGACGGGAAGTATCTCTCTTACATGGCACCCTATGAAAAAAGAATGAATATCTTTGTCCGGGAAATTGGAAAAGATTCTGCAATACGACTGACATCCGAGACCGATCGCGATATTTCCGGGTATTTCTGGAAAAACCCGACCCGGCTGCTTTACCTGAAAGATACCGGAGGTGATGAAAACTACAAATTGTACGGGGTCAACGCAGATGGCTCCAATCTCCGCTGTTTTACTGATTTCCCTAAGGTTCGCACCGAACTCATTGATGATCTTACCGATTTTCCGGGGGAAGTGATCATCGGATTAAACAAGAGGAATGCAGAAGTATTTGATCCCTATCGCCTGAATATTGAAACCGGCGAAATGATCATGCTGGCCGAAAATCCCGGGAATATCCAAGGCTGGATCCTTGACCATGCCGGGAAACTGAGAGCTGCCACCGCGATTGTAGATGGTATCAATACGCAACTTCTTTACAGGGATAAGGAAACCGACAAGTTCAAACCGGTGCTTACCACTAGTTTCAAGGAATCCCTGAACCCGATCCTCTTTACACCGGATAATAAAAATATTTATGCCACCTCAAACCTGGGCAGAGATAAAAGTGCGCTGGTCATTTATGATATCGCCGGCGCGAAAGAAGTGCAGATGCTTTACGAAAATCCCGATTATGACGTTGACAACCTGAGCTGGTCAAAAAAAGAAAAGAAGGTCTATGCAGCCGAATATGAATCCGCTAAGCAGGAACGTCATTTTTTCGACCCGGCCTGGGAGAAACTGTATGCCGATATTCAAAAACAGCTCGGACCGGATTATACATTTGCCATCTCAACTATGACCAAAGCAGAAGATAAATTTGTGGTCCGTTCTTACAGCGATCGCTCTCTTGGGGCGTATTATCTTTACGACCGTACGGACGGCAAACTGACAAAGATCGTGGATGTAGCGCCCTGGCTGAAGGAAGAAGAACTTGCAAAGATGAATCCCATCGAATATACCACGAAGGACAATATGAAGATCCAGGGTTATCTTACACTTCCGGTGGGTTATACCATTGAAAATGCCAAAAACCTGCCTGTTGTAGTCAATCCTCACGGAGGACCCTGGGCAAGAGACAGCTGGGGTTTCAATCCCGAGGTTCAGTTGCTGGCCAACCGGGGTTATGCTGTATTGCAGGTGAACTTCCGTGGTTCGACCGGTTATGGCAAGCTTTTCTGGGAAAGCTCCTTCAAGAAATGGGGCCAGGCCATGCAGGAAGATGTGACTGAAGGCGCGCAGTGGCTGATTTCGAAGGGGATTGCCGATCCGAAAAGAATCGCAATTTACGGCGGCAGTTACGGTGGGTATGCAACCCTCCAGGGATTGGTTAAAGATCCCGATTTTTATGCAGCCGGTGTGGATTATGTGGGTGTTTCAAATCTTTTCACCTTCCTGAGAACGATACCACCTTACTGGAAACCCATGCTTGATATGATGTACGAGATGGTAGGGGATCCGAAAAAAGACAGTATCATGCTTACACAAAACTCCCCGGCACTAAATGCCGATAAAATCAAAGCCCCGCTGTTTATCGCCCAGGGAGCCAATGATCCACGGGTCAATAAAAATGAATCAGACCAGGTGGTGGAAGCGTTGAAAAAGAGAGGGATCACGGTGGAATATATGGTTAAGGACAACGAAGGGCATGGTTTCCATAATGAGGAAAACCGGTTCGACTTCTACAAAGCCATGGAAAAGTTTTTGGGGCAGCACTTGAAGAACTGATGAATGCAGAAAGATGAATCTGAATTAAGGGCGGCAAATGATATTTTGCCACCCTTAATTTTTTGGAAAAAAAATAAGTGTTTCTGGTCGTTTGCTTAAGTTTTCAATGGCGCAGAAGAATACGTTTGAGTGTCGAAAACAGACCAGTCATTGCATAAGCAGCCGCAGGTCGATTTTGTTTTCGTTACGCGTCACGATCTTTGCCCGTATTGCATTGACTGCCGGCTTATTAGCAGTAGTTGTGTTCTTTTTGAACTTCCGGGGAAGCTTTATTACCATGGTCTCACCAATTTTGTCATGAAGGGTCATTCTGTTGGGATTCCAAAATGCTTGTATATATCCGAAACCAAATTCAAGCGCAGATGCGAAATAGCCCAGGCTTCGTTCGAAACAATGCCATAAACCCAGGCGGTCGTGATACAATGAAACAACCTTTATCCTGAGAAAATATTTCCCAATGGTCCGTCCCCGGAGACAATAAAATGAAATTGTAAAATAAATAACCGGCAATAAACCTAAGAGAATCTTTAAAAAAGTAATGATAAAAGGATACGTATGGGCCATCTCCAATTCGACGTCGAACATGCCATGGACATTGATCTTCGAGATTTCCATATTGAATAAACTAAATAGTAAAATCAAACAAATATAAATGATTATCAGAACGATCCAATCAATGATAAATGCCATACATCTTCTCTTTATCGTGGCAAGGATGAGATCATTGTCATGATAAAACGCAAGTCTCGGAGTATAGTTCATATTTATACTATTAGGGTTAAAATAATAGTTACCGCTAATGTGTTGATGTCCTTATTGCCAATGGTAACCT
This sequence comes from Bacteroidales bacterium, assembly GCA_038244085.1. GTDB lineage: Bacteria > Bacteroidota > Bacteroidia > Bacteroidales > FEN-979 > FEN-979. Next base: position 564 of record JBBRTX010000036.1, on the reverse strand, counting down.
TATGTCCGGTGCAGAAGTTTTAACCTCGGACGGTTTAGCAATCGTCGTAAATACAATTGCCAAAAACATACTTAACAGGGTTTGTTTGTATGTCATAAATTACGCATAACTTGTTTACATCCAAACCATCATCTCGCCTATCCACGTCCTGTTTTTTTATAAAGTAACTTCTTTTGCCTGACCACGTTAAATCTGTTAGGTTCTCACCATCCATTGTTAGGTAATCAAGCGGTATACTATTGAAGTAAGCACTAAAATTAAATAAATATTCGATTATTAAACATTGATGGAAGGAGAAATTTTCATCAGCCCTTAAACCTTTTATCTGCCGCCAGGATGAATAAATCCCCCCAATCAACCAGTCACCAATCAAAGATGCGATTTTTTCGCCGTAGGGTTTTTCGGTGGGGTACCCACACGGGGAAGATTCCGTTAAAAGCCAGGCAGAGAAGTGAGTTCCGGATCAGAGAAGAAAGATGGGGATTAAATGGAGCGTCCCGGAACGAACGGCTTGGCTGGCTTAGGAATCAAGCCGAATGTGGGTCATCGAAAAACCCAGGCTGT
>JBBRTX010000035.1:0-12044 GCA_038244085.1 Bacteroidales bacterium | reverse complement strand
CCTGATTCCGTTTCGTAAATTACTGGTACTGATGACGGGGGTTGTATGAAGACCAGTTTGATCGATAAGATAGGAGAGATATTGCTCTCTCTTTCCATGTCTAAGAACAACAACCCATACATCCCGGTTATTCTGATGCCTTATAGCCGTCAATTGAACAATCGCACTATCGCCCTGAGGTAGAGGAATATGTTTCATTCCAGAAACAATATCCCCCAGGCCTCCATCCAATTGCATGTCTAAAACTGAATAATGTAATCCTTCAAGTGGGAAAACAGGTAAGGATATATACCCGACAGTAAAGAGAAAATATTTATTTTTATCAATAATGTTTTGTACTACAAGCGGAGTCTGATTTCCATTCCCGGCGATTACACCGCTACCTAACAAATCATTGCCATTTGGTAATATAGAATGATTACGATTCTAGACTTTTTTCCCATTAGAATAAAACAAAATATTACCAATTGAATCAGAAACAGATGCGCCTGCTTGGGTGCCAAGTTGAACCATAGGATTTGAAGGAAGGGCAACAGGATTGCCAGAATTAAAGGAGATACCTGCATGTGTGCCGAAATACCATGTATTAAATTCACCCTGTGAAAAACTAACCAGCGAGATCAGAAATAGAACACAACTAACAATACTGACCTTGATAAAATCTTTCATCGATACAAGATTAATATTGACGATAAAGATAAAAAAAACAAGATAGTGAGGTACGAAAACAATCAATAACGATCAAAACTTATCTCTTGAAAATATCCTGCAGCCGCATCGGACGCTTCTCGCCAAGCCATTTGAAGCCGCGGAGTTTCAAATCATGGACGGAGACCTGATTTTCGGGCCAGATTACGGCTGAAGGCTTTTCGATATAAGTGATGGTTTGTACCTGGTTCTTTCCCATGTAGATCAGCATATTGCTCGAAACGGCCTTGTTGATGCCGATCATCGTCCGGTCTTCCTCCCTTACGTAATAGATGGTTTCGGCGTTACCCAACACTTTAATCTTGTAAAGCTGATCGTTCACGAAAAAGGCGATCATATTGCGGCCTTTCACCTGGTTGAACTTATTTGTATCATCTTTCGAAATGATAAAGGCGGAATTGTGCATCACCATCGTATCGGCCTGGCCGTTTTTAAAAAACAGGGAAATGGAGTCGGCCGTCAACTGGTTGCTGTCCGACCAAATTACGGGTTCATGATACATCACCATGAGCGAATCACTGCCATGGTAGGAGAGCGAATCGCACATCCCCTGCAGATCCTTCCGGTAAAACTTTACCTTATAAAAGCAACGGATATCTTTGATGTTATTCGCGGTGTCGAAGGTTGAATAAATCGTATCGGCATGGATGTTCAGGGTGTCTTTTTTATCCACCAACCGTGCCACAGCGCTGTCGGTCATAAAAGCGTATCCTTTCGATCTGCGGATTTCCCCGTAATTGCCGGTCAGGATGATGTTCTTTACCGTATCGATCAGGTAACCATTCTTAAACACCTGTCCGAAGCCGGTTTTTCGTTCATAATAAATGCTGTCGCCCGTGATCATCTGGTCGAGGTGGTAGATTCTTCCTTTTTTCCGGAAACGTGCCTGGTGGTCCTTTGAATCATACCATCCATTCTCACAGTAAATGGAATCTTCCTTTCCAACGATCGTGGAAGGTCCGTAGAAATAGGTGATATCGGTTACCGTGTTGTGCATCATCGTATCGGAATGGATGGTGTATTCGGGATTGATCAGGATGACCTTTTCCTTGAAGTAAAACTGCTTGATATCGGTATAGTAATAGCCGTATTTACTGATGAGGATATTTTTTCCGTTAACGATCTTTCCCCAGTAATCGTAACTGGCGATCCGTGTATTGCGGTCATAAACCATTGAATCGGTTGTCAGAAGGGTTTCATTATCGAGCAGGCGGACATTGCCTTTGATCCTGGCAATCTTGGTGTTTCCGTCATAATGAAGGGAATCGCCAAAGAGATTGAGCGTATCGCTTAATTTGATCCTGACATTTCCGTAGGAGGTTACGCTGTTGGTTTCGTTGTTCAGATAGGCGCTGTCGCAATACATCCTGGCACTGTCGTGGCTCATCACCACATGGCCGAGCAAACGCTGCACGGAAGGGTTGATGGCCTTGTCGTACGACCAGTTATTGGCGCTGTCGAGGATGATTTTGGTCACTTCCTGGGAAACGGCGGAAAACGAGAAGAAAATGAAGAGTGAAAGAAAGAGGTATCTGTTCATGAACCAAAGGTCTGGCGCAAATTTACAAAATGATAGCGGTTATTATCCAAAGTTTTCAACTATCTCCTTTCTATTAACCAATAAATCTCTAATTTTGGGCTACTATAAATTACCCTGCTGTTCCAGCTGAAGAATCCATACAAACCATGCGCATAAAAAGCATGAATGGTAATCCGTTGCAGCGGTGGGATCTTCCGTCCCGGATTGGTTTGGGGCAAGATTTGACCTGTGAAATCATAATTATATTAAATGAAACAGTTTGATCCAAAGCGCAACTATGCCGAAACCCAGAAGGCGATCGGTTATGTGCCGCGCAAGAAAGCCACTCAGAAAGACTACGATCGCCTCGGCTTCATGTCGGGCCTTGAGGTGCACCAGCAACTAAAGACGAAAGAAAAACTGTTCTGTCGTTGCCCGGCCGGTATTTTCCAGAAACCGGATGATTATGATGCAGAGCTTGTCCGCCATATGCGGCCTACGCTTAGTGAGCTGGGCGAATATGATGGAACGGCCCTGATGGAGTTCCGCACCCGGAAAGAAATCATTTACCGGATCAAGAATGTAACGGCTTGTACATATGAGGTAGATGATACACCACCTTTTCCCGTAAACCGTGAAGCGCTTGCCATTGCAATTGAAATCTCCCTGCTTTCCAAATTGAAAGTGGTGGGGGAGGTACACATTACCCGTAAACAATATCTCGACGGAAGTATCCCAACCGGTTTTCAGCGTACCGCGATCATTGGGGTGGAAGGGGAGATCCCGTTAAAGAATAAGAAGATCCGTTTGATTCAGCTGAGCATGGAAGAGGATGCCTGTCGCGAGGTTTCCGACATCGGGCATACCCGTATTTACCGAACTGACCGTTTGGGAATGCCGCTGATCGAAACCGTTACCTATCCCGATTGTGTCAATCCGGATGAGGTGATGGAAGCCTGCAACTATATCCGTTTCCTGAACCGGAGTACCGGTAAGGTAAGAACCGGTATCGGTGCCGGCCGCGAAGATGTGAATGTGAGCTGCAAAGGCGGAACCCGCGTGGAGATCAAGGGCGTGGCCCATACCCGCTGGATTCCCGAGCTGACGCATAATGAATGTTACCGTCAGTGGGCCTTGCTGCATGTGAAAGAATTGTTGCTAAAACAGGTTGCCGATGTTAAAAAATGGAAACCGGAATCCAAAGAGCTGAATTTTTATCTTTTCGGATTTCCTTCGTCTGCATTGATTGACGCAGAACAAAAAGGATTTAAGATCATCGGCATCAACCTTCCCGATTTCCGGGGGATCCTTTCTCATTTTACCCAACCGGGGAAAATGTTTGCCGATGAGATTTCCGAACGGCTGAAAGTCGTCGCCTGCCTGGAGCTGCCCAACATGACGCATTCGGAAGAACTGGTGCCTGCGATTGCTGAAAATGATTTCGTGAAAATCCGCGCGATGCTGAATGCAAAGGAAAACGATGCACAGATCATCCTCTGGGGCCCTGAAGCCGATATGAAAATTGCGCTCGAAACGGTTGAAGAACGTTGCATGATGGCTTTTGAGAAGGTTCCGAATGAAACCCGCAAATCTTTCAGCGACGGAACCACCATCTTTGAACGCGTCCTGCCCGGCGCCGACCGCATGTATCCTGATACCGATTCCAAGCCCATACCGCTGGATGATGCGCAAATCACCTTCCTCGAAAAAAATCTCCCAACAGAAATCATCGACCGTTACAAGCAGATGAAGAAATGGGGAATCCCGGAAGATACCTATCATTATATCTTCACCAATAACCTGTTTCCGATCCTGGAAAAAATCATTAAAGAACTGAAGGTTGACGCCGTTTTTGCAGGAACTTTCTTTGGCCATAAACTGAAATACGTGGAAGGCCATTATGATTGTCCCGGCGTTTTTCCCTTTGACCTGCTTTTTGATCTTTTCAAGTACATGAAGGACAATAAGCTGGATCTTGAATTGCTGAAACAAATGCTCCCGGTTTTTTACGAACATCCCAAGATGGATTTCGAATCCGTGCTGACCAGCATACGTTTTAAACGAATCCTGGAAAAAGAGATACTGGGACATATTTCTTTCCTGAAGGAGAAATTCACTAGCATCCGCAGATCAGACAACCGGAAAAACGAAACCGACTGGATCATGGGGCAGTTAAGGACCATGGCTGTCGGGAATATCTCTCCGGCCCTGTTGCATAAGGCAGTAGAAGGTGAAAAAACAAAATAACATGCCCCATCGGGGTAGAAAAATTAATAACTACCAACAATGAGTGAAGATTTTTTCCAGGGTTATAAAGGCTCTGCTCTCGAAGTACTGAAAAAATACAATGTAAGGGTCTGGGGCCAGACGGAGATTGAGACCATCCGGGGTTCCTTCAAGGGGACGGTACTACCCAGGTCGGAGAATGATGATGATAAGCATATCGTGTTGAAGATCATCACCGGTTATAATATCGGTATCGACATTGCAACCATCAAAGGCATGAAAGAGACCGGTTATAAGAAGGCGGTATATAAAATTCCGGAAAAGGAATTCCCCGTCACGCCCGGTTTGCCCAATGTAAAGCTGATTGGTACCGGCGGAACCATTGCTTCCCGTCTGGATTACCGCACCGGAGCCGTGATCCCGGCATTCTCTCCCGGCGAACTGTATGGCGCCGTACCTGAACTGGCGGATATCTGTAACCTGACCACCGAGAAAATTTTCGCGGTTTTCAGCGAAAACATGGGACCCGAACAGTATAAGAAGCTTGCCATCACCATCGGAAAAGAAATTGAGAAAGGCATTGATGGCATTGTGATCGGGCATGGAACCGACACCCTGCATCATACTGGTGCCGCGTTGACTTTCATGGTACAGAATTCACCGGTTCCGATCGTCCTGGTCGGTTCACAGCGTTCTTCCGACCGTCCCAGTTCGGATGCAGCCCTCAACCTGATGCATGCCACCACTGCGGCTGGTCATGGCGACATTGCCGAGGTGATGGTGAGCATGTTCGGCCCTACTTCGGATGAATACGGTTTTCTGCACCGCGGAACCAGGGTTCGTAAAATGCATTCTTCTTACCGTTCTACTTTCCGCACCATTGGCGATATTCCTGTTGCCACGGTGACGCGAAAAGGCGTGGTGCCGCTGAAAACCGAGTATAACCATCGCCGGAAGGACCGGAATGTGAATATTTATCCTTTCTTCGAAGAGATGGTTTCCATCGTTTATTACTATCCCAACATGCGGCCGGATATCATCGATTCGCTTGTGGATAACGGTTATAAAGGAATTATCATTGCAGGAACCGGGCTGGGCCATGTCAATAAACCCCTTTATCCTGCCATCGAACGCGCCGTTAAGAAAGGCGTTCACATCTTCATGACCGTTCAAACGCTCTGGGGCTTCGTTCACATGTTTGTTTATGATACCGGAAGAGACCTGATGGCAAAAGGAATCATTCCTGCCGAAAACATGCTCCCCGAAGTGGCCTATATCAAACTCGGCTGGGTACTTGGACAAACCAATGATCCGGAGAAGGTGCGTGAAATGATGCTCACGCCAATCAATGATGACATCACCCGCAGAGAACCTTATAATGGTTACCTCGTTTACCAGGGCGGCGTTCCTGAGATAGAAGAGTTTATAAGGAAAGTCCATAAATAATAGTCAATAGTAGCTCGAACGATAATCCAACGTAATTCAATTAATAGAAACCCAAGCAAACAAGACAATGATTAGAAAAACAGTAAACTCATGGATGCTGATCCTGGTGATAATGGTTATCGCTGTTTCATCCGTTGCACAGAAAACTTATAAATACGATACGGTACCCGGTGACCCGCTGAAAGTGAGGATCTATACCCTGTCGAATGGATTGAAAGTTTATCTGAGTGTTTATAAGGATGCACCCCGCATCCAGACGGCGATCGCCATTCGTACAGGAAGCAAGAATGATCCTTCCGACAATACGGGTATGTCGCATTACCTCGAGCACATGATGTTCAAAGGAAGCGATGAATTCGGATCAAAAGACTTCTCAAAAGAAAAACCCCTGCTGGATATGATCGAGAATCAATTCGAAGTATACCGTAAGACGACCAACCCGGAGCAGCGGAAAATGATCTATCACACCATCGACAGCCTCAGCGGAGTGGCTTCCACTTTTGCCATTGCCAACGAATATGACAAGCTGTTAGCGGGTATCGGTGCCAAGGGAACCAACGCGTTTACCTCTTTTGAGCAGACAGTTTATATCAATGATATCCCGGCAAATAAGGTGAAACCCTGGCTCGATGTTGAATTTGAGCGTTTCAAGGATCCCGTGTTCCGCCTGTTCCATACCGAGTTGGAAACAGTTTACGAAGAGAAGAATATGAGCCTTGACAATGATGATGATAAAGTTTTCGAAGCCTTGTTCAGCGGACTTTTCTTAAAAAACACCTATGGAACACAAACCACCATCGGGACGGTTGAACATCTTAAGAATCCTTCCCTAAAATCCTTAAAGGAATATTACAATGCCCGCTATGTTCCCAACAACATGGCCATCATTCTCGCCGGGGATTTTAATCCTTCGGAAATGATCAGCCTTATTGATGCAACCTTCGGACAGCTTCCTTCAAAACCGCTGAAACAATATGTACCTGCTAAAGAAGATCCCATCACCCAGGCGGTTTCGAAAGATGTCGTCGGCCCCGATGCCGAATCCATTACCATTGGCTATCGTCTGAACGGTGCCGGTACTCCGGATGATGACCTGATTACCCTGTTTAACATGATTCTCAGTAACAGCACGGCCGGTCTCATCGACCTGAACCTGAACCAGGGACAGAAAGTGCTGGAAGCAGGTGCCTTTTCTTATGTACTGAAAGACTATTCTGTGGAAGTGCTTTACGGAAAAGCCAAAGAAGGACAATCGCTCGAACAGGTCAGGGATCTGATTCTTGAGCAGATCGAAAGGGTGAAAAGCGGTGCTTTCCCCGACTGGCTGCTCCCTGCCATTGTCAATGATTTTAAACTGAATGAGATAAAATCAAGTGAATCGAACCAGCGACGGGTTTTCAGTATCATGGATGGTTATGTAAAGGATTTGCCGCGAAGTGTTGAAGTGAAACAAATTGACCGGTTTTCGAAAATCACCAAGCAGCAGATCATTGACTTTGCAAAGAAGAATTTCGCGAACAACTATGTGATTGTTTACAAGAAAACGGGCAAGGCTGCCGAGGTGGCTAAAGTGGCAAAACCGCAGATCACACCGGTTTCCGTGAACCGGGATGAGGAATCTGCTTTTCTGAAAAAGATCAACGCCGAACCCGTGAAAAACATCGAACCGGTATTTGTCGATTACACCAAGGATATCCAAAAACTGACGATGAAGAGCAATATTCCGGTTCTTTATACTGAAAATAAGGAAAACCAGACTTTCTCCCTGTATTATTATTTTGATATGGGAACCAGTAACAGCAAAGCGATCGGAATCGCACTGGATTATATGAAATATCTCGGGACTTCACGATATACCCCCAACGAGGTTCAGGAAGAGTTTTACAAGATTGGATGTACGTTTAATGTTTCCGTTTCTAATGAAGAAGTATGGGTTTCCCTTTCCGGATTAAGTGAGAACATGAAAAAAGGACTGAACCTTTTCGAAAATCTTCTTTCCGATGCAAAACCTGAAGAGCTCGCTTATCAGAACCTGGTATCTGATATCAGAAAAAAACGTTCGGATGACAAGCTGAATAAAAACTCGATCCTGTGGAGCGCCATGTACAATTACGGTGTTTATGGTGAGAAATCTCCGTTCACCAACATTTACAAGGAGAGTGATCTAAAGGTGTTGAGCCCCGATTCGCTGGTCAGCATTATCAAATCGCTGAATTCCTTCAAACACAAGGTGCTTTATTATGGCCCGCAGAAACCGGCCGGTCTGGTTGCCCTCCTGAACGTCCAGCATAACGTACCTGCAACACTGAGCCCCATTCCTTCTAAGACCGTATTCAAACAGCTTCCCACCACTACCAATAACATTTACACCGTTGGGTATGATATGAAACAGGTGGAAATCATCATGCTTTCCCGTTCCGATACCTACAAGAAGGAACTGGTTCCGGTGACCCGTCTTTTTAATGAATATTTTGGCGGCAGCATGAATTCGATCGTCTTCCAGGAAATCCGCGAATCAAAAGGTCTGGCATACAGTGCCTATGCAGGATTCCGTGCCCCGGTAGATCCCGATCAGCATTTTTACCTCTTTTCCTATATCGGAACGCAAAATGATAAATTGCCGGAAGCCATGAAGGCCATGATGGGGATTTTCAACAATATGCCGGAAAGTGAAAAAGCGCTGAACTCTTCAAAAGAAGCCATTATCAACAAAATCAGGACGGAACGGGTCACAAAGTCAGCGATACTGTTTAATTATCTCAATGCGCAGAAATTCGGACTGACCTATGATATCCGCAAAGATATATTTAGTAAGGTTCCTTTAATGACTTTCGCGGATCTGAAGGCTTTCCAGACCAAATACATCAAAAACAAAACCTTCTCGATTCTTGTTTTGGGTAAACAGGATGAAGTGGATACCAAAACACTGGGAACCTATGGTACCATTCAGCCCTTGTCGCTGGAGAATATCTTTGGATACTAGAAGTTTACAGAATAGATAAACTCAAATCCCAAGGCCGATGTGTCGGGGAAGTAAAGACCTCTGACGCCCAGTTCAAATGGGAAAACAAATCTGAGCAGATGCAGGTCGGCGGTCAATTCCGCACCGGTTGACCGGTAATGATCATAACGGGTACCTGTTTTTCCTTCGGAATAATCGAAGAACAGGTTAAGTTTGAACCGTTTGAAATAGGCAACCGATCCTGCACTGAAATCGGGATAGAAGAGCGGAAATTTGTAGTTGATGAAAAAGGAGCAAAGCTTATGGTTTTCCTGTCCGGAAAATCCTCTCGGGTAGGAGATGAGATCTGAGAAATCATATGCATTGCTCTTTTTTCTTTCTTTTTGCTGATATCCGGCATAGAGCCAGAATCCATGATGCCGGAAAAAACCCGGAAAATAGAAATTTCCTTCAGCCGAAAGGATCGATCCCATTGTCTTACCATCAAAAGGCGTGTTCCGGAAATTTCCGTCAAAAATCTGTCCCCACCGGGGATACATATCTTTTGCATCAGATTTGATTGTTCTTGAGAAATATAGACGGTAATCCATACGCTGGATGGTATGTTTCGGAAAGCCTGCAGGCGTGGTGGGGTCGGCTAATAAAGAGATCAACGTTGTACCGATCGAAGGCTGAAAGAACTGCAAAACCCTGCCATGAGAGAAATTCAGTGGCTGGCTCACGATCGCTTTGAAATTCATTTCGTTATAAGTGTAGCGCGTTCCTTTGAATAATGCTGCCCGTTTCCCAAAATCAAACCTGAAATCGAAAACCGGGTACCAGCCCTTGTAAGTCAGGTCAACATAGAATTTTCCGGTTCTTTCATTGATGTCGTAATCGTATCCTGCTGTTGCAAAGGTTGTGCTGAGGAGGTTTTGTGATAAAATGCTGATTCCAGGGTGCACCGAGAGGCTATTGATGTCGATGGATGCGGGAGCCCAGCTGTGTGGTTTGAATAAGTTAAGGAACTTTGAATATTTACTGGTTTCATAGATACTGATATTTGGATTCAGGGACGACGAATCCGGAACAGAATCCTGCAATATTTTATACAAGCCCCTGTTCAGCGCTGAATCCTGGATATTGGCATTTTCCTGTTTTACAATTGAATCATACAGATGGATAGAAGCATCCCGGATCTCTTCCAGGGGAATCCATTTTAAGGTATCGATCGCAGTTTCGGCAATTTTAAATCCATCCGGGGTATAATCCAGGAATATCATGGTATCCCGGGCAGAGGTGAAGTCGGGATCCGAGCAGGAAAACCGTGAAGATACCACCTGGTATATTTTCAATGTCAGGGTATCCACAGCATAAAGGTTGGATATACCGGAATAATCCGCAGAGAAGATGATGTGCTGCATATGATAATAAGCGGGTCCGGATATTTCCATAAAGCTGAACGGGAGGTAATGGGTGATATTTCCCGTTTGTAAATCCAGTTTTGCCAGCGTTTTCCCTCTTTCTGTAAGAAGCGTGAAGATAATCGCTCCCGCGTCGAGAGACCAGTTTGGTGTCATAGCCAGGTCATGGTTCTTCATGGGAAAGCTCCTCGTAACTTCGCCTGAATGAACATCGAGCAGGTCGATAAAGGAATGATTCTCTGTGTCTGTTCTGACAGCGGCGATGGCATCCGCACCGGGAGAGAGGGAGGGGGCAAAATACCGGCTGCGATGCGTCAGATACTGATCCTGGCGGGTCCGCATATTGTAAAGCCGGATAACGGAATAATCCCGGTTCTGCCATCTGGGATCAGGTTCCCATTCCGACCAGGTAAAGTAATCTCCCGAAGTGGAAATGGATTCTTCAAAGGAATATCCCAGAGGAATGAGTTTTCGTTCCTTCCCGGTATGCCGGTTGATGCTGATGATCCAGTCAACATCATCGAGTGTCTCTTTTTCTGTGATGATGATAGAATCGTTGTTTAACACGGGATGAACATACGATGTATAAAATTTTGTTTTTGGTGATGTGATATACCGGATCGGAGAGCAATCAACCTTTACATCCTGCTTTTGCCATTGGTCGGTAAGATCGGAAAGGATTTTATGGTAGAATCGTGTTTTGGTCAAACCGGATACTTTCCTGATTCCGGATGAAAACGGAACGATCATGAATGGGTATTTTGCCGTACGGTCAAGTGCAACATTCCAGATATCCGTTCCATAGGTTTTCCTTGCCTGCGTTACCAGCGGATAACCCAGCTGATATGCATCAGGAACAAAGTCCCAGTAAGATCCCAGCACCGCCTTGTCGTACGGATAAATGCCCTTTCCAAGTAACTGGGCCCGGAGCACATTCTCAAAAACCGCAGTCCTTCCCCGGCCGGAATTGGAAAGCGCCGTTTCAGTAGCCGTTGCATCGCCTTCAAGAAACCAGGACGGAACATATAGCCCAAGGATCCCGCCGGTGATCTGTTCACCAAAAATATAATAAAGGATGCGCGAAAATCCCTGGTTCATCTTGCTAATCTGCACAGCGTGGCGGTATTCATGGATGACGAGCTGCTCCAGCCACTCTTCTGCATAGGAATTCTGTGGAGGACACGGATATAACTCGATCCTCCTGGGCGCCCAAACGGTGAGCCCGTTGGAGACGACCGATTGTGAATGGATCAGGATGGGGATCCGTGGAACCCGGGCCGAAAGCGTTTTGGTTTCCTGGCGGGTGACCATTTTCAGGATATTGGCCATGTACTGTGAGGTCTTTTCAAAGGCAGAAGGGTAGATGATCCGGAAATCACGGGTCCTGATCTGCTTCCATTTCACTGAGGCCGGATCCTGCCCGGTGGAAAAATATTGCCCCTGCGCAAAAAGAAACCCTGACAAAAGGAAGACGATGAGCAGGAGCGTTTTTTTCAATGCGGTTCAAATTAGAAGAAAACAAAAATAAAAAAACCTGCCATTAAAGCAGGTTTTTTTATTCAGAATGGAAGGTAATCAGTGATTAAGCTGATTTCCTTTTCTCAGTTATCTCACCACAATCTTTTTCACCAGGCGATTTGCACCGTCGGAGAAGAGGACCGTGTAAACGCCGGGAGCCACTGGACGCAGATCGATGATCTGTTCGGTGGTTCCGTTACCCTGGATATTCTTCTGTTCAAAGATGGATGATCCAAGGCTGTTGAACACACTGATAGAATAT
>JBBRTX010000034.1:0-12051 GCA_038244085.1 Bacteroidales bacterium | reverse complement strand
TTTTTCCCGTACAAAAGAAGTTTACAACCACTAGGGCTGTCATCCTTCACGCGGCATGGCTGGTTCAGGCTTGCGCCCATTGACCAATATTCCTTACTGCTGCCTCCCGTAGGAGTCTGGTCCGTGTCTCAGTACCAGTGTGGGGGTGAATCCTCTCAGAACCCCTAGACATCGTAGCCTTGGTGAGCCGTTACCTCACCAACTAGCTAATGTCGCGCATGCCCATCTAAGACCGCCGGTGCGTTCATTATAAAGAGATGCCTCTTCATAATGGTATGGAGTATTAATCCCGATTTCTCGGGGCTATCCTCCAGTCAAAGGTAGGTTGCATACGTGTTACGCACCCGTGCGCTACTCGTCAGCATCCATTGCTGGACCTGTTACCGTTCAACTTGCATGTATTAGGCCTGCCGCTAGCGTTAATCCTGAGCCAGGATCAAACTCTCCATTGTAAAATGTATAAATTTGATTCCTTCAAGATTTATTATAACCAAAGAAAATGAAAGTTTTCTGGGATATTTGCTACTAGCTTACTTCAAGACTTCAAAGAACGTTATATTTTCCCTCTTTTATTTAGGGAGCGTTTTTTAATTTGGACTGCAAAAGTACAACCTTTTTTTTAATCTCCAAACTTTTTCGAAAATATTTTTAAAAAAGTTACTCTTATCTCCGAAACCTTAATAAATAAAGGCCAATCCGGTTGTTGAATTTTGCAATGTGTAAAAGAACGTTTTAATTAGGAGTGCAAAGATACAGACATTTATTACACCACCAACTTTTTTTCACTTATTTTTCAAAATAATTCACTTAAGATACGCCATCACCCTTCATCTCCCTGAAAAAGAGAGGAGTAACTTTTAAACTTTTTTAGTATATTTGTGTCTCTTTTCATAATACAACGCATCATGTCTAAATCAATCCCTCTGCGTCTGTTCTTCATCCTGCTGATCATGGCTGCCACTTATCCTTCTCATTCACAGGAAGCTGATAATAAACGTACGCATGATTTCCTTCACAGGATCTCCGTTGGAGGTAATTTTGGCTTTCAGTTTGGTTCCGTCACCGGCATCGTGGTTTCTCCTGAAGTCCGCATCCGGGCCGTGGATCAACTCCACTTTGGCCTTGGCTTTACCTACCAGTACCTCAGATACAATGATTACTTCTACGATTTCTCGCAGAAAAACTTTCTTGACCTTAGATTAAATGTATATGGAGGCAGAATCTTTTCCAGATACTACCTGGGCAGTATCTTTACCAATGAAATACTGGCAAACCTCTTTGCCCATGTTGAATATGAATACCTTACGTACCATATGCCCTACAAAAACGCCGGGCCTCCACCCGATGGAACCATCGTAGATCCTTATAACTATTATTATAAGCCCGGGAACCAGGTGATGGAATTCAATAGCTTCTTTGTGGGAGGCGGATACCGCCAAACGCTGGGCGGAAGATTTTATGTGGATATTATGATCCTCTTCAACCTGAATGATACCTATAATTCTCCCTATGCCAATCCGGTGATCAGGCTTGGCTTCGGAACCGGCTTATAGGAGGTGGACGTGAAATGGAAAAGGAACCGGGTTAACTGATATCATTCAATACCGCGACCAAAAGATCCCAGAACTTTACTGTACTCTTAATATGCAACCGCTCATCGGGCGAATGGGCTCCCTTGATGGTAGGCCCGAATGAAACCATATCCATCCCGGGATATAATGCACCGATCAAACCACATTCGAGACCGGCATGGATAGCCAGCACTTCGGGTTCCTGGCTGAAAAGCCTTCGGTATGCGGCAACCGAGAGATCTGCAATCATTGAATGTGGATCCGGTTTCCATCCCGGATATCCCGAAGATTGCTCAATATCCGCTCCTGCAAGCCTGAAAACACTCTTTACCATATCTGAAATGTCCTTTTTGGATGATTCAACAGAACTTCGCTGACTGGTGGTAACGATAATCTTCCCATCTTCAAACTTTACCGAGGCAAGATTCGTGGAAGTCTCAACAAAACCCGGGATATCCTTCGAATATTCAATGACGCCATGAGGACAGGCATACAATGCGTTCAATAATTTGTATTCAAGATCCGGTTCAAGAATACTTGCTGGTATTTGGCAGGGCTCTGCCAGGAACTTCAGTTCAGGCTCCGTCTTCTTGTACTCCTCCCGGATCGTGTCTGAATATGCTTTGGTGAAAGTTTCAAAATGCTCTTTTTCCCCATGGGGAACCACTACCGTGGCAAATCCTTCCCGTGCAATGGCATTCCTCAGGTTCCCTGCATTGATTTCAGATACGGAGGAATAATAACAATCCGACGATTCCCACAGGAACCGGTTGAGCAGCTTAACTGCATTTCCCAATCCTTTTTGAATATCATCTCCGGAGTGTCCGCCTTTCAAGCCGGTGATGCTTATATGATAGGCAAGGCTGTTTTCAGGGATGGCTTCTGTTTCAAGATCAAAATAGGCAACCGTATCTTTTCCTCCCGCACATCCTATAAATAACTGGCCTTCATCTTCTGAATCCAGATTTAGTAAAATCCGGCCCTGAAGAAAACCGTCTTTCAGCCCAAAAGCCCCTGAAAGCCCGGTTTCCTCGTCAACAGTAAAAAGGCATTCGAGAGGACCATGCGGAATGTCCGTGGATTCCAATATAGCAAGCGCCGCAGCAATCCCGATTCCATCGTCCGCCCCCAGCGTTGTGTTGTGGGCTTTTACCCAATCGCCATCAATCCTGGGTATGATGGGGTCGTTCTCGAAATCATGAATGGTATCCAGATTCTTTTCGCAGACCATATCCACATGGCTCTGAAGAATCACAGTGGGGACCTTCTCTTTACCGGGTGTCGGCGGTTTCCGCATCAGCACATTCCCGACTTCATCCTGAATCGTCTCCAGTCCAAGCGATTTCCCTGTATCAAGCAGATATTGTAAGATTTTCTCTTCTTTCTTTGATGGACGTGGTATTTTGCAGATCTCATTAAAGTATTGCCATAACCTTTCCGGTTTCAGTTGATCAATCTTTTCTTCCATACTAATGTGTTTTTACTACAAAAGTATTTTTTTTTAATTAATTTCCTACTTTTACCAAAAAACTTACATGGTTCTAAAGCCGGAAAAAAAGAGAGGATTCCTTAGCCGGTTCTTCAATTTCCGAGGACTGGCCTTCCGCTCAGGGCTTTATTTCCTGCTGGGAATCAGCCTCGTACTGATTGTCTCGTTTGGGTATCTTCTGGTATATGCAGCCTCAATGATGGTTCGTGAGGTGCAAGCCGATGCGACCAATATTACCAATCTCACCATCAGCAGAATCGAAACAGTGATTCATCCTATTGAAGAAGTCACCCAAACCATGGCACAAGGCGTTTTTGTGGACGGACAGACCTATTCGGAGGTGATGAGGATGTCAAGGGCCTATGTAAAAGCAAGTCCGGTAGTATTTGGAAGCTGTATGGCATTTGAGCCTTATGTATTCTCAAAAGACAAGTATTTCTATGCTCCCTATTATTCTGAGACAAAGGAGGGTTACCAGGAAAGGATCCTGGGAAGCAAGAAATATAATTATTTCGAACTTGACTGGTATAAAACCCGGAAAGTCCGGGATACTGCAGGATGGTCGGAGCCCTATTATGACAAAGGTGGCGGAAATACGCTGATGTGCACTTATTCAGTCCCATTTTACAGGAAGAAAAATGATGAAAAGACCTTTGCCGGTGTGCTGACGATGGATATTTCGCTCGAATCGCTGGATAAAATTGTTTCTGGTGTCCGGGTTTTTGAATCGGGTTTTGCCATGCTGATTTCCAGAGAAGGTAAGGTGTTGACGAGCCCAAGACCCGAATTGGTTAATTCAGATTTCCGCGACCTGGCAAAAAAAATCCTTGCCAGATCCCGCTCAAAAATCACCGATTCCCTGGCAAGAGACTCAACGGATGGTACTTCTGATCGATCGGCTAAATACCGTAATCAACATTCAAAGGAAAATGTTTCGGAGAATACTTCAGGAATTCGTTTTACGGTGAACGGCGACACCAATGCAATTGCTGACAGTATCCTCACTGGCAAAAGCGGCTTCTCCAATGCCGGTAATATCCTGAAAAACGGGAAGGACGGTACATTATATTATGCACCCGTTGGGAATACCGGATGGTCGCTCGTTGTGGTCTATTCTTCGGACGAACTTTTTTCCGATCTGATCGATTTTCTGAAGAAGCTGGGTTTCGTGGTACTGGCCAGTATTTTTGCAGCGCTGATCATCACCATTTTTGTGGTAAGAAAGGTGGCGCGACCGATCCGGAAGCTTGCTTTTGCCGCAAGGCAGATCGGACAAGGTGATTTCAACGCGATGCTGCCAATTTTCAGGTCCAGAAACGAAATAGCCCAGCTGGCTAATTCTTTTTCCGCCATGCAGGTCGAATTACAAAATTATATCCGAAACCTGCAGGAAACAACCACTGCAAAGGAAAAGATCGAGAGTGAACTCAACGTGGCACATGACATTCAGTTGGGCATGTTGCCAAAAGTTTTTCCGACACAGGCAGAATGTGATGTATATGCTATTCTGAAACCCGCCAAAGCCGTTGGCGGAGATTTATATGATTTTTTCTTTCCCGATGAAAACCATCTCTGTTTTGTTATCGGGGATGTTTCAGGAAAAAGCGTGCCTGCCTCCCTTTTCATGGCCGTGACCCGGACCTTGTTCCGCGCCAAAGCAGTAAAAGGCGAGCCATTGAATAAGGTGATGGAAAGCATCAACCAGGAGCTTTGTAAGGATAATCCCAATATGATGTTTGTGACTTTTCAGGCTGCACTTTTGGATCTTCGCAACGGGGTTGTCGAAATATGTAATGCTGGGCACAATTATCCATTTATCCAGAAATCGGATCACCAGATATCAAAATTCCGGTGCAGACCCGGATTACCACTGGGCGTCATGGAAGATACTGCCTATTTTTTAGAAACCCTTACCCTGGACAGGGGAGAGTGTATCCTTATGTATACAGACGGGATTACAGAAGCCATCAATTTGAAGGAAACCTTTTTCAAGGAAGATAAATTGATCAGTTCGATGCTGTCACTACCCGATGGATCTGCAAAGGATATTGCCATTCGGCTTTTACAGGATGTAAAAAACTTCACAGAGGAAGCCGAGCAATCTGACGACATTACTCTGCTGGTAGTGAAATACCGTGGCACAAAGAAGGAGCGGCCGGGAGCAGAAATGGCTGAACTGGAACTGGATAACCAGATCGATGAGCTGGATAAGATCTCCAGGCAACTGGAAGAGCTGGCTGAAAAATGGCAACTACCGGCAAAAATGGTGATGGAGTTGAACCTGGCTCTTGAAGAGTGTGTGGCCAATATCATCTTTCACGCTTTCCCGGATAAGAACACACATCCTATTTTCCTTAAGTTTATTAAGGAGGAATCGTCGGTGCGGATCATCATTACGGATGAAGGGAAAGAATTTGACATCGTCAAACATCCGGAACATACCGGCCTTGATAAGCCTGTGGAAGAAAGAAAAATCGGCGGGCTGGGCATCCATTTTATCAGGACTGTCATGGATAAGGTTGAATATAGCCGGAAAGAGAATAAAAATATCGTAATTTTGACCAAGAAGATTCCTTAATGATTCATTCCGGGTCTTTCAATAAAACTTTTGAAAAACATATTCATATGGAACTTACCGAATCGGCTAACAATTCCTTTGTTACGATCAGCATTAACGGAAGGCTTGATACCTCAAACTACGGGATGCTGGAAAAGACCCTGATGAGTCATATTGACGCCGGTCATCATAAAATATTGATCGATTGTGACAATATGGATTATGTCAGCAGCAGCGGTTTGCGGATTCTGCTGATGGCCCTGAAGCGGATCTCCCTGGCCAAGGGCAGATTTATTCTTTGTAATCTGCAGGAGAATATCCGGGAAATTTTCGAGATATCCGGTTTTACTACCATTTTCGAAATTTATCCTGAAAGGGAAGAGGCAATTGCTGCTTTCTGAGGGTGGTCAGAAAGTTCCTGATAATATGGCCCGGTATATTCATTTTAAAGACCCGAATTCATCTGAGATCACCGATCTCCTTAATTCCCTTGACAAGACGCCGGGAACCTGTATTTTCATGGATATCAACCGTTCAACAGATATGAAGTATCTTGGAGGGTTATCCGACTGGGGCAGGAAACTGAATAATACCTTCAACATCCTTCTGTTTTCCAATCATCTTGAAAAGTTCATCATTAAAGGAATCGGAGATGAGATGATGCTGTACATACCGGATGAAGAGCTGAAGTTGCGTAATACTGATAATAACTATTATGCATTGCTTGAAAACATTTTTGCAGCCATTTTCCTGACTACGCATCAGCGGTTCCCGGATGTTTTCCTTCAATGTAAAGTTTCCATTCATCATTGTACTGAGGCATACAACATTACCTTCTTCGAAAGAGCCAATGACTATTATGGTTCTGACATTGATTTTACAGCTCGTCTTATGACCCGTGCCATTGAGAACCGGATTGTTATGAGTGAGGAGTTTTATCAGAAGGTACAGGCGGATTTGAAAAAAATGGGCCGGCCTGTAAAGGAAGGGTGCCTTGCAGCGATATCCGGACGACGCAAAGGCGTGTTCAAAGGGGTCCCTATGCCGAAGGAATACCGGGTGATTGATGTGAAATAAGCGATTCAGGATTTTCAAATACAAACCATTTTAATTTATCCCGACCATGTTATTTGTCATTTACCTTGTGCTCTTCCTGACTGTGATGGCCAGCGGTTCCTTGATTTTTCTTATAAAGACCGATGACAAACGACTATTGAAACTCCTGCTGGCATTCAGCGGGGCTTTTCTGATAGGTATCAGTTTTTTGAA
This sequence comes from Bacteroidales bacterium, assembly GCA_038244085.1. Classification (GTDB taxonomy): domain Bacteria; phylum Bacteroidota; class Bacteroidia; order Bacteroidales; family FEN-979; genus FEN-979. Next base: position 5,165 of record JBBRTX010000034.1, on the reverse strand, counting down.
ATTGATCCCGGAGATATTTTCTCAGAATGTTCAATACCTTGGTATCTTTGTACTGATCGGCTTCCTCATCCAACTTGTCCTTGAGATGATCACAGAAGGGGCGGAGCACGGTCATACGCATGTGCATGAAGAGGATGAAAAGGTTTCTCCGTTTCTCCTGTTGATAGGGCTTTCCATTCATTCATTTCTTGAGGGCATGCCCATTGTGGGAAGTTTTGGAATAGCCATTCAGCATTCGCTCGTACTGGGGATTGTCATTCACAACATCCCGATCTCACTGACGCTGATGAGCCTGTTTCTGCATTTCGGCTTATCCCGGAAAAAAGCACTTATTTATCTGGCTATCTTTGCCCTGATGACACCTATGGGTTCCATATTGAGCAATTTCATTCTCTACAATTCGACCGCATCCCTTGAGCGATATTTTACCTATATCATGGCAGTGGTGATCGGGATCTTCCTGCATGTGTCCACTTCGATCCTTTTTGAAACGGGCGAAAACCACCGCTACAACCTGCAAAAGTTCATAACGGTCTGCCTGGGAATCTTCGTTGCCTTTGGATTGTCATTACTTTGAAAAAAAAACCTTTGCCGGTGTACTTTATTTTTATAATTTTGCACCCTCAATTTCAGTGACCCTCATGCTACACACCCACACACATACTCACACTTTCTTTGCCCAGGTGGTGAAATTGGTAGACACGCTACTTTGAGGGGGTAGTGGCCCTTGGCTGTGCAGGTTCAAGTCCTGTCCTGGGCACAGATCACTTAATAGTGAAAAGATAACAGTGAACGGTGATGTTCACTGTTTTTTTTTGAATCCCTGTATCTTCCCCTTGGTAAATCGTACATCTATTTGATTTCGTAGTTGCTTTTTGCTTAATTATTTCATAATATTGCATATAATAGAGAACAAAAAAAAGAAAAAACTATCGAAAATCAATTCAAGCAAATGTGTTTTGTGTAGTCCAGAGAACACATAAAAAAAACGGGGCGGAACGAAAAGCCATACGAGTAGGAGATTATAAAAAATCAAATCATGAAAACAAATCTATTAAAGATCATATTTTTGGTCATAGTGACCTTCGGAATTTCAAATTGGGTTTATGCCCAGGGATTATATGTCGGCCTCGATGTGGGCTATGCCTTAAAGATGGGTTCTGCTTCCAATGAACAGCGCACGGATGCCGGGAGCAGCAGAACTTATAAAACCATTAATTATTCGTTGGGTAAAGGATTTGATGCGGGACTGTTAATTGGGTATATGTTTAATAAAAATGTAGGTGCTGAACTGGGGGCTTCCTATTTAATCGGTGGAAAAACAATTATTACAGATAAAACCGATGACGAAGGTAGCATCAGAACCCGGGAGTACACTTCTAAAGCCCGGATGTTAAGACTCAATCCCTCCATTGTTGTTGCTGCTGGTTTTGAAAAAATTGATCCTTATGCAAAATTTGGTCTCCTCATTGGTATTGGATCCATCCTCAGGGAATACACTAATAAAGCGGGTAATGACGTTTATATTGAAAAACAAAAGGATAAAGGAGGTGTTGCCTTCGGCCTGACCGCTGCACTTGGTGTTGATTATAACCTGAATGAGCAGTTTGCCATTTTTGCAGAAATCAACATGGAAAACATGTCCTATTCCCCTTCGAAAGGTGAATTGACAGAAGCAAACCAAAATGGTTCGGATCGGTTAGAAGCTATGACGACCAGTGAGAAGAAATTTGAATATGTAAATGATTACACCTATGATTTCTCAAATCCTCCCTCTTCCTCGGAGGCAAGTAAATCGACGAAATTCAGAGAACCTTTTGGAAGTATCGGGCTGAATATTGGTGTAAAGGTGAAATTGTAAGAACCTGCTCATCAAAGAAGATTCCATTTCCGAAAGATAAGAGTAGTGGAGGGCGAAGGATGATGGGATTTCCAAAAACAAAAAGGCTGAACTCCTGTGAGGGGGGGCAGCCTTTTGGCTTTTCGGCTCCATAAAATATTTCCTCACAATGAAGATTCGCCCGGAGTTTAAAATACAACAGCAAAAAATGAAAAGGAATTTGTAGATAACAGAAATTTCCTTACTTTTGCACCCCTGATTCACACCCAGCCACAAACACACACTCACTCAAATCGCCCGGATGGCGGAATTGGTAGACGCGCTAGTTTCAGGGACTAGTATTCTCACGGGTGTGCAGGTTCGAGTCCTGTTCCGGGCACAAATTCACTTTAAAACCCGCTTTAATAGCGGGTTTTGATTTTTAGGGTACCCTGATAAGTACCCAAAATATTTTTCCTACCACAGTATTCTCATTGACAAATCCTTAATTGAATCCTTAAGCCTACACGACCATAAAAAAAGGTTCCGTCTTTCGACGGAACCCATAATTCTGTGAATGAAACTTAAAGGTTAGAAAGTGATCTTGTTTTCGACATCGGTGATGCTTGCATCGAATGATGACTTGAGAAACTCAATGACTTTCTTGATGCCAGGTGTGAAACTGGTGGTGAAGACATTTCCGTCTGAATCGTTCAGCCTCATGGAACAGTTGAAATCATTAGATGCTGTCTGGAACCTTTCCAGTTCACTCCGTGTCTGGACAAGCTTAGCCCTTTTTTCGATGACAAGCTGGAGGTTTTCGACCTTGAGGATCTTCTCCATTAGGGTCATTTCCTTAACCGGTTCAGAGGCCGGAACAACAGGTTTCTCAGGTTCGACCTTCAAGACCGGGGTTTTCTCGGCGGTTTTGTTCTCTTCAGGATTGAGAATAGTCTTTACAGCAGCAAGAACAGCGGTTTCTTCCTTTGATGCTCCGCCATTGGTAGGCTTCTGTATTGGTGCGGTGATCTTTGTCATTTTGTTTTGCCACCTGCCCGGTGGACTTTTTTAGGCATCTGGCTCGCCTGGGTTTAAGAAAAAATTTATGCCCCCGGGAATAAACGGAATGAAAATTTTAAGCAAGAGTTCAGGTCATGATTTTATGCAGTAAAATCTGAATGAACCCAATGGGTGACGGTTCCTTCAGGAGGTCACTCTTAGCGAAAAAGATTTTCATGAGTTTAACTTTGCAACAAATTTTGAGTAATAGTGCGTGGGGTTTTACTTGCTTTTTTCAAAAGCTGCCCGGAAAGGATTTCTTTTTTCCCTGACGGTTTTTCTTTAGTCCGGGCTGTCAAAGAAAAAAAGTAAAAAAACAGGGAGAACCTTAGTAAAGAGGCTCTCCCAAGGATATGAAATGAGTCTTTACTCAGCCATTGCAGGCTCAAGGATAACTTCTTCGGAAGAATCAGCCGGAATCGGTTCATCGGAAGCGATTCCCAGGATATGATCAGTGGCTTTTTCTGCCCTGGATGCAGCCCAGAGGATCCATTTCTGGTTATCCCGCAACTTCGATGCCCAGCCAGAGATGTAAGCGGCAGAATTGCGGATATTCAGTTCCAGGTGAGCGATCTCGGCCAGGTAGGATGAACTGAGTTCTGCAACCAGCTCTTCTTTTGAATATGATTCATCTCCGAAACGGTTGGACATGCCATCAAACCGGTTCAATCGCTTGGGATGGCCAGTCGAATGTGATGCTTCATGATACAAACAATGAAAAAATTCTGAAGGGTTGGCAAAGTACTTCATCTTGGGAACCGAGATCAAATCGGCCACCGGCGAATAGTAGGCACGGTCGTCTTTGTCAGAGAAATGGATGTCCGGCTTGTTCTGATAGCCAGAGATGATCTCTTCGGCATCAACATGGCTCTCGTTGTGCCTTTCTTCAACCAGGTTCTGAAGCTGGGCGATCTTTTGAAGACCCTGCTCATCGAAGTCTGCCTGCTCGGTATTGAATACATGGAAATACCGCAGAAGGAACATTCTTTTGTTCTCCTGGGTCGCTTCATCTTTGTTGACTGACATCTTCCAGAAGACAACAATGGTGGCCTTTTCGCCCTTGCGGACCTTGCCGCCGTTGGCTCTGATCTGTTGAAAAGTTCCGTAAACCCGGCTTTTGAATGGATCCGATGAAAGGATCAGCCGGTTGATTCCCCGGTAATAGTGACCGTTCAGGCTGACCGGTGAAGGGATCTGCCAGAGCTTTTTCCAGCTTCCGGCTGTTTCGAGGTTGGCAATGATCTTCTCAGTGATTGCAGCATAAATCTGAGTATTGTTCATGAGTGTTGCGCTTGCCCTTGCGACTTGTTATGGCATCTGGCCCGCCGTTTGAATAATTTTTGGCGGGTACACCAAACGAAGCGCAAAATTCCGGTGCAAGTGTTCGGGTCAGATTTTCCAAAGGGAAATGTGAATGAACCCAACGGGCTGCGATTCCTTCAGGAGTCAGCACTTAGCGCCGTGATATTTTGGCGAGTTTACCTTTGCCGGGAATTACAAAAACATGCATAGCTTTTAGTGACTTTTCACAAAAGTCTCCCCGGAAGGATTTCTTTTTTGCCAAGCGTTTTTGCCTTGTCTAGCTATCAAAGAAAAAAGCGGAGTAGGGCGGTAAGCACATAAAAAAAGAGCTGATTCGAAGACCAACTCTCACAGGAGGAAGTACCTCTTTAGAAGGGTACTTCAGAAGGCTCAAGCTTTTCAGCTTTGGATTTTTTGGTTTGCTTTTTGGCTTTTAGAGCCGGGGCAGGTTCGCTGACTTGTTCCTCTTCCAAGCGGTTGACGTAAACCGTGTAATCATGGCCGAAATTGTCGGGGTTCTGCAATTTTGCTACTTCCAGGGAGATGAAGTCTTCGTCGTTGTATTTGTGAGCGAATTTTACAAGGTCTGCGATTTTCAGGTTGATCTTTATGATTTCAAGACCTTCAACTTTTTTTGCTTTTCCGATGTAGTTTTTTACAAATTTTTTCATGGCTTTGAGTTTTAGAGGTTAATTTATATGCATGCGTAAATAAGAACCTGGAGGGGCACTCAAGGAGGAACTGGAATACCGGAAAGCAATGAGGATATGCCGGGAAAATCCTTGAATGAGTGGAACTGAACCCAGGAAGGGGATTTTAGCTTAGCATAGGAATAGACCGGGAAACAAAGCTGTGGATCTTTGCAAAACAAATCCGGGAAAAGAAAAACAGGTGGAAAAAGAAATATGATCAATGGGAATAGCCCTTGGCAATACTCATAAATAAGAGGACGGAATCTTGAAGAAGTCAAATGACCCAACCATTT
>JBBRTX010000033.1:0-13586 GCA_038244085.1 Bacteroidales bacterium | reverse complement strand
TTTGATGTCCAAAAGAAACGAACCAAAGAAAAAGACAGCCTGGGTTTTTCGATGACTCACATTCGGCTTGATTCCTAAGCCAGCCAAGCCGTTCGTTCCGGGACGCTCCATTTAATTCCCATCTTTCTTCTATGATCCGGAACTCACTTCTCTGCCTGGCTTTTATCGGAATCTTCGCCGTGTGGGTACCCCACCGAAAAACCCTACGGCGAAAAGTGATCTATGATTGTTAAATGGTGGAAAGTAATCCGTGACACGTAACGCGTAACACGTCAGGTTTTCTCAGTCCAAAATCATTAACCCTTCTCTATCCAACAGAATCTGTCTCAAAATCTCTGTGGTTCTCTGTGGGTTCTCCGTGTACCTCCGTGTAAGAAAAAAAGAATTTACAGACCCGAAAAAGGTTACCTGAAAATAAGTCAGTACTTTAGTCGTTAATAAACAAACGCTTCCCTGTGGATATTTATCTTCGAAAAAAACGGTGGAAATGGTTCCTGTTTGGGGCTGCACTCATCATCATTACTCTTTCCCTTTACTATACCAACATTCTTGTTGAAGAGATCAGCAAGGATGAACGGCGCAATGTTGAACTCTGGGCGGATGCCATTCACCGGAAAGCCGACCTGGTTAACTCCACCAACCGGTTATTTGATTCGATAAAAAAAGAAGAAAGAAGCCGGGTTGGCCTGGTTGCCGAAGCACAACGAAAGCTGATCACCGCCAGTAATAACGAAGATCTCAACTTTTACCTCGACATCATCTCCAATAATACCACGATTCCCGTTATCCAGGTTGATGAGGAGGGGAACATCAATTCAGCCAGGAATGTAAGTTTTAACCTCGACTCGGTTCATCGGCTTGAAGGAAAGATCAAGGAGGAATTTTCATCCTACCCGCCGGTGGTGGCGCGGTATATCCAGAATAAAAAAGTCTATTTCTACTATAAGGATTCGAAGATCTTCACCGATATCCGCGATGTCATTAACAACCAGATTCAGTCTTTCTTTTCGGAAATCGTATTGAATTCCGCTTCGGTACCGGTTATCATTACCGACAGCACCCGAAAGGTGGTGATTGCCTACGGAAATATTGCGGAGAAAGAAATGGCGGATTCGGCGGTGGTAAGGGAAACCATCGATCACATGTTTTCGAACAAGACATATCTTAAGGTAAAGCTTGCTGAAACCGGGACAAGTTATATCCTTTACCAGGATTCATTTCTTCTCACCCAGCTAAGATATTATCCTTACATACAATTCACGGTGATCGGTCTTTTCCTGCTGATTGCCTACCTGATGTTCAGCAATGCCCGGCGGTCGGAACAGAACCAGGTATGGGTCGGAATGGCCCGCGAAACAGCTCATCAACTCGGAACCCCGATCTCTTCCATGGTAGGCTGGGTGGAACTGCTCAAACTGAAAGGACTCGATGACGAAACGGTCCTTGAACTTGAGAAAGACATAAACCGCCTGGAAACCATCACCGACCGTTTCTCCAAAATAGGATCTGCGGCACGGCTTGAACCGACAAACCTGGTAAACCTGATCTACGACACGGTATCGTATATCCGTTCCAGGACGTCGCAAAGAGTCATGTTTGACATTTCTCCCCGCCAGGGAACCGAGATTCTCGTGCCGTTGAATATCCATCTCTTCGAATGGGTCATCGAAAACCTTTGTAAAAACGCGGTGGATGCCATGGAGGGAAAGGGCAGGATCAACATTGAAATCAAAGAGATGGAAAAAGAGGTCCAAATTGACGTTTCCGATACCGGTAAAGGGATTCCGAAATCCCGCTTCAAAACCATTTTCCACCCCGGTTTTACCAGCAAACAACGTGGCTGGGGACTTGGCTTGACCCTGTCAAAAAGGATCATCGATAACTACCACAAAGGCAAAATCTTCGTGGAATCCTCCACCCTGAACAAGGGAACTACCTTCCGCATCATCTTAAAAAAATAATCGTTGTCAGGTATTTATGTCCATATTCCCTTTTGCAAAAGGAAATGTCACTACTGCAATTTTTTCTCTGTTGCCACGGAAAAATATCGCGACAGATTCCCGGCAGCCCTGGCGGAAGAGATTTTCCTTCAACGGAATTATCTCGGGGATGATCCGGTAACTTCCGTCTATTTTGGTGGAGGGACGCCGAGCCTGTTCTCTCCAATTCAAATCGGAGAAATCCTCTCTGCTATCCGGAAATTTTACAATGTTTCTGATGAGGCAGAAATAACCATGGAATCCAACCCGGATGATCTGAATCCCGCAATACTCCGCGATTTCCGCAATACTGGCATCAACCGCCTCAGCATCGGGGTTCAGTCCTTTTTTGATGATGACCTGGAATACCTCAACCGGATCCATTCGGCCGCAAGTGCCGAAAATTCTATCAGGGAAGCCCAGGAAGCGGGTTTCAGCAACATCAGCATCGATCTCATTTATGGTATTCCAACGCTGGCTGATGAGAAATGGGAGGAGAACCTTCGCCGGGCCTTTTCAACAGGCGTTCCGCACATCTCTGCCTATGCGCTGACCGTTGAGCCAAAAACAGCGCTCGACGTACTGATCCGCAGAAAAAAAATTAAAGGAACCGATGAGGGCCAGATGATACGGCAGTTCAGGATCCTGATGCAAAGGATGCGTGAAGCGGGTTTCACCCACTACGAGATCTCCAATTTCTGCATCGAACCGCACTTCTCCCGGCATAACAGTCTGTACTGGAACGGAACGCATTACCTGGGTCTCGGGCCTTCGGCTCATTCGTACAACGGCCATTCGAGGCAATGGAATGTGCCGAATCTCTTCGAATACCTCGATCAGATCAGCCGCAACGACCGGTTTTATGAAGTGGAGGCGTTGAGCGACATCCAGCGGTATAACGAATATGTGATGGTAAGCCTGCGGACCGTGTGGGGCTGCAGTGCAAAAAAAATCGAAGCAGATTTCGGAAAAGTAACCGCCACAGGATTTATTGAACAAGCGGCCCGGTTCATTCAAAACGGGAAGATGGTTGAAAAAGACAAGGTCTATTTCCTCACCGATGAAGGAAAGCTCTTTGCCGACGGGATTGCCTCAGATCTCTTTCTCGAACCGGAAGATGGTGCCTAATGGCAGTTTCCGCCCGGCCTTATCCTGAAAAAACAATTCGCCCCGCACAGGATTTCTGATCTCCTTAAAATTCGAAATGACCAGGCTCTCGCTGATCAGTGGAGAAAAACCCATTGAATAAAGGCTCAGCAGGAAAAACCCTTTGGGTTCGAGCAGCTGGTTACAGATGGCGATGAGTTCGTTGATGGATTCCTGCAGAAACCATTTTTCTCCTTCCGGACCTCTTCCGTAAGCCGGGGGATCAAGGATGATTCCCTTGTAAGTGTTTCCCCGTTTGGCTTCCCGCCTGGCAAATTTCAAGGCATCTTCCACCACCCAGTGAATATCATTGAGCCCCGAGGCTACCATGTTTTCTTTTGCCCAGTTGATGACCGGTTTCACAGAATCCACGTGGTAAACATCTGCTCCGGCTGCCTTTGCCGCAAGTGATGATCCGCCGGTATAGGCAAAAAGATTCAGCACGCGGGCGTGAGGAAACTCTGACGCTTTCAGAAAGTCATAAATGTATTGCCAGTTTTCTGCCTGCTCGGGAAAGACGCCGATATGCCCAAAAGCCGTAAGACCCAATCGCAATTTGAGGGTCATCTCCTTATACTCGTACCGGATCATCCATTGGTCAGGCATCTGCCGCTTACGAATCCAGTCGCCTTTCTCCATTCCTTCATTCTTGCCCGGATCAATTCCCTTGGTTCGCTTGTATCTGGCATGGGCAAGGCTTTCCCACTCTTTCTCCGGCATGGCTTTCGCCCATACTGCCTGCGGTTCTGGCCGTGCAAGCACATACTGCCCATAACGCTCCAGCTTCTCCTGTCCGCCCGAGTCAATCAGCTCATAATCTTCCCACCTGGTGGTGGTTCGTTGTTCGTTATTCGCCATTCTTTGTTATCAATTGTTCGTTATTGTGCAATGACCACTTTCCACTTGTTCTCCCTGGCGATTGCCTCTTTATCCCAGAGCGGAAGGATGGTTTTGATGAAAACCGCCTTTTCTGCTTGTAAAGCAGGTATATCCAGCCCGATATACTTCTGTGCTTTTTCTTTGGTGGTGATGTCGGGATAAGGGATCTCCTCATTTTTCCCGTATTTCGCGAGTATCCTTGCCATCATCACGCGGCCATCCTGTGCTTCATGCATGCCTTTCGCGATGAGGCGGCTCACCTCGATGGGCGAATGGAAAGAGGCGCCATGACTGGCCGTCACATAATCCCAGAACCACTGGGCTGCCCTGATTTTCTTCAATATCGGCTCCATCTCTTTTTCCGTTGCCCCCGCATCCCAGGCCGTTTTGGCTTCAACATGTGCCTTTACCAGTTCCACTTCCAGCTTGTCGCGGATCTCCTTCACCTTTTCCTGCCGTTCATACACATTTTCGCGCAGAGATTCTTCGCTTTCGCGGTGACAGGTCTGGCAGGTGTTTGCGATATTGGCCAGCGGGCTCACGATCTTGTGACTCGTGAACTTCTGTCCACCTTCCTTGATATAAGGCATATGGCAATCAGCGCAGGCCACTCCTCGGTCGGCGTGGATACCGGTGGTATAGAGTTCGTAATCCGGATGCTGGGCTTTCAGGATGGGTGTCTTGCTCAGTTGATGGGTGAAGTCGGAGAAACCGGCTGTTTCATAAAACTGCAAAGCTGAGTCAGCCGTCAGGCCTCCTTTCCAGGGGAAGGTAAGAAAGGCAACCCCTTCTGACCCGGGTTTATGTTTATCAAAGAAATATTCCACATGGCATTGGGCACACACCAGCGATCGCATCTCCTGGTGAGTAGCTTTGGTAATATCTTTTCCCATGGCCTTGAATGCCTCAACCAATGCCGGCCGGGTGATCCGAAGATCCATCGTGGCGGGGTCATGACAATCGGCACATCCGATAAAGTTCACCACCTGGGGCCCCAGTGAAGCCCATTTTCCTTTATAGAAGGCCATCTCTCCCTTATCCTTCATGAGCCTTGGAACATCCGGACTCTTACATGTCCAGCAGGTATTGGGCTGCGGGCCATCATCGGGTCCTTTCGGAGCGCCGGTACGCAAGGTATTCCGGATATCGGTGATCGCATAATAGTGACCCCGGCTCTGGGAATATTCTTTCGAAAAAGCATATCCTGCCCATAAGATCACCATTCGCGGATCATTGGCCAGTTCATCAATGTTGGCATTTCCATTAAACTGGCTCCTGAAGGTGGTGTCTTTGGTTTCAAGATAGGTTTGGTATTCCCTGGGGAAATTTTCGCCCCAGACCGAATTCCGCGGTTCCACATCAATGATCCTGACCTTTGGCTTGTATACGTATTCCCTTTCTGCTTTTCGGGTAATGATAGATGATGCCAGCAGTCCGATCAGAAAAACGATGATCATGGTTCCGAAGAAAAGCGCCCAGTTGACCCAGGGTTTGCGTTTTGTATTTTTTTCCATAGGAATGATAATTATATGCTTTTTTATTTTTCGGGATTTTCTAACCATGAAGCAACCGTACTTTGAGCCCGCTGGTTGATCAGGGCATTGGGAACCGATGCAAGCCCGTTGACGGAGCCATGCGGTTCCTGGCGATGACAATCCAGGCAATATCTTTCGGTCAGATAATTCTTGTAATTCGGCTGAACCGACATCATAAATTCTTTATTGACCACTTTTGCATGACAGCGGATGCAGTTTTCCTGCACCAACGGCCGGGTCTCCTCCTCCATGATGATATTCTGTCTTTCAAGTCTGAAGGTAAATTTCGTGGCATGACTTAACCCATCCGTTGCCTTAAAAAGATATTTGCTGAATACATTGCTGTGGGGCACGTGGCAATCGTTACAGGTGGTGACGCGGCCGTGGGCATTATGCACCCAGTTGGCGTATTGCGGATTCATCACGTGACAATTGACACAGGCTTTGGGATCATCAGAAAGATACGAATAGGCTTTTGAAACAATGAAGGCATAGGCCCCGAGTCCGAAAAAAATTCCGAGAAGCACGGCAACGGTCGGGCGCCATTGATCAGGTGGAACCAGCCATCGGATAATTTTTTTTATGTGCACGTTTACAATAGTTGGAATCAGGTAAAGAGCAAAAATATCACTTTCTCATACAATTTCAATCATCCTCTTCCAGATCTTTGATTAAAAGGGTTCTTTTCTTCCTTTTCCGTGCGATCCACCAGGAGAGAAATCCAAATACAAGAACCACGAGGGTGAATATTCCCACGAGCGGAACCACCAGTATGTAAAATTCACCCAGCACGGGTTCGTAAATCCTTCCGGTGTGAATTTCAAGTGCCGTATTCCACAAAGAAATGGGACTGTTTTTCATCACAATCTCCGGCATGGGCACAAATGGCGGGGACTCCCCCAGGCCAATGGCTCCGGCCGCATAATCAAAAATGTATTCATACGATTTTATCCTCAGACAACCGGAAACGGAGATATTTCCGAATGGGGGTCCTGACTGTCCGGAATCTTCATACCGTAATCCGGTGAAATGATCATACACTTCACCGGTTTCCGGATGCCACAAAAATATCCCACTGAATGAACCGATGAGCAGCGATCCGTCCTGCCGCTTTTCGAAGACGGTGATGCCCATCACGCTGACGGGTGGCTGGATGCTGAATGGAAGTAAGGGTTGCTGAAGCGCATCCGGGGAAAAATAAATCCCGTCGTTGGTGGCGAAATAGAAAATATGCTTTTCCTGGTCATACAACAGGTCACGGAACCGGTCAAACCAGGGATTCGGACTGTCCAGCTCGGAAAACCTGATTTTACCAACCTTCGAATTCGCAATGGGGATGAGTAGTGGCGGACGAAGGAACATACCGGTGAGCGTGGTCAGGATCAGCACCGGAAGCAACCACGACCCCAGCCAGTTATGAACGTGCAGGGAATTGCGGTTAAACGTCCGGATCCGGCTTTTAGCGTTGGTCCTGACTTTTTTCAACATGAGGGGTACAAAAAACCAGATCAGCCCGGTGATGCAGATGATGATGAAGACCATTCCGATAAAATCGACGATCAGTTTCCCGATAAATCCGTAAACCTCACCACTGTGAATCACCCAGAGGGTCTTGAATAGCCCGGTTTTATGATCATCATCAGAAGGTGGCGGTACATGGATCAGGCGAAAGGAGATCACTTTCCCTGAAAGATCAGCCATCAGCAGGTTTGAGCGGGTCATCACCAGCAAGGAATCCCCTTTCTCCAGGATCCTGACGATACGTTTTTCCTTCACCGGCAATGGAAGCGGTTTCCATGAATCCTGTTCAAAATGATACAGACCGAATAAGGTTCCCGCGAATAACCGCCCATCGGCAGTCTTTACCAGCGAGGAGATTTTCCTGTTATCGATTCCCTTTGGAAATCCGTGGTTGAAGTCTTTGTAACGCGTAAACGAAGAATCGGTCAGCCAGATTCCGATATTGCCATACACCAGGATATGGTCAGGGTCCAACTCCAGGGCACCCTTCACGGCTCCCAGATTCCAGTTATGATAAGCATAATTCCCTGGTAGCCAGCTCCGTTTGATATCCACAGATGAAAGCAATTCCCGGTGGTTCAGAATGACACCGGATAAAGCAAAGACCAGGATAAAAAATGTCAAAATGATACCCGGCCATTTATGCCATTTACGAATGGTTTTGAGCATAAAAATGGAAGAAAAAGGAGTTGAAAAAGTGCTTGGAGAAGGCTATTGTTTCATGAAATAAGTATGAAACATGCCCTCCTCATCTTTTCCGGAGAAGGTATCAAAGCCAAGTGCCTCCATTTTTTCAATCATCGGAACGGGAGAAAAAGGAGTAATTATTTCGAATATCTCCCCCGGATTCAGGGCTTCTGCTTCACTTTTAACCTTCTCGAGCGGATGTTCGCCTGCTGCCAGCATCGGCCGGGCATCGAGGGTAACCTTGATGTTTTCTTTACTGATCCAATCGGGTGTTTCCATAGCGCATAAATTGTCTGATGATGATTATAATTCTTTTTTATAGGAGAGGATTCGCTGATCGCCGGTCAGTTTGCGTTTTTCCGTCAGATCCTGCGACACCTCCAGCGTGCCGAGATATTCGCCGGCTTCATTCCGCAAGGCAAAATATTCAATGTGAATAAATTTGTCCTGCATCTGGATCCAGAAAGGACATCGGTCCTGTTTCCCCGACTTGAAATCACTGATGATCTGCTCTACCACATGAACGCTTGAGGGCGGATGACACATCCTGACATCCCTGCCAAGGATCGCCCGGTTGCGGTCGAACACGCGCTCTTCTCCCTGTGAAAAATATTTCACCTTATCCTCCTTATCCACAAAAGTAAGATCAACCGGGAGGGTATTCAGGATGGCCAGCAATTCTTCAACCGAAAAGCGTCCACTTGGCAGCTGTACATTGTTTCCATTTGCCGATTGCGTCTCAACCAGCTCAACACCTTCCGGCTTCCATTCAATTTTGGGATCGTAAATACAATACCCGATTTCATTGGTTTGCCGGTAAATCTCATACCAGTCCTGATCAGTCAGCTTATCCATGGTCATCGGGAAGAGGATTTCCTCCTCCTTCATGATCATGTCGGTAACCGCCTTCGACGCAGGCTGCAGTGACAACTGAATCTTGTTCCGGATCGATTCAGGCGTGACCGGTCCGGTGTTGAGAAGACTGTCCATTGCCTGCCGCAGGAAAGCCCTGGTTTCATCATGTTTTCCCCACATCACCTTCGGTGGACCTGTGATTCCGTAATTTTCGAGGAAAGGAAAGAGCAGGTTTTCCTTACGCCGGTAATGCTTGTCAACATCCATAAGGCTGTTGAACAGGGAACGGAGGTTATTAATATATTTTTCCGCACCCATCATCTTCATCATTTCGTCCGACCGTTCATACAGCTCGTCCAGCTTTTTTCCGATCTTTTCCAGCTCCCGGTTTTCTTTTTGAAAAGTATCGACCGGGTGTCCCGGAGGAACCACCTGTGCCCCGGAAAGGTCGATACTGTCCTCCAGTACCATGCTGTGAATATCGCAAAGCCGGAGTACTTCCGATTCCGGTAATCCTTCCGAGATCAGTTCCTGCTCCACCTCCACGATTTCCCCATAAGGAATCTTCTGCATCAGGTCCATCAGGCGTTTTTTGACTTCTTCGGGTGCCTTTCCTTCATGTAACTGAAGGATCATATGCTTCAAAAGCTCTTTTCGTTGTTGTGAGTTATTAATCAATTCGCTCATTTTATTCACTTTTATAATTATCCTTTGATCATTGTGAGAATCATCTTGAACTGCTCCTCTGCAATGACTGCATGAGGAACATTGGCCGGCATGATGATCGAATCGCCCGCCTTCAGTTTAAAAGGTGCATGGTTGATCTGAATTTCCGCCTGGCCTTCGATTACCTGCACAACAGCATCGTAGGGAGCAGAATGTTCGCTCAACCGCTGGTCTTTGTCGAAGGCAAAAAGGGTGATATTTCCTACAGGCCGGTCAAGCACGCGTTTGCTTACAATGCCGTCTTTCGAATATTCGACACTGCCCGTGAACCGGAAAATGTTACCGGGATCAAAAATGTTTTTTTCCATGATTATGATTGTTAAAAGTTATTTTTCAGTTATAATTTGTTGTTATTTTTCTCCACCGACCATCCTCCTTTGAGTCCGAAGATAAACCAGGCCAGGGACAGGGCTCCGAGGGCAAAAACGGTATCGCCGATCACCCTAAGCCATCTGAAGAAAAGAATCGTAGGATCCTGCAGGAAGTCAGCAGAACGGGCATACCACATTCCGTATTTAACGCTTACCCAGGTTTGGGCAAGGCCTACCGGCAACACGCTGATAAGAATCATCATAGCCAGTCCGATATTGATCGCCCAGAAGGCAAATTTGATGTAACGGTCTTTCCAGGTGAATTCCGGATCCATACTTTTTAGCACAAACAGCATCAGCCCGATACCCAGGTTCCCGTAAACACCGAACAGGGCGGCATGACCATGAACCGGTGTGGTATTTAGTCCCTGCATGTAATAAAGGGCAATGGGCGGGTTGATCAGGAAGCCGAAGATCCCTGCACCGACCAGGTTCCAGAAAGCAACCGACAGGAAGAAGACGATCGGCCAGCGGTAGGAACGAATCCACACGGTGCTCCGCGAGAGTTTCAGACTGTTATACGCCTCAAATCCAATCAGTACGAGCGGGACAACCTCCAGGGCACTGAAAGAGGCTCCCAGCGCAAGTATGGCGACAGGCGTCCCTGAGAAATAAAGATGGTGGAATGTTCCGATGATGCCTCCGGAAAGAAAAACGATCGTAGAAAACAAAACGCCGGTTGTGGCTGTGGAGACGCGGATCAGTTCAAGTCGTACGAACAGGAAAGCAATCGCCACGGTAGCAAATACTTCAAAAAATCCTTCTACCCAGAGATGAACCACCCACCAACGCCAGTATTCGGCAATGGCAAGATGGGTTTGACGACCCCACATAAGACCGGCCGCATAGAAAACGGCGATGGCCGCAGAAGCGATCAGGAACATGATCAACAGGTTCCGGTTTTCTGCCCTGGCCTTCAGTGCCGGCATCAGCGCTCTTCCCATCAGAACCAGCCAGAGGACGAGTCCGATCAGGAGGAATATCTGCCAGAATCTACCCAGGTCAACGTATTCGTAACCCTGGTGTCCGAACCAGAAGTTCTGAACGAGTCCAAGGCGTTGCATAATACCGAACCATTGTCCGATCAGTGATCCGACCACAATGATCAACAGGGCGATAAACAGGAAATTGACACCGAACACCTGGAACCGTGGTTCTTTGCCGGAGACGGCCGGGGCAAGATAGAGCCCGGTGGCCAGCCATGAAGTAGCAATCCAGAAAATGGCCAGTTGAATATGCCAGGTGCGGGAGATGGAATAGGGAAGGATGCTCGAAAGCGGCAACCCGTAAAAAGCTTGCCCTTCCACTCCATAATGTGCGGTGATCACGCCCATCAGGATTTGAACGAGAATCAGCGCAGTAACGACCCAAAAATATTTTAATGTCGCCCGCATCGAAGCCGTTTGTTTTCCGCCCAGTAACGGGTCATTTTTCGGTAACTGATGTGCCGGCAGGGTATCTTCCTTCCGGGAAGCTGTCAGCCACACCATCAGCCCGATACCGGCCAGTAAGATGATCACGCTGAAGCCGGTCCATAGGATCAGTGAACTGGTCACCTGGTTCCCAACCAGCTCTTCCGAAGGCCAGTTGTTGGTATAAGTAATCGCACTTCCGGGACGGTTGGTCACACAAGCCCAGGTAGCCCAGAAGAAAAATGCGTTCATTTTGGCCATCCTTTCGGGATCCTTGATGGTATTGGGTGGGATGGCATAATTGTCCCGGAGTTTGCTGAGTTTGGGATCATCCATGAAGAGGGAAGTATAATGTTCGCTCACTGCACGGATGGCTTTGGCTCGAAGGAGGGAGACCACGATCCGGTCGGTGGCAGGATCATAGGTGTTGGTCCGTAATTCCTTTTGCAGCCTGATCTTCAGCATGGCCTGCTGCTCGGCAGGAAGCTCGCTGTATGTCTTGTGATAGGAGGTGTCTGCCAGGTAATCGAGCAGAAAAAGTGCCTCCCGGTGCAGCCAGTCGGCCGTCCAGTCGGGTGCCACATAGGAGCCATGGCCCCAGATGGTGCCGACTTCCTGACCGCCGATGGATTGCCATACATTCTGGCCGTCTTTTATTTCCTGACTGGTAAATACTACATTTTGGTCAGGAGTCACTACCTCCGAAGGGATCGGTGGTTTTTCCCGGTAAATCTGCCTTCCAAAAAACAGGAGAACCGAGAAGCTGATGAGCATTACGGCCGTAAAGCCAATCCAGAGTCGTTTTGTATTCATGTTAAGGGGGGTTTGATGGTTAGGATTCAAGTTGTGAAATCTTGTGATTATCTTATTTTGGTATTGATCGTTTTTCGGCGTCAGATCCAGTCCTCCTGGAGAACTTCTCCCTGGGCACTCACCACGGCAAGTTTTATCGGGACATTCCTTTTGGCATTGGTCCTGGCTGTCTGTGCCATCTGGAGCAACCCGCCGCAACAGGGAACTTCCATGATTACCACGGTGAGCGAATTGATTTTGGCTTCCGCAATCATAGAAGTAAGTTTCTCGACATAGGATTCCTTATTGGTATCCAGCTTGGGACAGGCGATGGCCAGTGATTTGCCTTTCAGAAAATGCGAATGGAAGTTGCCCATACTGAAAGCCACGCAATCTGCCGCAAGTACGACATCTGCATTTCGGAAATAAGAGGCCTGCGGGTTCAACAAATGCAATTGAACCGGCCATTGGCGGAGTTCTGAGGATACATTTGCTGACGCAGTGCCCATCGTTGATTTCTTAACCTGTTCTTCATCAATCCTGAAATCCCTGGCTGCTGATCCTGGACATCCATGTCCGTGATCCTGTCCGTGCGGTGTTTCTGTTATTTCACTCATATCAATCTGGTTTTCTTTTAAAAATAGTATCGCTTCGGCTAAATATCCCTGTTCATTATGATCGCGGAGATGAGCCAGGTGAGCCAGGATAGTATTGCGGCCCTTGCTGACCATGATCTCCATCACCTTCGTTTCATTATAAGGTGCTGCTTCCCGTTCTTCAATCTCAATAGCCCCTTCCGGGCAATGACCGATACAGGCACCCAACCCATCACAAAACAGGTCGCTGATGAGCCGGGCCTTCCCGTCGATGATCTGCAAAGCGCCTTCGTGGCAGTTGGGAATACAGTTTCCGCAGCCATTACACTTTTCTTCGTCGATCCGGATGATGTTTCTTTTCATTTGCTTACTTATTTCGGTATTTCTTTACTTGTTTAGATTTAAAAAAAATCACATATAGTCTTTTAACGTTTGTTTTTGTAGATAGCTCCGAAATTCAAGGGTCATCTTGTTGATCACATTTCCCATCATGCATTTATCATAATTGCAGACCTCATAATTGAAAGGACAATCGGTAATGCCAAGGGTTCCTTCAATGCTTTCATAGATGCTCAGGAGAGAGATTTCTTCAGGTTTCTTCTTCAGGGAGAAGCCGCCTGAAGGACCTCTGACCGATTTCAACAGGTTATCTTTAACCAGACGCTGCAATACTTTTGAAATATGATTCTTCGAAAGGCCGGTGAACTCAGCAATCTTTACCGCATTGATCCCGTCTACATTCCTTGCAATCAATACCATTCCATGAATGGCAATGGAGGCGGCTTCGGAGAGGTTAAAGATCTTTGACATTCTATTCAGGTATTTGAATACGCAAATGTATGAATTATTTTTAAAAGTCAAGAAAAAAGTGAAATATTTTTTTTTGATCACCTTTTCAAGAGAAGAAAATTACCTACTTGTATCATTGTGATTAATCAATTTCTGTTATTCGTTTTGTGTTTTTCAGAACGCGGATGACGCGGATGTTGCGGATTTACGCGGATTTTTCAGAACGCGGATGACTCGGATGTTGCGGATTTACGCGGATTTTTCAGAACGCGGATGACTCGGATGTTGCGGATTTACG
>JBBRTX010000032.1:0-14849 GCA_038244085.1 Bacteroidales bacterium | reverse complement strand
TTACCTTAATACCCGTCTCATGCTGTTTCAGAATCGAAATGATCTGGCTTTCTGTAAATCGTGTTTTTTTCATAAGGCAAAGTTCAAATAAAATTAGTTTTTACTCTAATTTTAAATGGCCGAAGTTCAGGGAAGCTGACAGTATTTGCAGAAAGAAATCACTCATATCTGAATGAGTTCAATTTATTTATGGCACACTTCAACTCAATCCCAAATTTCATTCACGAAACAAGAATTGACTGTAAGAGAGCGAACAAGTGGTTTGTGGAAAATTACAAAGCCGATATCAGGGATTTTTATTTTGATAAGGTCTACTTCAGCAGCAATAAAAAAGCAGAGTACGATGATCTTTTCTATATTCTATATGATGACCTGCTTGTAGATTTTGACACAAATAATTCTGTGGTGAGATTTCTATTTCGTAGGACCAACATTGGATTTGTCGAAACTATCATTGCCCATATCAAAAAGTTTAAGGAACGCAAAACGAAGCGGAAGCCAGAGATTTCCTTATTGGTGAACGGTAAATACGGTATTGGTACTAAATCATTGCAAATTACAAAGCCCAAGGTAAACATCGATGATAACTACAACGATGATTTTAAAGAAATCCATCATATTATTCTCAAACGACTTTCAAAGAAAAACGACAAGGGGCTGGTGCTACTGCACGGTAAACCAGGAACTGGTAAAACTTCATATATTCGCTACCTGATCTCCACCCTGAACAAGGATGTAATATTTTTGCCACCTAATATGGCAGGTGCGGTTACTAATCCTGACCTGATTTCAATCCTGATTGACAACCCAAATTCGATTTTCGTCATAGAAGATGCTGAAAACATTGTAATTGACAGAGAGAAAGATGGGCATTCACCAGTAACAGCGTTGCTTAATATTTCCGATGGGTTACTTTCCGACTTTCTGAATATTCAGATAATTTGTTCTTTCAATACCGACATTTCAAGGGTGGATAATGCTTTGATGAGAAAAGGAAGGTTGATAGCCAAGTATGAGTTCAAGGAGTTAGAAACTGAGAAAGCACAACTGCTTTCTCGAAAATTAGGATTCACAACAAGTTTCAATCAGCCAATGACACTCACGGCAATCTACAATCAGGATGATAAAGATTTTGAGCAAGGGAAAAAGAGGACTCCGATTGGTTTTAAATCCATAAATACAAATTGAAAAGACCTCCTGTCAAAGAATTACAAACAACAATTCGACCTATCACTTGAACTTTGTTGAAAAATATTCACTTTGACAATCAGTATTCTAAAATTATATTTGTTTGGGCACCTCCAAAATAGTTATGTGGCAAATTTTGTGGTAAATGAAAAAAGCCACCTACGAAAACGATCGTAAGTGGCTGATTCCGAGGCTCCCCCTGCTAGACTTGAACTAGCGACCCTCTGATTAACAGTCAGATGCTCTAACCAACTGAGCTAAGGAGGAATGACGGACGGCAAAAGTACGAAAAATACTCAAAACAAAAAATCCGGGGGAAAAATATTTTCGGAAAGCGGTTGGATGATTGGTGAATGGGAGAACAAAAGTCCATGGAGCCGTATGATTATATAGTAGTTCCGGAAATTTATTTCTACTTTCGCCACTCCAACAAACTCCACCGATTTATGAAAACAAAGGTTTTACTCGTAATCCTTATACTCATTGCTGTAATGGCAAATGGTCAGGCAAGATTTGATAAAGGGTATTTTATCGACCACCAGAATGCCCGTGTTGAATGCCTGATTAAGAATGTTGCCCGGGCGAAGACTCCGGCTGAATTTTCGTACAAACTCTCTGAATCGGGCGTTCTTTTTGTCGCACAGCCGAAAGATGTAAATGAATTCGGGATTTACGACGGGAATCGGTTTATCAGCAGCGAAGTAATGATTGATGCTTCCAGCGACGATGAACAGAACCCCAGTGATGAAAAAAACCCGGTCTGGTCAAAGCAATTGGTTTTTCTCGCGGTGCTCGTCGATGGGGAGGCAACCCTCTATCATTACAAAATCCCGGGGATGGAACGCTTTTTCTTTAAAGTGGGAAATACTTCCATTCAGCAGCTTGTTTACAAACGTTTCAGGATCGAAATGAACCATCAATACCAGATGGGAACCAATAATCTCTTCCGCAACCAGATATTGAGCGCGATGTATGGCATTAGTATCAATGTTACCACCGTTGATAAACTTACTTATGACCTTGATGACTTATCCCGATTGTTTATCGATTATAATAAAGAAAAGAACTCGGGTTATTCCGTTTATCACCGCAAGCGTGAGAATGGGGCCTTTCACCTTCGTATCACGCCCGGACTGAATATAACTTCAGTCGCAGTGGACAATTCGTTAATCGCGCTGGTAGATTTTGATTTTGGCACCCAGGCAGGATTCCGGATTGGGATTGAGCCGGAATTAATTTTCCCCTATACCCATAAGAGCCTGGCCCTTGTTCTGGAACCGACTTTCCAGTATTTTAGCGGGAGTAAAGTAAGCGGAAATCAGAAGATGATTGCCAAACTCTATACCGTTGAATTTCCCATAGGTCTCAGGTATTATATTCATACCAAAAAGAGTCTTACATTTTTCGTGAATGCATTTTTCATTGCCGGACCAACGCTTCACCCAATTCGGACATTTACTATGAAGGTTCGTCGCAGCCGGGTCTCCATCTGAAGAATGGATTAGCCGGCGGAGCTGGGATGAACTGGAAAAGGTTCGGTGCGGAGTTCCGTTATTATACAAACCGCAATCCTGTTGAGACGGTTTACCTTAGCTCAAATTACACGCGGTACTCCTTAATTCTCGGATTCAGGATTTTTTAACCGGATCCTGTTATGGATCCCGGGCTGATTATTTTCCCTTTGAATCGATATATCGCTTCAATTCGGTAACAGAGCTGCTTCTCAAAGCATCATTGACATTATCGTAGTTCGCCGGATCATATACCAGCTCATAGGCAAATTTGGCGAATTCGAGTTTTGACTTTTCATAGTCAAAAACATGAACCACGTCACGTACCTGTGTGGAAGTGAGGCAATTTTTCTTGGCCATATTCTTGGCATTGGAGAGCTTGGAACCATCGAAAGGCGCATTGGATAACATCGCCAGGGAGGCGTAAAAATCCGGGTCGGTCATGGGCGATTTACAACGGTCTCCCTTTTCTGCCGGGACTTCTTTTTCGACCTGGGCTGACTTTTTCTTTTCGGTTTTCTTCGGAGGTGTTGCTTCCGCCTCTTTTTCCGTCTCCTTTCCGGTTTTCACCTCACTGCTCCAGTCGGTATCCGTGGATTGAAGGGTGTACTTTCCTTTTGCATCCTTTTGCAGTACATAGATAAAAGTGCCATTGGGTTTGTTCATGACGGACTTGGAAACGGGGGGGATGGAGACATCTTCGGGAAACACTTTCATCTTGATCATCATACCACCCAGGTGTTCGGTATAAACCCGGGCTTCGGGTTTCGCATTCTGGCTATCGCCACCCACTTCAAGCGTAAATTTCTCTCCATTGGCAGAGAATACGGTCAGGGAGGCTCCCTGCGACCAGACTTGTGACGCAGTAAAGAGAAGGGCCAACAGGATTAAAACGATCAGTTTTTTCATATCTATGGGTTTTTAGTGATTACGGTTAAAAATACTTATGCAAATATTCAAAAAAGAACAAAACAACGAACAATTTTTCTTGCATTATTGGCCAGTTCTTTACAAATATCAATCCTTATCCTGTTTCGATCTCGTTCCCTTCCAACTCCATTGGTTTGCGTCAGACGCTCGTTCAATGATCTTTTCCTCTCCGTCAGGAAGTGCGTAAAAGAAATCGATACCGGTAACCTGTTCTACGCTGTCGATAGAGACGACAAAATGTTTCAACGGCAGCGTTGATCCTTCGTTTGGGATGATAAAGCCAATGCTTTTCAGCTCCGGTTGGGTATAATCCAGGATCACTTTATAAAAGTATTTTGGAACGGTTATTCTGTGAGGTCCGATCGTTGGGAGCCCGCTGGTAAGGACAGGTCCCGTTACGATATATACGGCTTTTTCGTCGATGGCCCAATTTCTGACCTGTTCTTCCAGTTGTTTCCAGATGCCGCGGTTAAAGGCAGGTGTCTGTGGCGACATGTTGGAGAGGTAAAACGACTCTGCCATGGTTTGTTGACTGTAACACATGTCTGCAGAGGGCGCGAGATGCCCTTTGTCGTATCCTGCCCGATGATAATCCGTGTTGGTTGCCGAACCGGATGACAAAAGGGGATCGGGGACAAAACGGTTGGTTCTTTTCACCACCGAACGGGTTTCTTCTGCACTAAGCTCGTAGGCCACCCATTCGGCGATATGGTAGGTTTTGCTGTACCCAATACTATATCCGGTATGATGGAGAATCAAATCGGTTGGGTTTCCTTTTGGCAATCCCGGTTGCGGGATTGAACCCGTTTGGGCGAGAGCCGTCCAGGTGATTAAAACAACGGCGAGGAACGGTAAATAAATGCGCTTCATCATTTTGATTTTTGAGACAGACCTTTCAGACAGCAAGTTAAAAAAAAACCGCCCTTTTGAGGCGGTTTTTCATTTGAAAGAAAAGGAAATTTTATTTAACCAGGGTCAGTTCGTTGACGAGGTTGGTGGCACCGGCAAATTTGTCGATGATGAAAAGTACATAACGGATATCCACATTGATGGTCCGCTGAAGGTCGGGTTCGAACATGATGTCGCCGCTCATGGCTTCCCAGTTGCCATCGAAGGCAAGACCAATCAGCTGGCCGTCGCCATTGATGACCGGGCTTCCGGAGTTACCCCCGGTGATGTCGTTTGTGGTCAGGAAACAGGTTACCATTTCGCCGTTTTCGCCATAGGGGCCGTAATCTTTGGCCTTGAAGAGGTCTTTCAGTTTCTTTTCAACGATAAATTCATCATTGGTCGGATCTTCCTTCTGCATAACCCCTTTCAGCGTGGTAAAGTAGTTATAGGAAACGGCATCGGCCGGGAAATAGTCCAGTACTTTGCCATAGGTCATGCGCATACTGGAGTTGGCATCGGGATAGAAGACTTTATTCGGACTCATCTCTCTTAAACCGTTGATGAATAGGCGGTTTGCGGCACTTACCGCCACGCTGGCTTCACGGTAAGCGGTCATGCCTTTCATCATTGATTCCGAGAAGGAATTGTACATCTTGTAAACCGGGTCTTTCTCCATTTTTTTCAGTGAAGGTTTGTCCAGGTATGCATTGGCATTTTCCGGTGTTGCATAAATGGATTTTGCATACACATCATTGGTAAAGGCATCGATGTCGCCTTTGTATTCTTTGTCGATGGTGGCAAAAACCGAAGGCAGGTCAGCCTGTGGAACATTGCGGCGATACAATTTCAGCATTTCCGACATTTTCTTTTTCTCAACAGCCTGATCGGTCTCTTTAAAATGTTCGGCAACCACACCTTTTAAGGTTTCGCCGGTTTCTTTGATCGCTCCTTTGTCTTTTTTCTCAAGTGCAGCTTTCATAGAACTGAACTGGCTGGCCAGGCTCACCGCATGAAGGTTTAGCCCCGCAAGATTGGCGTAGAAGAAAGGAACAGCTACGATGTTGAGTTTAGAATACCCGGCTTTCAGGTTGGAAAGTACATCACCGTATTTTTTTTGTCTGTTGGGATTGGCACTGTACCAGGCAACAAACTGATCTTCGATGGCTTTTTTCTTATCTTCCACCTTATTCTTACGGAGCATCTTGGTTTGTCCGATAAAGTTTTTCCAGGTATTGGCAATGCCTGCATAATTGGCTGCATATTCAATTTTTACCTTTTTGTCTACATCCATTCTTTCTTTCATCACCTCAAGCTCTTTGCCGAAAAGATCGACCAACGTGGGATAAAATGTGTTCATATTGTATTCAACGCCATAGGTGGTCAGATAACGGGAGGTGCTGCCGGGATAACCCCAGATCATCGCAAAATCATTCTTTTTGATGCCCTTCAGACTGATGGGAAGATGGTAAGCGGGTTTTATCGGGATATTATTGAGGTTGTATGCTGCTGGTGCGCCCACAGAATCGCCATAGATGCGAAGGATGGAGAAGTCGCCAGTATGGCGTGGCCACATCCAGTTGTCGGTATCTCCGCCAAATTTCCCGATGGATGAAGGAGGTGCACCCACGAGACGGACATCATTGTACGTCTTGAAAACGAAAAGGTAATATTCGTTCCCGCCATAGAAAGATTTCACGCTTACCTCATATTTTCCGCCTTCTGCAGCACGTTTTTTCATCTTTGAAGTCAGGTCTTTCACTTTTTCACTCCTTGCAGATTCTTTCAGCGTATCGGAAAGGAAAGGAATTACCGAATCGGTAACGTTTTCCATGCGGATCAGAAATGAAGCGCTCATTCCGTCATTGGATAATTCTTCGCTGTAATTCTTTGCCCAGAAACCGTTGGTGAGATAATCATGTTCGGTGCTGCTATGGCTCTGAACAGCGCTGTATCCGCAGTGGTGATTGGTAAAAAGCAGTCCCTGTGGGGAAACCACCTCGGCAGTACAAAAGAAACCACCGTTGGCACCTCCGTTTGAAAGGCCGACAATGGCATCCTTCAGGCTGGAATGATTGATACTATAAAGCTCTGCAGCGGTAAGATGGAGGCCCATCTTCTGCATATCAACAAAATTCAGCCGTTCCACCAAAATGGGTAACCACATGCCCTCATCGGGCGGATTCACCGCGAAAGTCTGTGTGCCGGTCAGAATTATTATGACCAACCCGGCAAAAAATCTAGAAATTCTTTTCATAATTACACTTCTGTTTGTTTAAGGAATTTTTAAGAAATGCAATATTACAACGATTTATCATGTAGCTGATTTTTTTTTGATCAATGGCTTATATAATCGTCAAGTCACAGGTTTTTAAAGATGAAGCGTTTTGCCCTTTACCTCACAAAAGGATCTGATTAACAAGTTTTCAGGGACATTTATCTAAAAAGCTTTAATAATAGGAACATAATGTGCATTTTTGTCATTCCAATGCAGTATGATGAAGGGAATAATGAGAAATAAACTATTCGGAAAGATCATTTCCCATCTTCTTTTCTGGTGTGTCAGTATGGTTTTGTTCTCCGTGCTGATCTTTTATAACAGGGGGTTTAGTTTCTCGGAACTGAATCTGACGCTGGCTACGAGTATCCTGTCGACCATGATCCTGCTGGCCGTTTCTGTTTACCTCAATGTCTTTTGGCTCATCCCGGTTTTCTTCAACCGGCGGAAGTTCATCTTATTTGCCTTCCTTCAACTGCTCAACATCTTTCTGTTCATCTTCCTGAATTTCCTGCTTACGGGATTCCTGGAAGGGGCTCATCCCAATTATCTCTCGGAAGCCATAGCAGAATTTATCCTGGCATTGATCTTCCTGGTGGTTACAACCCTCATCACCTTTACCCGAGATTCGATGGCACTTCAGGACGCCCAGCTCAGGATAAAGGAGGTAGAACGGCAAAATATCGAGTCAGAACTACAAGTGCTGAAAGCCCAGGTAAACCCGCATTTCTTTTTCAATACCCTGAACAGCATGTATGCGCTCAGCCTGGATAAATCCGAAAAGACGCCCGAACTCATCCTCAGGCTGTCAGAGCTGATGCGGTATATCCTTTACGAATCGGCCGACGACATGGTTTCGATGGAACGGCAGCTCGACTTCGTGAAGAATTACATTTACCTGGAGAAAATAAGAACCGATGAAAGTTTGGAGGTGGATCTGAAAATAGAAGGGGAAAATACCGGAATGAACGTGGCTCCTTTATTACTCATCCCGTTTGTGGAAAATGCATTCAAGCATGTTGCAAAGGATAATCACATTCCGGCGTTTATCCATATCTATATCAATCTTTCGCATCCCGATGAAATGACATTCCGGATTGAGAATAACAAATATCCGGAGCGTTCGCCCGGGTTGAAGAAGATCGATGGAATCGGGTTGGCCAATGTTAAAAAACGACTGGAGTTGCTTTATCCGGACAAACACAAGCTGACCATCGAAGATGTAGGAACTGTATTTAAGGTAGAACTGAAAATTGATACAAGATGAAGGTCCGATGCCTGATTATTGATGATGAGCCACTTGCACAGCGGGTCATCGAGCGGTTTCTGGAGGATCTGCCTTTTATGGAAGTAGTGGGCAGGTGTAATCAGGCAATTGATGCGATCAGTCTGTTAAACGAGAAGGAAGTCGATCTCATCTTTCTCGATATCAATATGCCAAAGCTGAGCGGGCTGGATTTGCTGCGAACGCTCAAGAACCCGCCCCTGGTCATCATCACAACCGCTTATGCCGAATATGCCATCCAGGGCTTCGAGCTGAACGTGGTTGACTATCTGATGAAACCTTTTTCCTTTGAGCGGTTCCTGAAAGCCGTGCAGAAGGCACAAGAAATCCTGCTCAACCGTGTTAGTTTCCCAACGGAGGGATCGACGGCAGAAATGACTGAGGATCATTTCATCTTTATCAAATCAAGTAAAAAAACCTACCGGGTAAACCTCGATGAGATTTTTTACATTGAAGCGCTGGGAGACTATGTGAAGATATTTACCACCGATAAGATGATCGTCAGCTATCAGTCGTTAAAAAATATCGAACACCTGCTGCCGGTAAAAAGCTTCCCGCGTATCCACAAATCTTTCATCGTCTCTCTGGCGAAAGTGGAATTGATCGAAGGAAACCAGGTGAAGATCCGGGATCAGTATATCCCCATCGGATCCAATTTCAAGGCGGAATTTGATAAGCTGATCAGGACGATCTGAGTTTAATCTTTCGGAAACGGGCCTTTCTCTCCCGGAGTTTTTACCCTGAGATAGGTATTCTTCAGGAGGAAAGAAAGAAGGATCATTCCGATTCCCAGCAAAATGGATAATGAACCTACCACCTTAACCATCAGGTCGGCAAAGACCAATGGTTTCAGGATCAGGAATACCCCGAGGGCCATGGTAAGCAGGCCGTTAAAAAGCAGGACATTTCTTCCTTTCAGTGCCTTTCCCACGTTGATGAGGATGACCAACTGAAGGATACCCACCACAATGGCCCAAACCCCGATGATGATGAGGAAAAAGGCAACGGTCTTGTCCTGAAATATCAGCATGATCAGTCCGATGGCAATGCTGAGTACCGATTGAAACATCAGCAGGGCGATGCTCTTGTCTCTTTTCAGTTGCCGAATGGAAAGAAGGAAAAGCAGGATCCCGGAGACCAGGATCACCAGGCCACTGAAGAAGATGATGGTTTGAACGGTTTCCTCTGTAAAGAAGACCAGCAGAACACCGAAAAGGATGGCAACCAGTCCGTTTACGGCCAGAAACCACCAGTTTTTATAAGATTTTGTTTCCATTTGAGTAGGGTTAATTAATGAGTGTGAAACGATGCCGGCTCGTGGTGATAATAGGTATAGATGGTACCGGAAATGATGATAATTCCGATGATCACGAAAAGGATACCCACGATGCGGTTCACCCAACGTTTTACGCTGGGCTTCTCAAGTATTTTAATCTGTTTTGCCAGGAAGCATTTCAGGATATCTGTCGTAAAGATGGTGGCCAGGGCACCGAAAAAGAAGAAAGCAACCAGTTCGTTTTTCCTGGGGCCATTGTAGGTTGCGCTAATGGAAACCACTGCGGTGACCCAGAAGAACCAGAGAGAAGGATTTGCAATATTCAGGACAAATCCTTTAAAGAAATAAGGGATGGATCCCGGGCGTTTGACTTTTATTTCGGTGTGAACCTGGATCTGGTCTGACTCAGGCAGCTTCCGGAAGAAGGTGAAAATCCCGAAGAATTCCATCACGATGCCGCCGATGATGCCGAATATCAGGTTGTAATCGGGGTTTGTGATGATCCCTGAAACACCAAAAACGGCCATCACCACGATCAGCAGGTCACTGGCAAAGATGCCCAGGGCCAGGAAGATGCCTGTTTTTACACCATGCTTGATGCTGGTCTGCAGGAGTGCAAACAATGCAGGGCCAAGGGTAATGGCTACCGTAAAGCCCAGAATCATTCCTTTAAAGAAAGCGAGTAACAATTCTTCCTGTGATTTATGAAATGAGCACCAAATTTAATCCTTACTGATATTTTTTAATATGCTCTTCCCAAAGCTCCAGTTTGTGATTTTTCAGAACCCTTGGGAATTTATGAGCGCCGCCTTCTTTCCCCTGGCACTTCAGCCAGTCGTAAAACGCCTGCAAAGGTAAAACTTCTGCATAAACTTCGCGAATCGCCTCAATTCTTTCCACTCTGTAATCGTCATTGAGTATTTTAAGGTATTGATCCAGCTTTTCCGCTGCTACTCGTGCATTCAGCGGATCATCGGTCCCGATGTACCATTTATGGGCAAACAGGGTTCCGTAACTTTGCCCGGTAACCGTAAATTCATTGATCTTTATATTCAATTCGTCCTGCAGCATTTTTATCGCACGGTTCATATTGTCCTGCGAAAGATGTTCTCCGCAAAGACTCAGGAAATGCTTGGTTCGTCCGGTATGGAGGATCTGGCAGGCTTCCTTGTTGGTAAACCGGATTACATCCCCGATCAGGTAACGCCAGGTGCCGGCACAGGTGGAAAGCAGCAGGGCATATTCGCAGCCTTCTTCCACCTCTCCGAGCGAAAGGACGCTGGCCGAAGACAACAGCTCGCCTTCGCTGTCGAAGTTGGTGTCGTTGTATGGGATAAACTCGTAGAAGATCCCGTTGTCTACGATCAGCGACATAGATTCATTTCCGGCCTGTTGGTAAGCGATATATCCTTCGGATGCCAGGTACGATTCATTGTAAACGATGGGATGGCCCATCAGTTTCTCAAAGCTGTTGACATAGGGAGCAAAGGAGACCCCGCTGTGCACGTACGCTGAAAGATTCGGCCAGATCTCGTGAATGTTTTTCACTTTGTAATGGTCGATGATTCTTTCAAGGATGATCTGAATCCAGGCAGGAACGCCGACAATGATTCCAATATCCCATTTGGGGGCATTTTCAACGATATCGTTCAGCTTTACACTCCATTCTTCTTCCCGGGAAATCCTCCGGCCGGGCTTATAAAAGTGTTGAAACCAGAAAGGAATCGTACAGGCTGTGATGCCGGACAGGTCTCCGATATAATAGGTGCCGTTATACTGCAGATGGGTGCTTCCGCCGATCATCAGAATCCCTTTTTCATAAAATTCAGGCGGAAAATTGTATTTGGTGGTCATTACCAGTTGCCGGATGCTGGCCCGCCTTATGGCCGAGAGCATCTCTTCGGTTACCGGGATATGTTTGGATGACGACTCGGATGTTCCGGAGGTCAAGGCAAAGTATTTTACCTTACCCGGCCAGGTCACCCAGGATTCCCCATTCAGGCTTCGGTACCACCAGTTTTTGAACATGGATCCATAGTCATGAACGGGTACTTTTTCCCTGAATGCTGTGACGATATCCTTGGCTTCGAGTAGTTCCGCGAATTGATAATGTTCTCCAAAAGCCGTATCTTGCGCTGCTGATAGTAATTTCCGCAATTCCTTTTTCTGAGCGAGAACGGGATTGAGGTTTTTCATGAAATCGATCGGGAATTGCCGCAGAGAATACGCTGTTTTGATGATCGATCCGAGTATCGGCATGATGGGCGGCTTTGGTTGAACCCGTAAAAATAGTAAATTATTGATCAGTTGTGTAAAAACCCTCTATTTTGAATAAGAGAGTCATCACCTTAGTTATCGTGCTGCTTATCCCTTTGGTTGTTCTGGTGTTTCTCCTGATAACGCTGACTGTTTTTTCGTACAGGCCTGAACCCAAAGAGATTTTGCTTCCTGAGGGAAAGACCTCCAGGACCCTTTCCGGAGATGAATTTTCTTTTCTTTCTTGGAATATAGGGTACGGCGGGCTGGGGAAGGATATGGATTTTTTTTATGAAGGAGGAAAAAGAGTCCGGCCGGAAGAGGAGGAATTCAACCGCTATTTTTCGGGTATCACCGAAGAGATCGGCAAGGCTGATTCGTCTGACTTTATTTTTCTACAGGAGGCAGACCGGCATGCCAAAAGAAGCTATTTCAGGGATGAGGTAACAGAGATCGGGAAGAAGCTGACGGAGCACGCCGGTTACTTTGCAAAAAATTACGACTGCCGTTTTGTTCCGGTTCCGATAAATGCCCCGATGGGAAGAGTCGTTTCAGGAATTGCGGTTTTCACACGGTATCTGCCGGAATCCTCTTTCAGGATCGATTTCGGGACCGGGTTCTCCTGGCCGAAACAACTTTTTTTCCTTCAGCGGTGTTTTATCCTCATGAAATACAAACTGGAAAACGGAAAGTACCTCGTGGTGATCAATACCCACAATTCCACTTTTGATGAGGACGGACGCCTGAGGAAAAAGGAAATGGCCATGCTTGAAAAATATGCGCAAAAAGAATTCCGTGAAGGGAACTATGTATTGGCAGGAGGCGACTGGAACCTGAACCCGCCGGGTTGGTGGATTTCATCGGGTAATAACAGGGTCAGGCCCAGAGAAATGAAAGAGATCGTCCCGCCATTGAATGACCTGGTTTTTTCAGGATGGGTTTTTGCCTATGATCCGGCGATTCCCACCAACCGGGATGTTGACAAACCATACCAGCCGGGAAAAACTAAAACCACCCTCATTGATTTTTTTGTGGTTTCACCGAATATATCTGTGTTGCAGGTAAAAACCATTCGGCTTGCTTTTAAAAACTCCGACCATCAGCCAGTGTGGATAAAAATTAAATTGTTATGAAGATTCATGTCGATAAAGAAATAGTGCTGTCCGATCTGTTGCTGGAAGAATTTAAAACCGCATCCAGATCAATGGTGAAAAAGATCATCCTTCACGGATCGGTTACGATTAACGGGATAGAAGTTACCAAAATGACGACGGTCGTCCAACCAGGCGAAGTGGTGGAATATACGCGTTTCAAGGCGCCCCGCTCGCATATGAACGCTCCTTTTCCCATCATTTTCGAGGATGATGTGTTGCTGGTGGTCGATAAACCTGCCGGCATCCTGACTCATGCGGAAAAAGGTTCATCCGGGACTTCACTTTACAAGGAATTGCTGGAGTTTATCAAGGAACGGTCGAAGGGAAAAGAACGGATTTTTGTTGTTCATCGTCTCGACCGGGAAGTTTCGGGGATTGTTCTTTTTGTGAAAACAGAACCCATCCAGGATAGGGTCAAGGATGACTGGCGGGAGACAAAGAAAAAATATTACGCGCTGGTTGCCGGAAAGCCGCCCAAAGAAGAAGACCGGCTGGAAAGCTGGCTGAAAGAAGGCCCCGATCAGAAGGTGTTTTCAGTGAGACAGCAGGAGGGAGCCAAACTGGCAGTCACCTTTTACAAAACGGTGAAGAGCCTTCCTTCAACTACCTTGCTGGAGGTTCAACTTGAAACCGGGCGGAAAAACCAGATCCGGGTACAACTTTCCGACATCGGTTGCCCGATCATTGGTGACTGGAGGTATGGTTCAAAGGACAACGTAAAAAGAAGAATCCGGCTTCATGCCTATTTTTTCAGCATGATCCATCCGGCGACAGGGGAGACCATTGAATTCACCAGCCGCATGCCAAGGGGCTTCCTTACACTGAAAGATCAGGACGAGCGTTATTAAATCCTCTTTGTCGCATTGCTTCAAAGACCACGACGGCTGCAGAAGCCGAAACATTCATAGAGTCTATCTTGCCATTCATGGGTATTTTGACCAGGTCATCTGCCCCTTCGAGCCATAGTTGTGTCAGACCAGAGGCTTCAGAACCCATCACGATAGCTGACGGGACTTTAAAATCGGTTTCATGATAATAATGAGTGGCCGTGAGGGCAGTCCCGAAGATCCGGATATTGCTTTTTTGCAGCCAGGCAATGGCTTCTTCACTCGTGGTGCTGACCGTGGGCATGGCAAAAATGCAGCCGATACTGGAACGAATGGCATTGGGATTATAAATGTCGGTCTGGGGATCACAAACAATCACCGCATCCAGGTTGGCGGCGTCGGCAGTCCGCAACAGTGCCCCCAGGTTTCCCGGCTTTTCAACGGTTTCCAGTATCAGGATTAAGGGATTGTCCCGCAGGATCAGGTCATCCAGCGATAGTCTCTTCGGAACAGCAAGCGCAATCAACCCTTCATGATCCCTGCGATAGGCCATCCGGTTATATACCCCTGCGGATACTTCAATTATTTCTGACCCGGGACCAGCAAGATCTGTCAATTCCCGGATCAATGAAGCATCGGCCATATCCCGGCAGAAAAACAGGTTTGTGATTACAAAGCCCGAAGAGGCTGCCAGGCTGATCTCTCGCGAACCTTCAACCACAACCAGGTTTTGGTCTTTCCGTTCGCGGGGCTTTTCCGTCAAAAGAAGGACGTTTTTAATCAGCGGATTCTGAATACTGGTGATCAGTTTTGTCATAAAAAGCGTTTTTTCAGGCAGATCCTTCCGGAAATTCAAAATTAAAACAAAATCTGACCCATGGAAAGGCTTGTCAGTTCTTTCTTTTTATAAAATTAATCCGCGTAAATCCGCAACATCCGAGTCATCCGCGTTCTAAAAAATCCGCCTAAATCCGCAACATCCGCGTCATCTGCGTTCTGAAAAATCCGCGTAAATCCGTAACATCCGCGTCATCTGCGTTCTGAAAAATCCGCGTAAATCCGCAACATTCGAGTCATCCGCGTTCTAAAAAATCCGCGTAAATCCGCAACATCCGCGTCATCCGCGTTCTGAAAAATCCGCGTAAATCCGCAACATCCGCGTCATCCGCGTTCTGAAAAATCCGCGTAAATCCGCAACATTCGAGTCATCCGCGTTCTAAAAAATCCGCGTAAATCCGCAACATCCGCGTCATCCG
>JBBRTX010000031.1:0-19670 GCA_038244085.1 Bacteroidales bacterium | reverse complement strand
CAAGAATCCCGGGAGAATGTTCTTGCAATCCATCAACCTCAGGTATCTATGAAACATTTTATTCATAACACGGAGGTACACGTAGAACCCACGGAGAACCACAGAGATTTTGAGACAGATTCTTTAGGATAGGGTAGGGTTAATTGTTAATGATTTTGGACTGAGAAAACCTGACGCGTTACGCGTTACGTGTCACCAATCACCAATCACAAATAACAATTAACCATAAACAATTCTCCAATCAAAGATGCTCTTTTTAGGCCGTAGGGTTTTTCGGTGGGTCATCGAAAAGCCCAGGCTGTCTTTTTCTTTGGTTCGTTTCTTTTGGACATCAAAAGAAATGAACAAACAAGAATCATGGGAAATGATAATACTACTTAGGAGTTGATGAGCTGATGAGCTGATGATTGAAATAAATTATTTACCTTCGCAGTGCCAAGGGATGTTAGCTCAGTTGGTTCAGAGCGCATGCTTCACACGCATGAGGTCGGGAGTTCAAGTCTCCCACATCCCACAAGTTAGCTGATTAGGTGATGAAGAGTTAATTGCTAATGGTGTCGCGTTACCCGTTACGTGTCACGGATTGGCGCTGATGAGTTGACGAGTTCGTGAGTTCATCAGCTGTCTGGCTCGTCAAGTCCCTTTAGCCCCGAAAGGGCGAAGCTCCTGATCGGAATAACCTCCAAATTTGATTAGGTGCGATTCCGGATTATTCCATAGGTACGTAGTTTTTCACCTATTCCACCCCTTCCGGGGCTTGGTCGATTATGCTTTTCATGATGGCTGTTCAGCGTGGCCACCCTTTTCGAAGTTAATTTATGCATCATTGAATTCCGTTCAGGTATATATAAATTTCATAACTTTGAACACCTAATTTATTTGGATGCCCCTCTCCTGGAATGAAATAAAAAACCGCGCTATCCGGTTCTCAAAAGATTTGGAAGATGTTTCGAGCGAAGAGGCGGAAGCAAAAACATTTTGGGACGAATTCTTTAATGTTTTCGGGGTTTCCCGACGTAAAGTCGCCAGCTTCGAAAAACCGGTCAAACGACTGGATGAATCCACCGGCTATATTGACCTCCTCTGGAAAGGTACGATCCTGGTGGAACACAAATCCAGGGGTAAAGATCTCGATAAAGCCTTTAAGCAAGCGCTTGATTATTTTCCGGGTCTGAAGAATTATGAGTTACCAAAGTACGTCCTGGTTTCTGATTTTGCCCGTTTCCGGTTGTTTGAAATGGAAGAAGGTCACCGGCACGATTTTGAATTAAAGGATCTTTATAAAAATGTAGAGGAATTCGGGTTTATTGCCGGGTATTTGAAACACACCTTCCGGGAACAGGACCCGGTAAATATCAAGGCAGCGGAATTGATGGGTAAATTACACGACCGGCTGAAGGCGATCGGATATGCCGGCCATCCGCTGGAAGTTTACCTCGTAAGACTTCTCTTTTGCCTCTTTGCAGAAGATACCAGCATTTTTGAGAAGGATCTGTTTCATGATTATCTTGAAAATAAAACCAAGGAAGATGGAAGCGACCTGGCCCATCACCTTGCCTCGCTCTTTTATATTCTGAATACGCCTAAGGAAAAACGACTGCTTAACCTTGATGAAGAGCTGGCTGCCTTTCCCTATGTGAACGGGAAACTCTTTGAGGAAGGTTTACCACCCGCTTCCTTTGATACTTCCATGCGGGAAATTCTCATGGAATGCACCGGCCTGGATTGGGGGAAAATTTCACCGGCTATTTTCGGTTCTCTCTTCCAAAGCGTGATGAATCCTGAGGAAAGAAGAAATCTCGGCGCTCATTATACCTCTGAAAAGAATATCCTGAAAGTGATCAAACCGCTTTTCCTGGATGATCTCTGGAAAGAATTTGAAGTGGCAAAAGATAACCGGAACAAACTGGTACAATTCCATGATAAGCTGGCATCCCTTCGTTTTCTTGATCCTGCCTGCGGTTGCGGAAATTTCCTGGTAATCTCTTATCGTGAATTGCGTTTGCTCGAACACGAGATCATTAAAAATCTTCAAAAAGGGCAGCAGGTTTTTGATGTACTGGAACTGATCAAGCTGGATGTGGACCGTTTCTACGGAATCGAGATTGAAGAATTCCCTTCGCAGATCGCACAGGTGGCCATGTGGCTCATGGACCACCAGATGAACATGCGCGTGAGTGAAGATTTCGGCCAGTATTTCCTTCGATTGCCCTTGCGCAAAAGCCCGAACATCGTTTGCGGCAATGCCCTCCGGGTTGACTGGCAAAGCATGATTGAGCCAGTTCCGTGGGAACAGAAGGAACCGCGGTTTGATTATATCTATGGGAATCCGCCTTTTCTTGGACATCATTATCAAAATCATCAACAAGAAGAAGATATTGACCTGGTTTTTTCTGGGGTAAATGGTACAGGCATTCTGGATTTTGTAACAGCCTGGTATATACGGGCAGCTCAGTATCTTTCTCAATCAAAAGAATATAAGACACAATGTTGCTACGTTTCAACAAATTCAATTTCTCAGGGGGAACAGGTTGGTGTGTTGAGGACCGAACTTTTTAACCAATACAAAATAAAAATTCACTTTGCACATCGAACTTTTAGATGGAGTAATGAAGCCAGAGGAAAAGCTGCCGTTCATGTTGTAATTATTGGATTTTCCACCAGTGAAATTTCTGATAAACGTATCTATGGATATGAAGACATTAATGGAGAACCTCATGTAATCAAAGCAAAAAATATTAACCCATACCTACTGGATGGTCCCAATGTGTTAATTCGTAATAGAACCAACCCGATTTGTAATGTTCCCAAAATGGTATGGGGAAACAAACCTTCTGACGGAGGCAATTTGTTATTCAATAATAACAACGAAAAGGAAGAATTTGTAAAGAGGGAACCAGCAGCGTTAAAATGGATACGACAGTTTCTCAGCGGAGAGGATTTAATAAATAATGGTCAACGATGGTGTCTTTGGTTAAAAGATATTGACCCATCTGAACTTAGGCAATTGCCTGAAGTACTAAATAGAGTTGAAAAGGTTAAAGAATTTAGATTAAACAGTGTTGCCGAAGCCACACGAAAAAAAGCGCAATTTCCCACGCTGTTTGCTCAAATTGCACAACCCCTTACTTCATATTTAGCAATTCCAGAAGTATCTTCTGAAAAAAGAAAATATATCCCAATTGGTTTTCTTCAAAATGAAGTAATAGCAAGCAATACAATTCAGCTAATTCCTTTGGCGAACGTTTATATCTTTGGTGCACTCACTTCTGAGATGCACATGACATGGGTAAAATATGTTTGTGACAGATTAAAGAGTGATTTCCGGTATTCTAATTCTATTGTCTATAACAACTTCCCCTGGCCCGAAAACCCCAATGAAAAGCAGGTAAAAACAATTGAAGAGGCAGCGCAAAAGGTGCTGGATGTCAGAGAGAAGTACCTGAATCCAATTACCGATAACCCATCAACTCACCAGCTCCTCAGCTCATCAGCTAAACCAGCCAGTCTGGCCGATCTCTACGATCCCCTCACCATGCCGCCGGATCTGGTAAGAGCGCACCAGGAATTGGATAAGGCTGTCGATCTGTGTTATCGTCCGCAGCTCTTCCCGAATGAAACCAAGCGGATTGAATTCCTTTTTGGCTGTATGATAAGTATACTGCCGGGTTATTTGCGAAAAAGAAAAAATAAAATCAGGGCATCGTCCCAAAACAACAATTCAACTAATCAATCATTCAACAATTGAGCAAAATGAAAAAAACCTGTACGAACTTTCTCCTGCTGGCCAGCATTTTTATCCTTCTCGCAACCAGTTGCAAAAAATCCAGCACCACCGAAACCCCCATTCCTCCTGGTCCCGTGCCAATACTGACAACCACACCCGTTACCGATATCATGTACAATTCCGCAGTGAGCGGAGGATTGATTTCCAGTGATGGCGGTGCAGTCGTTACGGCCCGTGGCGTCTGTTGGAGTAAAAACCAGACCCCAACCATTGCAGACAGTAAAACCACAGATGGAAACGGAGCAGGTCTCTTTACCAGCAACATCACAGGTCTCACGCTTGGCGCATCCTATTACCTATGCGCCTATGCCACAAACAAAAACGGTACGGGTTATGGTAGCATCATGACTTTCACCACATCCACCCATATGCCCCCCACACTTTCAACCGATTCGGTGATCAATGTCACAGCATATACTGCCCTTTGCGGAGGGAATGTTACGACCGACAATGGTAATCCTGTCACAGAAAGGGGTGTTTGCTGGAGTACCAATCAGAATCCAACCATTGCGGATTCCAAAATAGTTGTAGGAACCGGCATGGGCACTTTTAAAATCACACTATCGGGTTTAACATCAAACACCGTTTATTTCGTGCGTGCCTATGCAACAAATTCCGTTGGAACAGCATATGGCAATTCACGCACCTTCACCACAGGTAATAACACATTAATCGATATCGAGGGGAACATCTATCATTTTGTCACCATTGGCACCCAGGTCTGGATGGTCGAAAACCTCCAAACAACCAAATATCGTAATGGGGATCCGATACCCAACGTAACCGATAACAATGACTGGAACCTTCAAACGTATGGTGCATACTGCAACTATAATAACGATATTGACTTTTCAAACGTCTATGGTCATTTATATAACTGGTTTGTGGTGGGTGATAGCAGGAATATTGCACCATTGGGCTGGCATGTCCCAACCATCGAAGAATGGAATATCTTAAACGCTTTCGTTGGAGGGTCGGCATATACATTAAAGGAAATGGGAACGGCACATTGGCAAGACCCCAACTTTGGGACAAACTTCGTTGGATTTACCGCCCTGCCAAATGGCTGGCGCGACAGTTTTGGCGCATACAGCTTTATAGGAGAAAGTGCAAACTGGTGGACATCAACCCAATATGCATCAGACTTTGCCGCATTTGTATGGTTGAGTTTTGACGATAAAATGGGTAGCGTAACAACAACCCCAAAAAAATATGGATTTGCAATACGCTGCATCCGTGACTGATTCAAATGAACCTCGGAACCTGAGTTACTGGTTCATCATCTCTTTCAGGAAGTCCGTCTTCTTTTGTGAATCCCGGCAACCATTGACATAATAAAGTGCGCTGTCTTTTTGTCCGTTGAAATAATAAATGACGGCAAGGTTGAATTTCGCGTCATCGAAGAACGGATCAATGTCCACACTTTTCAGCAGGTACGATTTTCCCTCTTCTCCCCTTTTCAGGTCATACAATGAAATGCCGTAATCATTCAAAACCCTTACCTCGTAAGGCGTTGATTGAAGGGCGCGGCTGAAACAATTTGCTGCCGAGGCGATATCTCCTGTCCGGTAAAAGGCGACACCTTCGAACCAGGTCAGTGGCAGGGTATTCGGACTGATCCGGTAAAAGGGATTCTCCGCTTTCCGGCACAAGGTGATCACGCGGGCATCATTCTTCCGCTCATCCCGAAACATTTTCATCGTATAATATTCGCCCGCAATCCTGGCCGATCCCACCAATAAGGAGAAGAGCAGGAGCAAGGTGAATACAATCGAAAACACGATCATGGGAAGTTTGCCGATACGGAAAACAGGTCTTGCAATTCCGGTTCCGGCGCAAAGAAACGCCAGCAGGGAGAATAGCATTACCAGGTGTTCCACCCGGTGAAAAGGGAAATCAAACGATGCAAAAAAGTAAAAACCTATAACAAAGGCTGCATAGAAAACCGACGTGACCAGTGGCCTGGATTTCTGCGTCAGTAACTGATAAAACACCCATCCCGGCGGAATGAAAAATACGAAGAACGACAGGATCAATCCAATGATTCCCAGTTCCGAGAACAGGTTGATCCACTCGTTATGGGGCTGACTGTACGTATAATTTTTGATGGTATGCTCAGGATTCACCGGCGCTTTGCACGAAGGAACCGCCAGCCGCCAGTTTCCTGCACCCACGCCTGCGAGCGGATGGGAATGGATGAGACAAAAGGATTTTTTCCAGAAGATGAGCCGAAGGTTGGCATTTTCGTAATAATTTTCAGCATAATCGAATTCCGGCATGTGGTTCAGGTCGCCACGGGCCGCTTCCCTCTGTTTCCGGGCCTTCTCAGCCAGCAGGGTGTCATAGGATTTGAAATAGTTCCATACGGGAACCTTGCTCATGAAATAGTTTCTCCTTGTCGTATCCAGCGAGGAATAGAACCACAAAACACCTGAGAAGAGAAGAAGCAGAGCCACCAATCCGATCAGAAGATTTTTCCTGGAAAAAACGGAACGATATCTGAAGACGAGGATCAGCAGGGCAATCAGAACAGCAGCCATCAATCCCAGGTAAACCGCCCTGCTTTGGATGATGATGATAAAAAACACGGAAAAGATCCCGGCACAAACCGACAGATATCGCCAGAAACCTTTCTGCAAGGAATAGCCCGCGAAAAGAAGGGGCAGGCAGATCAGCAGAAAGCCAGCGTACAGATTGTTGTTGGCACAAACGGAGTTGATCTTGTAAGGGTCATAAAACGGAAGCGAAGCCATACGGACAAAAGCGAGTCCGAAGGAAAAAAATAGTGCAATGATCAGGACCCGGATGAAGATGATTTCAACGGCAGGATATTCGCTGCGGAAAGCATCGATAATCAGGAAAACGGCGAGAGAGATAAAGACCAGTTGTGACTGCATAATTGCCTCGGAAGGCGAGATAGCCCAAAGTCCGCTGAACAGGTTCCAGAGATAAAACAGCACAAATGAAAACGCATAAAGGCCATTGAAACGGATCTTTTTCCGGAGGCCGACGAGGTAAGTAGCCAGGAGTAACAAGGTAAGCAGAAGAAATCTTGGCAGAAAAGATTTATCGACGATGACACTGGAACGCAGCAGACAAGTGATGCATAAAAGCGTAAAGCAAAACAGGAAAAGAAGAAAATTCTTTTTGCCCGGCATCCATTTCAGCGATCGTTGCCGGAGTTCTTCGGAAGGCACGTTATTCCCAGAAAGTGATGATGGCACAGCCCGATTCTCCTGATTTTGGTGTGATGATCGAATATCCTGAGATAGAACCTCCCTTCCCCGGCCTGGAGGTCAGGAACCTGTCATAAATATAGGATCGGGCTAAACCTTGCCACACATCGAGCACATTATCATTGGCCGGATCGGAATAGGCGGTGATGGAACCGATATTGGCTGTTCCGGCAAATCCATGAACCGTATATTCGGAATAACTGCCTCTTTTACCCCCTGTTCCTCCGGCTGCTTTCATTGAGCCGAACCAGGTGTTGGTGCCATTCCCGCCATCTGTATCACCATAATTATAAGGATAATAGGCATTGGTTCCGGCAGATCCGCCAAAACCGATGATGACATCAAATGATTCGTTGGGGTTGACCGTCATTTCCTGCTCGGCAAAACCTCCGCTGCCGCCATCTCCGCCATTGTTCAGGTTGTACGAGTAGGAATACGTTCCGGCACCACCTCCGCCTCCGGCTGCTCCCCATAATTCCACCTTAATTTTGGAAACATTGTTGGGAACAACCCAGGTTTGGGTATTGGTGAGGATGGCTTTGTTATTATTGCTGTTCGATGCATTTACCACGTAGGGAGTTGCGTTGGTGCCGTTTCCCGTCACAGTGACATTGATTCCGCCTTGTACCCGGGTTTCAGAACCGTCGGTAATGGGCTTGTTCATCAAATCGTTATAATCGCCGCTGAACCCATTGCCGGACTTTTCAGAATACAATGCGTAGGGAACGCTGAGTAACTGGCTCACACCGGTAATGTTGTAATTGATACCTCCGGAAGGGTCAGTCTCGGTTTTGAGGAAATAGGGCCCGTTGGACCAGTCGATGGCGGAAAAGTTCCCGGAGGTGATACCGCCGCCGATTTCGAGTGATACCAACCCGTTATTGTTTGTGGAAGTGTTATGGCTTTCAGTATAAACGGCTGTTCCCTGGGAGGAGCCTTGCAGGATGGAGATCCTGATCCCGACCGTTGCCCCCTGAACCAGCTTCCCGGCGGCATTTCTCACAATAGACTGGTAACTCAGCTTCTGTGGCGACTGAGCCAGCAGGCTGAGACAAAGAAAAAGCGTTGCGGCGGTGACTAAATATCGGTTCATTTTTTAATGATTTTAAATTTTTTCAGGGACTGATCTTTTTCCAGAACGCTGAGGATATAAATGCCAGGTGTAAGATGATCCATTGGAATGGTGGTAATGTTATCTGATATTGTCTGATTTTCTAAAATGACACCGGTTAAATTACAAAGTTGATAACGCAGGTTCCGGATAAGGGGATTTTCGATGGAGAGTTTCACATACGACTCAGCAGGATTGGGGCATACCGTACATTCAAGTAGAATGCCCGGTTCGTCACCGATTCCCTGGACGATCAGCACCTCATAAGGTTGCTGAACTCCTTCGGTGATCATTCCTTCGGTACCGGTGAGTGAATGAAAAGCAACCTGACCGACAGAGAAGGTGGCGGTTCCTTCACTTCCTGCAGCCACACCGCTGCCTGAAAGAACGGCTTGCTGCGCAAATGTGGCCTGCACCGTTAAAAAACAAAGAAGAATCGTGACAAACAGGATGTGCTGAAATTTCATATTGTCATTCATTATAGAAGCCATTTACCCTTGCCGAAGATATAAAGAATATCACAGATAAATACAAAAAACGATAAAAAGCAAAAAAAATGATGGGGTGAAGTTGCGGTGAAATTTAACATTTATCCGTGACCATCCACAGCCTCACCCCCTGCCCCCTCTTCTGCATGAGAGGGGGTGAAGCGCATTGAAAAATGTTTTCGGAATGCTGCGTCTTTGCGCCGTTGCGGTGAAATTTAATTTTTCCCTGTTGGAAAAATGCAATAAGAATCTTAAATTTGTAATAATGACCACTGGTTTTTACCGGGATATGTTTGTTTTATAGTCCGAAAAGGAACTGATAAAACGATTCATAGAAGTTGCATGCTGTTTTCGGATAGGATATGCTGTTTTTCAAGGAAAATAAAAGAATCATTCTCCAAGCCATTTTTGGAC
Organism: Bacteroidales bacterium; assembly: GCA_038244085.1. Classification (GTDB taxonomy): domain Bacteria; phylum Bacteroidota; class Bacteroidia; order Bacteroidales; family FEN-979; genus FEN-979. The sequence continues at coordinate 10,634 of JBBRTX010000031.1, read as the reverse complement.
TTCTGTTCATTGGCTTGGCCGTTTTTTTTATCCGCCATGAGAAGACGGAACTGGCCCAGGTCAAAGTGGTGCTGGGGACGGCAAACATCCTGTGGCTTCTCGCCGGGATAGTCATGACCTGCATCTATATCGCGACCCAGGGATTGATGTATTCAAACAGTTTTCGTACGGTTGGCGAGAAAGTCCCTTTCGTCATGGTCGTGAAAGTTTTTCTTAAGCGAAACTTTATTGGTGTTTTTCTCCCGGCCGGCGGGGTTTCTTCACTGGGTTTCTTTACCCGGGAATTTGAGCGAAAGGAAATTCCGCTAACAAAAATTCATTTTGCCTCTTCCATTTATGCATTCACCGGGATCCTCACGGTGATGATCGTGGCGATTCCTGCCCTGATCTGGGCCCTGATCCGAAGAAGCCTTTCCTCAAACCAGGTCTTTTCATTTGTCGCATTATTTGTTCTCGTTCTTGTAGTGGTATTGCTTTTTATATCCCTCGTCCGCCAGGGATTGGCCTACCGGCTGATCATCCGCATCTGGCCTGACCTGGAAAAGTTTCTTGCCGAATTAAGGTCGATCCATATCAGGAAAAAGGCCTGGATACAAACGATTCTGACTTCCCTGCTGATCGAGTTCATCGGCATGGCTCACCTGGTGATTGCCACGAAGACACTCGGTTTCCCGGTATCCGTCGAGGTAGTCGTCATCGGTTATATCACCTCGGTGTTGTTTCTCAGTATCTCTCCTTTTATGCGGGGTCTTGGCGCCATTGAGCTTTCCATGACTTATGTGTTGACCCGTTTCGGGTTCAGCACCATCGACGCCATTTCCATCACACTGGTATACCGTTTCTTTGAATTCTGGCTTCCCCTGCTGATCAGCGGATTGAGTTTTGTCTTTGTCAGGAATAACCTTATTTTACGAATTGTACCCGCGATACTGACCTTCCTGCTTGGAATCGTCAATATCATCTCGGTGCTTACACCCGCCATCCATTCCCGTCTCGAGGTCCTGCTGCAATTCATCCCATTGTATATCGTGGATGTTTCCAACTACTTTGTCCTGATGATGGGCCTATTCCTGCTTGTCACAGCGGCCTTCCTGCTGAAAGGATTGCGCACGGCGTGGTATATGGCGCTTGGGATGGCGCTGTTTTCCCTTATCGGGCACCTTACCAAAGCCATCGATTATGAAGAAGCCCTGCTGGCCGGTTTCCTGATCATCTCTTTATTCTATACGCGGCGACAGTATTTTGTCAGGAGTAACCCGCGGTTTGAGCAATTCGGGATTACGACTGCACTGATTTCGGCAGTTGCGGTAGTTATTTATGGAACCATCGGGTTTTATTTCCTGGATAAAAAATATTTCAACATTGATTTTGATGTTCGGCAATCGGTCGAATATACCCTCCAAAATTTTTTCTTTTTCAGAAGTGAGCACCTTAACCCAAGCGGTAGTTTTGCCCGTGATTTTCTCTTTTCCATCAATATCGCAGGGTTCCTTTCCCTGTCTTTCCTTTTCTTTACACTGGTCAGGCCACTTATTTATAGAAGAAAGTTTGACGAAACAGAGCTGGTGGAAGCCCTCGAACTTGTCAAAAAACATGGTAAATCAGGCTTGGATTATTTCAAGACCTATTCAGATAAGCTTCTCTTTTTTGCCGCCGGCAATGATTCCTTTCTGGCATACAGGGTTGCCGGAAATTACGCAGTAGTTCTTGAAGACCCGGTGAGTTCGGGAGCGGAGGAGATGAAGAATATCATCCGTGCATTCGACCTTTTTTGTGTGGATAACGGATTGAAAAGTTTTTATTACCGGGTACCCGAAGAAAGTTTGGCGATATACGATGAACTGAAAAAGAAACATCTTTTGTTCGGCCAGGAAGCGGTCGTTGACCTGAAGGATTTTGTGCTGGAAGGCCGATCCAGAAAGGGAATCCGTAACTCCTGCAACAAAGCAAGGGAGAGCGGGTATTTCAGCAAGGTGTATCTTCCTCCGTTAAGTGAAGATATGCTCGATAAACTGAAGGCTGTTTCTGATGAATGGCTGGAATATACGGAATACAAAGAAATCAACTTCTCACAAGGAACTTTCAGCATCGGGGAACTGAAGGACCAAACCATCATGACCATTGAGAATGCGGAAGGAAAAGTTGTCGCATTCCTCAACCTCATTCCCGATAATGCGCCCGGGGAAGGTACCTGCGATCTGATCCGGAAAGTAAAGGAAGGGCCCAATGGCCTCATCGAATTCCTGATGGCAGAATTTTTCCTTTACATGAAGTCCAGGGGTTTTCAATCTGTGAATCTCGGGTTTGCCCCAATGTCGGGAATTGAGAAAAGCAATGATTTGCCGGAAATGTCCCTCCGATTCGCCTATGAAAAGATCAGGAGTTTCGCTCATTATAGAGGACTTCGGGATTTCAAAGAAAAATTCGCTCCTGTATGGTATAACCGGTATATCATCTACGATCATCATTATGATCTCTTTAACCTGCCGGCTGTCCTGAGGAAAGTAATCAAGCCCTAAATTGTTACTGATGAAAAAAAATGTGATTCTTCTTCTGTTTTCCTGTATGATGATTTCATCTGTTTTCTCCTCAAATGAAGAAAAGCTGGTTTTCGGCACTTTCGGCGAAGTCACCATTTACAGGAGTGTTACTGATCCGGCCACCATTGTGCTTTTTGTTTCCGGTGACGGGGGCTGGAACGAAGGAGTCGTGGATATGGCGAAGATCCTCTCTTCGATGAATACGCTGGTCGTGGGGATCGATATCGTGAAATATTATGCAAACCTTAGAAAAACCAATGTTAAATGTTATTACCCGGCATCTGATTTTGAAAACCTGAGCATCTTTGTTCAGAAAAAACTGGCCATCAGGCAATACAGGAAACCCATCCTGGTCGGATATTCTTCAGGGGCGACGCTGGTATATGGATTGCTTGCCCAGGCTCCTGCCAATACCTTTAAAGGTGCGGTTGCACTGGGTTTCTGCCCGGACATTGAAATTAACCGCCCTTTGTGCGAAGGTTCCGGTCTGAAATCAAAAATTCTGAAACCCGGGATCAGCTACGATCTTGAGGTATGTGAAAACCTGTCGGCTCCGCTGATCGTCCTGCAGGGAATGATCGATCAGGTATGTGATCCTCAGAGTACCGGGAATTTTATCAAAAGGATGAAGAATGCCGATATCATTTCCCTCCCCAAAGTGGGCCATGGCTTTTCGGTTCAGAAAAACTGGGTACCACAATTTAAAGAAGCGTTCCAGAAGATCGTGGAAACCCCTGCTTTATACAGCGAGAATAAGCAACCCCAGGCTACAGAGCAAGAGAAAACAGCAGGAATAAACCTGATTGCAGATCTCCCCGTGATAGCGGTACCTGCTGAAAAAAAGGATACCTTGCCGATGATCCTGTTGATCTCAGGGGATGGTGGTTGGACTGGCTGGGATCATTCGCTTGCACAGGAATTTTCAAAAAGAGGCTACCCTGTTGCAGGGCTGGATTCACAAAAGTATTTCTGGGAGAAAAAAGATCCGGAAAAGGTCACGGAGGATGTGTCAAATATTTTGAAATATTACAGTTCCCTCTGGAACAAAAAATCCTTTCTGCTGATAGGATACTCATTTGGTGCCGACGTGGTTCCTTTTGTTGCAACAAGACTGAAATCTCCATTCAGGGAGCAGTTGCGCCAGGTGGTAATGATGTCCCCGGATCCAAAGGCCGACTTTGAGATCCATATTGCCGATATGCTTAATATTGGCGGTGAAGATGGTTTATACAATGTTCCTGCAGAAGTAAAATCCATTAAACAGACCTCCATTCTCTGTATCTTTGGCGAAACAGAAGATGAATCCGATAAGCAGTCATTCCGGTTGCCCCATATCAGGGTGGCCGATCTTCCTGGGAGTCATCATTACAGCGATAACTTTGTGTTAATCGTCGAAACAATCCTGAAGGAGATAAAAGGAATTGACTGATATTAAAATACAATTGAAATGATTTTATAAATATCGAATACATGAAAAAATTTACATCAGCAATTTATGTTACAGGACTGGCTTTGTACTCTTTGGCCACTCCTGTTTTTGGACAACAAGCCAATTTCAAACCTGCTGAAATTGAACAAAAATTTTATCAGACAAAAAAACAGAGTGATGAGATCAAAAAAAACTATTCATGGAATAGCAGGACGGATGTCACAAGGGATGGCAAAGTGGTCGATATCCTGATCGAAGAGTTTCGCTATGGTACTGATGGTAAATTGGAGAAGAAATTGATCAACAGCGAAGAGGCAAAGCTCCCTTCATCTTTTCTCATCCATGCATTGGCAGAAGAAGTGAAAACAAGGACGGTCGCTTTTATGACAGGTCTTCACACTTTTCTCCAGTCGTATTCATTCAATGATCAGTCGCAGGGAATCGTCTTTTTTTCCAAAGCCATGGTAGGACCGATGGATCCATCAGGTCTGGTCATGGTAACGAGCGAAGATGTGATCAGTAAAGGGGATAAAATTCAATTTTGGATTGATTCGCACAACTTCGCTATTATCAAGAGTACCATTTCGACAACTTTTGAAGGTGACCTGATCGAGTTTACCGCAACATATAAATATCTGCTCCCGGGGTTGAATTATATGGCCTTTGCAGAAGTTTTGGTGCCTGATAAAAGCATCATGGTTCAACTGCATTTCTATGATTACACAAAAATCGATTAACCCGGCAACCGCTATACTGCTTTCATTTTCTTCACTTTTATCCTTTTATGAATCTCAAACCAGGTAATGGTTAGCATTCCGGCTACCACGCATATAATGATATCGGGCCAGGCCGGGATTTCAAACTTGAAGAGCTGGATAAAAAACGGGATATTGAGAATGAGGCTCATGAAAAGGATAGCGCCGCCTACCACCCAGAGCACTGCCCTGTTAGGCATCCGGATGATCTCGAAAATATTCCTTGTCCACGAACGATTGGTAAGAATCACAGCGATATTGGCAGCGATAAGGGCGGTAAATGACATGGTGCGGATGATTCCTTCTGAATATCCAGCATAATGACCGTAAAGATAAATTGCAAGAACGACGGCAAGGATCATTATACCCTGCATGCAACTAAGGAAGATTTTTTGGGTTCCGAAAAAGCGTTCACCGGTTTTCCTTGGGGGCCGTGTCATGACGTTTTTCTCTTCTTTTTCCGCTTCAAAAATCATGGAACAAGCGGGGTCAATGATCAGTTCCAGGAAGACGATGTGGACCGGCAACAGGATGAGCGGAAAGTTGCCCAACAGGATGGGAATCAGCGACAGTCCTGCGATAGGGACATGTATGGCAAAGATATAACCGAGAGCTTTCTGGAGATTATCGAAAATCCTTCTTCCCATTTTTACAGCACCCACGATCGAAGAAAAGTTATCATCCATTAGAACGAGCGAAGAGGCTTCGCGGGCCACATCGGTTCCTTTCTCTCCCATAGCTACTCCGATATGTGCAGCCTTCAGTGCAGGCGCATCATTGATCCCGTCGCCGGTCATTGCTACAATCTCCTTGTTTTTCTTCAGCGCTTCCACGATGATCAGTTTCTGTTCGGGAACCACCCGGGCAAAAACATTCACGCTATTGATTCTTTCGCACAAGTCGGATTCAGACATCGTTCGTAATTCAGGACCGGTTATGCAGGCATCAGGGTTTTTCAACCCAATCTCACGGGCAATATTTTTGGCCGTTTCCGGGTAATCTCCCGTGATCATGATCACCCTGATCCCGGCCCCGTAACACTCCTTCACAGCTTCCGGTACATTGGGTCGGATGGGGTCCGACAAGCCGATCAATCCGAGAAATTCAAAGTCAAAATCATGCTGAATGTCCGGCAGACGATCCGAATGGAGGATGGTATTTGCAACTCCGATCACCCGTAAACCTGTTCCGGCCATTTCATTAATGGCGTCAGCCAGTTCTGACTTTCTTTTCTCATCCAGGTGACAAAGATCAAAGATGGCCTCCGGGGCTCCCTTCGCAGCGATGACGCGTGCCTGGGTTCTTGAGTCAGCGAAAACCCTCGAAATGGCCAGCAGTTCCCTTGACAGCGGATATTCTTTAACCATCTCCCACTCGTGATGCAGGTGCTCGGTGCCCTGAAGGTATCGGTCGCCCAGGCTGGTGATGGCTTTCTCCATCGGATCAAACGGGTTAACCTGACTGGCAAGAATACCATATTCAATGACCCCGTGAAAAGGTTCGGGTATATCCCCGCTGATTCCTACCGTGGTGAACTCCTTGCCGTTAAAGAGTTTCATTACGGTCATTTTGTTCTGCGTCAGGGTACCGGTTTTATCGGTACAGAGCACCGTGGCAGATCCGAGTGTTTCGATGGCAGAGGGTTTGCGGGTAAGCACATTCTTTTTCGACATTCTCCAGGCACCCATTGCCATGAAAATGGTCAGAACGACAGGGAATTCTTCCGGAAGCATCGCCATGGCCAGGGTGATACCGGCAAGGAACCCATTCAGCAGGTTCCCCCGTGTCAGATAAAAGATGATAATGACCAGGGCGCATAGGATGATACCGGTAATGGAAAGAACGGTTACCAGTTTGCCCATCTCTTTTTTGAGTTTGGTCGGTTCCTCTTTCACGTTTTCCAGGGCTTTCCCGATTTTCCCGATCTCGGTATTCATGGCAATGGCTGTAACCCTTGCGATACCGGCTCCCTGGACGATCATGGAACCGGAAAAAACGAAAGGCAGATCATCGCCTCCCGGCTGAGTGGGTTGCTCGGACCCATCGGCATCTGATTTCCGCACGGGTACCGGTTCACCGGTGAGTAAAGATTCGTCGGCCATCAGGTTGCTGGAGTATATGACCGTTGCATCGGCTGGTACCCTGTCGCCCTCTTGTAAATTAATGACATCTCCACGGGCTACTTCACGTCCCGGAATTCTTCGTTCAGCCCCGTCACGGATTACCAGGGCCCGGGGACTTGCCAGGTCTTTCAATGCATCCAGCGCCTTTTCTGTTTTTTTCTCCTGGTAGAACTCAATCCCCATGATTACAAATACAAAACTGAGCAGCATGATCCCTTCCTGGATATCGCCCAGGATCATATAAAGGGCACCACAAGCCACAAGTAAAAGGAACATGGGTTCCTTCACCACACCCAGGGCGATCGTGAAAAAGTTTTTAGGTTTTGAAGAGGGAAGTTCATTGTATCCCTCTGATTCCTGTCGGAACTTCGCCTCTGCTTCGGTAAGGCCTTTATATTTTTCGGAATGAATATCAAATTGCATTGGTAGGAAAATTTTGAAAATATTGTGTGATTGTTATCTGTTAAGTCCGATTGGCTCTATTCCAAAGTTACAGAAAATCTGTCAGGAATGGTTCAGGAGATTTCTTAACCGGTAGCGTTATTGAACCTTTCCGAAACAGCGCAGATGGGACCTGGAAATTACGATATGATTCTGATGACGTTGGGTGGCTGCCAGATGGAATAAACTATTTTAGCAGGGATAGAAAATTCAGCAGGAGAGATATTCTCACTCCATGATGGATCAATTTGAAGTAACAAAGAAACAGATGGATCGATGAAGTCTTCTACTGCTCCATCCGGGGAATGATTGTCCAGGGAAGCCTCAGCGGCCGGATGGTTCATGGTTTCGCTGATACAAACAGGATCAGAAACCGACAAGGAAGATGCTGTATTTCCCATGCAGGCCAATAGTATCAGGATGATCACTACTCCTGAAAACAGATGTTTTTTCTTTTCCATAATTCTAAACAAAGATAGGAAAAAGTTTCTCCCAGTGCGTTTACTATTCTTTTCAGGTGAGTTGTCTTTCACGCTTCTTCAGATAACTGCTGATGAGAAACAGGGTTCCAAGCAGAAAGAGGGGACCTGAAATCCCCAGGATCCACAAGAGATGTTGTTGTGCCCAGATGCCATAAAGGATGGCCAGTGTATAGTAGATATAACACCCGGCCAGGTCCCACTTCCAGCCAATAACAACGGTGGCCAGAACGATATAAGCCGGAACCAGGTGAATCAGGAACCCCGTGATCTGCTGCCAGAGAGTCAACTGCGGATCAAATGAATCCAGGGCAAACATCCCGATGAACAGGGTCATCAACAGCCCCAGGATTCGCGGAGCCCAGTGAAAAACCTTTGTAGTTGTCTTCATGGCGGATAATTTTAAGGTTAAATCCAATTACTCCTCATAAAATTTTACCTGGTGCAGAGTCAAAAACTCTTTTATTCTGTCTACATGAATGCAATGCCCTACATGCAGGAACGGGTAATTTGAAACTTTTATCTTTCTGCCTTCGTGAATGAGTTCTTTTTCTTTTATGTCAAAACCTAAATGGAGATGGCTGGTCATATATTGCATTCCATAAACCAGCCCGTTGGTGTCGAATAATGGCCCGCCGCTTTGCCCGCGTAATCCCGGTGTGCTCATTTCGATGGAAATGATCTGATTTCCGTCACCGCCAAACCGGGTGATGATTCCGTCGAGCGGAAATCTTGGGGAATTCGGATTACCCTGATCAGTCCATTCAATATCATCCGTTTCCGGGTTGTGCTGATAATTGTTAAATTCCGGAAATGGATAGCCAAGCCGGCAAAGGTACCTTCCTTGTTTTATTTTTTCAGGATCTTTCACAAAAATTGCATGGGACTGATAGTGTAACTTTGTAAATCCCTTAAATTTGATGATGGCCAGATCAATTGAAGGATGGGCAATGCAATCGATGCTGCTGAACTGATCAACTGAATTAAGAAACTGGTTTTTTATCTGGACCGTGGTCTCCTTCGTGTATTTATATTTCAGTTCAAGTCCGGCCAGATTTCTTTTAAACTTTGAATCCCGGGGAAGTTTGTTTCTTTCCGCCATAAACTGGTGAAACAATGCATTGATTCCGTCGGCCTGGACAATCAAATTCAATACATGTTTACAGGTAATTGCCACAGCCTCTTCATTTACAAAGAAAAGAGTGGATGTGCCGGGTGTAAGAATCCCCCCGTACGATCTGGTTATGGTATGAATGGGCTTAGTGAACTGATCGATGGTTTCAATGGCTTTTACGAACATAGCGCAGGGTTTAAGAAGTATATTCAGTGTAATTTTTCACCCCTGACAAGCATTTCAAGAAGCTGTTTCATTCGCTTCTCCCTTGTTTCAGGCCTTTTGGCGGTTTGCAATCTCCAGGCAATGGCATATTTATTCGATTTATTCAGCCCTTCAAAAAATGCAAAGGCTGTTTTGTTTTTTGTCAGTTCTTTCAGGAAATCTTCGGGCAGGGTCATTTCACTCGCCGGATCATAAGCCCGGTCCCACCGGCCATCGGCTTTTGCGGCCTCAACTTCTTTCAATCCGGGAGGTTTCATTTTCCCCTCTTTCTCCAGGCGGGCAATGTGGTTTAAGTTTATTTTCGACCAGGGACTTCTGGCCCTTCGCGGGGTAAATTTCCGAAGGAAAGATTTTTCATCATATTTCTGTAACTGACCGTCAATCCAACCGTAGCACAACGCTTCATCAAGCGCTTCCGGGTAAAAAACGGTTATTACACCGGATCCCTTTTTAAAGAACCTGAGCCAGATACCATCTGATTGATTATAATTCTGCTCAAGCCAGTGACTCCATTCTTCCCGGGAAGCGAAGGAAATAATTTCCGGTTCTGTTTTTGTATTTTCCCCAACCATAGTCAGATTTTTTTCACCCATCACGCTTCACTCCCCACCACTCATTTTTCATCCATTCATATGATTCAACGAATATAGATATTTTTCCGAAGGGTGGATTATACCGGAATAATAAAATGATCACAAACATCCCGGTGAGAAACAAAAATATAGTTGCAAAAAAAACGTAAGTGATGTATCTTTAGTTTGATAATAATCAGTAATAATATTCAAAATCTAACGATATGGCAATAATGGTAACGCATCACAGGGTTCGGGATTATTCCACCTGGAGGTCCATTTATGATGGTGATGCAGCAAGACGGAAATCTATGGGAATAAAAGATTGGAAAGTCGGACAAAAGCCCGATGATCCGAATGAGATTTATATGTTATGGGAAGTCGAGGACCCGAAAAAAATCGAAGGGATGATGAACGACCCCGAATTGAAAACATTGATGGAAAAAGCAGGGGTGGTAAGTCCTCCTGAGATGATTCTTGTGCTCAACGAAGGGAAGTAAGTTTAGTTGATCTTTTACACAGGTTTGGTTTGCAAAGAGGCCGTCCCAAAAGGGGCGGTCTTTTGTTTCTACAGTTAGTATGTTTTTGCGCTCAAGCCGCGCGGGCCTCGTCATCGCAATCCCGAGTCCTCGGAGCCCACGCATAAACCATGACACGTAACCCGTTGACTACGTGTTTACGTGTTACTTTCCCGTAGATATTGTCTCAAAATCTCTGTGGTTCTCTGTGGGTTCTCCGTGTACCTTCGTGTAATGAAAAAAATATTTAACATAACCATGAGGTTGATGGATTGCAATAACATTCTCCCGGGATTCTTGTTTGTTCATTTCTTTTGATGTCCAAAAGAAACGAACCAAAGAAAAAGACAGCCTGGGTTTTTCGATGACCCACATTCGGCTTGATTCCTAAGCCAGCCAAGCCGTTCGTTCCGGGATTCTCTGATATCATTCTCATCT
>JBBRTX010000030.1:0-20472 GCA_038244085.1 Bacteroidales bacterium | reverse complement strand
GCCGATATTACAGCAGGCAATGTGATCCTTACGCTTCATGCCATTGCCACTGCTCCTTGCGGTGATGTTACCAGCTCCATGACACTGACCATTTCCCGTCAGCCGATTGCAAATGCCGGCACCAATGCAACCATCTGCGAGAGTTCAAACTATCTCTTGAGCGGATCTTCTGCCCAGTATTTCACAACACTGAGCTGGACAACCTCCGGAACGGGTACTTTCAATGATGCTTCCTTATTGCATCCTATCTATACGCCAAGTGCTGTGGATATTGCATCAGGCAGCGTCATTCTTACATTACATGCCAATGCTACTGCTCCGTGTAGCAACGTGACCAGTTCAATGACGTTGAGTATCACAAGAGCGCCATTGGCCAATGCAGGCCCAAATGCTTCTGTTTGCCAGGGAACCGCATTTACTGTAACTGGTGCATCGGCTTCCAACTATGCAACGATTCTTTGGACGGCACCGGGACCGGGTACTTTGACAGGCGCCAACACGCTTACCCCGACCTATACCCCGACTGCAGGCCAGACCGGACCGGTGATCCTGACCTTAACGGCCAGCCCGAATACCGGATGTTCAAGCGCTGCAATTTCCACCATGACGTTGACCATCAGAGCAGGAGCCACCGCCAATGCAGGTTCTGATGCTACAATCTGTGAAGGAACCATCTATTCACTTGCTGGTGCAACCGCCTTGAACTACTCAAGTATTAGCTGGACAACATCGGGAACAGGCACCTTTAACAATGCCTTCACCCTTCACCCGTTGTATACCCCCAGTTCATTTGATATTGCAGCAGGTAGTGTGACGCTAACCCTTACTGCAATTGCGAATTCTCCCTGCAGCAATGCAATCAGTTCAATGATTCTGAGCATCACAAAAGCACCTTTGGCCAGTGCAGGCCCGAATGCTTCTGTTTGCCAGGGTACTGCATTTACTGTAATTGGTGCATCGGCTTCCAACTATGCAACGATTCTCTGGACAGCACCGGGACCGGGCACTTTGACAGGCGCCAACACGCTTACCCCGACCTATACACCGACCGCAGGCCAGACCGGAACGGTGATCCTGACTTTAACGGCCAGCCCGAATAATGGTTGTTCAGGCGCTGCAATATCCACGATGACTTTGACTATCTATGGAACTGCCACCGCCAGCGCAGGTTCTAATGCTATCATCTGCGAAGGAACCATCTATTCATTTGCAGGTGCGACTGCTGTTAACTACACAAGTCTTAACTGGTCAACATCGGGAACAGGCACCTTCAGTAATCCCCTCATCCTTCACCCGTTGTATACACCTAGTTCATTTGATATCGCAGCAGGCAGTGTGACGTTGACCCTTACTGCAATTGCGAATCCTCCCTGCAGCAATGCAATCAGTTCAATGACACTGAGCATCACAAAAGCACCTTTGGCCAGTGCAGGCCCGAATGCTTCTGTTTGCCAGGGAACCGCCTTTACGGTAACTGGTGCATCGGCTTCCAATTATGCAACGATTCTCTGGACGGCACCGGGTCCTGGTACATTGACAGGCGCCAACACGCTTACCCCGACCTATACCCCGATTGCAGGCCAGACCGGAACGGTGATTCTGACCTTAACGGCCAGCCCGAATAATGGTTGTTCAGGCGCTGCAATATCCACAATGACACTGACCCTTATTACTCCGGCAATAGCTGACGCTGGTCCGACTGTAACAATTTGTGAAGGTTCAATGTTCACGGTGCTCGGTTCTTCCGCTTCAAATTACAGCTCACTCCTTTGGACAACCTCGGGAACAGGAAGCTATGTGGATGCCACCCTACTCCATCCGATTTATACGCCAAGCATGGCCGACATTATTGCCGGTACGGTCAAATTGTACCTGCATGCTAACGGAAATGCACCCTGTTCTTTTGTCCAGGACTCGATGAGCCTGAACATTACCAGGGCTCCCATCGCCGATGCCGGACCAAACGGAAGCACTTGCCAGACAGAGTCATATACAGTTAGTGGGGCAACCGGGCTGTATTACAGTTCTTTCATCTGGACGCACAACGGATCAGGATCACTGGGCGCAGCAACAACCCTTACACCTACTTACTACCCTGCAGTTTTCGAGACCGGGCCAGTAACCCTCACGCTTACCGTTACCGGAAACCTGCCTTGCGGAATCGTTGCCGACCAGATGACCCTTGACATCCTGCCCTCACCTGAAGCCTTTGCCGGACAGGATGCGACCATCTGTGGAACTTCTTCTTTCACGGTCACTGGAGCCACTGCAACTGGCAGTAGCGGAATCCTTTGGACCACCAGCGGAACGGGAACACTAACCGGATCCAACACCTTGACGCCGACTTACACACCGGCTCCAGGTGAATCCGGCCAGGTAACACTGACCATGACTGTTTATGGTTTTCCTCCTTGTGGTAGCGTTTCTGATATCATGCTGTTGAACCTTGCACCCTCTGCAACCGCGTATGCAGGAACCGATCAGTCGTCCTGTGGCGCTACTCCGGTAATGCTTACCGCTGCAACCGCAACGAACTACAGTTCTGTTTCATGGACTACTTCGGGCTCCGGAGCTTTCAATGATCCATCAACGCTGCACCCGGTATATACACCCAGCCCATCGGATATCCTTAACGGCCAGGTCGTGCTTACCCTTACTTCGGTTGCAAATGATCCCTGTCCTCCGGTTTCGGATAACATGGTTCTCTTGATTTCAAAAGAAGCAATCGTTTATGCAGGCCCCGATCAATCAACTTGCCAGGGTGCTTATATCATCACCGGTGCTACCACCCAGAATTGTGCTACCCTTTCATGGACGCATGACGGCATGGGGATACTGACCGGATCAACCACACTGACACCAACCTATACTCCGGCAGCAGGCGAAACCGGCCAGGTCAACCTGACATTGACCGCAACACCTTCTTCTCCCTGCTTTGCTGTGACAGATCTGATGATCCTGACCATTTCAGAATCAGCAACCGCCAATGCAGGACCGGATGCCAACAGTTGCGGACCAGCACCATTCAGTCTCTCAGGCGCCTCTGCCTCCAGTTATCATTCCTTAACCTGGACGACAAGCGGTACCGGAAACTTCAGCGATCCGCATATTGTAAATCCCGTTTATACGCCAAGTCTGGTAGATATTCTTTCAGACCATGTTGTTCTTACGTTGACCATCGACCCGATTATTCCCTGCGCTGTTGAAACTTCAGATATGACACTGACACTCGCGGGAACCCCGGTCGCAGAGGCCGGTCCGGATGGATCAACCTGTCCCGGCGTTTCCTTCACCGTAACATCGGCAACTGCTCAGAATTATAGCAGCATCCTTTGGACCACCAACGGAACAGGTGCCCTTTTGGGATCGACAACCCTGACTCCTTCTTATACACCTTCACCAGGAGAATCCGGTAACATAACGCTAACGATGACGATCCATGGTACGGGTGGTTGCACCAATGCTATTGCAACCAGCCAAATGGACATCCTCCTCGGTCAGCCGGTTTCAGCCAATGCCGGAAATACACAGACCATCCCGAGGAATTCATCCACCATGTTGCTTGGTCTTGCATCAGGAGGATCAGGAGCTTATGCATTCAGCTGGCAACCTGCAACCCTTCTGATTGGTGCAGCAACGGATCACCCGGAAACCGTGAGATTGGGCGACAATGTCACCTTCGTTCTGACGATTACGGATGTGATAACCGGTTGTCAGAGTATAGACAGTGTCCGCATCCTGATGAATGAAGGAATCGAAACGATCGCGGCAATCAACGACTACGACACGACGGGTGTTAACATTCCTTGTGAAATGAATGTATTGAAGAATGATACCTATTCCGAAAACATCGTTGTAAGCATCACACTTTGTGGCGGGCCCGAAAACGGACTGGCCACGGTTTTCAGCGATAACAAGATTCGTTATACACCAAATCGTGATTTCTCAGGTGTAGATTCATTATGCTACATTGTCTGTTACAATCAGTACCCGGAAGTCTGCGACACTGCTAAAGTCTATCTCTTTGTCAGCACTGATTCTCCTGTAAACTGGCTTGTCATTCATAACGTCATCACACCAAATGGTGACGGAACCAATGACGGATGGATCATAGACGGAATTGAGGATTTCCCCGACAATTCGATTCAGATATTCAACCGTTGGGGTGATAAGGTCAAAGCCTTCGAACATTACAACAATACCAGTCAGATTTGGAAAGGGGACAATTTCAAGGATGAACCTTTACCCGATGGTACTTACTACTATGTTTTAACGATCAAAAACGGAGGTACCCGGACCGGATGGGTTTTGATCCGCGGAGGCTCCAGGTAATTCCGGTTTCGCTGAGTCTTTATCCGTTAAAAATGTCATGAATATTTAATATCACAGATATGAAAAAGTTAATGATCATCCTTTCCCTGTTCATCGGCTCCACAGCTTTTGCCCAGCAGGATGTCCTGTTCACGCAATACATGTACAACAAGTCAGCGTTGAACCCTGCTTATGCGGGAAGCCAGGAAATTCTGGCCATGGATCTGCTCACACGCATCCAATGGGTGGGTATCAACGGAGCACCCCGGACAATTTCTTTCACGGCGCATACTCCCTTGAAAAATCCGCATATCGGACTGGGTTTGAATGCGTACCGGGATGAAGTCGGCCCTTCGTTGGATTATGGAGTGCTGGGGACATTTGCTTACCGGGTCATTTTCCCCACAACCAAATTGTGCTTTGGCGTTTCTGCCGGTATTAAATATAACGATATCGATTGGTCCAGACTTGATCCAAAAAACGGGAATGATTTCGCGTTAAGTAACCAGGTCAAAAACAAGGTCGTGCCGGATGTCGATTTTGGTATCTATTATTATGGCAGCCGCTTCTATGTGGGCGCTTCGTCAAAACACCTTCTGCAAAACCAGATGACCATTTCCTCCACTACTCCTGCCGAGACCAAAAACAGCTATACGAAGCTCCTTCGCCATTTCTATGGAATGGCCGGAGCAGCTTTCCCGCTGACTGAAAACCTGGTGTTCATGCCATCGATCCTTTGCAAATACGTTCAAAATGCTCCTTTCCAGACTGACCTGAATGCCAGTTTCATGATTCATGACGTCCTGACCCTTGGTGCTTCTTACCGTACCGATAACGCCCTGGGATTGTTGGTTGAAGTCAATATCACAAAAAGCCTGACATTCGGTTATTCCTATGATATCTGGTTCAATGCGCTTCAATCTTATAACAAAGGCTCTCACGAGATCCGACTTGGTTTTGGATTCGATCTCTTCGACAAAGACCGTATGCTTACTCCCAGGTATTTTTAATATTAAACAGCTCAGCAAATGAACAAGCGAACTACCCTTTTCATCCTTTTACTTGCTATCGGATTTTCATCAACCACCTTCGGACAGATAAAAAAAGCAAAGGAGGAAATGACCCTCTTTAATTATTCGGAAGCGGTCACCATCCTTCAGAAAACCCTAAGGAAGAATGATCCAAAGACAAAGGATGAAGCCACCTTGCTGCTGGCCGAATGCTACCGGAAACAAAATGACATGCTCAATGCAAAAGCATGGTATGCCAGGGTCATTGAATCCGGGAATACGGATCCGGTAAATTTCTTTTACTACGGGCAGGCATTAAGGGCCTCGGGCGAATACATGAAAGCAAAAGCAGTATTCCTTCAATATAATTCCCTTTCCCCCAATGACCCTCGTGGCAAAGTCTATGCTTCGTTTTGCGACAGCGCAACCGCCTGGCAATTGAAACAACCGGTTTTTGAAGTGAAGAATGCCGCAACACTCAATACCAGTCAATCAGATTTTAGTCCCGCCTTTTATGAAAACGGGGTGATCTTTGCCAGCGACCGGATCCTTTCGAAAATGGATACAAAAACGTATGGCTGGACAGGTAACAGTTTCCTTCATCTTTATATTGCTGAACCCGTTATTACGGATGATTTTTATTCTGATTTCAGCACCCCAAAACCAGCCCCGGGGCTTTTCAACCAGGAATATCACGACGGTCCTGCCACATTTAACAAAACCAATACGGAGGTCTTCGTCAACCGCACCATTGTTCATAAGGATAAAGGCAAGAAAGACCCGAACAGCATCACAACCCACCTGTTGAAGATTTTTTCTGCAACCCGTGATGATGGAAAATGGGGAAAACTCATGCCTTTCTTCCTGAACAGTGATGAATATTCTGTCGGGCACCCCGCATTATCCCCGGATGGAACCCTGCTCCTGTTTGTATCTGATATGAAAGGTGGATCCGGCGGTACCGACCTGTATATGTGTACCCGGAATAACGGCAATTGGAGCAACCCAGTCAATCTTGGATCCTTTATCAATACGTTCGGAAACGAAATGTTTCCCTTCCTCTCCGAAAACGGAGATCTCTATTTTGCTTCCGACGGACTGCCAGGGTTTGGAGGAATGGATCTCTTTGTTTCCCGGAAAATAAACGGGATTTGGGGAGTTCCTGAAAACCTGGGATTGCCCGTCAATTCCTCTTTCGATGACTTCGGTCTCGCTGAATACAAACATACCGGGAAAGGCATTTTCAGTTCCAACCGGCCCGGAGGAAAAGGCAGTGATGACCTGTATAGTTTTAACCGGATTCCTCTTGCCGCAAAGCAGATCCAGCCTGCGCTGCCTCTTCCCGCCATGGTATCCGGTTGCGTGAAGGATAAAATAACCCACGAACCCATCCCCGGAGCTACCGTCTTTTTGCTCGACAATCAATCCGGCAAAGTGCTGGTGATAAAGACCAATCCACAAGGATGCTTCAAAACGCCGGTCACCAAAGGAATCAATTATCTGGTAAAAGCCATGGAAACCGGTTATATTGCCGATTGCCTTCCCTTCAATTTTGACCTTTCAAATCCCGGAACGGACCTGTCCATTCCCACAGATCTCCTGCTCGATAAACTGGCGCTGAACCGGAAATTCAGGCTGGATAACATTTATTATGACTTTGATAAATGGAACATCCGGAAAGATGCCGAACCTTCACTGAATAACCTGATCAGGATCATGAATGAAAACCCGATCACGGTTGAACTAGGGTCACATACCGATTCCCGTGGATCCGATGAATACAATAGCCGGCTGTCGCAACATCGTGCAGAATCAGCTGTCCAGTACATCGTCGCATCCGGAATCGATTCCAAAAGAATTACTGCACACGGCTATGGCGAAACCCAACTGGTCAACAAATGCAGCAACGGGGTTCAGTGCACGGATGCAGAACACCAGGCAAACCGCAGGACCGAGTTCAAAGTGACCTCCACATCCGGTGATAAAACTACCGAAACGTTCGATGTTCGTAAGTTCAGAGATGGCGAAACCATCGATAGCCGGTTTCTCCCTGATGCCTTCTTCTATCGTTGTACTCCGGATAAAAATTAACCGCTTCTTTCCCTGGGATCATCCATCCCTCTTCGCCTGGAGACAAGCGGAGAGGGATTTTTCGTTGTACTACGGTAAAATATTTTGTAATTTTATACCTGGTTTTGCGTTCTGTTCGAAATATCGATTTTTTAATTATCATCAAAAACAACTCAGTTTCTCATTGTGAAAGAAAGATTAAACCATATAAAGGCATTGTTGAATGAAGAGCTGGGGCGTATGCTCAAAATCAGTTTCAGTGTATTTCTTTTTGTCCTTTTCTTTCAGCCTTTTCCACTTGAACGGTTTGATTTTAACAACAGATTGTTACTCATTGCCGGGTTAGGCGGAATCGTTTTTCTGTTCATGTTCATCGTCCAGGTCATTGTTCCCCTACTCATCCGAAGTGCTGACAGGGAAACAAGGAACCCTGTTTTACTTTCTTCCCTGAGCGGTTTCATCATACTGACTTTAAGCGCAGTTTCCTTTCCCTTTTATCTGCACTTTGTGGGATCGGTAGGTATCTCCTTTTACATTATGCTCAAAGTGATTTTAATCTGCCTGGCCCCGCCGGTGGTTTTATGGCTCTCCGATTCACTCAGGGACCTTAAACAGCAAAATGAAACCCTGATCATTGAAAAAAAATTTCAAAAGCAAGTCGAAGAATTCAAAGAAGATGACCTGAAAAAATCTATCGGATTTTTCTCAGAGAACAACGCCGAGTCTATAACCCTGCTCATTGCTGATGTCGTATTCATAAAATCAGCTGATAACTATGTAGAAATCGTTTTTAAAGACGGCGATCTTTTCAGGAAAAAACTTCTTCGGAACACCTTGAAAAATATTGAGCAGCAACTGGTACCCTTTGCCAATTTCATCCGTTGCCACCGAATATGCATCGTCAACTCTTACTATATTGAAAAACTTAACAGGAATTATGATAGCCATTGGCTGACGATCAAAGGATATAATGAACAAATCCCGGTTTCCCGCCAATACCTGTTAAAGTTCAAAGAGACCCTCTGATGGTTTGGGGCGAACAGCATCCGCCCCAAAAACTTGATATTAGCCACCGGTGACGCTTGTTTTCCCACTAATCACCCTTGTTAATCCCTTTTTTTTGTTAAAGACGTATGGTGGGATTTACCTTTGTTCTCTATTTTTATTGGTATGAATATTTTATTGGTATATCCACAATACCCCGACACTTACTGGAGTTTCCGGCATGCACTGCGTTTCATCTCCAAGAAGGCCGCGGTACCACCGCTCGGCTTGCTCACCGTATCAGCCATGCTCCCGAAAGAATGGAAGAAAAAACTGGTTGACCTTAATATCGCTCCCTTGTTGACAGGCGATATCATATGGGCTGATTATGTGTTTATCAGCGCCATGTACATTCAAAAAGAATCGGTAAACGAGGTCATCAGCGAGTGCATGAAGCATAAGGTGAAAATGGTGGCTGGTGGTCCACTCTTTACCCAGGAATCTGACAACTATCCCGAAATCGATCATTTTATCCTCAATGAAGCGGAAATTACATTGCCTCGGTTCCTGGAAGACTTAAATGCCGGACTGGAACCGGATAAGGTATACAGAACCGATGCGTATGCCGACATGACTCAAAGCCCTGTCCCCGACTACTACCTGCTTTCCATAAAGGATTATGCCTCCATGAACATCCAGGTTGCCCGTGGATGCCCATATTCATGCGACTTTTGTGAAATTACTTCCCTTTTAGGGCATAAGGTAAGAATGAAAGATACCCGCCAGGTGCTCGAAGAACTTGATGAACTTTATCGACTGAACTGGAACGGGCCCGTTTCCATTGTTGACGATAATTTTATCGGAAATAAAAATGAAATTAAAAACAACCTGGTTCCGGCAATGAGAACCTGGATGCAAGAGCATAAATTCCCATTCACATTTAATACGCAAACCTCGATTAATCTTGCTGATGATGAAGACCTGCTGGCCATGATGATTGAGTCGGGGTTTGGCTCTACTTTTATTGGGATCGAAACACCCGAAGAACAATCCCTTAAGGACTGCAATAAGGTGCAGAATGAAGACCGGGATCTGCTTCAAAGTGTAAAGAAAATACAAAACTCCGGGATGCAGGTTTCGGGAGGATTTATAGTGGGTTTCGACACCGATTCTCCTTCTGTTTTTAAAAGGCAGATTGATTTTATCCAGCAGAGCGGAATTGTAACTGCCATGGTTGGTTTGTTAAATGCACCCAAAAACACCAGGCTTTACCTACGATTGGAAGCAGAAAATCGTTTAACCGTTGAAGCTACCGGCGACAACACCGATTGTTCCATGAATTTCGTTCCTAAAATGAATGCCGGTGAATTAATGGAAGGATATAAAACCATTTTAAGGAATATCTATTCGGCAAAACCTTACTATAAAAGGGCTCGTCAGTTTTTACTCAACTTTAAGCATCGCCGGGCAGGACAAAAGAAACTTGAATATGCATACGTGAAAGGCTTCCTCAGATCTGTTTTGATCATGGGAATTATTAACAGGGGAAGAGGAGAATACTGGAAGTTTTTATTCTGGACGCTCTTCCGACGCCCGGGATCGCTGGTTGATGCTATTACCGTTACAATCTATGGCTTTCATTTCAGGGCGATCTACGGGTTAAAAAATAGTTCTATTTATAAATCCCGGGAGGATTGAAATCCTGATTTATCACTTTTAATTTTTCGTTACCATGTTTTCCTATCAATTTGACCTTAGCGAATCATCCAAAACTTCCTGGATACAAATCGTGAGTAAATATAATCACCCGAATGCCCTTAAAAGCTGGTGGCAATTCGGCAGTAACCTTTTGTTATATGTATTTTGCTGGTTTCTGATGATCGAAAGTCTTTCTGTTTCCTACTGGATTACGCTGCTTCTTGTAATTCCTTCAACCGGCGTTCTCGTCCGGTTATTTATTATTTTCCATGATTGTGGTCATGGATCCTTTTTGAAATCCCGAAAGATCAGTGCGTTTCTGGGTTACTTTATTGGCATATTGACTTTTACGCCCTATTTCTGGTGGGTGCATAATCACCAGGTTCATCATGAAACGGCTGGTAATCTTGACAAACGAGGAATCGGTGATGTATGGACCCTTACCGTCGATGAGTACAGGAAAAGCTCCAGGTGGCAACGCATCGTTTACCGCTTTTACCGTAATCCGATTACCATGTTTGGGATCGGAACGCTTTTCGTATTTCTGATCGGCAACCGTTTCACCAAGAAGAGTATGAACCGGAATGGGCGGATGGGTGTGTACATTACCAATGCCGGCCTCCTTGTTTTCGCGGTCGGGATGAGCCTTCTCATCGGGGTTAAGGCTTTTGTGATGATCCAGTTACCGTTAATTTATCTTGCCGGAATCGTGGGTTTCTGGCTCTTCTATGTTCAGCATCAGTTTGATCCCTCCTACTGGTCGCACCAGGAAACATGGGATTACAAAACCGTCGCATTGGAGGGAAGTTCCTATTACAAACTTCCGCGAATCCTTCAGTGGTATACCGGGAACATCGGATTTCATCACATTCATCACCTGAGTCCCCTGATTCCGAATTATAACCTGAGAAAGTGTCATCGTGAAAATATTATGTTTCACCATATTGTACCATTGACGATTTGGGGGAGTTTCAGGGCCCTTACCTTCCGTTTATGGAATGAAGAGACCCGGGAAATGGTCAGTTTCAGAAAGCTGAGATTAAGCTAACCCTGGAATTCCCATGTTTATTGGCTGATACCGCCTTTGTCTGGTTGTCCTTATTTCCCGAAGACTTTTCTCAGGATCTCCGTGGTACGTGCAGCGGGATTCTGCCTGATCTTCAATTCTTCCTTTGCGATCATGACAAATAAGCCGCTGATAGCTTTATCCGTCACATATTCGGTCAGGTTCGGGTTTTGTTTTGTAACGAAAGGAATCTGGTTGTAAGCCTTGATGGCATCCTCCCACAAACGGGTGGCATTGACCCTGTCGAGGGAAGTTTTGACAACCGGGTTAAACTTTGCCTTGAGCCCGGGGGTGGTCGTCCGGGAAAGATACTGGGTAGCGGCATCATTGTTCCCGCTGACAATCCGGAGGGCATCCGAAATACTCATGTTTTGTATGGCAGAAACGAAGATCGGTCCAGCTTCCTTTGCGGCATCTTCAGCAGCCCGGTTGATGGAAAGGATTACCTCGTCAACCTTGCTGCCCAGGCCGATACTTCTCAGTTTGGATTCAATCATCCGGGCATTCTCAGGGAAAGGGATTTTAATCTCGGGATTGGCAAAATAACCGTCCAGCTTGGATACCAGGGATACACTCGCCCCGGTTCCCTTGACAAGCGCTTCTTTTATACCCGAAACGGCATCTTTCTCCGTGAGTCCCTGGCTTGCAGGCTGAACCAGCTTCATGGCATCATTCAGAATCTGGGCATTCGTGGTGATAGTAATCCCCATCACCAAAAGGATGGCCAGTAAAAGTTGTCTTTTAATCATAATTGTCGTTTTTCAAATCATCAGTAACAATAGGATCAGAACGATAAAAAGGGAAATATGTTATTTGAAAAGGGTTTAATCCATCATTGGAGATCCCTGTTCTAAAATCGCTGATACCGGAATGAGTTCCTGCTCTCCCGGATCACGCATGGCATTGATGAGTTTGCAGCCGGTAAACTTCCCGATGTCACCCGCCATGATATCCTGTTCTGTTAAAAACCCTTCCTCAATAAGCCTTTCACAACAGGTCCCCCTGAGCAATGGCCTGGCGGGTGTAACCCATTTTTTCCCATCATGAAAAATGATATTCGAAACGGAAGTGTCGGTTAGGAAACCCTCATTTACGATGATGATTTCGTCACATCCGTTCCTGAGATGGAAGAGCGCATTCAAACCACCCCGGTCAAGATATTTCAGATGATAATCAATGGTGTCGCATTCGATCAACCTGAGCGATCTGATGATTCTTTTTTTGTAGAACTGAAAAATGATCTCCCGGATTTCCGGTCCATAGCGGATATTGCACTTGACCAGGCCATGGATATGCTCCGGGGGAACGACGACAAGATCCGCCAGCTTCACGTTTATGCTGCTTCCCCAAACCTCCATAATGGAACGATTCATTCGCCGTTCGTGCCATTCCAGGTGTTGTGGGACACCGTCTTCGATACGGATCGATTCAAACAACAGGGACATATACTTTCGCAATCATTTCGTTGTATTCACTGTTTTCATCACTCAAAGCAGTAATTCCTCCTCCACTTTTAAAGACAAGTCCGTGATCAGTTTGCTCTATAAACCGGATTGATACTGCCGAAACAAGGGTTTTCCCGTCAAACCATCCAAAGATCCCGGTATAGAATCCGCGGTCATAATTTTCTGCTTCATGGATGATCTGAACGGTCCGCTCTTTTGGCGCTCCGGTTACAGAACCTGCCGGCAAAAGGGTGAAGAGGATATCTCCAAGCCGGGAACGATAATCAGAAGGCAGTTCCCCAGAAATTTCGGAACTCATCTGAAGCAAATCCCCGCGATTGGTATGAATCCGGTCAATGTACCTGAACCTGTTTACTTTTACTTTTGTTGAGACCATTGCAAGGTCATTGCGGATCAGGTCAACGATGGTATTATGTTCAAAGAATTCTTTCTTGTCATCCAGCAACACTTTTTCAGCACTGGGAATGGCTGCGTTAATGGTTCCTTTCATCGGTCGTGAAACAATCTCCCGGTCCTGAATTAAAACAAACGCTTCGGGTGAAAAGATCGCAAAAAGACCGGGAACATGAAGCCGGTAAAGCGCCTGGCTACGCAAAAATAACTCTCGTAAAGTTAGCTCCGTTTTCAGGATGGTCGGGAAGGTAAGATTTAGCAGGTAAGTATCCCCCTTTTTCAGATGAGCAGAAACCTTTTCAAAAGCTTGCTGGTAAGTATGAAAATCCGGTGGCGAAAAATCAAAATGAAAGGGAAGGTTCGTCAGGGTATCAGAAAAATTATCATGTCCAGCAATGGCATACTGGATGCTCAATGCATTTGCTTCTTCCGGCGAAAGTACAAACCCGTGTTTTGCATGAAAATCAATGGCGAATAAAAACGGCTCATTACGCGCCCCAAAATGATTAATTTTATCGATGATTTCCGTACGATCCAGGTAAATCACTTCGTTTTTTTTTAGAAATTATTCTTCCTTTTATGCGGCTGCTCCTCATTGATAACCATGACTCCTTCACCTGGAACCTAATGGAATTATTGAGGACTATTTGCAAATGTAGCGTTAAAATTGTCACACCTGAGCAGGTCAGGATCGGTGAAATCATCCGTTACGACCGGATCCTTTTTTCCCCTGGTCCCGGTTTGCCGGTCGAACAACCTGAGATGTTCAGCATTCTGGATGAAGTGGAGCGGTTATTTTTATCGAAAGAAAAAGTCATTTCTGTTTTCGGCGTCTGTCTTGGAATGCAGGCCATCGCGCAACATTATGGCGGATCTCTCTTCAACCTTCCTGATGTGGTCCATGGACAGCCAAGGGCCTTGAAGATCCTTCAACCGGATCACTTTCTTTTTCAAGACATTCAGGCCGGATCTCAGGCAGGTCTTTACCATTCCTGGGCTGTGGAAAGATCATCCTTGCCAGCATCACTGGAGTTACTGGCCATTTCTGAGGATGGAACCATCATGGCCCTGGCTCACAAAATCCTGCCGGTTTGTGGAGTTCAGTTTCATCCCGAATCCATCATGACACCATTCGGAAGCCGAATCCTGAAAAACTGGATCGGGCACTAAAACCACCGGAAACAAAAAAAAGCCGCCTCCTTTCGGAAGCGGCTGAGTAAGACGAGTAAAGGATCATTAATGGGTCTTGACAAGCTTTTGTGTCAGGCTGATCCCTTCGGGAGAAGTAATCCGCAGGGTGTACAAACCGGAAGCAATACCCGAAAGGTCAAGCGTGATGCGGTTTTCACCTCTTTCAAGTTTATAAGATCCGTTTTTAACCATCTGCCCGCCGAGGTTGATTAACCCGACAGTAACCTGTGCTGCGGAGGTCATTTTCAGGGAGATGTTAACGAGATCATTGACCGGGTTAGGATAGGTGATGAATTCCTTAACAAATTCAACAGGGTCATTGATTCCGAGTATCCCGTTTCCGGTAAAGGTCATAACTACGCTGGCAAAAGGATTTGCCGCATCGATCACTACTTTTACCACATCGCTGGTAACTCCCGGAAGCTCTGCCTTCAGGTAATAAGTGCCATAGGAAAGCGCCGAGAAATCGAAAGATCCGGAAGCATTCACCCTTCTGTAACCTACTGGCTGTCCCTGTTCGTTCATCAAGAGCATTGTGATCTTGTCTGCTGATGCCGATTTCAACCCCGGGTTGATCTGCCCGTTAATACCACCAGGACCGGAGAGAAGGTCTGTTGCCTGCAGAAGGTGAATGTTGTAGGGATTCTGCGGAACACCAAGATTCACCACTGTGGCCTGTTCCCAGTAAATCACATCACCATAGAAGGTGGGCAGATATCCGCCCATTGAATCAAAAGGCAAGGCCCAGATGACATAATTGCCCTGCGGAACATATTCGAAATAATAAACACCTGCTGAATCAATCACATGACTGTCGAAATAGGGAATCGTATTGGCTGCGGTATCAAGGGAAAAGATCATTGCCAGTCCGCTGGTTAAGGGGAAAGTTCCGGCAAAAACCTGTCCGTAGATCTGTTGGAGATTCGTACTGTCACCAACAAGAATCGTCTGACTGGAAGTATAACTGCACAAAGTAGAATCCTCCACGCTCGTCATGGAAACCGTATAATAACCGGGTGAAGCAAAGGAATGGGTCACCGTTTGACCTGTTCCAGTTGAGCCATCTCCGAAACTCCAGCTATAGCTTGCCGGCCATCCGTTCAACTTGTGTCCCTCAAAAGTAAGATCCAGCCAGTTGGACATAGAATTGAAATAGCTTTGACAGTTCACCACGTTGCCGACATTGACTTCCGTACACCAGGAGTCAGAACAATACGGGTTAGCCGAAGTAATGGTAAGGCAAACATGGTAAGTGCCGGCATTTGCGTAGGCATGCACCGGGTTTTGCAGTGTAGAGTAGGTGCTGTCGCCGAATGACCAGTACCATGTTGAACCGCCGCCGGTCGACTGATCGAAATAATGAATGGTATTTTGTGAATTCAGGGTATCGGCATACCAGGAAAAATAAGCCTGGCATCCGGATGTAAAGCCTACATTAATGGTATCGCAAATGGTGCTGTAACAGGTGCTGTCAACACCCTGAACTACGAGGCACGCGATATAGGTTCCGGAAGCCAAATATTCATGTATGGGATTTTGCAGGGTCGAAGTTGCTCCGTCTCCGAAGGCCCAGAACCATGAATTAATATTGCCGGTTGACTGATCTGTAAATTGAAATTGATGAGCGGAGCTGTCAGGATAAACGTTGAAAGCGGCATGACAACCACCAAAGGTAGAATCTGAGACATACACCAGTTGAGTCAATGAATCCCAGCAACTTGCATTACTGTCACTGATATTAAGCGTCAC
Source organism: Bacteroidales bacterium (assembly GCA_038244085.1). GTDB lineage: Bacteria > Bacteroidota > Bacteroidia > Bacteroidales > FEN-979 > FEN-979. The sequence goes on along the minus strand of JBBRTX010000030.1, from coordinate 4,534 downwards.
GTTATAATACCCTTGCTGACTGTAAACATGAACGGGATGCTGCTGGGTAGAGGTTGCTCCGTCACCGAATTGCCAGTTCCAGATGCCACCACCTATCGAGCTGTTATAAAACCCAATCGTCAGCGGGCCGTTTGTATTCCAGGAAAAGTTGGCATTGCAAAGACTGTCCGCATTACAAACCTGGAAATCTTTTCGAAAATTATTGTTTCCCGCATTGAATAGAACCTGCCAGGGATACAGAACCTGGTTGCAATCGTAAGTAGAAACCATCAAGGTTCCGCCAGGAATGGCCGGGTTGAAAACAACGGAATCAATATATAAACCATCAATGCCTGTATTCACAACATTATAATAAGTAAAGCCCGGTATATTGGTTGAATCAATCTGAATTGTAACCGGATGGTTTGGAATCGGGTTACCTGAAAGATCATTAACGTAACCATAGATGGCCACATGATTGGTCTGCGCCATGCCTGACAGAAATAACGCGCAAAAGGACAGAAGGAATATCAGTTTTTTCATAAGCGTATAATTTTAAATTTATGGATCGGGATGAATGCTGGCTTAAGCGTTTTGCTGTTTGGTTACCAATCATATAAACCCGGTCAGACGGAATGGTTGCTTCACCTTCCGGAAAAAATTAAAAATCAATCGATACAGCAGCCCTGCATCCCGCCGACCATGGCATTTTAGAAATTTCAGCTTTTTCATACACCGAATTGAAATAGTATCGTACCTGGGGTTCAATCTCAAATTTAATTCTTTTCGACATGCGGAATGTAACATTGATCCCGCCGATTGCCTGCCAGTTCAGTTGAATTCTTTCCGGTGTGATGTTATTAATCATTATAATCCGGTCCTTCCCCGGATCAAACGATTCAGTAAGGGTTTTGGTGCCAAGAAGGATCGACATCACCGCCCCGGCCCGGAATCCGAGAGAAAACCCCTCCTTCTCCAAAACGTCATACCCCAATATCAGCGGGATCTGCAGATAAGTGTACCTTTTGTTGATATAACTGTATTTATATTCTTTGAGGGTATCGAAAACATCAGTGGTCGTAGTAAAGACGGAAGGAATAAGATGATAATGCTGTGTATCCCATTGGAAAGTGATGGAATCAAGCAGCTGAAAATTACCGAGGTAGGGATTTGTCTCCACCCGGATTTCATTGGATCCCCGGGTGACCGAGAGCCCGGCGCCGGTACGAATCGAGTAAGGCCCGAAATGAAAACTCCCTTCTAAACCAAGGTTGTTTACATATTTTCCCTTATCCAGTATGTTAAACATCCATTCGGGCGAATAAGAGATCCCGACAGAAATATTTAATGGTTTACGATATTTTTCCTGTTGGTGAACGACAGAATCGGGTAAGGGTGCTTTCTTGTCAGGAATGAGGGTGTCACTGTTGGAAAAATTCGTTTGATTCGCAGTCGTTAAGGTGTCAGGAAGCGGAATACTTTTTATGACAGATAATGTGTCTTTCTTTTCTATTTCGGCTGAAGGACCAGATGTAACTTTCGTTGTAACTGGAATCGGAGACAGGAATGAATCACTGGCCGTTTGATTATTTTTTGTGTTCAGCTTTCCGGAATTTATCACCGTTTTATCAGCAGGAACAGGGGAAGAAATTGATTGGGTTACGGATTGATGTCTGTGAGATGGCGCGGGAATAGCATTTTTGGTTTGTGGCGCAATATTGACCTTTGAAGCCTGAAGCATTTGTTTTGTCGGTGGTATTGAAATATCTTTCTTTTCCGAAGGATGAGTAAACAGGAACCAGCCAAAGACACCAGCCAGAATGACAGCCAGTCCTCCGATGATCCAAAGGTATCCGGGCCTACCCTTTCCGGCAATCTTCCCGGCTTGCTGCAGCAGTTGAGCACGCCGATCCGGAGAAGGAATTGTCTCATGATCTGTCAGCCCCCTCTGGAAAAGGTCATCGACCGGGTGCGGTTTTTTGTGGCTATCTTTCATTTTCTTTATAAAATTCAAGTTGTTTACGTAAAAATGCCCTCGCTTTAGACAATTGTGATTTGGAAGTGTTCTCCGAACATCCGAGCAATTTTGCAATTTGCTTGTGGGAGTAGCCTTCCATTACATAGAGGTTGAAAACAGTCCGGTACCCGGTTGGCAGGTCACAAACCATCTTTATCAGTTCATCCTTTGAAACCTTCAACCCGTTAAAGGCTTCTTCAGGGGCTTCTTCTGCGATCTGCATTCCGGAATAATCTCCATCCAGCGAAAGAAAGAATTTTTCTTTTTTATGGTCACGAAGATGATTCAATGCGGTATTTACAATGATCTTTTTCATCCAGGCCTCCATCGAATGATCATTCCGGGTGTTGAAACGGCCGATATTTTTGATAATCTTAATAAAACCATTATGAAGAACATCCTCCGCATCTTCCCGGTTTCCGGTATAACGCAGGCAAATGCTGAGCAACCGGGGCACATGGCGGTCGTACAAATCACCTACTGCTGACTTGTCAGTAAGCACAACTAAATCTTTCTTCCGGTTAATAATCATATCACAATGATTATAACACGGCAAACCCGAAAAGTTGCCCGGGAGCGGTGTGCTTTAATTTAAGGAAAGGCTCGAATGAAAAATCCTGCTCATGAACAAAAAACGGCTGAAAAGGAGTTTTTACAAATCTCCTCTCAGCCGCATCAACCAAACTGTATTTTGAAAGCTAACCTGGTTTTATTGAAAAAAGTAAAGCCTGGATAGCCAATAAGTAGCCTTACAAGGTGTTATTGAACAATAAGCCTTGTTGTGTGACGTACATTGTCAATATTGACTATGATTACATAGATTCCCTTAGGATAGGCAGAAATATCAAAGTGTTTCGTTGGGGCAGCCGATAAGTTCGTCACTTCCTTCAGGATGGACCGACCGGTCAAATCAACGATCGAAATGATTGCCTCTCCTTTAACATCCCCTTTGATCGTAAGGTTGAAAGCTCCTGAACATGGATTGGGGAAAACTGAAATGATGACCTCGTCTGAATTCTTATCCGTTACCCCGGTTGGGATCAGTACATTAACCGTTACACTTGAGCTTACCGTCTGGATCCCGCTGGTGACCTGAACCGTGTAGATGGTAGTGTCTGTCGGGGAAACAACCGGATTTTGAAGCGTCGAGGTAAACCCGGCCGGAACAGAAGTCCATGAATAGGCATAGGTGCCGTCACCTCCGGCTGCCACTACATCCAGTTGCGAACTGCCGCCCAGGATAACGGTCGTCGGGTTGGCTGAAGCGGTGGCAGAAAGGACTGCGGCAACATCTACCGTTACGCTTGAACTCGATGTCTCAGAACCGCTGGAAACCAGCACAGAATAAGTAGTTGTAACACCAGGCGTAACCACCGGGTTCTGGAGTGAAGAGGTAAACCCTGCCGGTACCGAGGTCCATGAAAAGGTATTGGAACCGGTTCCTCCTGAAACGGTTACGTCCAGTTGCGAGGTTCCGCCTGCCACAATGGTAGTCGGATTGGCCATGGCGGTAGCGAAAAGTGCGTTACTTACCGTCACGGTTGCACTGGAATTGGCTGTCTGCGTTCCACTGGTAACCTGCACATTATAAATGGTTGTAACTGTAGGGTTAACGACAGGATTCTGGAGTGAAGAGGTAAATCCTGCCGGAACAGAAGTCCATGCATAAGTAAAACTTCCGGTCCCACCGGCAGAGGTAACATTAAGCTGTGAAGTTCCTCCCGGAACGACCGAAGGGGGTGTCGCTGTTGCAGATGCAGTCAGTGTGGGAATGACAGTGACTGTTGCCGGGGAGGTAACATTCTGCGTTCCGCTGGTAACCTGAACAGAATAAATGGTTGTGACAATAGGCGAAACAACAGGATTCTGTAATGAGGACGTAAACCCGGCCGGAACAGAAGTCCAGGAATAAGTATATGAACCGGTACCTCCGCTTGCTGTCACATTCAGTTGTGAGGTTCCTCCTTCGATAATGGAAGCAGGAGTCGCTGTTGCAGTTGCAGCAAGGGTGGCAGACACCGTAACCGTTGCGGTTGGCGTAATCGTTTGCGTTCCGCTGGTAACCAACACCGAATAGGTAGTGGTAACGGTAGGCGAAACAACAGGATTCTGCAGTGTGGAGGTAAACCCGGCCGGAACAGAAGTCCATGCGTAGGTATAACTTCCGGTTCCACCGGCAGAGGTAACGTTAAGTTGTGAAGTACCTCCAGGGGCGATAGAGGGTGGTGTTGCTGTTGCAGATGCAGTCAATGTGGGAATCACCGTAACCATTGCTGAGGAGGATACATTCTGCGTTCCGCTGGTTACCAATACCGAATAGGTAGTGGTAACGGTAGGCGAAACAACAGGATTCTGTAATGTGGACGTAAACCCGGCCGGAACCGAAGTCCAGGAATAAGTATAGGAACCGGTGCCTCCGGCCGGAGTAACGTTTAATTGCGAAGTTGCCCCCTGAACGATCGATGTCGGGTTGGCTGTAGCCGTTGCTGTTACGGGTGCTGCGGCTGCTTCATTCACGACCATGGTTGAGAGTTTGGT
>JBBRTX010000029.1:0-23564 GCA_038244085.1 Bacteroidales bacterium | reverse complement strand
GTAGGTAGTTGCAGCAGTTAAACCGCTAATAGCCAATGATATGCCGGTTGTTGTGGAACCTGTAACACTGGCAGGTGTACCTGCTGCAGATGTTCCGTAAGCCGTAGTCAAACCGTAATCGAAAAAGCTGTTTACAGTCAACCCGTTTGCATTGATGGTCCCATTCAGGGTTGCAGTCGTCTGCAGAATCAATGTGGCTGCGGTCGTGTTGACAAGCGGATCAATGGTGTATTCGTAGGCTCCCATATCGGGAGGATTCGAACGCAAAGTCCCGTTAATGTCAGTAGGAACGGAAGGCAGATAAAGTCCCAGATGACTTAAAGCAGGATTTGTCGGAGTAAGATCAGTGGCGGAGATAAACATCGGATCAATATTCTGGCCATTTGCCTCCTGTCCTGTTGCAGTCTTCCATGCTGCCAATGTAGGCTGATCAGCACCCTGATATCCGATATTGGGAGAAATCCCGTTCACGTAATAATCATTGTAGTTGATATTGCTGAAACCAGCAGCTGTGCCTCCGTTCATGATGGCGTAAGTCTTCGATGCAGGCGTACCGGAAATGGGCTGAAATGAATTCTTTAGGATATTATCACGGATATCAAGTAATGAAGTTCCGCTGGCGGCCGCAATACAACCAGACCAGTTTGCGTAGCTGGATGAGGTGACATTGCCGGTAAGATTGATCGAATTGTGATAAACCTGCATGTTACCACCTGTAGAGATGTACATACCATAAACATTCAGTGAACTGACACTCGCAGAATATCCATCTCCTTTGATGTTATAGAGCAGGTTATTTGAGAATTCTGTAACCGTGGTAGCCTCTCCGTTGTAATATACCCCGTAATTGCCCCATCCGCCGGTTCCATTATAGTACCAGTCGTGAATTTTATTGGCCCTGATTTTTGAATTGGTAGAACCTGCTATGATATAGAGTCCTGCCTGGGAATAATTGGCATTTCCTGTTGGAGGCCCCATGATATCATTTCCACTGATCAGGGTATTATCAGCATAACTCAGTACGATACCTCTGTAAGTAATGGCTTCAGCGGCGATTGTGGATCCGAAAATATTATTGGTGACCTGGCCATTGTTGGTAATACCACCGGAAACACCGGTAAACTGCATGCCAATCCTGGCACTGAGAATGGTATTGTTTGTGATCACCGTATTGTCATATCCGCCACCGGCAAAATTGAGGATGATCGCATAGGTAGCATTGGTTACCTGGCTGCTTGCCTTTACAATACTATTTTTAATCGTACAGTTCGTAGAAGGATCTACACCTCCGTTGTTAAAGATACCAATGGTATAGCCATTTGCGGCAGTATTGGTGTTTTCCCATGTCAGGCTTTTGTCTGTTCCGCCGCTGTTCGATCCATCCAGAATACAGTAATCAATACCATAGAGAACCATAATACCTGTGGTAGAGGAGCCGGAAATGGCGGTCGTTACACCTGTATTCGGTTTAATGGTCAGTGTATTAACTGCGGAACTTCCCGGATTGGAATAGACGATATATGGAAACGTTTCAGTAGGGTAGGTAGCATCATCAAGGATAAAGGTAACAGGCCCCGACATGAACTTAATGTTTAGGTCATTGATTGCGGCGGTGAGTGTCGTGTAATCTTTACCGATACCTACATGAAAAATTCCGGAGATGTTGGCGAGAACGGTATAACTATTAGGAGTGGTTGGGGGTGTGGCTGCTGCCGGAGGATTGATGGTGAATCCGGCTGCACCGCCACCAGGGCTGGCACCGACATTGGGCGTCGGGGAAACCAGGTCCTGTGCTACAATATAATAATTCACGATATCTCCCAGAACAACACCGGCACCAAAAGTGAAAGTATACTGGTTTGACCCGATAAAAGTCCCGGTAACACCAGTCCATGCTCCGGCATTGACATTCCAGTAAAGCCGGGGAAGACCAATGCCCGAAGTAGGAACACCCGTTTGATCTGTGATCGTAACGGTCAGTGTCCTTGGGGTCAATAAGTTTGTATTTCCAAATGCTGTATATACCATTGCGGGAGGGGTAAGGTCCAGCAATAAGCCACCGAATTCATCTGCACCCATATCAGGGGCAGAAGCGGGCGAGAGGGCATTGTTCGGATAACCGGCATTCGGAAAACGTGCCTGGTTGTCAAAATCGGTGGTGAGAGCAACCGGGGCAGTTACCGTTGTTCCTCCGCTTTCAACCTGGGTAAGAATGGTGGTTTGAATGTGCAGATCGTAAGGCGAAGCAGAAACATTAACAAACGGAGGATTTTCAGTTACCGCTTGTGCATCCCGCGGGCTTACGGCTGTTTTATAAGAAGACAGGGTCTGAATCGAATTGACTCCGTCATAATATAGGAGATTGGAGGCGCCCGGAGTTCCTGCATAAAAATCATTGTTATTGGAACTGGCGGCATAAGTCGTCAGGGTGGCGGTGCTTCTCTGGTGTGCAACAACGCGGCCTGTAGCACCGGGTGTAGACATATTCACCACGATATTGTTACGGAGGTCGACCGTTGGTGTAGTGCTGGCATAGATACCGGTAACCCCGAAAGCCGCACCTGTAGAGGTGGCATTGAGATAAAGGGTATTATTATATGCACCCACTATGGTACCGCCTGAAAGATACATTCCGTAAATTCCCGGGTTCAGGTTAGAAACCGGCGCTTTCAACTCACTGATGAAGTTGTTGTAATAATAGACATTTATGCCACTGGATTGGTAGATCCCGTATAGGGTACCTGTTCCGGTACTCATATTAATGTTCTGGAACTTGTTATTATAGTAGTAAGCATTACCTCCACCATTACCATTATACAGCATGTAAATCGTACTGTTTCCATTCAGGATGTTGGTAATCGTATTGTTATAAAAATTCTTGGTAGTGGCCGAATTTAAATTATAAGCAATATAGGAAGTACTGGTTGAGCCTAATGTGATGTTGTTTACCACATTCCCATATTCATTGAATACATTTCCTGATCCACCGGTATAAAGAATATAATTTGATCCGGTACCAAGTACGGATTGAATACGGCTGTTGTTTGTAAGTGTATTATTGTAAAAATTTGCAGTTCCCGGTGTGGAAGGGCTACTGGCAAAATAGAGGTTATAAATCGTGCCGGTAGCCGTTGCCGTAGCAGAACCGATTGTGTTGTTTGAGATCGTGTTGCCATAGCAGTTGGCGGTTACACCTCCTGTGCTAACATACATGAGGTAAAAAGTGCCGGATGTTGCATTGGGCAAAGAGTTGTTGATGATGCTGTTGTTGTAATAGTTCACTGTACTGGCTGTTCCTGATGATCCGGCACTCGAATAGATCCCGTAAAAGGAGCCTGTTCCGTTGTAAGTAAAGGAAACCGTATTGCCATATACATCGTGGCTGGCAGTCGATGAGGTTCCAAGGTAAATTGAATAGCAGGATCCGGAAGTAAAGGCCCCAATGCCACCCAGGGTATTGTTGGCAATCTTGAACCCGTTCTGGTAATATACATAAATTCCATAACCAACGGTTGAACCAGGTGTACCTGTATTTCCGAGATTGGTAATCGTATTTGCTCCACCTACCCCTATTTCATTGTTCTGATCATAGAAAGTATAAGGTGCTACATCCGCATAGCCATAGAGGTAAATACCGTTATAGCAGGAAGTAATCGTATTGCTGAAGAACTTGTTGCCTGAATTGGTTCCCGAAGCTGCAGTAATAGTCAGTGAAGTAGTAAGTACGGCCGTATGGTTATTTGAGTAAATTGCATATCCTGAGGTACTGGCCATATCCAGGTTGATCGTGCAGTTTTTGATCACATTGTTCTGCGATCCCTGTGTGGCTGAAGCTTTCAGAATGGCATAACCCCATTCCATCCGGGTGGTTGAGGTGATGTTGGCTGCATTATCCTTAACATTTATTCCGTCAAAGGTTATATAGCCTGCTCCCACAAACGCAACAATGGCGTCCATGGTTCCGGTACCTGTTCCTGCCGTAATGACAGGATTAACACCTGCCCCTGATTTCTGAAAGATAATCGGGTTGGCTAGCGTTCCGGTATTCGTTGTGATGTAACCGGCAGTAGCAGCGACAAAAGTTTCCGTATATCCGGCAGGTACATTGAATGTCACACCGCCCGCTCCGACACCATTGGTGTTAAGAGCCGTAATTGCAGCCGCAACAGTTGGATAATCCGCAGGGATGTTTTTTATCCCGGTCAAAGGTTGGCCAATCGCAAGACTGGTCATCACCAATGAAATCAGAATTAGTAACAGTTTTCTCATTTGGTTTTAGTTTTAAGTGATACTTGGTTTGAATGAATTATTTTAAGGTCATACCTTCTACCGCTCATCTGTTTTTGAAGAACGGAAAGGATGAGATTTGTACTATTAATTTTTTTGCGTCAGGTAGTGATAGATTAACAAGAATTATGCAGTGATGGATTCCTGAACAAATATAGGATTTTTCTTTACGTCAAAACTTTTTAAAAAAAATAAACAATTTTATTCGTAAGTCTCAATTTTAAAAAACGAAGTGTATTGAAAATTGTTAGACGAACAATCCTGACGAAGTCGGAGGGCATTATACCCCGCTGCTCTGCCGCGTAATTTGGGTCCTGGATTTGCCATGGGTTCAAACCCAGGATATTGGGGGCTGGAAAGTACCGGCAACAGGACAAAAAAAAAGCTGCCAAATGCAGCTCTCTTTCTTCCTCTCCCCAGAGAAAATTAGTTATAATTAACGGTGACACTGAATGGAGTAGCAGAAGTATAAGTCCCTGCTGCCTGGCTTGGTCCAACGTTTAACGTCGCACCCACCTTCAGTGTTGAGATCCCTCCGGTCAGTGTACCGGTAAGGGAAGGTGTACTTGTAAAGGTAGTTACCGTCATATTGTTTGATCCGGATGAAACCGTTGTAGCTGTAGAGGGGAGGGTGATACTGTAAGTATAACCCGCCATCCCGGTGATATTAAAACTTGCTGAAGTTACGGTCCCTGCTGTTGCAGGCAAGGTAACACCACCTGTATTCGAACGTGTTCCGGCAGGAGCCAGGACAACTGTACCAGCTGCTGTACTTACAGCCACGTTACCAAAATTCATATCCATTGTTTTGGTGATAGCGATAGGGGTAACAATGGTTCCGGTGGCGGTAGCCGTGGCGGTAACCTGTGCAAATGAAGTTGCAGCGAAAGCAAATAGGATTACGAAGATGGCAAAAATTCTGTTCAGGTTTTTCATTTTGTGTTTTTGGTTTTTTACGGTTTGTTTTTTATATGCTTTTTTGAAATATGTTTCTTCGGGTTTGATGACGCAAAATTGCGACTTATAAAAATGCTGGTTTGTCTGACAAAGTAGCAAATCATTGTAGGATGGATTAGGAAAAAAATGTAGGAATATTCCTACAAACATCTCGTCAGCTCATTAGCTCATCAACTCAATAAATAAAGAAGCCGCCCTTTCGGAACGGCTTCTCAGCGATAAACCAGAATGTATTTTTAGTTGTAATCAAACTTGATTTGGTAAGTGCCGCTGTATAAACCAACCGGGTTATCATCCATAGACCCAACATTCAAGGTGGCTCCCACTTTGATCTCCTGCATCCCGCCGGCAAGAATGCCCGCACCTGCTCCTTGCGCAGGAATTGAAATCCAGTCATCCACAATCATGGTTTTTGCATTGGACGTATTGGTAATGGTAGAAGGACCTTTGGGAAGCGAAATTGAATAAGTTGCATTTTCTTCTCCTGTGAGCGAAAACCCGGCAGCATGATGAGGCCCCTGACTTAATATGATCGTCCCGGTTGCCATTCTCGATCCGTCCGGTGTGATCAAAACTTGTCCCCCCTGTGTGGTCGGCGAAAATTTTCCGAAATTTAATTGAGCCGTTTCTTTGGCAGTGAGGGCTGAAATGACCTCCGCAAAGACCTCTCCATTAACGGTTGACTGTGCCTGCACCTGCTGTACCTGGCAGAGGAAGGCGGTGGAAATGCCAATCAGTATTAAGGAAAGAAATTGTTTCATTTTCAGGTTGATGATTTTTTAAGATTTAGCCGGTATGCTTATAAGGGCGCGGAACCCCGTTTCTTTATCACATGTGATACTGATCTGGCCTCCAAACAAAAGCGCCCGGTCCTGAAGTCCTTTAAAAAAAGCAAGATGTTCTTCGGTCCCTTCATTATCCATCGCTTCGTAGAAGTGATTTTGTACAAGAATGGCCGTCATTTGGTCGTCTCCTGTCACATGGATGGTTGCACCTGTTGTCTTTGAAAGAAGGGCTTTGCAGATCTTCAGGATGTCATTGGAAATCGACGGATGAACGTTAATCGTTTTTGTCGTGTTGATCAGACTGTATTCCAGGGAAGTCTTTGATCGCATATCATATAACAGGGCTTCAATGGCAGTAATCAATCCGAATTCTTCCAGAACCCTCGGCCGTAATTCTTTCGCGAGCTCACGAACCGAACCCATGATATAATCGATCATGTCGATCATCTCCCTGACCTTCTCCCGGAGCTCGGGCGTTTCTGCAACACCTGCGTTTTTGTAAAGGCGATACGTTGACATTTTCAAACAACTCAGTTCCTGTCCCAGTCCATTGTGCAGCTGATCCGAAAGGATATCACACTCGTCTTCCCTTATACTTTGCAGGCGGTCAATGAGATTTTCCGTTTCCACAGGCAAAGTGACATCTCTGTTTTTCAACTTTATCGGAATTAATGGTTTGTGCGTTCTTTATTACGGGTAGGTAGTATTTCTTATAAAAAAAAGTTGCCGAAGCAACCTTTCCATCTTTTGAAATGGTTTAGTTATAATTTACTGTTACGCTGAAAGGAGTTCCTGAAATATAGGTTCCGGCTGGCTGAAGGGCGGAAACATTCAGGGTTGCGCCCACTTTAAGGGTTTGTGTTCCCGAACCATCCAACGTACCGGTCGGTGAAGGAAGACTGGTGAAGGCGTTTACGCTCATTGTGTTTGCACCACTGGTAACAGTGGTCGCTGTTGAAGGAAGCGTGATGCTATAAGTATAATTGGCTACTCCGGTGACGGTAAATCTTGCTTCAGTGACGGTTCCTACAGTGGCAGGTAAAGTAACACCACCGGTGATACCGCGTGTTCCCGCAGGTGCAAGAATAACTGTACCACCTGTAGCACTAACGGCAACATTCCCAAAGTTCATATCCAGTGCCTTGGTGATTGCGATCGGGGTTACAATAGTCCCGGTAGCGGTGGCGGTTGCTGTAACCTGTGCAAATGTGGTTGAAGCGAAAGCAAACATGATCACGATAATTGCAAAAATTTTGTTGAGATTTTTCATTTTCGGTTTTTGTTTTTTAGGATTAGTTTTTTAAATATTTTTTTGAAGATTGTTTCATGTAATTTGATGACGCAAAATTGCAATGATTCAGGTTACCAGTTTGTCTGACAAAGTAGCAAATCAATGTAGGCGAAAATGGGAAAGAATTGTAGGAAGATTCCTACAAAAACGCAGAAAGGCCCGTCACAACTGGGGGTAGATAAATAGAAGGATACTTGTATGCTTCGTTTTCTCACACAGGTATTTGTTTTATCTTTGTATTTTAATAAAAGATGTCAAACATGATTGTAGTCACCGGTGCAGCCGGATTTATCGGTAGTTGTCTGGTCAGTTTTCTAAACGGACAGGGATTTTCGGACCTTGTCCTGGTGGATGATTTCTCAAAGACGCTGAAGAACAGGAATCTTGAGGGTAAATCCTTCCAGGAAAAGGTAGACCGGAAGAAATTCTTTGAATGGCTTGAGCTGAATCATAAATCCGTAAGCTTCATCTTTCACATCGGGGCCAGAACCGACACGACCGAATTCAACATGGCCGTGTTTGATGAACTAAACCTGAATTACAGCAAGACCCTGTGGGATGCTTGCAGCCGCTATGGTATCCCGATGATTTATGCCTCCTCTGCCGCCACTTACGGAGATGGTTCCCTCGGTTATGATGACAAAGATCCTTCCCTCTCATTCCGTTTACAGCCGCTCAATCCTTACGGTATATCGAAAAACGAATTCGACAAATGGGTTTTGCAGCAGGAACACCATCCTCCTTATTGGTATGGATTAAAATTCTTCAATGTTTTCGGACCCAACGAATATCATAAAGGTCGGATGGCCTCTGTGGTTTTTCATGCGTACCAACAGGGTGAGGCAGGGAAAAGTATCAGGTTGTTCCGGTCACATAAGCCCGAATTTAATGACGGTGAACAACTCCGCGATTTTGTTTATGTAAAGGATGTGGTGAATGTTCTTTTCTTTCTGATGAATCACCAGAACACCCCCGGTATCTATAATCTTGGAACCGGTAAGGCCCGCACATTCCTGGACTTGGGAAAGGCGGTTTTTTCAGCTTTACATCTTCAGCCGGATATTCAATTTATTGATACCCCCGAAGATATTCGTGATAAGTACCAGTACTTTACCGAAGCCAGTATGGAAAAGCTTTTGTCAATAGGGTATGACACCCCGTTTTACACGCTTGAAGCGGCCGTAAATGATTATATTTCTTTATATCTGAAAAAGGAATTGTTCTATTAACCAGTGTAGGGTTATTTCCAGAATCCCAGCAAATCTTCAACGTTTTCCCGCTCTTTCAGGATTTCAAAATGGTTCCCCTGATAGCCGATCATTTTTGGCGTAAAACGACTGTTGTACCGCGACCACATACCAAAAGTATACCCGCCTGAGTCATGGATCACCAGGTAATCGCCTTCTTCTATTTCGGGTAACCGTACATCTTTCGCCAGTATATCACCCGAAAAACACAACGGACCAGCCAGGTGATGCGGGTAAAGGGTTCCTGATTTCACTTTTCCTTTCTGGTCAAGCACACTGTATTCGTGATGCCAGTCTTTGGGATTCAGGCATTCCCGCAGGAACAGATCTGCACCCGCATGGATCATGGCGGTACGGATCCCGCCGTCATTTTTGAGGTATTCAACACGGCTGACGGTCCATCCTGGATTAACATGAACCCACCGGCCAAATTCCGTTAAGAGGGTAAACGCAGAAGTGAAAAGTTCCGGAAAATGGGTACGTATAGCATCTGCATAAGTTTGCATACTTAACGGTTCGAGGTCCCTCTGGTAAGAAACGGGCATTCCGCCACCGATATCAAAAAGGCTGATTTGCCGGAATCCGATTTTCTGATTGACTTCCCTGACAAAATCGTACAACACGCCGATGCCATCAATCAGCATCTCCATCGGGCAGCCCTGAGAACCTACATGAAGATGGACCCCTGTCAGCCATTCATGGTCCGCGAAGGCTTTCAGCAATTCCTTCCGTCTGAATTTTACAGGAACACCGAATTTTGAGTATTCCCCGGCTACACTCGATTCGGCAATCGCTCCGGTTCCGATCTGTGGATTGATACGGATACCGAAGGTGCCGGCCGGTTTTATTCGTTTCCGGATCGCTGCGATACGTTCCAGTTCTGCAAGGGAATCAATATTGATATGTACGCCGGTGCGAATGGCGTATTCCAGTTCCGGTATTGTTTTTACAGGTGAATCGTAGACGATTCGGGCGGCAGGATACCCGGCATTTTCGGCCATCCTTAGTTCTCCGAAAGAGGCCACTTCAGCCCCGACTCCGAAATCTTTCAGTTTAAGCAGGATTTTCTCCAAAGGATTGGCCTTCATGGCGATGGCATGCAGGGCATTTCCGGGAAAACATGCCTGCAGATGCCGTACACGCTGTTCCAGCAAATCCAGATCATAGAAAATGGCCAGCGTATCTTCTTCCCGGATCAAGCCTTTCTCAAGGGCGGTCCGGAAGGTTTCAGCGATCGTTGCCGCGGATAAGTTGCTCTTCATATTCATTTAGTTTTGCAATGGCCTTTCTGCCTTCCTTTCCCAGGTCAACCGTAAAATCATTCACATATAGCCCGATATGCTTTTTCATCACCTCCTGATCCATCTCCTGCGCATGCGATCTTACAAAATCCATCGCATCCTCCGGGTGCATCTGTGCATAAACAACGCTGCGGTGCATGATGCGGTTCAAACGGCCAATCATCTCTTCTCCCAGGTCTTTTCTGGCAATGATTCCTCCCAGCGGGATAGGCGTTCCTGTGTTATCCTGCCAGTATTCACCCAGGTCGGCGATCTTCTGCAAGCCTCTCTTTTCATAAGTAAACCGGTTCTCATGAATGATGACGCCTGCATCCACTTCCCCACGAAGTATGGCACCTTCAATTTCATCAAAAACCATTATTTTCTTATGTTTTACTTCGGGAAGAAAGAACTTTAACAGGAGATGAGCCGTGGTGTATTCCCCCGGAATGGCAATGGTTTTGCCGGCAAGCGCTTCTTTCGGAATAAAATTTTTGCTGATCAGCAATGGTCCGTTGGAAAAGCCCAGCGCACTGCCGGAATTCAGCAACGTATATTTTTCTTTCAAAAAGAGGTAGGCATGATAACTCACCTTTACCATATCGGGAATTCCCCGTATCGCCATTTGATTCAGCGCTTCAACATCTTCCATCTTGAAGTGGAATTCCAGCCCTTCCAGGTCAATCTTCTGATGCACCAACGCATAGAATATAAAGGTATCATTCGGGCAAGGCGAAAAAGCGAGTTGTATCGCATTCATGAGTTATAATTCCTTTAAAATATTAAGAAGGGTTTTGCTTAGATTTTTGAAGGCCAAATCAATATTCCATCTTGATTTGTCGCGTTCTTCCACCCTGTTTGAGATAGATCGGATCTGAAGGCAGGGTATATTTGCCATAAAACAGGCATAAAAAAATGCCGCACCCTCCATGCTTTCTGTATCCGGGTTCCATTGTTGTCTGATCTTATCGATACTTTCCCGGTTTCCATGAATGGTATTTACCGTTAAGCCTTTCCGCCTGGGCAAGGAAGCAATGGTTGGTGTGGTGGGGAAACTTTGATTGACCAGTTTGCCTTCCTGGTAAGGCATTTCAGCAGGATCGTCCAACCCCATTTCAAACAGGGTGAGGAATGTTTCATGGTCCTCCGCCCCGCATTCAGAGAAAAAATCTTCCACGATATTACAAACCTCCCCGATGGGAATTTCTTTCGGAAAAGCTCCGCATATTCCCGCATTGATAGCAAGTTCGTATTTCTTTGTTTGTAATAACCTGCCCAGTTGATACGCCATGGGTACCATTCCCACTCCGGTGATCAGTACATCAATATTCAGATTCCGGTATCTGTATCGGCTGACATTCTGATTTTCCGTCTCCAGAAAGGTCATTTTTTCCATCAACGGGCGAATTTCAGCAGTCGTAGCAGTTATAAGCAGCAATTCCATCACGGATATTTTAAACAAACTTACTTAATAATTCAATAACCGGCTCTTTCTGTCAGGATTTAAAGAATCGTCAGTCTTTATCTGGTTGGTGAAGATGATTATTTATGTATTTTTGGAAAAAATAAATTTCTGTAAATCATATGGAGCAGATCAAAAGAACATTAAGGGATTCAGCGAAAGCCCGATGGACCATGTTGTTTCTCGTCAGCCTGCTAATGGCGGCCAATTACTATTTCTATGATGCATTATCGCCTCTGAAATCCATCCTGCAGGAGAAGCTTAACTTCAGTTCGCAGGATTACGGCATCGTAACAGGGTTCTATGCCTTTCCGAACACCTTCCTTTTAATGGCCATCTTGGGCGGTCTTATCCTCGATAAGTTGGGGATTCGTCCGACAGGGCTTCTCTTCGCGGTATTCATGCTGATAGGCGCCGTCCTGACAGCCTATGGCGCTTCCGGATATTTTCACAACGGGGGTCTCGGTCATGGTTTCCTGGGATCTTTCTGGACTTCCTATTCCCCCGAATTAAAAATGATGTCACTGGGAATGTTGATTTTCGGTCTTGGTGCCGAAACCAGTATTGTGGTGATCAGCAAAATCCTGGTGAAATGGTTCAAAGGACATGAGATCGCACTGGCTTTTGCCATAAACCTGGGTATCGCCCGGATCGGAACAGCGCTGGCTTTTAATCTGTCTCCCCGTTTGATGATGCCTGATTTCTGGTCATTCCCCATCTGGTTTGCTGTAATGCTCCTGCTCATTGGTTTCCTTTCTTTCTGTATCTATGTGATGTTCGATGTTAAGATCGACCGCCAGGTAAAAAGCTCGGGATCCTTGCTGAATAAAGATGAGGAATTTCATATCTCTGACCTGAAGAAGCTTTTTACCAACCGCTCCTTTCTTTATATCACTTTCCTTTGTGTAACCTTTTATGCGGCAGTCTTCCCGTTCCTGAAATATGCACCCGACTTCTTCTTCAACAAATTTGGAATCTCCAGGGAAAGCAGTGGTGACATTGCTTCACTCTTACCATACGGCACTGTATTATTTACCCCGTTGTTCGGCTGGTTCGTCGATAAGAAGGGTCGGAGTGCCACACTGATGATCTTTGGATCCCTGATACTGATCCTGGTTCATCTCTTTTTCAGCTTCACATCGGTAAATCCTTATGTCCTGATGGTATTGCTGGGGATTGCCTTTTCGCTGGTTCCTGCCGCCATGTGGCCTTCTGTTGCGAAAATTGTTCCTGAATACAGGATCGGTACCGCATACGGAACCATGTTTTCCCTTCAGAACCTGGGTCTTTTTGCCGTTCCCATTCTCGCCGGAACCGTATTGGATGCTACCAATCCCGGTATCACACCTGCCATGATTGAACAAGGATCCAGGCTGAACTACACACCCACGATGCTATTGTTTGTTGGATTCAGTATTCTCGGTTTTATTTTTGCGCTGCTTTTGAAATGGGATGATAAGACTTCGGGCTATGGACTGGAACTTCCATCCAATGCTACCGTTCCTGAACCTGCAGCGGAGAATAAATAACCCTGGCAGTATGAAAAACCTGACCCTGATATTCGTACTGAGTTTCCTGCTTCTGATTAATGTCCGGGGACAGGATACAGTGCCTGTTGTGATGAATTTTGATTCAATAGCTGATTTCTCCCTGCAGTTTTCGCCATGGAGGGCAGTGGATCTGGATTCCAGTAATACCTATGGTTTTCAGACTACGGGATTTCCACACAACACTTTTCCGATGGCGTTCATCGCATTTAACCCATCGCATACCACACCTCCGATGACGACAGATACAGCCATTTTCCCGCATTCAGCGCCAAGATTCGGAGCCTGTTTTTCTGCCACTACACCGCCGAACAATGACTGGTTTATCTCTCCTGCAATCCATTTGAACAATAACGGAGAATTTTCATGCTGGGTAAAATCCTATACGAATGCGTATGGCTTGGAAAAATACAGGGTAGCCGTTTCGGTTACGGATAGCAATCCTTCATCCTTTACGGTCATCTCAGGACCCAGCCCGCTGGAAGCCCCTGTTCAATGGACGAGAAAGACCTTCTCGTTGTCGGCCTACAACAATCAAAAGGTGTTTGTTGCCATACAATGTGTTTCGAGTGATGTTTTTATTTTTATGATAGATGACCTGGTAATCAACCCGGGATCTGTCAATCCGGAACCTTCGTATCTTTTTGAGGACTTTGAGGGTTTTGCTGATTTTACCCTCGATCTGTCTCCGTGGACCGTGGCAGATATCAAAGGAGGAATTACGTATGGAATAGATGCTCATTCCTTTCCCCATAGTGGTGAACCCATGGCTTACATCGCTTTCAATCCGTCGCAGGTTACTCCGGCCATGACCACTCCCGGAATCCTGCCACATTCCGGATCCCGGTTTGCAGGTTGTTTTGCTTCAGCCCCCAATTTTAACCCGAATAACAAATGGCTGATTTCGCCGAGAATCCAGTTGGGTTCCAATTCGAAGATCGGACTCTGGGTGGAGACGTTCAACCCTGAATACGGAATGGAAAAATATAATATCTGCGTTTCTACTGCTACGAATAATCCTTCTGATTTTGTGATCGTTTCAGGAAGTCAGCCGCTCAGTGCGCCCATTGACTGGGCCTACAAGGTGACTGATCTTTCGGCATACAACGAGAAGCTTGTCTATGTTGGCATTCAGTGCGTTTCCGACAACACGTTTTTATTCATGGTCGACGATGTTGAAATCGGTTCGACCGTCGGAATCAACGAAGCCGGAGTCAATGATCCTGTAAGGCTCTATCCCATGCCGGCCAGCGACAGGATCAACATTGATTTTGGTGGATGGAAGACGGGTAAAGTTCAGGTGACCTTATTGGGCATTTCAGGGCAGGAAATCCGGAAATACCCGATATTCGACGAATCCGGTTTGACCACTTTAGCATTACCTGCCCTGGCACCCGGGATGTATTACCTGGTCATCCTGACCGACCAGGGCAGACTGGTGAAAAAATTGATCATAAAGTAAGATGAGAAACCGTGCATTGTCCGGATGGATATTGATCCTGCTACTGCTTGCAGTGATGCCTGCAAAGGCGCAGATCTCCGTAAAAGCACTTCCTCCATCAACCATTTATTCGCTTGCCAACCCCGATCGCCTGGCATATGAAGTAACACCGCCGGCAATGGATTCCATCAGGATGGAAGATGCCCGGTTTCCTTCGCCCTATCGTTATGCTGTTAATCTTCCGGTTGATATTGAATTGATCCGGGACGGGAAAAAAGAGATCCTGCCTGACGGGGATGCTGTCTGGAGGATAAGGCTTCATGCTTCCGGGGCAACGGCGATTACCGTTTATTTCGACCGGTTTGCCATACCGGGCAGCGGGGAATTGTTCCTGTATGATCCCTTGAAAATGAAGGTAATCGGCGCTTTCACGGGAATCAACAATTCAAAAGAGGGTTATTTTGCCACCGAATTAATTCCCGGGGATCAGGTGATCCTGGAATACCATCAACCGGCAACATTAAACGAGCCTCCCTTACTGCATATCAGTGAAATTGCCTATGCCTACCGCGGAATTGGCATGGTGGTACGAAATGCAGAGGGCTTTGGCAGTTCCGGCCCCTGTGAAGTGAACAGCAATTGCCCGGAAGGGGCTAACTGGCGGCAACAGGCCAAAGGAGTTGCTTTGATCTCCGTAAAAAAGGGCTCCTCAAATTACTGGTGCACCGGCTCCCTCCTCAATAACGTGAGAAATGACCATGCTCCTTATTTTCTGACCGCCGATCATTGCGGGTTTGGAGCCACCCCGGAAAACCTGCTCCAGTGGATTTTCTACTTTCATTACGAAGCGCCTGACTGCCAGGATCCTTTAGATATTCCCGTGGCAAAGTCCATCACCGGGGCGGTATTAAAATCGCATGGTGGAAACCTGGGCAATACCGGATCGGACTTCTATCTTGTTCTTCTTAAAAATGAAATTCCTGTTGATTATGATGTTTACTTCAACGGATGGAGCCGGGAAGCGCAACCTCCTGCACCGGGTGTGACGATTCATCATCCGGAAGGGGATATTAAGAAAATATCAACCTACCAGGCACCTTTGATCAGTTCGACTTATGGCTCCGGGGTCAATCCTTGTTTCTGGAAGGTTAGCTGGGTCACAACCGCGAATGGCTTTGGTGTTACGGAACCAGGTTCCTCGGGATCCCCTGTTTTTGATGCTTTACAAAGAATCGTTGGTACACTCACCGGAGGCACCT
The DNA here is from genome assembly GCA_038244085.1 of Bacteroidales bacterium. GTDB lineage: Bacteria > Bacteroidota > Bacteroidia > Bacteroidales > FEN-979 > FEN-979. The sequence goes on along the minus strand of JBBRTX010000029.1, from coordinate 8,008 downwards.
CCAGTTGTGATTCCGCTCACCTTGCCGATCCTGATTTCTATGGGAAGTTTTCCTGGTCGTGGGCATCAAACGGGACAGATTCAACCACCCGGCTACGCGACTGGCTCGATCCGGACAGTACCGGGGTGATTAACCTGAACGGAGTTCCGCTTGGCATCAATGAGCCGGCAAGTATCATCCAAACCCAGGTATTTCCAAATCCCTTCCAGCATGAAGTGAATATCAGGTTTTCAGGTCAATTCAGGAAACCGGGATTCATCAGGGTATTTAATATCATGGGCAAGGAAGTTTTTATGAGGAGCCTGTTATTGAAGGGCTCTGAACTGGTAAATGTTGATTTACCTGACCTTTCGCCTGGTGTTTATTTTCTGAAGATTTACATAGGAGAGGAGACCTCGGTACAAAAAATCGTCCGCCTGTGAAATCGCCTGTCCATTTCAATAAACTGATTTGATCCGTGATAAAAGAAATATCTGAAAAAATAAAGCAAAACCTGCGGATAACACCGGAAGAAGGACTTTTTCTTTATGAAAATGCCGAACTGGGGACGCTGGCCTCGCTGGCCGAATTTGATAAGCAACGCAAGAGCGGGAATGAAGTTTCCTTTATCCGGAATTTCCACATTGAACCAACCAATATTTGCGTCAACCGTTGTAATTTCTGTTCCTATTCGCATCATTTCAGTCCCAAAAAATGGGACCTTTCGGTGGAAGAGATGCTTGAGACCGTCAGAAAACAGGATCTGAATGTCCGCGAAGTGCACATCACCGGCGCCGTTCATCCTGATAAAGATCTCTACTATTACGCGGATCTCCTGAAAAAGATAAAAGAGATTCGCCCGGATCTTCACATCAAAGCCCTCTCGGCTGTGGAATTGGATTACATCATCCGGAAAGCCGGAAAAAATTACCGTCAGGGATTGGTGTTTCTGAAAGAGTCGGGACTGGATTCCATTCCGGGTGGAGGAGCTGAAATCTTTGATGAAGTGATCCGGAAAAAGATTTGCCAGAAGACCAGTTCCGCCGACTGGCTAAAGATCCATGAAACCGCGCACAAACTGGGTATATCTTCGAATGCAACGATGTTGTACGGTCATCTTGAAAACTATTCACACCGGATTGCCCATCTTACCGCCCTGCGTGACCTTCAGGACCGTACTTCCGGTTTCAATGCCTTCATCCCGCTCAAGTTCAAAAATGCAAACAATGAAATGGCTGGTTTGAGGGAAGTGGCTATCACTGAGGACATGAGAAACTACGCGGTTTCCAGGCTTTTCCTCGATAACTTTCCGCATATCAAAGGTTATTGGCCCATGATCGGAAAACCACAGGCACAGCTCTCTCTTTCCTTCGGTGTTGACGATCTGGATGGAACCATCAATGATTCTACGCGGATTTATTCCCTGGCCGGTTCCGATGAACAAAACCCCGGCATGACGGTTTCTGAGATGAAACACTTGATTACCATGGCGAAGAAAGAACCGGTGGAAAGAGATTCTCTGTACAACAAGATATCCTAAACGTCAGAAGCAAGCCGGTCTCTGATCAGATTATGCACCATCGTTGCAATATCCTTGATTTCCATGTTCCGGAAAGTGTCGAACGGAATGGGTTCCATCACGATGGCTTTGATCTGGTGATTCTTGTGGATCATCAATCCGCCTTTCCTGATGGCTGAAAAGGTTCCTTTCACCGCGATGGGCAAAATGGCCGTTTGGGTTTCCACTGCCAACCGGAAAGAGCCGGTCTTGAAAGTTTGAATCTTCCCGTCGGGGGAGCGTGTCCCTTCCGGGAAAATCATCACAGAGTTGCCTGATTTAACCGCGACCACCGCTTTGTCCATCATCTGCAATTTGCTTTTTCCCTTCGACCGTACAATCGGGATATAGCCATTCAGCCACATGTTCCACCCCATGAAGGGCATGAAAAACAGCGATCGTTTGGCAACCCATTTGAAGGGTCGAAACAGTCGGTATAACACCAGGATATCTGCACCCGAAGCATGATTGGCCACCATGATGTAAGGGATATGGGCAACGATCTTTTTTCTCCCCTCAATCCTGATTTTCCAGAAAGGATTGACGCTTACAACGATATAAGCCCAGGTGCAGGTATAATAATGAAGAATGGTTCTTTTGCGATCAAAGGCGACGGTAAGGAGGAAGATCAGTATACCAAAAGGAAAGATCAATGCAGAAAGCAGAAATAGGGAAACCCAGAACCAGACAGAAACGATGATGGAAATGGCGTTACTCATAATGAATTGAAGGTTAAAGATTTTCCAATGCCTTGTAGTTGCTGTAATTCCTCCACTTGATGATCACTTCCTGCAGGTCATCCGGAAATACTGAATCGAAGAAGACGTATTTCCTGGTGGTAGGATGAATAAACCCCAGCGATTTTGCATGAAGTGCCTGGCGGGGCAGTATCTGGAAGCAATTCTGCACGAACTGCTTGTATTTTGTGAAAGTAGTGCCTTTTAGTATCTGGTCACCGCCATATTTTGCATCATTGAAAAGTGGGTGACCGATGTGTTTGAAATGCGCCCGGATCTGGTGCGTTCGTCCCGTCTCCAGCACACATTCAACCAAGGTAACATAACCCAACCGCTCAAGCACTTTATAATGGGTTACCGAATGTTTTCCCTGATGTTCCTCTTCATAAATTTTCATGATCATGCGGTCGCGGACATCCCGGCCGATAAACCCTTTGATGGTGCCTTCCTCTTCTTTCAGGTTTCCCCACACCAGTGCGGCATAGGTACGTTTGGTGGTATGATCAAAGAATTGTTTTGCGAGTTTGGTCTGGGCCAGCTCATTTTTTGCCACCAGCATAATCCCGGAAGTATCCTTATCAATCCGGTGAACGAGGTAAGGTTTGCAGCCGGCAGGTGAGGTGTGATGTTCGAGATGGTAAAGCAGGGCGTTTTGCAGGGTGCCATTGAAATTGCCATGCGCAGGATGAACCACCATCCCGGCCCGTTTGTTTACCACAATGATGTCCTCATCTTCAAAAACGATATCGATAGGGATATTTTCAGGATAGACCTCCGTATCCTGCGGTGGATAGGCGAGAACAATACTGACGACATCCTGTGGTTTGACCTTGTGATTGGGCTTGACCGGCTTTTCGTTCACCAGGATATTGCCTGCATGAGCCGCATTCTGGATACGGTTTCGTGAGGAATTCTCCATCCTCGCCATCAGGAACTTGTCAACCCGGAGTATGGTCTGTTTTTTATCGGCTACAAAGCGGAAATGTTCATAAAGTTCCCCGGTTTCTTCCGTAATTTCGTCTTTTTCCGTCATGCAGGAAGATAATTTATCGGGTGATGATCAGTTTTGAGGAATGTCTTTCTGACGTTTCCGGTTTTAAAAGGGTAAGAAGGTACATGCCTGAAGACAGCCCCGAAACATCAATGATTTCCGTATAGGGTCTTTCAAAAAGTTTCACCCCGGTAATACTGCTTACAATGATCTTCCATCCCGCGCTATTATGGCTAAATTCAGGAAGGCTGACCGTCAGGATTCTGATGCTTCCTGCGCTGCAGGGATTGGGATAAACGGATATCCTGCCTTCTTGGGGTGCCGGAGGTTCAGTGATCCCGACAGGCAATGGTTTCCCGATTACGGGATGCATCAGCAGCGAACCTCCAAGTACAGAGGTTTGCCAGGTGCCTGAAACATCGAAGAACATGTGCTGCTGCGCATTGTTGGCCGCATCAAATCCGATATTCAGGTTGTCATCGGTTGTTTGTATCGTCCCTACATAGAATGTCCCGCTGATCCTTACCGGGCTTGCAAGGTAGTAAGTGTGAAAATCGTTCAGACTGTCGGAATAAGTCACCATCTCCGTTTGGGAATAGATGATATCGCCGGGTTTCCCGTTGTTATCATTCCAGACGGTAAGATCAAAGTATTGGTGATTGGATGAACTGAGGGTACGGTTGAAATAGATCCTCACTGCCCTGAGTGTATCAGGAGAAACGTTGAGTTTAAACTGGTAAGCCAGTCGTCCGTCAGCTCCTTTGAGACCATAGCCATTTTCCGGTGTTCCGTCATCATAGGCATAATAATTATAAAACCGCTGAAATCCTATGATGGTATCTCCCAGGGTTGACCCGGGTGTAGATTCATGAATCGTGTGTTTGATGACAAAAAGGGTGCTGTCGGCGGAGGAAATAGGAAAGGCGAATTTTACAGGAGCCCTTTCATTGTAACCGAAGCTGGTCAAGGTATAAGAAGGCATTGGGAATTCCGGCGCCTGATACGATTGATTGAACGCACCACCCGGTTGTGTCACGGTAAACCGGTAAATGCAGGAATGCGGAATGATGTCCCGGTTGTTCATCACGATCGTCAGGGTGTCAGCCATCTCTCCTCCGGGATCATCGGAATATTGACGGTAAGGCATGGATGTGTATTGTCTCAGCATCGATGGGGCTTTTTCCAGGAAACGGATTTCAGGGAAAATGGTGTCCCCGCGCGATCTCCCGGTATTCAGATAGATCTCATCCAGATTCCAGGGATCGGCATTGCTCTGCCAACTAGGCTGACCGTTGCTCGCCAGACTTACGTGATTGTAAAATTGTAACCGGAAATTCTTCTTAAAGAAAGTCGGATCTGTAATAGGAATCATCACCCTTCGGAACCAGGTATTTTGCGCCAGGTAGAAAGTGTCGAGAGGCATTCCTTTTGAAGACCAGATGAATTTCCATTGATCTTCTTTATGGATGGTATCCGGCCCCTCAATGGTGTCGAATGCTTCCCTGATCAGGAATTTCAGCGAAAGTGAGTCGCCTCCTGACAAAGCAAGGCCTCTTCCCTGTGGCTGGTAATAGAAACTCAGGTAAACGGAATCTGCCGGAGTCAGTGGTCTTGGCACCGGGGCGAAAACTGAATCAAGCCGGATGAAACGGCTGGTGAGATGATCCGCGATGAAAGTGGAAGGTCCGGGAATGGCTTCCGGATAGAAGTTGCCGGAATCGTTAATGGCATCAAGCGTCACCACGCCAAGATTGATCGGAAACACAGGGAAATCGTTGTTAACATAGGCAAAGCGGTCGATCCATCTCAACGACGAAGGAAAGACATTGCCCTGGGAAAAATCATCGTGGAAAGGGAGCAATACCGGAATGGTGTCTGTGTTCTGGGCACTTTTCAACCTGGAAAGTTCCCGTACTTTCTCCTTGACAACGGGATTCTCCTGTAACCCTGTCAGTATCTCCTGTGAAAAAGAACTTAACGTGATGAAAAAGAGAAGGGTAATGTATATGAACTTCATTTTCTGGAAATTAACAAATATTAAAAATCAGCTTGTGTTGAATCAGGTTCTTCGGTATTGTTCAGGTTTTTGCCGGCGCTTCCTGAACCCAGGCCAACCACCAGGTCGATCGTACTTCCCTTATCAAGCTTCGTACCTGCCTCAATGACAGAACCTTTGTATTTTTGCTCCTGGATGGCATCGTCGAAGGCCGGGACATACGTGATGGCACCGACTCTCAATCCAAGACTTTCAATGGTGCCGGTTGCCTGTCGAAGGGTCATGTTTCTCAGTTCAGGAACGGTTGTTTTTTCCGGAATCAGCGATACAATGGTCAAATAGATCTTACGATGTTCTTTGACTTGTGAAAGCGGATAGGGATCCTGGTTCACAATGGTTCCTTTCGGCTTTTCAGGATCATAAACCGAATCCATGACAATGAATTCAAAGTTCTTGTACTGTGCATCCGAAGAAACCTGCTCGATCGTCAGCCCACTGAAGGCAGGCACTGAAATGTAATCACCATGACGGGTGTAGAGGTTAAGCAATATAAAGATACCCCAGGTCACCAGTGCCAGTAAAACAACAATCCCGGCCAGATGGCGCAGAAATCTCTTCGATCCCAGGAAGCGGAAAAAATCCATTTAAAGGTTTATGTAATTAACCGAATTGATGAAAATTTATTGTATTTCTTCACAAACATACGCAAATTTGGGATTTTGGGCAACGACAGGCCTTTTTTGTCTTAATTTTACCCGCAAATTTTACTGGTATGCTAAAAGTAGCAATTGTTGCCGGAGGCGATTCCGGCGAGTACGACATCTCGATCAGAAGCGGGAAACAGGTGGAACTCCATCTTGACCGTTCTGAATTTGAACCTTATCTGATCGAGATACGGAAAGATCAATGGACCTTCAGGAAAGAAGAGAAAGTCTTTGCGATCGACAAAAATGATTTTTCTCTTAAGATTGGGGATAAAAAAGTCACCTTTGATGTGGTTTTTAACGCCATTCATGGTACACCGGGTGAAAACGGGATACTCACCGGCTATTTCAGTATGCTCGGAATTCCGGTTACTTCCTGCGATGTCACCACTTCGTCCCTGACTTTTAACAAGAGCTTCTGCAAAAAGGTCGTTGCAACTTATGGTATCGCTACGGCCAAGTCTGTTCATCTTTTTCGCCGGACCCAGGATCCTGTTTTTGAAATCTGGGAAGAAATCAGCTTTCCTTGCTTCGTAAAACCCAATAACGGCGGGTCCAGCGTCGGCATGTCGAAGGTAAATAAGGCAGAGGAACTGGAGGCTGCGCTTGAAAAGGCTTTTCATGAGGATGATGAAGTTCTGGTCGAAGATTTTATCAGGGGCAGGGAATTGACCTGCGGAGTGCTTCGGACATCCGCCGGCATCATCACTTTTCCGGTCACGGAAATCATTTGCAAAACCGAATTCTTTGATTACGAAGCCAAGTACAATTCAGGGCTAGCACAGGAAGTGGTTCCGGCAGAGATACCCGCCGATGCTGCTGCCGAATGTAAGGCAATTTCCGCCAAGCTTTACGATAAGCTCAATTGCAGGGGAGTCGTACGGTTTGATTACATATACACGAACACTACATTTTATTTCCTCGAGGTGAATACCATACCGGGACTTTCAGAGCAGAGTATCGTTCCCAAAATGGCCGCTGCCTATGGATGGACAATGAAGGAGTTGTTTGCAACACTTATTTATTCAGCCATGGAATAGGATCACTTCCGGAAAAAATTTTCTTTTTGGAAAAACAAGACAGAAATGATGAAAGAGCTTTTATTTGCCACCAACAATGCCCACAAACTAAAAGAAGTTCGTGAAATCTGCGGCAAGGAGATTAACATTCTGGGACTGATGGATATCGGTTTCAAGGCTGAAATCCCGGAAGATCACGATACGTTGGAAGGAAATGCCAGACAAAAGGCCTGGTTCATTCACGAAAAAACAGGCAGGGATTGTTTTGCCGATGATACCGGGTTGTTCATTGATGCACTTGAAGGCCGCCCCGGGGTGTATTCTGCAAGGTATGCCGGCGAGGACTGCAGTTTTGATGACAACGTACGAAAAGTACTGGAGGAAATGAAGGCGTTTTCAAACCGGAGTGCACATTTTCGTTGTATCGTATGCCTGATCCTTGACGGGAAAGAATTTCTCTTTGAAGGCGAAGTAAAAGGGATCATTTTGAAAGATGGTCAGGGCAAGGGGGGGTTCGGTTATGATCCCATTTTCCTGCCGATAGGCCAAACCCTGACTTTCTCCCAGATGCCTGCTTATCTCAAAAATGGCATCAGTCACCGCGGTAAGGCCATCGGGAAGATGGTCGCATTTCTCAAAAGTGAGCAGTAGCTGATGCGGTTAATAGCGCGGATTTGTAATCCGTGCCAAAATTCGTTGTGATTCTCAATAGCGCGGATTTGTAATCCGTGCCAAAATTCGTTCTGATTCTCAATACCGCGGATTTGTAATCCGTGCCAAAATTCTTTCAATACCGCGGATTTGTAATCCGTGCCAAAATTCTTTCAATAGCGCGGATTTGTAATCCGTGCCAAAATTCTTTCAATAGCGCGGGTTTGTAATCCGTGCCAAAATTCTTTCAATACCGCGGATTTGTAATCCGTGCCAAAATTCGTTGTGATTCTCAATAGCGCGGATTTGTAATCCGTGCCAAAATTCTTTCAATACCGCGGGTTTGTAATCCGTGCCAAAATTCTTTCAATAG
>JBBRTX010000028.1:0-30672 GCA_038244085.1 Bacteroidales bacterium | reverse complement strand
TTTCCAAACATTGTTGAAAATCACAATACCTGATGCATCAGAATATTTGGTATAAATGGTATCGGGATAAGCAACGTTCTGCAGAACGATCTTGATGTTGGCCGGAGCTACAGAGTCGCAACTCAGATCAAGATTGAAAGTAACCGTTGCAGTCCAGCATTTGCCGAGTACATTGGAGAAGGTAGCTGCTGACCAGAGGTTACCGGTATACTGAGCTTTTACAGCCCAAAGGTAAGGACCGCAGGCTAAACTTGGCCATGCAGGATCAACCATGTTGGTAGCGGTCGGAGTTCCGATCGTTGTCCAAACACCAGGAGTAGCATTTTCACCTTGTTTGAGTCGCCATACCTGGTAACCGGTGATCACGTCGGGGCTGTCGCCATTCAGCATTTCGATACGACCTATACCTTCAGTTCCGCTAACGGTAGCAGGTTTGGTTGCATAGATCAGACCAGGAACAGCAGAAGCAGTAACATTCATCCCATCGCTCATCAATGGTCCGCCGGCACCCTGTAAGGTGGCACGGATCATGAAGTTTCCTGAAGCAGGAATCCACGGACCGGTACCAAACTGGGAATAGCTTCTCAATTGCTGTGTGGTGGTATCAACAGCGACACCGGCAGCATTGGGAGCATTTCCACCCTGAATCATGGCTATGTAGAAATTGCCTGAGGTAATGGTTGTGGCAGGAATCGTGAAATTAACAAATCCATAAGCCGCAGGAGTAACCGTGAACGGAGCAACAAGCTCAGCGCCTGGTGAACCAGCGGGACCCGAAGCATCATATACTGCAACCTGGAAAGGAACCAGTGGGGCAGCGCCTGAAGGATAATTGTTGATCGTTCCGATATTGATGGTTCCACCCTGAAGGACGGCCGGATAGGCCACCGGGGTGAATTTCATTGCGTTTTTATTTCCGGCGGTTGCCCAAACTGCGAAGTTTTCAGGAATACCATCGTCATAGATCAGCATATACTGACCAACGGGTGATCCCCAGTTCAGGTTAACGGAAGTTTGAGCAGCATTCAGCACTGCGGTGAATGTACCCGGTGCATTAAGGCCTTCCTGTAAAGCAATGTTGTAGATAACAGTAGCCGGAGGCGTTACACCAGCAGGTACGGTACCGGCAAAATTCTGGAAACCAGCCTTTGTACAGGTAATTGCGACATTTGCTAAAGTTGCAGGATAAACATTGATGGTATAAGCACCACCAGCTGTTGAATAGCCAACTTTTGCGGTTGGACCAGTACCATAGGTTATCATAGCACCAACAACAGGATTGCCATTAGAGGCATTGGTAACGACACCGGAAAGGAATCCGGGAATCGGATCCAGGTTGAAGTTAAGTGTCGATGTTCCGTTTAAGGCAATCGCTACTTGTTTCGCCTGAGTCACATAAGTGGCTGCAGCAGCAGTAACGGTTCTGTTCCCGATCGGAAGGAAGAAGATGTATGATCCATCGGCTCCTGTGATATAGGGGCCTGCCGGGAAATTACCTGGTGAGGTAACAGAGGCACCAGCAATGGGAAGTCCATTGTAGTTGCTCTTTACAACACCCTGGCATAAGCCGGTTTCGGGAATTACAGTGATGCGGGCGTTAGGACGGTTGCCATAAGTTGTAGCACCGGTCATTACGCAACCCGTACCGTTATCCTGGTAGCGGGATACCACTTTGCCTGCATTGGCCGTACAATAAACAGAATTTGAACTTCCGTAAGCAGTATTATCGAAGCAAATATGAACGATGAGGTTCGAGGAACCATCCCATGCAAACGGAGTGGAGAGAACAAGGCTCTGCCACCCGGCTGCGGTGATCGTCATCGGGGCGCTGTAAACAGTTGTGAAACCACCTTCCACAAAATCCGTAAGGGAAGTGGCGGTAGTATGTTTCATCTCGATTTTGAAACCGTTCATCAAATAACTAGAGGCAGTGGCAATGTTGAGGCCGAAATTGGTAATGTTACCGGCGCTGGCACCAAGGGCTGTCATTTCAGCAGCGGTGTACAGTATTTCGGTCCGGTTGTCCATCCAGAAAGTGTTGTACGGATAGGTACTAACGGAAGTTGCTCCTGTACCCAGTGTGATGGTAGCAGGTCCCGGAGGAGTCATTGCTTGTATAAGCACATCATCCAGACATACGCCATAACCATACTCGGCATTTCCTCTGAACGCGATCTGGTAGGTACCATTCACGTTTGGGAGAGTAATTGATTCCTGGGTCCAGGCGCTAATGTTGGCGGTGTATAAGGCAAGCTTTTTCCATGTATCGGTCGGACTTGTTCTGTATAAAACCGTTAAGGAATCCTGATCGCCGGCCCAATTTCCCTGGGTATGCCAGAATTTCAGAAAACCAACAGGTGCGGTTCCGAAATTGATGGATGGGGTGATCAATATAGCCTTCTGGTTATATCCAGATAAGTTAAACCTGGCATTGAAAGCTCCCGAATGGGTCGTAGCAGGAACGCTAAGATAACCACCTACAGCATTGTAAATCCAGTTGGTGGTGCCCGTTTGTATAGTCTGGGACCAGCCGACAGGAAGTACTCCACCGTTGAAGCTTTCAGAAAGAAGTGTCGTTTGTGCCCAGGCACCTGTCGAGAACAGCATAGCTGCAAACAGGATGAGTACCTGAACAAATCTTGTAACTTTTTTCATAGATCTGTTGTTTTTAGTTAATAAAAGGATGTAAAAATATAAGGGATCAATTAAAAATTAATTGAGTATATAATGAATAATCGTCTCCAAGTTCAACGCAGGGCGAGCAATTATAGCTTTAAACACAACACCATCGCATGTTTGCGAAATGTTGTGGGGTATTATCGTAGTGCAGGTTGTTCAATAATTACAAGGCAAATATAAGTAAAAAATAAAAAATACCAAGAAAAAAGTGATTCAGCTATATATTTTTTTCTTTTATCACAAAAGCAGGAGTTTACGAATATGACTTTTTCCGGAAGATATTATTTTAACAAAGAAGAGACCGGTCGGGAAATTATTTGCTATAATCTTGATTTCTGAGCTATTCGAATTTTTCTGATGATATATTATTTTGCCTGATAAGTCCATGATTTCGATGTCTGTGATTTCCCCTGCCGATCTGATGATAAAATAATCGCCGGCAGGATTCGGATAAAGGACAAAACCTTCAAGGGGTTCCCTTTCATTGAACCCGGTGACAATATCAAAGACCAGGGTATCGGTGGTGATGGACGAACTGCATTCTTCCATGGACAGGGTTATATAGTAGGCGTAACTCCCGTCGGTCAATCCGTTGTCTATATATAAGGTATCGGGCACAGGGGCGGTATTTATTTTCACCCAGGGCCCGGAACCGTCATCCTGGCGATAAACATCATAACCCTGGAAAGTGACAGGCTGATCCATTGAAATTTTATGTCCTCCAACAGAGCAGTCGTCAATCGACCAGGCATACCACAATCCCTGGCCATCGCCATCCACCGCCTGCCAGGCAATATCCACCACCTGACCCAGGTAAACGGAAAGATCGATGTTATAGGGAGTATTCCATTGGTTATATCCATTGGAAGAAGGATAGGGCGGCAATGCCGACAGGTCTAAAACCGTTTGCCAGGTTGCTCCGTCATCTTCCGAAATCTTCACATAATAATGATCGAGATGAACCGATCCTTGGTATGCGTTGCTCCAGAATACAAGATCCCCGGAAACCAGGATATCCTTTGCGATCAGCCATTCATCCTGATGGGTATAGTCCCAGGAAATCGTTGCTGCATAATTACCTGAATGAACCCCGACCGGGGAGGAAGCATCCGAATGGAACCAGCTTCCGGTGGAATTGGTGATTTCCTGCTCCCAGTTTAAAGGGGGAAATTCCGGTTCTTCAAAGCCTTCATTCAGGGGCAAACCGTCAGCACACACCGGCGGTTTCCAGGTCAGCGTAACCTGCGATCCGGAAGCAACACCACCGGCATCCAGTGGGGGTTTACAAACCGCATAGGCATTGATATTATCAACTTCCCACATGGAGATATCCCCGGAATTAACCCCATGCGCCCTGAACCGGATCCGGAAAGCTTTTCCTTTCACAGCGCTTATATCAATGTGACGGGTCGCCCAATTCAGGCTTCCTTCATTCGTATTTTGCTCAAGGCCATGCCAGGTATCATTATAAAAAATTTCCACCGAGAGGATTTCCGTTCCGGTCAGGTTCCGGTCCTGCAAACGCAGGTCAAAATCAAGCCAGATTTTTGAGCAGGTTACCGAAGTGGCGTTAATGATGGTACTTTCGATACCAAAGGAATACCCGGTTTTGACAGGTTCCCACGAGAAGGTGGCGGCAGGTAGCGGATTTCCCTCTGATGTGCTGATGCTCCAGTTTCCCTGTGCGGAAGAAAAACCCCAGCCATTGAAACTGAAATTCCCATGATCCCAACCCTCAAAAAACGGCAGGGGCCGGCCGTAATCGATAAGCACATTAACGGGTCCGGCTTTACCCGATTCGGCGATGCCTGTGAATCCGTAAGCTGTCAGGTCATATTTTGCGCTGACTTCATAAGCGTAGTTCCCCGGATAGAGACCCAAATCATAGTACGAGAGGGTATCCGCTCCGGCAATGGAATCGATCTTCTCTCCATTGCGATAGAGGATATACCCCATCAAACCAGGCGGTGTAACGCCCGGCTGTCCCGCAACCTGGGGTTTGTTCCATGTGATATAGGCAGCATCTTCTACGGCTACTCCCTGCAGGCCGGCAGGAGGAGAAAGATAATGAGAAGTAAATGTTTTACAGATGAGTGAAGAAGGTCCGCTCGCATAGGCAGCATTCACACAGGCGGTATGCATGGTTCCAAATCCGGCGAGCGCCGGTGGGATGTACCAGGAAGTATCCGTGGTAAAAGCACATTGAATGTTATCGACGAATACATTATACCCCATCACACATGATCCGGCAATGCTAACCGACTCCCTGGCCGTCACCCTGATATTGTCAATGTTCCAGCCATTGATGTCATAAGAATCCACTCCATACGCCCGAAACCGGATTTTGAAAATGATATCGCTGTAGGCTGAGATATCGAGATCCTGGGCCGTCCAGGAAATATCTCCCCCGGCATTGGTATAATTTTTCAGGAGGTGCCAGGTATTGCCATCCCATAACTCAACGGCCAGCTGGTTTAAAGTGGTGGTACCAAAATTGTCAAGGCGGACATCATAAGCCAGCTTAAGAATAGCCGAATTCTCGCCCTGGATATCCCGACTGGTCAGCGTTTGGGAATAGTTCGAAGCCGCAGGAGAATAATTAAAAAAGGCTGAGGGGGCAGGATTTCCGAAAGCGGTTGATATTCCCCAGTTTGGCCCCCCGTCGGTGACCCACCCGTTGGTTGCGAAACTGGCACTTCCCCAGGATTCAGTAAATATTTCCAACACCGGGCGAGGCCTGGCCCATTTTACAAGCAAACTGCTGTCATTTACCCGGATATATTCCGGAGGTGTTTTATCCTGGAGCAGGAAAAGTGTATACGTGGTATCATTATCCACACTCACGAATTGGGAAAAAGGCTGATAACCGAACCTGACCGCCTGGATTTCATAGGATCCTTTCCAGACGGTTGGAAAAGTGGTTTGACCTGAAGTATCCAATACAGCGGTGTACACTGTATCCGGGTAAACCAGGTTTTTCATGGTTATTTTCGTTCCGGAGACGGGAGTCGTCGGACAACTCAGGTCAACGTGGATGGTTACCGACCTTGTCCAGCATTTGCCAATGACGTTCGAAAAAGTGACCGTTGAAATCCGGTTTCCGCTATAGTTGGCTCTTACTCCCCAGCGATAGGGGCCGCAGGGAAGGGAGAGCCAGGAATTGTCGATCATCTTGTACACATCGGTGGTTCCCAACCCGGTCCATACGGAGGAATTCTGCTCTTCACCCTGTTTCAGGCGGTAAACAGAATAGTTGACCAGCGACTGGGGTGAGTCGGACATAAAAAGCGGTCCTCCGGGGCCTTCAACCAGGGCACGGATCATAAAATTACCGCTGGCAGGCAGCCATTGTCCGTTCCCGGTGACGAACCGGGAAAAGCTTCTGAGTTGTGGGGAAGTCTCGTCAACGGATAATCCGGCGGCGTTGGGCGCATTCCCACCTTGTATCATGACGATGCAGAAACTTCCGCTATTGATTTCAGGAGGATTTGATATAGAAAAGTCAACCCATCCCAGGGCGGTGGGTAAAATATCAAAGGGTCCGGCCAGGAGCGTTCCCGGTGCACCACCCGGTCCGGAGGCGTCGTAAACTGAAATCTGGAAAGGCACCAGCGGATTGCTACCGGAAGGATAATTACCCGGGGTCCCGATATGAACCTTCCCGCCGGTAATCCTGGCCGGGTAGCCGACCGGGGTGAACCGGACAGCGTTCATATTTCCCTGGGTTGCCCAGACAACAAAGTTGTCCACAATGCCATCATCTGTCAGAATTTCATAAGGGCCCCGTGGTAACTCCCAAACGATTTTGACACCCACCGGGTTCAGGAGACTGTCGATGACAGCCAGGGTCATCCCGGGGGGATTGGTCAGTTCAAACATTGAAAGGTTAAGGGTAGTTGTGGAGCTGGTGAGAAGGGTAACCGGAGCATTCACCGTGCTGAAGCCGGCTTTGGAAACAGAGACCTGAAAAGTGCCGGAAGTCAGCCCGGAAAGAATATATCCACCTCCAGCCACTGAATAGGTAATGGCAGAACCAATCTGTATCTTTGCACCCGTCACGGGCGAACCGTTTGAAGCATTGGCTATGATGCCGGATAATACAGCCGATTGCGAAAAAGCTGCGTATTGAAGTAAGCCCAATAACATCATCCAACAGGCCCGTCTGAACCTTGCAGGAAAAGATGTTGATTTAGGGTTAATCACAGGAATAAAGAATTGGACAAATTCGTTTGTACGTGAAAAGACGGCATAAAGATACAAGGAAAGCTTCATTTTTTCTGTAACAGAAACACTTAAGGAAATGATTTATAAATTTTTTCTCCAATTTCATGTAATCTCAAAAATTAATTTATATCTTTGCACTCCCCAAAATTGAAGTAACTCAATCAGATAATAAAATGTACGCAATCGTTGAAATAGCTGGCCAGCAGTTTAAAGTGGAGAAAAATGACGAAATTTTCGTTCACCGTCTGGAAGGAGATCCCGGAAGCAAGATAGAGATCAAAGATGTCTTACTCATTGATAATGACGGCGTCATCAGCATTGGGGTGCCCCATGTTGAAGGAAGCACCATCAGTGGGAAGATACTTGAGCATGCCAGAGGAGATAAAGTCATCGTTTTCAAGAAAAAGAGAAGAAAAGGGTATCAGAAATCAAATGGTCATCGCCAGGATTTCAGTAAGATCCTGATCGAAGGCATTTCCCTGAAGGGTGGATCCAAAAAGGCAAAGAAAGATGCAACTCCCGCCGAAGCTGCAACAGAATAAGTCGAATTTTTTAAAAATCAGTTAGTATGGCACACAAAAAAGGTGCAGGTAGTTCGAGTAACGGACGCGAATCACATTCCAAACGTTTAGGCGTAAAAATATATGGCGGACAGCTTGCTACAGCAGGAAGCATCATCGTACGCCAGAGAGGTACCGTTCATAATCCCGGTTTAAATGTGGGCATCGGTAAAGATCATACGCTCTTCGCCATGATTGATGGCATCGTTGAATTTAAGAAGAAACAGAAAGAACGTTCTTTCGTTTCTGTACTTCCCCTTGAGGCTGAAGCAGAAAAGAACTGAATTTTCCCGATCAAATGAAAGGTCCCGGTCAGCAATGTCCGGGATTTTTTTTATCCTGACCCGCTGGGTCAGGCTGGCAAAGAATATTTACTTTTGTATGATCAATGACGGGAAAGAATCCCGAGGCAAGCCCAGGACCCAAATTCTACGGCAGAGCATCGGGGTATCATACCCTCCGACTTCGTCGGGATTGTTCGTCTGACAATTTTCAATACACATCGTTTTTGAAAATTGAGACACACTAAAAAACTGAAAAAATATGTTGCAGCTGCAAGTAATCCGGGAGAACCCCAAAGAAGTGATCAGCCGTTTGGCCATTAAGAATTTTGATGCACGGGAGATGATTCCGGCCATCATCGCGCTGGACGACAAACGAAAAGAGATCCAGAAACAGCTGGATGATACCCAGGCCCGGTCCAATACCATCGCCAGGGAGATCGGGGTGCTTTTTCAATCCGGCAAAAAGTCAGAGGCATCGCAATTGAAAGAAGAGACAGTCGTACTGAAGAATACCACAAGGGATCTTTCGGTAACGCTTGAAAATGTCAAAAAAGAACTTGACGATTTGCTGGTCCGTGTGCCAAACCTGCCACATGCTTCAGTTCCGGGTGGCAAGACCCCGGAAGACAATGAAATTATTTCGCAGGAGGGAACGATTCCGCAACTGCCAGAAGGATCCGTCCCGCATTGGGATCTTGCTTCAAAATACGACATCATTGATTTTATGCTGGGTGTGAAAATATCCGGAGCGGGGTTTCCTGTTTACAAAGGCAAAGGTGCCCGGCTGCAAAGAGCCCTGATCAACTTTTTCCTGGAAGAAGCCATTAAAGCCGGATACCTTGAGATTCAGCCGCCACTCATGGTCAATGCGGCTTCAGGTTATGGAACCGGGCAGTTGCCTGATAAAGACGGGCAGATGTATTATGCCCCGCTGGATGATCTTTACCTGATCCCTACCGCCGAAGTACCGGTTACCAACATTTACCGGGATGTGATTCTGAAAGAAAGTGATTTCCCGATAAAGAATGTTGCCTATTCCAGCTGTTTCCGCCGGGAAGCCGGGTCATACGGCAAAGATGTAAGGGGCCTGAACCGGCTTCACCAGTTTGACAAGGTTGAAATCGTACAAATTGCGCATCCGCTGAAATCCTACGAAATCCTGGAAGAGATGAGGGAATACGTAGCCGGGCTGTTAAGATCGCTCGGTCTGCCTTTCAGGGTCCTTAAGCTTTGCGGTGGCGACATCAGTTTCACCTCTGCCATGACGTATGATATGGAAGTTTACGCTACGGCCCAGCAAAGATGGCTGGAAGTGAGTTCCATCTCCAATTTCGAAGCCTTTCAATCGAACCGGATGAAACTCCGGTACAAAGATGAGACCGGGAAATCCATACCGGCTCATACCCTCAACGGCAGTGCCCTTGCCTTACCCAGGATCGTGGCGGCCCTGCTTGAAAACAACCAGACGCCGGAAGGAATCCTGGTTCCTGAAGTACTCAGGCCTTATACAGGTTTTGACATCATCAGCTGACGGGAACGACCCTTTCGACCTGCTTTCGGAGATTAAAATACCCTGTATGAAAATTTTTAATGTAAATTTGTGTTAATGCTTATTGATGGCACATCATATCTGATAAAACCGAAACAAAGACACGATACCCAAAACCAAACCCAAAACCAAACTTCTATGAAAAAGTATCTGATGATTTTTCTGGTTCTGTTCCTGGGAACAGAATTAACTTATGGTCAATTGACACTTGGAATCAAGGCGGGGTATACTGCCTCCAAACTTAGTTCTGATCTGGACACCATCAAATCCACGCTGAACTCCGGATTTCATATTGGTGCCTTTGCCAGAATCGGAAAGCGGATTTATGTTCAACCTGAGTTTTACTATAACCTGTCGGGTGCTACTTTTAAAATCTCTAACAAGTGGGAACAAAAAGTAAAAGTAGGCTCCCTGGATATTCCAGTGTTATTAGGCATTAAAGTGATCGACACGAAACTGGTCAACTGGCGCATCATGGCAGGCCCGGAAATCTCTTTCGTGGTCAATAAAAAGGTAAAGAATGTTTCGTTGACAGGTCCGATAACTACGGATAACGTAAACAAGGTAAACTGGTATTTACAGGCTGGAACCGGAGTTGACGTTTTATTCCTTACGCTGGATATCCGGTATCAGCTGGGATTGAATAATTTCATCAACGATGTGAAGACACAGGCTGGCAGTACTACCACAAAATACCCGCTCAACTCGAAAAGCAGTATGTGGGTCGTCAGCCTGGGTTGGAAGATCATGTAGTTAAAGCCGTTTAACAGCGGCTATTGTTTCATTAAAATTTGACAGAATGAAGAAGAATATCATAATCGTAATTCTAATTGCCGCCTTGTTCATTTTAACAGAACAGATTAATGCACAGAGTAACCAACCCATTGATCCGGTAAGTCCCGGCGACTGGACAATGAGTCTCAGTATTGGGGCCGGAGCCAATCAATACCGTGGTTCCGGAGTGGGTCCGGGATTCCAGGTGGCGGTTGAATGTGGAATGTGGCAATTGGGGCCAGGTACACTGACACTGGGCGGAGAAGCTGGATTATCCTATTTTTCCCATAAATGGGCCGACCATTACCGGTACAGCTATCTTACAACGATTGTTGCTGCCCGCAGTGCCTATCATTATGGCTGGAAGGTAAGAGGCCTGGATACCTATGGAGGATTTGCCCTTGGCTTTCGTATCCTTTCCTTACACAGATCCTTCTATAACAATTATGTAGATGATTATTCACCTGCATCTTTTGGACCTCATATCGGAGCATTCGTAGGAGCATCCTATTTTTTCGGACCCAATGTTGGTCTTAACGCCGAACTGGGGTACAATATCAACTTTGCACAGATTGGTGTCATTTTTAAACTGAATTAAAGCGTGCAGGTAGGGAATAAGGACTACAGAACGGTTTGGATGGACGGACAGTCCGTCTTATTTATCGAGCAAAACCTGTTGCCGTTTGAATTCAGCATAAAGGAAGCAACAACTTATCAGGATTGCTGCCTTGCGATCAGTATGATGACGATCCGGGGAGCAGGGGCTATTGGTGCCATGGCAGGATTTGCCATGGCACTGGCTTTTCTGGAAGCTCCTGCAGACGATCCGGGATCGGCTTTTGTCAAAACCGCCAGAAAGGAAATTGAAGCCACCCGTCCAACCGCCCGGAATCTTTTCTATGCAACCGAAAAAGTGTTCAATGCCGGGATGATCTCGGCACAGGATGCGGTTGCCGAAGCACAGGCCATTGCCAGCAAAGATGCGGAAGATTCGCTGCGGATCGGTCAGTTTGGCAATGAACTGATCAAAGATGGTTTTAGCATCGGCACGCATTGTAATGCAGGTTGGCTGGCCTTTGTGGATTACGGTACCGCCCTCTCCCCTGTTTACCTGGCCCATGCCTTCGGAAAAAAGGTATTCGTATACACGGATGAAACCCGTCCGAGGAGCCAGGGGGCAAGACTTACTGCCTGGGAACTGAATAATGCAGGTATCCCCCATTCCATTGTCCCGGATAATGCGGTGGCCTACCTCATGTCGCAGAGAAAGATTGACCTTTTCATCACCGGGGCTGACCGCATTGCAGCTAACGGCGATACGGCCAATAAAATCGGAACACTGGAAAAAGCCATTTTGGCCAGGGAATTTGGTGTTCCTTTTTATATTGCCGCCCCTACTTCCACTTTTGACCTTTCCTGTAAAAACGGGAAAGAGATCATCATTGAAGAAAGAAACGAAGAAGAAGTACTTTACCAGGAAGGGCCCGATTCGTCAGGAGTAATCCGCCGGATCCTGGTCTGTTCCCCCGGTTCGCATGCCATCAATCCTGCGTTTGATGTCACACCTGCCGAATTGATCACAGGAATCATCACCGAAAAAGGCATCATACGGCCTTCCACAGTTAATATCCTTACATTATTCAATCTATGAAAAAAACATTTAACCCATTCCTGCTTACGCTGATCGCGATCATGCTGCTGATCACCCCGGCTTTCCCGCAAGTAAAAAAAAGCGAAAAACCGAAAAAGGGAACGCTCGCCCCGAAAGAAGAGAAAAAAGACAGTCTCCTGAATTCCGGAAACCTGGGAGGTTTAACCTTCCGGAGTATCGGTCCGGCCTTTGCTTCGGGACGAATTGCCGACTTTGCCGTCAATCCTTCCAACCACAGCGAATACCTGGTAGCGGTCGCTTCCGGTCACATCTGGAAGACCACCAATAACGGAACCACCTTCGAACCGGTCTTTGATCAGCATGGCGCCTATTCCATCGGCTGCCTGGCTATGGATCCGAATAATTTCCATGTGATCTGGGCAGGTACCGGCGAGAACAATCATCAGCGGGCACTGGGTTATGGCGACGGGGTTTACAAGAGCTCCGACGGTGGGAAAAGCTGGAAGAACATGGGGTTGAAGGATTCAAGGCAGATCGGTAAGATCGTCATTGATCCCCGCAACAGTGATGTAGTGTATGTGGCTGCTGAAGGATCCGTTTGGGGCCCCGGTGGTGACCGTGGATTGTATAAAACGACCGATGGTGGAAAAACATGGAAAAAAATTCTGGAAGTCAGCGAAAATACCGGTGTCAACAATATTCTGATGGATCCGAGAAATGCTGATGTGCTTTATGCTTCTTCGGAGCAGCGGCGCCGTCATGTTTTCACGAAAATCGGCGGGGGGCCGGAAACTGCCCTGTACAAGTCGACAGATGCAGGTGCAACCTGGGATAAGATGACTTCCGGATTACCATCGGGCGATAAAGGCGGCATCGGAATGGCCATTTCGCCTGTCAATCCTGATGTGCTCTATGCGATTATCGAAGCCGCCCCGGATGAAGGCGGATTCTTCCGTAGTTCGGATCGGGGCGCTTCATGGCAGAAGATGAGCGGACATGTTGCCCAGGGACAATATTATAACGAGATTTATTGTGATCCGAAAGATGCGGATAAAGTCTATTCGGTGGAAACGATTTCCCAGTTCACGGAAGACGGAGGCAAGACCTGGAAGCAGATCGGGAACAACAAACGGCATGTGGATGACCATGCTATGTGGATTGATCCGTCGGATACAAAACATTTCTTCATTGGTAGTGATGGCGGTATGTATGAGACCTGGGATGCCGGCAAAGCGTTTGTCTTTAAATCCAATCTCCCGGTAACCCAGTTTTACCGGGTTCAGGTCGATAATGCCCTTCCTTTTTACAATGTGTATGGCGGAACTCAGGACAATAACAGTTTTGGCGGACCTTCGCGCAGCACCAGCGGAGTGGGCGTTCTCAGCGACGACTGGTTTGTGACCAATGGTGGTGACGGGTTCTGGTCGCAGATCGATCCCAATGATCCGAATATCGTTTATGCAGAGTCGCAGTATGGCGGAATGGTCAGGTATGACCGGCTAAGCCAGGAAGCTGTTGACATTCGTCCGGAACCCGGAAAAGGGGAAAACAGTTTCAAATGGAACTGGAACACCCCGCTGATCCTGAGCCATCACGCTGCTACCCGGCTCTATTGTGCAGCCAACAAGGTTTTTCGCAGTGATGATCGCGGGAATTCCTGGAAAGAGATCAGTGACGACCTTACGGCACAGATCGACCGGAATACCTGGCCGGTAATGGGAAAATACTGGCCATCGGATGCCATACAAAAAGACATTTCCACTTCGCTTTACGGAACCATTGTTTCATTGGATGAATCACCGGTAAACCAGAACCTCGTTTATGCAGGAACAGATGACGGCCTGATCCAGGTCACGGATGACGGCGGAAAGAGCTGGCGAAAAATAACCGGGTTTCCCGGAGTTCCTGAAAACACCTATGTGAGCGATATCTATTCTTCCCGCTTTGACGAGAATGTGGTGTATGCCTCTTTTGATAATATCCTCCGGGATGATTTCAAGCCCTACCTGCTGAAAAGTACTGATAAAGGGAAGTCGTGGGTATCCATCAGCAATAATCTGCCGGTGAATGGCACCGTTCATTCGATTCAGCAGGATTTTAAAAAGCCTGACCTGCTCTTTGCAGGAACCGAGTTCGGATGTTACTTTTCCAATGACGGCGGGAGCAACTGGGTGCAATTAAAATCCGGATTACCGGTCATCTCCGTCAGGGATATCGCAATCCAGCAAAGGGAAGGCGACCTCGTGCTGGCTACCTTTGGCCGCGGATTTTATATCCTGGATGACTATTCCCCGTTGCGGTATTTTACCAGGGATACACTCACAAAAACGGCGATCCTTTTCCCGGTAAAAGATGCGCTGATGTATCTTCCAACCGATAATAAAGTCATACAGGGCTCAACACCCTACATTGCCAAAAACCCGGATTTCGGTGCCGTGTTTACCTATTACCTGAAAGAGGTTCCGAAAACCTCAAAAGAAATCAGAACGGAAAAAGAGAAGGAGTTGTTTAAGAAAGGCGAACGCATCCTGCAGCCGACAGAAGCCGATCTGCGCGCCGAGAAAAACGAAATATCCCCTTATCTTTCTTTTACCATCACAGATGAAACAGGTGTTGTGGTGCGCACATTCCGCAAGAAACCCTCAAAAGGGATGAACCGGGCCACTTGGGATCTCCGGTATCAATCCACCCGGGCAGTGGAAAGCAATGATTACGACCCGCTGAAAGATAATGGCAGCGGGGTTCTGGCCATGCCAGGGAAATACCATGTCACCCTGAGCCTTACCACGCCTGCAGAAACCAGGCTATTGGCAGGCCCGGTGGCTTTTACCTGTTTAGTATTGAACAACTTAACACTTCCTGCCACTGACCGTGCCTCCATGATTTCATTCCATAAAAAGGTGGCGGAACTGACGCGGGTCATGCGGGGAACGGAACATTATGCTGAAGAGCTGAACAAACGGGTTAACAGCATCCTTACCACCATGAACTCGATGCCTGATCCTCCGGTCGCGCTGGTGACCAAAACGAAAAGCCTGGAAACCCGGCTGGATGAAATCCTGAATACCCGGTTTAACCGCCAGTCGAACCGGCCCAGTGAGGAAGAAAATCCGCCAGCCCCGGTTTCATTGAATTCCCGGCTTGGAAAGCTGACCTGGATCAGCTGGGGAACCACCGGTGATCCTACCCAGGGACAGCGGGATGCCTATGCGATCCTTGAATCGGAATTTCCCCCGGTTTATGACCAGGTAAAACAGATCGGAGAAAAAGACCTGCCGGCATTGGAAGCAGAAATGGAAAAACTGGGAGCGCCGGTAACTCCCGGAAGGCTTCCGAAATGGAGGAAATAATTACGGACTGCGAGTTGGAATGGCCTAATGAACCATCGAACGGAGAAATATTGAACTAAGAACGATAAAGGGTCTGTTAGTAAAACGCATTGATCTTTTCTCCGATATAGGTGATCTGGTTTTTCTTCAATCCGTAGAAAAAAGGCAGGCGGATGATACAATCTGAAAAATGATCCGTGTTCGGGAGTTCAGCCCCCTGGTATTTATCTTTGTAATACGGGCTGGAGTGCAAGGGAAGATAGTGAAACACCGCCATGATCCCGCTTTTCCTGAGATAATTGAGTAACCGGTCTCGCTCCTGGCCTGATGAAACCGTCAAATAGAACATGTGCCCATTGACGGATGCGTAATCCGGTAGAACGGGAAGCCGGATATTTCCTTTTTCCTCCAAAGGCTTCAGTGCATCCTGGTAACGGTACCACGATTTAACCCGGTTATCCTGAATCTTCCGGATATTGGCCAACTGAATCCAGAGAAAAGCGGCCAGCGCATCAGAAGGAAGGTAGGAAGAACCGATGTCTACCCAACCATATTTGTCCACTTCGCCACGGTAAAAAGCCGCCCGGTTGGTTCCTTTTTCCCAGATGATTTCAGACCTTTTGAGAAACCGTTCATCATTGATCGTCAGTAAGCCGCCTTCGCCACAGAAGATATTTTTGGTTTCATGAAAGGAGAAAGTGCCCATATGACCGATGGTCCCGAGGGCTTTACCTTTATAAAATGCGTCGATGGAATGAGCCGCATCTTCGATCACGATCAGGTTGTTCCTGGCGGCTATCTCCATGATACTGTCCATCTCACAAGCCACTCCGCCGTAATGAACCACGACAATTGCCCGGGTTTTTGGGGTGATGAGCGATTCGATTTGTTGTGGATCGATGTTGGGAATGTCGCGGCCAGTGTCGGCAAAAACGAGATGAGCACCCCGCAGCAGGAAGGCATTTGCTGTAGAAACGAAGGTAAAGGAGGGCATGATCACCTCATCACCCGGACAAATCCCGGCAAGGATGGAAGTCATCTCAAGTGCATCCGTGCAGGAGGAAGTCATCAATACTTTCCGGAAACCATATTTCTCCTCGAAGAACCGGTGGCATTTTTTGGTGTATGCGCCATTGCCCGAAATCGTTCCTGCTGAGACAGCCCGGTAAATCTCAAGTAATCCTCTGACCGGATAATGGGGTTTGTTGAAGGGTATTTGCATTTGAAAAGATGAAATGATTAAAAATCAATGGGTGAAAAGATTAATTTTGTACGAAATTAATTTTTTTATTTTAATATCGGGTGACAGGCCAAAGAAGTTATTTCCAGGATATCCTGAGCGTTTTCGGCAGTAATCTTGCCGTGACCGCCGCAAACCTTACAATCGGGATCATCTTGTCGAGGGTTTTGGGCGCTGCCGGGTTTGGATTATATTCTTCTATCATTGTGGTTCCGATGATAGTGATCGGGTTAACCCAACTGGGTATCCGCCGGGCAACGATGTATCATCTGGGGTCAAAAAAGCTGCCGGAAGACCATATTGTCTCTGCGGTATTTATCCTGTTACTCATCACCAGTGTTTTAAGTGTTGTCATCAGCGGACTGGTTTTTCTTTTCTCGGAATCCAGAAATGCCGATCCGCTCCTGCTCACCCTGATCCTTCTTACCGTTCCGCTCGTCCTTTGCAATGTTTTTGCCGGGGGAATATTTCTCGGCAAGCAGGAGATCCTGCGGGCGAACATCCTTAATGCCGGGCCCACCATCATGAACCTGATCTTCATCATCCTGTTCGTAGGGATCCTGAAATTGTCGGTCAGGGGTGCCTTTCTCGCCTTGTTTCTCGGGAATTTCGGGATGTTTTTCTTCGTTTTTTATATCATCCGGAAATCCTATCACATCACCTGGAAATACCATGAGGGGATCATGAAGAGCATGGTCAGGCTTGGAGCTGTTTTTGCATTGTCCGTTTTCATCATGCAACTGAATTACCGGATAGATATCATCCTCATGAAAAAATATTCGACCCTCGAGCAGGTCGGGTTATACTCACTGGCCGTTCAGATTGCCGAACAGCTCTGGCATGTTCCTTATGCCATTGAAACCATTGTACTGACCCGGAGTGCCAATGCCCCGGATGATATGATCGTTCACAAGACGGTAGCCTCTATCCTGCGGGTATCCCTCCTGTTTGGTCTTCTCGGCTGCCTGCTGATCATCATCCTGGCCCCGCTCCTCCTGCCGCTCATCTTCGGTCAAGCGTTTGCCGGCAGCGTTCCGATGATGCAATGGATCCTGCCGGGAATCATGTGCCTGGTCATTTTCCGGATCCTGAACAGCCGCCTGGCCGGCATGGGAAAGCCCCAAATCGCCATATATACCTTTCTGCCCTCCCTCCTGATCAATGTCGTCCTGAACATCCTGTGGATTCCCAGGTACGGTGGGATGGGAGCCGTATGGGCAACCAATATCAGTTACGCAACCGGAGCCGTGATTTTCCTGATCGTTTATACCCGGATCACCAAAATGAGCTTTCTCGAGATTGTTCGATTCAGGAAAAGTGATTTCCTGTTCCTCAAGGAGATAAAACATAAATTTGCAAAATGGATAACACCAGCATAAAAGACATTCCCTTTTTCTTTATCATGGGCCGCCCCAGGTCAGGTACAACGTTGCTGCGAACCCTTTTTGATGCACATCCCAACCTGAAAATACCGCCTGAATTCCCTATCCTTCTTCCGCTTTATCAGAAATTTAAACGGGTAAAGAAATGGGACCGCGAAAACATCCTGGCTTTTGTGGATCAGATTTATCAGAATAAAGCGTTCAATAACCTTACGCTGGACAACCTGAAAATTGACCGTGAAGCATATACCCAGGAATTGCTGAAGATGGAAAATACGGGAACCACGGCCGATTTCCTGAAAAGCTTCAACTACCAGGCCTATTCGATGTTTCCAAAAAAGGAAATCCTGCAGATCGGTGATAAAAACCCCATTTATTCCATCTGGATCGACCGGTTCATGAAAGTCTTCCCGGATGCAAAATTCATCTGTATCACCCGCGATTACCGGGATAATTTCATCTCCATGCGTGGATTAAGTGAATTGAAGCTGGAAGCCCCGATTCTTTCCCTCCAGGTCTATCGGTGGCGATATGTAGCAAAATCATTCCTTCGTCATAAAAAGAAATATCCTGCCCAGTTTCACATTGTAAAATATGAGGATCTGGTTACCCGCCAGGAAGAAACCTTCAGAAAGCTATGTGATTTCCTGGCGATTCCTTATGATCCGGGGGTTTTTGATTTCTTCAAAAAAAAGGAGGAATCCTATACACTTTATCCGAAGGAACTGATCGAAAAATACCATAAAAGCCTGATGAATCCGATCAATACCGGGAGGATGGGCCTGTGGAAAAAGGATCTGACCGATGACCAGGTGAGGCTGGCTGATCAGATTGCCGGGAAATATGCTGACCGGCTGGGATATGAGCGAAAGTTCAAGGGGTTCCTTTTCCTTCAATGGATTCAATCCTTGCCAATGGTCATGTACGGTTTTCTCATCTTCAAAATCATGACTTTCGGAACTTATCTTCCTTATAAACTGGCTTGGCAATTGAACCTGAAACTGCTTCTTTTGGTAAGGATCTACAGTAAATTCACCGGCAAGAAGCTGATGGAACTGCCTCAGGTGAAATAGTAGGTAATTTCCTTTTCGGTTTCCTCGACTTTGCTCACCGAAATGCCTTTACCGGATCGCAGCTCCCATTCAGCGATCACCGGGTCTGATCGCTCTTCCTGGTCAAAGACCAACCGGGCCGGCTCATCGGGATTTTCCAGCAATACACTGAGTGCTTTCCTGAGCTTTTTGCGTTTCTCGGCAAATTTTTCACGGGTGATCATAAACGCCTGGTTTGGCTCATCCTCCTGGCCCGGCAACCGCTCGTATCCCAGCATTTTGATGAATGACTGGGTGGATTTGTTTTCCTTCAGCACATGGGCGTAACCGACAGGCCAGTTCATGAGTGTGAAAATAATCTCCGTGGTGATAATGGAAACGATCGCCAGAACGGGGGTATTGTGAAATTTTTCATACGGAATAAAAATCCCTGATTCGAAGGATCTCTTATCCCAATCGATGTTTTTCATGTTGATCACCCCGATCTTTTCGCCATTAAATTCAATAATCGTGTAAAGATTATTGATGTTATTCACCGTTTTGAACCACGCCTTCTGCATTTCGGGGGTGATGTGTTCGCGGTATTGATAATTCCGAACCACTACCGGATCATTTCTCCATTGCCTGACCATCTCAATATCTTCCTCCTTCATCAGGCTCATGGTTATGCCGTAACGGATGTATTTCATAATAACGGGATGTTAAAAAGGTAATGATCCGGTAATCTAAACTATTTTTTTGATGGAATAGGGCGGTTTCCGGTTCTGAACCGAATAGATCCTGCTCAGGTATTCACCGATGACACCCAGACTGAAAAGGATGATACTGGTTGAAAACAGGATGGCCACGATCAGGGAGGTGTAACCGGGAATGGGAACATTCAGGAAAACTTTCTTGAAGATGTAATGAAGGCCAATGGCAAAGGATACGAGCGACAGCGTAAAACCGCCATATACCAAAAGTTTCAATGGGATCGTTGTGTAGAAAAACAGCAAATCTGCCACCAGTTTCAGGATTTTCCCGGAAGAATAGTTGGTGCGGTTGTATTTCCTTTTCTCGTGCCGGACTTCCACCATGGCGATGTCGGAAGTGTACCACTGCAGGACTTCATCCAGAAAAATAAAATATTGCTGATGCAGAAGCAGTTTTTGAACCAGTTCAGCCCTGATCAGGCGGAAGGATGATCCCCTGTCGAGGGTTTTACGGAATAGCCTGGAAGATTTTTTTATCGAAGCGCTTCCAATCCGTCTGATCCTTGAGTGCTGGTTATCCGCATAGCAACCGTAAACCATGTCGGGTGAGGATTTGCTGTAACACTCGATCAGTTTGACTATTTCAGCAGGCGGTGTTTGAAGGTCATCGTCGATGGTGATGATAAAATCGCCTTTGGCAAAGGAAAATCCGCAAAGCAGGGCATTATGCTGGCCAAAGTTCTTGCTGAGCTTCACGGCTGTGATGTTTTCGGAGAAACCGGCTTTTAAGGCGTTGAGAACTTCCCAGCTCTTATCCTTACTGCAATCCTCCACGAAGATCACCTCGAAAGTTTTATCCATTTGATGAAATACAGAACGGATACCGTCCAGGAGTTCCGACAAAGACTCTTCGCTGTTATACACCGGAACGATGACCGAGTACTGAGGATTGAGGTTCATGTTTTTTCTGTTCTCTATGTCAAAATTATCGGGAGATATTAACTATTCGCCACCCAGGATCAGGCTGGTACCGGTGACCCATTTTGAGGCATCGGATAAAAAGTAGACAATTGCCCCTGCCACATCCGAAGGCTTACCGACGCCCAGCGGATATCTTTTCAGGTACCGTTCCAGTGCCTCTTCCTGCATATTGCCTTCGGAAGGATTCACGATCATCGGGGTATCCACTAGTCCGGCCATCAGGCAATTGGACCGGATCCCCCTGGAAACCTGCTCCAGGGCAAGGGTCTTTGAATAGGCTTCGAGGGCTGCTTTTGCCCCGCTGTAGAGGGCGCCTCCGAAATAGGGATTCTTCGTGGCGATGGATGACATAAACAAAACGGAACAGCCGGCAGCCAGCTTTTTTTCGCGCAGCAAACGACTGGTCAGGGTTACCGGGACGATATAATTGATTCCGAACATATGGTCAATGTCCTTTCCGGTGATAAATTTTGCAGGTAACGGACCCACAATCCCCGCACAATGTAAAATACCGTTTAGGGCTGGCAACGATTTTACCAGTTTATCCATTTCGGATTCAACAGTCAGATCGGCCGTAAGCTGGGAATGGTTACCGGAAGGCAGGAATTGAAATGATTCCCGGAGCCGTTGCGGATCGCGGCCTGTGATAAACAGATCGCCGCCGTATTCTGCGATGACAGCGGCTGCATAGCGACCGATCCCGGACGAGGCGCCAGTTACCAGGATGGTTTTCCCTTTCAGCGTGAATTCATTCATGATGATGCGATCAGTTATTACACTTCAATTACTGCCGGGCAAACGATCCTGTCGGTTTCAAGCAACACGGAACCCCAGGAGAGACCTACGCCAAAGGCAGAAAGCAGAAATTTCAGCTTCCGGGATTCCAGCTCATCCTTCAATTGTGAAACCATGGTAAGCGGAACAGAGGCCCCGCTTGTATTTCCATATTCCCGCATTGAATAAGGTACTTTTGCCGGATCAACCTTCAGCATCTTTCTCAGCGTTTCGTTGATCAGCCGGTTGGCCTGGTGGAACACAAGGTAATCAATGCCCTGCAAATCCCGGCCTGTATGGTTTAGCAGTAATTTAATATTGGGAACCACCTCCCGCAGTGTGAAATTGAAAACCTCAATTCCATCCAGTTCCAGGTGCAACCGGGTACGGTGAATTCCCTTGCTGTATTGCTTAAAATCAAAAGATTTTCGTGACATCCCGTTCCGGGCTCCCCCATCCTGGATCATCAGTGCTTTGTAACCGGATCCATCTGTCTGGAGATTAAAATCCATCTGAACCGCCATCGGATCATATTCAAGCGCAGTAACCGTTCCCACATCGCCGAAAAGCGGGTAAGTGCTTTTGTCGCGGTAAGCGGTGGTCAGTGTTGAGATATCCCCGACCATCAGCAGTGCTTTTTTGATCGTTCCGCCCCGCATCATGGAAGCAATTACGGAGAGTCCATAGATATATCCTGAACAACCCAGGCCAATATCAAAAGCTATACAGGAATGGGATAATCCGAGTCGGTCCTGAACAATGCAGGCCGTAGTGGGAACCAGGTAATCCCTGGACTGGGAAACAAAAATCAACAACTCAATCTCCCGCTTTTCCCATTTCAGGTCACGGATGAGTTCTTCGGCGGCTACCATGCACAGGTCGGAAGTGGTAACGCCTTTTTCTGCTACATGACGGGATTCCACGCCAATATTCTTGATCAGGGATTCGCGTTCCTTCATGGAAATCCAGGAATAGTTGATGTTAAATTCCTTGTTCCGGGGAACAGCAGCTGCAATCCCTGAGATCTTAACTTCCGGTATGGAAAGAAATGCCATTTAACTGGCCACGCGGCCTTCAATGATTGAATAAATGTCCTGAACTGTTTTGGATTTTATGAGATCGTCAGCCGTGAGAGTGACGTCGTATTCGGTTTTGACCATTGCGATCAGGATCAGGGCATTGATGGAATTCCACTCAAAAGAATCCCGGAAGTTACTTTCCGGTTTCAGGATCCCCGGCTTCAGGTCATCGAATTCATTTTCAATGTGTTTGACAAACTCTTCTATGTTCATTTTCAATGTGTTTTTTACAAAGATAAAAAAAAAATCAATATCAATGCCCTTGCGGAAGCTGCCGGCTCATCATTGTAAACCGAAAGAGTGACTTCAAATAGTCGTATCTTTGCCGTGATGAAGGGAATGGGAAAAAAACTACTTCTGATCAATCCTGCCAACAGTTACCGTAAAGGGTATTTGCTGAGAAGGGAATCGAAACAGGTGCCACTCGGACTCGGCATTATTGCCTCACTAACCCCTGCCGATTGGAGCATAAAAATCCTGGATGAAAATTTCCGTCCCTTCAAATTCAGGGAAGCGGATCTGGTCGGGATTACCGCAGTTACTGCATCGGTGAACCGTGCCTATGAGATCGCCGCTGAATACCGGAAACAGGGAATTCCTGTTGTAATCGGAGGCATTCATGCATCCTCCCTCCCCGAAGAAGCCTTACAATATGCGAATGCCGTCGTGATCGGGGAAGCCGAAGGGTCGTGGCCCAGGCTACTCAGGGATTTTGAAGAAGGCAACCTGAAAAAAATCTACCGTTCCGAGTTGACAGACCTGCACGACACGCCACCGGCTCGTCACGACCTTTTTCACCCGGGCTATCTCTTTGCCTCCATCCAGACTTCAAGAGGTTGCCCGATGAACTGTTCCTTCTGTTCTGTTCCCTCCTTCAATGGCCATCAATACCGGCTGCGCGATCCGGAACGGGTGGTAGATGAAATTGCTTCAGTACCTCACCCGATGATCTATTTTGTCGATGACAACATCATTGGTTACAATAAGACTGCAGAAGATCATGCCATTGCCATTTTCGAAGGGATGATCCGGAGGAACCTGAAAAAAGAATGGTTTGCCCAGGCCTCCTTCAACATTGCCGAAAAACCGGAGATATTGAAACTGGCGGCACGGAGCGGCTGCCGGATGCTGCTGATCGGCATCGAAGCCGAGAACGAAGAGGCGCTGAAGGACTCGAACAAAAAAGTCAATCTGAAACTTGGAACGGATAATTACAGAAAGGCTTTCCGCAGCATTCACCGTTACGGGATCAATGTACTGGGGGCTTTTATTTATGGGATGGACAGTGATACGGTGGGTTCCCTGGAAAGACGGACACAGTATATTATTTCCAGCAGTGTGGATGTGGCCCAGGCCAGTGTTCTGACGCCATTGCCCGGTACCGGTTTGTATGACCGGATGAAAGCAGAAGGCCGTATCATCTGTAAAAACTTCCCGGAAGACTGGCAACATTTTCATTTTTCGGATGTGGTTTTCCAACCCAAGCTGATGTCACCGGAAGAACTGGCCATTGCGACCAACATTGCCTATCACCGATTGGAGAGCATGAAAACCCTGCGGAGCAAATTTATCCGCACCTTGTGGAATACGAGGAGTCTGCGAAGTGCCGTATGGGCATGGAACTCGAATATCAATTACCGAAATGTAGGGTTGGAAAAGCCCACGCAATTTCAATATGAAGGGGTTTCTGAAGGATGAACGAAAAGAAAAAGACGCTGCTGCTGGTCAATCCTGCCATTAAAACCGGCAGCGGGTTCATCGTGAACAAAGATACCCGGTATCAGCCCCTGAGCCTTGGGATCATCGCTTCCCTGACCCCTTCGGACTGGAAGATCAAGATCATCGACGAGAATTTCCGGGATTTCAGGTATTATGAGGCCGACCTGGTCGGGTTTACCGCCTTCAGCTCTACGGTTGCCCGGGCTTATGAGCTGGCGAAAATCTATCGGGAAAAAGGAATACCTACCGTGATCGGTGGGATTCATGCTTCCATGTGCCCCGAAGAAGCCGGCAAGTTTGTGGATTGTGTCGTAACCGGAGAAGCGGAGACCATCTGGCCGCAGGTCATTGCAGACTTTGAGCATGGCTCGCTGAAGAAAAATTACCAGGGTGTATTTTCTGATCTCATCCAATCACCAAAACCCAAAAGGGAACTCTTTCATCCGGGATATATCTTCGCATCCATTCAAACCACCCGTGGCTGCCCGATGAACTGTGATTTCTGTTCCGTAACGGCCTTCAATGGCGCCCATTACCGTTACCGTCCGATCAGTGAAGTGCTGGACGAGATGGAGGAAATTCCACAGAAAAATATCTTTATTTTAGACGATAACATCGTCGGGAACACCAAAAAAGCCGAGGAACGGGCCATTGAGTTGTTCAAAGGCATGATTGACCGGGGCATTAAGAAAGACTGGATCGGGCAGGCCTCATTGAATGTGGCAGATAACGAGGAGGTACTAAAATACGCCGGCAAAAGCGGTTGCAGGATGTTGTTTATCGGGATCGAATCAGAAAGGGTTGATCAGCTTACCAATGTGAATAAACGCCTGAATGTGAAAATGGGCGTGAACTCTTATAACCGGGTATTTGACCGGCTCCATAAGTATGGGATTGCCGTGATTGCCGGTTTCATCTTCGGTTGGGAAAGCGATACCCGCGAAACCATTGATCAGCGTGTGCTTTTTACCCGCAGGTGCCATGCCGATTCTATCCAGTCTACCTTTATGACACCTTTGCCGGGAACCCGCCTCTTTGAAAGGCTCCGGAAGGAGAACAAGCTTGTGTTGAATAATTTCCCCGACGACTGGAAACATTATGGTTATGAAAGCCTGGTTTTCCGCCCGGATACCATGAGCAGGGAAGAAATGCAGGACTACATCCGGGTAGGAATCGACAAAGTCTACAACCCTTCCTTTCTCAAGCGTCGGATGCTGAAGACCTGGTTCCGTACCGGTTCATTCATCACCGCTTACTGGTCATATATGAGCAATTGGAATTACAGAAGCATGGCTTTCGGGAATTCGGCAAAACCCAGAAACTGGTTATTGGGGAAATAATATGGAGAAAAGGAAAACACTTCTGCTGATCAATCCTGCCAACCAGCTTCGGAAAGGCTTTCATATCAACAATGCGACAAAATGCCAGCCCCTGAGCCTTGGGATCATTGCAGCGCTCACCCCGCCCGGCTGGAAGGTGAAAATCCTGGACGAGAATTACCGTGCATTTCGCTATTATGCAGCTGACCTGGTGGGTATCACGGCATTTACCAGTACGGCACCCAGGGCTTATGAACTGGCCGCCATTTACCGTGCAAAAGGAATCCCGGTCATTATGGGCGGGATCCATGTTTCCATGTTGCCGGATGAGGGATTGCAGTATGTCGATTCGGTCGTCAAAGGTGAAGCAGAGCCCGTTTGGGAACAGGTGATCCGGGATTTTGAGGCAGGAGCCCTGAAAAGATTATACTTCAGTTCGCTCGATGCTTCTATCCATCAGCCTAAACCCAGGAGGGAACTTTTTCATCCCGGCTATATCACCGCTTCAGTTCAAACCACCCGTGGTTGCCCTATGAATTGCAGTTTCTGCAGTGTTTCGGCTTTCAACGGCAGGCACTACCGCTTTCGTCCCATTGTTGATGTATTGGATGAGCTGGAAAGGATTCCCCAGAGATTTGTTTTCTTCATTGATGACAACATCATCGGGCATAATACAGAATCCAGGGAACGGGCTCGGGAACTTTTCCAGGGGATCCTCGACCGGGGAATTCAGAAATTCTGGATTTCGCAATCCTCCATCAATTTTGCCGATGACCCGGACCTGATGGATCTTGCCTACCGTAGTGGTCTCCGTATGATCTTCCTCGGCATTGAATCCGAAGATGAAGAATCACTGAAGGAAGCCAATAAAAAACTCAATATCAGCCGGGGAGCTACCAGTTACGAAAAGGTTTTCCGGTCCATACAAAAGCACAAGATCGGCGTGATTTCCGGTATCATCTTCGGTTGGGATTCGGATACACCTGATTCGATCCTGAAACGAGCGGATTTTTGCATTAAAAGCAGTGCAGCTTCTTTTCAGACTTCCATACTCACCGCCTTACCGGGAACGACACTTTTTGAAAAGATGCAGGCCGAAAATCGGTTGCTTTATACCAATTTCCCTGAGGACTGGCAGCGGTACGATTATTTCGAACCGACTCTCGCTCATCCCACGCTTTCAACCGAGCAGTTGTACCAGGTGATTCTCAAGGCAAAACGCAGGATTTTTTCTTATCCGAATATCATCCGTAAGATCTTCAGAATTTTCCTGATGACCCGCGAGCCGATGACCACCCTAGTACTTGGTCTGAACTATTGGCATTACCGGAATATATTCCTGATTGGCGGGATCGCTAAAAAACCAAAGTAAGTTTACTGCGAAATGGTAAAAATATTCGGGAATTCATTTTTCATGTACCGCTCAATGAGCCGGTAACGTTGAATCTTCCCGCTGCTCGTCCTTGGGATGTCATTGGATCTTATCGGAATAAAGGTATCGATGGTCAGGCCGATGGATTGTTTGAAAAGATCCCGGATTTTCACAAAGATGTCATGGGTGGCATCATTGGCGGCTCCCACCATAAAAACTACGATCTTATCGTGTCCTTCCTTTTCATCAAAATATCCTCCCATCACGATCTTGCCAGAGGGGACTTCCGGAATTTCCCGGGTGATATTTTCCAGGTCGTGGGCATAGAAATTGGTCCCGTTGACGAAAATGATATCTTTTGTCCGCCCGGTGATGAAGAGGTTACCGTTGTGAAGAAAACCCAGATCCCCTGTTCTGAGCCAGCTGTCGGACAAAAGTGTTTCGGTCATTAAGGGATTATTTATATATCCGTTACTGACATTTTCTCCTTCAACCCACACATTTCCGACATGATCTTCCGGGATTTTTTTCCCTTTGTCATCCACAATCTGGACCTGACAGTGGTCAAGCGGATGGCCCAGGTTTACCAGTTCAATGGTATCTGAAGCCTCTTGCGGCACTATCCGGGCGATTCCTTCTTTCAACAGTGCCGACCGATCCAACGAGATGACCTCTGTTGGGGAAAATAAAGGCGGAAAGGTAACGGCCAGTGTGGCTTCTGCCATTCCATAGGCAGGAAACATCGCCATGGGATCACATCCGAACTGCTGCAATCCTTGCATGAATTCTCTCATAATCGGCACGGAGATGGGTTCAGCGCCATTAAAGATGACACACAGGCTGGACAGATCCCATGCGCCCGTTGTTTTTCGACTGAGATAACGGTTCAGGATCATCTGGCCGAAATTGGGACTGGCCGTGACGGTAGCTTTAGTCTTATCCATGGTATCGAGCCACAGAAAAGGATTTTTCACAAAATCGACAGGCTCGATAAAGTATTGGGTCGTTCCGACAAACAAAGGAGTAATATGAAAACCGAATAATCCCATATCATGAAAAAGGGGCATCCAGTTGGTTGATATATCATCGGGTTGAAGAAGAATGCCCTGGATGATGTCCATGATGTTGACAAGAATGTTGCGGTGGCTAAGCATCACACCTTTGGGATCGCCGGTGCTGCCTGAGGAGAACTGAACCAATGCCAGGTCTTCTGCTGCTAGTTCGGGAAATACGGGTTCACCGTGTGCATTTTCGAGGATCTCAAAATCAATCAGACGGTACTCGGGAATTTCGGTAGATTTCCAGGTCTCAAAATGAGCATGTGAGAGAATGACCCATGGTTGGCCGAGTACCTCATAAACCTTCGCGGCCTTTTCGGCAGCAGGATTATAATCGGAAAACGAAACCGGTGGCTGAAGCAGGGCAGGTATGATTCCTCCGAAAAAACAGGCCCATAGTACCGGGATGATTTCACTGCTCTTATCCAGGGAAAGAATGACTACATCACCTTGCATCATCCCACTCGACTGAAGTGTAGCCAGATAGCGGGCCGATTGATCCAGGAGTTCCGGATAAGTGGTAAAACGGATTGCTCCATCTGGCCCGACAAATCCGAT
This sequence comes from Bacteroidales bacterium, assembly GCA_038244085.1. GTDB lineage: Bacteria > Bacteroidota > Bacteroidia > Bacteroidales > FEN-979 > FEN-979. The sequence continues at coordinate 2,435 of JBBRTX010000028.1, read as the reverse complement.
TCCATGTTCCGGAAATTTGCAGGCAGTGAGTTTTAATATTTCAGGAAGAACCTGGTTCATCTTGTTACTGTCCGTTTCCATTTCTCTTTCTTGCTGCTTCCATGGCGAACCCATAATAATAGTTCGCCCTTTCCATATCCCCTCTACCCTTATACATGTTTGAAAGATTCAGGCTTACTTCATAAGTTGGGTTGCGCTGGAAAGCCTGTTCCCAGTAACGTATGGCCTGGGTCGTGTCGCGCTGGACGATAAAATAATACCCGATGTTGAAATAGGGAACGTCCAGTTGCGGGTGGGTCTTCATCACATCTTCATTCAACTTTACGGCCGTTTGAAAATCTCCTTTTTCATAATACAGATCAGCCATTTTAAAAACCGCATTTAATTCGTCAGGATTCATCGATAAAATTTTCCTGTAACAATAGATGGCACTGTCGGCCTGGTTCTTCTTACGATAGGCCAGCGCCATATTCACCCAGGCCGGCTGAAGGCCAGGTTTCAGCACCATGGCCTTTTTAATAAAATAGACTGCAGAGTCAATCTTTTCGGAAAAATTCAGGTAAACCGTTCCGAGATCATTCAATACCTGGTAATCGCCAGGGTAAAGTGCAATGGCCCGGCGAAGATGACTCACAATCACCTGTTGCTTGAATTCGTTCACTTCACCGTGCTGCTGGAAATTGGGATCACGGTAAACGGTACTGATCAGGTATTCTCCAAACTCGATGTTGGCTTTTACAGAATTATGCTGGTATTTGATGTCGGCTTTGTAAAGGTCGCCCAGGTTCCGCCAGTCGCGGTTTCGGCTGACGGTCATGGCCGTTGCGGGAATCAGGAGCAGCATGATGACCACCAGGATCTTCGCTCTTTCATTGAATTCGATGGTAAGGCTCTTCGGATCGGTCCTGAAAAGCCTGAATATTCCGTAAACCAGTGCAATACAGAATCCCAGTGAAGCGGCAAAGACGAATCTTTCTGCCACGATTCCGACCATGGGAATCAGGATATTGGAATACATTGCGATGAAGATGAAATAAAAAAGAATGGCGAAGGATAAAATATGCTTCTCCCGGAGTTTCAGCACGGCATAGATAAGCAAACCGGCATGGATGACGAAAGAAAGTAAAACCCAGATATTTCCCCATCCCGTTAAGGGAATCATGTTGAATCCGTAGTAGTAGATCAGCGGGTACGGAAACAGCAAAAGCCGCAGATAATAGATCAGTGACATCAGCGCGGTACCGGTCCGGATCCAAAATCCCTGGTGAATGTATAACGGATTTTCGATAAATGAGTTGACCCGGATACCGTGCGGAAGGAACATCCGCGGAAGAAAATGTGCCAGCAATCCGGCTGCCAGGACAGCCAGAAAAATGAAGAGAAGGTTTTTGGGTTTCATATCGGTAAAGAAGTAGAGGACCAGCGGGTAAATAAGCAGGAATGGCAGAATCGACGACTTGCAGAGGTAACCGATGAAAAAGATGATGACGGCAAAAATGAAATAGTAGAATTTTTTCTTTTCCGTGTAGTCCAGGAAAAATTTCAGGGTGTATAATCCGCAGAGAAAAGCCAGCATCTCATCCCTGTTCTTCAAGCTGGCAACTACTTCCGTATGAATGGGATGCGCCATGAAGAGCACCGTGATCAGGAAGGGAAACAGGATGTTGAGATTCTTCATCAGCCTTTTCAGGACGAAGAAAAGTACTGTGGAAAGCCAGAAGTAGATCAGCATGTTGATGATATGGCTTCTTCCCGCCTTATTTCCGCCCCACAAACCGTATTCGATGGCGAAAGTACTCTTGACGATGGGACGGTAATCGGAAGTCTGGCTGCCGATATTCCCTTTTTCCCGTACATAATTGGTGGCAAAGATCTCCGGTATTGCAGCAAACCCTCTGGTAACCTGTTCATTCTGCGGACCCGTCACATAATTGTCGTCAATGGACCATTTGTTCAACACCGTGTTCCCATAAAGAATCGCGGCGAAAATGAAAAAGAAAAGGGTGAAATACCGATTCCCTTTTTTCGTCGGGGTTTTCGGAAGGTCCTTTTTCTTTAGCTGAATCTTCGCGGAGACCGGAACCCTGGGTTTGTTTTTAGGTTGACTCATAAACGATGAGGAATTTACCACAAAAATAGGATTTTTTTCCGTCACTCCCTCACTTTGTCCCAAGTCACAAATCCGGATTGTTGATTGATTGTTACCGCTCCCCTTCTCCGTTTCTAACCCACCTCACCCCAACCCTCTCCTCAAAGAGAGGGAGTTGAAATGTCGTACCGCTCCCCTTCTCCGTTTCCAACCCACCTCACCCCAACCCTCTCCTCAAAGAGGGAGCTGAAATGTCGTACCGCTCCCCTTCTCCGTTTCCAACCCCACCTCACCCCAACCCTCTCCTCAAGGAGGGAGCTGAAATGTCGTACCGCTCCCCTTCTCC
>JBBRTX010000027.1:0-30717 GCA_038244085.1 Bacteroidales bacterium | reverse complement strand
CTACGGAATTTTGGGAGCCAAATATGATGACAAACAATATGGTTTGCCTACCACCCGGGATATTACGCTTGGTTTTGTTCAGATACCGTTATTGCTGAAATGGCGCACCGGTGGCGAAAAAACTGATTTTTATATCGCGGCCGGCCCACAATTGAACGCGCTCTTATCAGGCAAACAGGAATATCTTCGTGATGGAAAACCTGCTCCCGTGTTCAACGGCATCGATGTTTCAAAGTCTGATATCAAAGACCGCTATCAGCAATTTAATTGTTTATTACGTGTTGATCTGGGTCTGGACTTTAAACTCGGGGCAAAATGGTTCATGAATGTAGGTCTTTCCGGGGGCTACTCCATTACTGATGCCAATAAAGCCGAGTGGAGATTTTACAATAGGACTGATGATTACTACATTTCCCATAATTTTTATGGCGGTCTGAATGTTGGCATCAACCACATTTTTTAAGAGATTCAAGATACTGTTTTGAATAAAAACGGTAAGCCTACCTAAATCCCTGTTCCCAGGGTAAAAAATCATCCCAATTGCATCCCCTCACCTTGCCAAAGGCTGAGGGGATTTTTTTGTTTTTAGTGTAAATGATACAAAGGATTACCCGAATTGTGTAATTTCGTCTGGTTAATAGAGCGTACTTTTAAGAACGATTCCAAACAGGATCGGGTGGATTGGTTAAAATCATGAATGAAGTAAACAAAACTCAAAAAAAACGTACGCTTTTTGGTAAATTTCTGAGGATTCTTTTATGGATAACCGGAAGTTTTGTTTCTTTGATCATACTGATTGTTCTGCTTATTCAGCTTGCACCTGTTCAAAACTTTCTCACCGGTAAGGCGGTCTCTTATCTCTCAGGAAAAATTCATACCCGCGTAGAACTTGGACGGATTGAAATCACCTTTCCCAGGAAAATCCACCTTCAGGATCTTTATATTGAAGACCGTGATAAAGATACCCTGCTCTATTTTCATGATTTGTATGTGAATATTGATCTTTTTGCCCTGTTATCCAACAAGATTTCAATCCGGTCGGTTGAAATAGAAAAGCTCACAGGTCATGTTCAGCGGAATTATCCCGATACCACCTTCAATTTTTCTTTCATTGCAGATGCCTTTGCATCAACCGATACTGTAAAACCATTAAAGCCAAAGAATCCCGGCACTCCCTGGGTCTTTTCTATTCACAAGATTCGACTGGCCTCTGTTTTCCTGACTTATAAAGATACCCTCACCGGAATGAATGCCAGGATCAGGATTGGTGCCTTCAGAACTGTCGTTGATGAATTTGATCCGGCAAAGCTGAAAATCCATGCCGGCATCCTCGATCTTCATCATTCTTCCATCGTGATCCTGCAAACCACACCCTTGAGAAAAACGATCAAGGATTCCTCCGCCGTTTCAATGGATCTGGCTTTGGATCGTTCAGAACTTACGGATGTGAAATTTTCCATTAAAAGCATGGCCGACACCATGGATGCCATGATGAACCTGGGGCAGGTGTCCCTTAAGTCAGTTAAGGTAACGAGCGATTTGATATCGGTAGGTACCGTCGGTATCGAAAGTACAGGATTTTCATACAATAATAACCGTAAGAAGCCTATTCCCAGTGGGATGGATTACAATCATCTCCAGGTTGCGGGACTCACGTTGAGTATCAAGGATATCAGGGCAGATGCCCATCATGCCGGTTTGTTACTCGAGAGGCTTGCTTTTAGGGAAAAATGCGGTTTTGAGCTGAAAAGCTTCCGGACAAAATTATCCTATGCTGCAACCGGTATCGAATTGGAGGACCTGGATTTACAGACAGGTCATAGCCGGATAAGGAATCACCTGGCTGTAAAATACCCCTCACTTCAGCAAGCGATCGATTCGCCGGAGCTTTTTATGGTAAACGTCAACCTCGACCAGGCGACCCTTGCTGTGCAGGATCTGCTTTTCTTTGTCCCCGCGCTGGTGAAAGAGCCTGCCATAGGAAGAAACCGTGGTGAAATCATTTCTCTTTCCGGCCGTTTTGATGGATCTCCCGCTCAATTGAAAATTGCATCTTTTGACCTTCAAACTGGTGCTGCCACCCGAATCAGGCTGGATGGTTCCATTAAAAACCTGATGCACCCGGACAACCTATTTGCAGATATCCAGCTCCGGGAGTTTATGACCAGCAGGGAAGATATTCATCAGTTGGTACCTCCTGATTTGATACCTGACAGTATCAGTATTCCTTCTTTTGTTGAAGCGGAAGGTTCATTCCGGGGTTTTTTAAAGAATTTTACTGCCGCATTGGATGTAAGATCCTCGATCGGCGGGATCACCGCAGGCATAATGATGGAACCGGCGGGAGGAAAACAAAAGACAGCCTACAAAGGAAATCTGATCCTGGCAAATTTTGATCCGGGGAAACTCCTGAATAAGTCCAGAGATCTTGGTCCGGTGAGCCTGGATGCTACCTTTTCGGGGAGCGGTTTGGATACGGCCACTCTCGATGCAAATATAGAAGCACATATTCAGCATGCCATGCTGAAAGGATATGACTATAAAAACTTTTCAGTCAAAGGGAGGATGGTGAAATTGTCTTTCGATGGCGTAGCTTCAATGGATGATGAGAATCTTTCTTTTACTTATAAAGGTGTGACCGATTTTGATCCGCACCATACCCGGCTTAACCTGGAGCTATTCCTGAAAAATGCGAATCTCAATGCGCTCAAGCTATCGGCAGATGATATTCGCATCAGCGGGACCGTCAAGGCTGACCTTTCAGGTGTAAAAGGCGAGAATATTCTGGGGAAAGCCAGTCTGTCGAAGGTATTAATCTTTAAAAACAAAGAAAGCATTACGCTCGATTCTGTCGTGCTGAATTCAACGGTAAAGAACGGCATCTCGGATATTACCCTGAATTTACCCGGCCTGACAGCCGGCATGCATGGGACTTTTCTGATAAGCGAAACAATGCCATTATTGATCAGGCATGTCTCGCGCTATTATAAAATCACGGATCAGCCGGATACGGTAAAACTTGAACCTCAGCATTTTGATTTTGCGATCCATCTCACTGATCCGGCACTTCCGGAAAAATTGATTCCTTCCTTGAAAAAGATTACTCCATTTGAAATAAAGGGAAGTTTTGATTCGAAGCAGGAGAAACTGGTAGTACTGGGCACCATTCCACAGGTCATTTATTCGGGTTTAACGATTGATACCCTTAATGTCGATATCGGATCCGGCGCTGGCGAAATGAAGTATGCCATAAAGATCGGGTCGGTCTATAATCCCCTGCTGAAGATGACACAGATTGTCCTTGGCGGAGAAATTAAAAAGGATCAGGTAACTTTTGCGCTGACAACCCACCAATCGGATTCCGGAACCATGATTGCCCTGTCCGGTAAGCTATTCAGAGAGAATGAGGAACCCCGGGTTAAAATGGATCCTGCGCTTACGCTGGTCAATACTTCATGGACCCTCAGTGCAGACAATTACTTATCATTCGGGAAGAAGGGATTTTATGTGCATAATCTTATTCTTTCGCAAGCCGATCAGATGATCAGTGTTAATTCGAAAGGTGAGCCCCCTAATGCTCCGCTGGAAGTGCGTTTTAAAAATTTCGATATCGGACTTCTTTCCAGGGTCATCGAGAACAAAACAGAACTGGTGCGAGGAACGATGAACGGGGTTTTCAGCCAGGTCAGGGTGGATAGCGTTTCTGGTTTTACTTCTGATCTTACCATTACCGGTTTTACTTTTCAGAAAGTAGCGGTAGGGGACCTGGTTTTACTGGCAGAAAGCAAACGGTCGGGAGTTTACCAGGTCAACCTGGGAATAGGGGGCGGCGAAAACGATTTGAATCTTACGGGTACTTATTCTACCGAAGGAAAGGGAAGTATGGACATGCTGCTGGATATCCGAAAACTTTCGCTGAAAACCGTTGAGCCGTTTACTTTTGGACAAGTGACGCGGATGTCGGGTACTGCCGACGGGAAGATCAATATCACCGGACCTTTGGCTGAGCCGGGGTTTAACGGATCTTTACATTTCTCGCAATTTGCCTTCAAGCCGCATTTGCTGGATTCCTATCTGACCATGGAAGACAATTCCCTCCGAATGGAAGGAGGAAAATTACACCTGGAGAATCTGACCCTTCTCGATACGTTGAAAAACCGTGCCGTGATAAACGGTTATGTGGATTTGTCTGATTTCAGGAAGATCGCATTTGATCTCACCTTAAAGACCAAGAATTTCCTGGCCCTTAACACGACAAAAGAAAATAATCCCATGATTTTTGGGACCGTTTATCTCGATAGTGACGTCCACATCCTGGGATCGCCGCAGAAACCGGTCATCAACATGAAAATCCATCTCAATAAAGGGACTGTGCTGACTTTTGTTCCGCAAAATGCCGAAGGTGTTGCCGAGAGCGAAGGCATCGTAGCCTTTGTGGATAGCGTCAGTCTGAAGCAACAGATGATAATGGAAGACAGTACAGTCGGGAAGACGGAGGTGACCGAGCTGGATATCAAGGCGAGTATTGGGCTTGACGAGGATGTGATGCTCAAGATGATAGTAGATCCGGTTTCGGGGGATTCGTTGTATGTGAAAGGCAAAGCCGACCTGGAATTTTCGCTGGATCCGAGCGGAACCATGAGCCTGACCGGGAGATACCAGATTAATGATGGCGGGTACCATCTTACAGTAACCAGCTTTTTGAAAAGAGATTTCAGGATACAGAAAGGCAGTTCGATTACCTGGAGCGGTGAACCGATGGAAGCGGATGTTGATTTAACGGCGGTTTACAGGATAAAGACTTCCCCGTTGGTCCTACTTGAAGATCAGATGGCCGGTGCGGATGACCAGCAAAAGAACAAGTACCGGAATTCGCTCAATTTTATGGTACTCCTGAAGATGACCGGCGTATTGTTGAAGCCGGAGTTGAAGTTCGATATCCAGCTTGACCCGAAAGATCGCGGAGCCATGAGTGGAACGGTGAATGCAAAACTGGCTGAACTCAGGGAAGATGAGTCACAACTGAATAAGCAGGTTTTTGCCCTGCTGGCACTGAACCGCTTCATCGGACAGGATCCGCTCGAAAGTGGCAGTGCCCCTTTAACCGTCAACTCCGCTGCCAGGTCAAGTGCAAGCAAATTACTGACGAGTCAACTGAATGCCCTTTCGGAGAAATATGTGAAAGGAGTGAATCTGAATGTAGGGATCAATTCGTATGATGATTATTCATCAGGACAAGCCCAGGGACGGACACAATTGCAGCTGGGAATATCCAAGGAACTTCTCAATGGCAGGATCAATGTTCAGGTAGGAGGAGATATTGATCTTGAAGGACAGAAAGCTTCCCAGAATAACATCAGTGATATTGCCGGAAACATTTCCATCGAATATAAACTGACTGAAGACGGAATGTACAAACTGAAAGGGTTCCGTTCAAACGCATACGAGAACCCCATAGAAGGTGAACTGACCAAAACCGGAATCGGTTTGATCTTTACCAGGGATTTCTATAAGGTCAAAAAGATCTATTTACGGGAAAAGAAAAAATAAGGGTGAGAAGAAAACGAAATACCATATATTTTTTAACGCTGATGCTGGTCTTTATATCCTGCAGCAACATGAAATATATTCCTGAGGGTGATTTTTTGTATACCGGTGCCAGGGTAAAGGTTGAAGCAAACCCAAAAGTTGTGAAGAAGCAGGTTCGCAAAGAACTTGAGAATACACTCAGGGCGAAGCCCAACACTTCCTTCCTGGGTTTACGTCCACAGCTTTGGATTTATAATGTTACCGGCAATCAGCCGAAAGGGCTGAAAAAATGGCTTCAGAAAAATGTAGGTGAGCCACCGGTTTACCTGAGCAATATTGATCCGGAGCGGATCACCATGATCATGCGAAGCCGGCTGGAAAGCGAAGGGTATTTCAAATCAACCGTAAGATTCGAAATCAGGAAGAAGAAGAAAAAGGCTACGGTGGAATATACAGCAAACGTTACAACTCCCTACCGGATCGGTAACTATGATTTTCCTCCAGCTGAAGATTCACTGGGTGCTGTCATCGGAGCAACGTTTGATCACAAACTGATTGCGAGGGAAAGTCAGTATGATCTTGATGTGCTGAAGCAGGAACGTGCAAGAATTGATGCGGAACTGAAGAAAGTCGGTTATTACTTTTTCAATGCCGATTATCTCCTGTTTGAGGCCGACACTGCCATTGGCGATAAACATGTAAATATCCGCCTGACGGTCAAGAAGGATATCCCTGCGAAGGCCAGGATTCCTTATTTTCTTGATAAAATTTATATTAATCCGTCGTATTCTCTGGCGGCTGATAGCCTTCATGAAGATGTTGATACGGTTTATATAGATGGATACTACTATTTCAACGACGGGGTTTTTCGTCCGAAGGCGATCATACGATCTGTTTTTTTGAAGAAGGGTGATAAATACAATCGGGATCTTTACAATCTCACGATTCGCCGGTTGATGGGCATTAGCGCTTTCAGTTTTGTGAATATAAAGTATTCGGACAGGATTAATGAGTCCGGAAATGGCCTTTTGGATGCCAGGATTCTTTTGACCCGCGGGCCAGCCAAATCGATCACCATTGAACCGGACCTTGTCACCAAATCAAACAACTACTCAGGACCGGCTGTAACCCTGAGTTTCAAGCATCGGAACCTTCTTAAGGGGGCAGAATTGTTATTGCTGACCGTGGATGGAAATTATGAGATCCAGCTGGCCGGATCCGGGAAAGGATACAGTTCTTATGAAATCGGCGGCGGTGTGAGGCTCTATTTTCCGAGATTTTTTCTTCCTTTCCGGGTCGATCAGATCAATGGTCTGAATGCACCAAAAACAAAGTTTGAGGCAGAAATCAGACTGATCCACCGGATGCAGCTTTTCGATATGGCCAACCTGAAGTTTACTTATGGCTATACCTGGAGAATTTCTGACAGGGATGAATTTGAAGTGGATCCGGCCGCCCTGAACTTTTCCAAGCTCCTCAGTCAGACAGCGAAATTCGATGAGCTGATCGCACAGAATTCCTATCTCCGCCGGAGTTTCGAGCAGCAATTCACTTTTGGCTCCACGCTTTCGTATACGCACAATGGCTTGTTGGGAATCCAACGCAGGAATCAGTTTTATTTTAATGCAACCATCGATCTCTCCGGGAATGTTCTTTCATTATTTCAATCGTTGGTCAAACCATATAAGAATACCGAAAGCCATCCCTATGATCTGTTCGGGTTCAATTATTCGCAATACACAAAAGTTACCGGCGACGCGAGGTATTATTTTGCGCTTGATAAAAACAACCGGATTGCAACCCGATTGATTGCCGGCGTCGGAATACCCTATGGGAATTCAAAGGTGATGCCTTATCTGAAGCAGTTTTTTAGCGGAGGTGCCAACAGTATCAGGGCTTTTCTGCCGAGAACCATCGGTCCAGGTTCTTATTCTCCACCCGACAGCATAAGGCTGAATTCTTATTTTGACCAGTCGGGCGATATAAAACTGGAAGTGAACCTTGAGTATCGGTTTCCCATTTTCAGCGTGCTGAAAGGAGCCATTTTCCTGGATGCCGGGAATGTATGGCTGATGAGGGCAGATACCAATTTCGCAGGAGGGGAATTCCGTGCTAACCGGTTTATGCAGCAGATTGCCGTGGGTACTGGCATCGGGCTCAGAATCGATGCTTCCTTGTTTGTTATTCGCTTTGATATAGGCATTCCTTTGCGGAAACCTGCCCTTCCCCAAGGTGAGCGATGGGTGGTTAATCAGGTTGATTTCGGGAATGCCAAATGGAGGAGGAATAACCTGGTTTTAAACATTGCCATCGGGTACCCATTCTGATCAATTCTTATTCTGAATTTTCTGCAAAGCTGGCATATCATTCTGCTCATCCTTCATTTATTCCAAATATCTGCCTCACGACTTTAAAAATCATTAATGCGTGATAATAATTTGTATTTAAACCAAATCTAATGTAAATTTGATTTGAATGTAAATGCTGAGCAGACTGACGCTTCAGCGCAGAAATTAATAGTATAAATTATTGAGAATGACAGAAACGGAAAGAGATCCAAAAGCAGAAATGGGAATGATCGGTTTGGGCGTGATGGGCAGGAATTTGATGTTGAATATGGCAGATCATGGTTTTACGGTGGCGGGATATGATAAAGATCCTGAGAAAGTGGAATCAATGCGAAAGGAATCAGGGGAGAAAAACATTTTCCCGACGATTGAAAAAAGTAAATTTATTCGGATCCTTAAAAGGCCTAGGATGATTTTGTTGCTTGTCCCGGCCGGCGGGGCAGTAGACGAGGTGATCGGGGAACTGATCCCGGAGTTGGATCCGGGGGATCTGATCATTGATGCAGGGAATTCGTTTTTCAGGGACACGGACCGGAGAACCCAAATGCTGGAAAAGAAAGGCATTTTATATATGGGCGTCGGCGTATCTGGAGGTGAGGAAGGAGCAAGGAAAGGTCCCAGCATCATGCCAGGTGGTTCACCTGAGGCATTCAAAAGGGTTGAGCCGGTCTTTGAAGCAATAGCGGCTAAGGTGAAGGGTGAACCTTGTATGGCCTACATGGGCTCTGGTTCGTCGGGACATTTTGTGAAGATGGTCCATAATGGGATTGAATATGCCATCATGCAACTCATTTCGGAGGCCTATGAATTGCTGAAGAAGGGATTGGCGTTGAATAACCAGGATATCAGGAATGTTTTTGCACTATGGAATACCGGGAAACTTAATGGTTTTCTGATCGAGATCACCGGGTTGATTTTTTCCAGGAAAGATGAGGATGGAAAGAGCTGGTTGATCGATAACATCCTTGATGTGGCACGGCAGAAGGGAACCGGGATGTGGACCACTCAAAGTGCTATGGAATTGCAAATTCCGGTTCCGACGATTGATCTGGCTGTTGCCATGCGGGATCTGACCGTTTTTAAAGAATTCAGAAAGGATATTGCAGGTAGAATAAAGTATGTGCCAACCAGTAATGACATTCCAAAAGAACAATTCCTGAAATACCTGGAAGACGGATTATTCTGTTCGATCCTGTTATCTTACACCCAGGGTTTTGCCTTGCTGAAAGCCGCCTCTGCAAAATATGGCTACAACATGGATCTTCAGACAATAGCCAAAATATGGCGTGGAGGATGTATCATCCGGTCAGCCGTCCTGGAGGATATCCAAAAGGCATTTTCCAACAAGGAACTCCCGTTTCTTCTATTGAATCCTGCATTTTCAAAAATCATATCCGACAACCAGGATGGGTTACGGAAGGTGGTGAACATGGCTTCCTCGGCGGGAATTGCCGCTCCGGCTATGATGGCCTCGTTGGGCTTCCTGGATGCATTCCGATCTGAAAGGTTGCCGGCCAACCTGATCCAGGCTCAGCGGGATTTTTTCGGCTCACATACTTATGAACGATCAGACAGGGAAGGTACTTTTCACACACAATGGGATTAAATATGTCAGACAAACTAAAGCCATCGATATTTGCGATTTTTGGCGGGGCCGGGGATCTTACCTGGCGGAAATTGGTACCCGCCCTTTTCGACCTTTCACAGGATCAACTGGTTCCGGAACCGTTTTCGATTATTTCTGTCAGTCATCATGAAATGACGGATGAGAAATTGAAAATACGACTGAAAGACGGGGTCACGAAATTTTCAAGGAAAGGGAAAGTCAGTGAAAAGGAATGGAAGGCTTTCTCAAAGCATTTCTATTATCTGCAGGGTGATTTTCATGCTGCCTCTACTTATACCGAACTAAAAACACGTTGTCAGAAACTGGAGAAGAAGTGGAACGTGAAGCCGCAGCTCATTTTTTATATGGCTACGCCGCCTGCCGAGTTTGGAGAGATTTCGGAAATGCTGGGTCAGGCAGGACTGGCTGAGGACAGGGAAAATGCACGAATTGTCGTTGAAAAACCCATTGGTTCTGATCTTAACTCAGCTGTCGATCTGAGAAATATTCTTAACCGGAGTTTCAATGAATCGCAGATCTTCCGGATGGATCATTACCTGGGGAAAGAGACCGTACAGAATATTCTTGCCTTTCGATTTGCGAACCCCATGTTCGAACCCATCTGGAACCACCATTACGTTGAATACATTGCGATTACGGTAGCCGAACAATTGGGTGTTGAGCACCGGGGAAACTATTATGAGAAGGCAGGAGCTTTGCGTGATATGGTGCAGAACCATCTTTTGCAATTGCTTTGCCTGGTGGCTATGGAACCCATGGTTTCTTTTGAAGCCGACGAGATCAGGAACAAAAAAGTAGACGTCCTTCACGCGATTCGGCTCATTCCTGCTGATTCTGTAATGCACTCAGCTGTCAGAGGGCAATACGGAAAAGGGAAGATCAATGAAAAAAAAGTTCCCGGTTACAGGGAAGAACCGGATGTTTCACCCCGTTCGAAGACAGAAACCTATGTTGCACTCAAGCTGTTTGTGGATAACTGGCGCTGGCATGGTGTTCCTTTTTATCTCAGAACCGGTAAGAGAATGCCAAGACAAGTCTCTGAAATTGTTGTACAGTTCCGTGAAGTCCCTCATCGTTCTTTTCCGGAAGATGCATTACCTGAATGGCAGGCTTCCCGGATCGTCATCGGGATACAACCGGATGAAGGAATCGATCTTCGTTTTAAGGTGAAACAACCCGGAATGAAATTGCGGCTCAGACCGGTCAATATGAAGTTCAACTATAGTGATATTTTTCCCGGCCTCCTTCCGGATGCTTATGAAACACTGCTGTGGGACATCATGCGGAATGACGGGACGCTTTTCATGCGGGAAGACCAGGTGGAAGCGGCCTGGAAGATTCTCATGCCCGTACTGGATGCATGGTCGGAACAAAAACCGGAAGACTTTCCCAATTACCCTGCAGGTAGTTGGGGGCCGGCCGGCTTCGATGACCTTCTTGAGGAAGGTAATCACATTTGGAAAGGAAAAGGTGATTGCCTAGAAACCATCATAAAACCTGCCGGAAAATGAATGTAATCGTATTGGATAATTACGAATTGTTAAGCAGAAAAGCGGCTGATCTTTTCGTCAGCCAGGCTCAGGAAGCAGTGAAAAAGAATGGAAGGTTTTGCGTAGCCTTGTCCGGGGGGGATACCCCTGTGAGAACTTACGAACTGTTACGTCAGAAACCCTGGACAGATCAGGTTCCCTGGAATGAAACGCATGTTTTCTGGGGTGACGAAAGATGTGTTCCCTCTCATGACCCACGACACAATGCCTGGATCGCAACGGATATCCTGCTAAACCATGTGCCGATTCCGGCCGGGCAGGTTCATCCGGTTGATTGTCTGGGAAATCCTGCCATAGCGGCATCGGAATATGAATCCATTCTTAGGACTTTCTTTGCCGGCCAAGATCACTCTTTTGATTTATTCCTCCTGGGAGTTGGTACAGACGGACATACAGCCTCCCTGTTCCCGGGCAGTCCGGTATTGGACGAACAGGAAAAATGGGTGAAAGAAGTGACGCTGTCCGGCCAAGCTTTTTCACGGATTACCATGACGATTCCTCTGATTGAGCAATCTGCTATGATCATCTTCATGGCGGCGGGATCAGAAAAAGCACCGATCATCAAGAGACTGCTTGACCGCGATTCAACGGAGCGGCTTCCCGCGGGGATAATCCGGCCAGTGAAGGGTGACTGTGTCTGGTTGCTGGATCAGGCCGCTGCAGGATTACCTGAGAGATGAATTTTACGGAAAAAAGGTGCAGAAAGAGACTAAGATTGAGGAAATAAAGAAATTAGGGGAGATGGAAACAAAATTAACGACAGAACAAATTGATCAGCTTTCGATAAACAGCATCCGGTTTTTATCGGTGGATGCTATACAGAAGGCCAATAGCGGCCATCCGGGGTTGCCTCTCGATGCTGCTCCCATGGCCTATGTCCTCTGGACAAAGCATCTTAAGCATAATCCTGCAAATCCTGCTTTTTTTGACCGTGACCGGTTCGTTCTTTCGGCGGGACACGGTTCAATGCTCCTGTACAGTTTGTTATATCTGACCGGCTATGATATCCCGCTGGAACAACTCCGGCAATTCCGGCAATGGGGAAGCATCACTCCGGGCCATCCTGAAAGAGGGCTGACCCCGGGTATTGAAGTTTCAACGGGTCCGCTGGGGCAGGGTTTTGGAAACGGAGTGGGAATGGCAATTGCCGAAGCACATCTGGCGGCCCGTTTTAACCGGCCGGGTTTTGAAATCATCAACCATTGTACTTATGCCATCATCAGCGACGGGGATCTGATGGAAGGCGTAGCCGCTGAGTCTGCTTCGCTGGCAGGTCATCTGAAACTGGGTAAGCTCATTTATCTTTACGATGATAATCATATCACGCTTTCTGCCTCAACCCGGCTCACCTTTACCGAAGATACGGCAAAAAGGTTTGATGCCTATGGCTGGCAGGTTTTAACGGTAAAAGACGGAAACGACCTGGAAGCCATTGAGGATGCGATACGCTGTGCCTGCCAGGAAACGGAAAAACCCACGCTGATCATGGTCTGTACCCATATTGGTTATGGATCGCCCAATAAGCAGGATACTTTTGAAGCGCATGGATCCCCGCTGGGCGCAGAAGAAGTTGCATTAACCAAAAAGAAGCTGGATTGGCCTGTTGAACCGCAGTTTTTTGTCCCGGAGGAAATCTTCCAAAGGTTCAGAAAAGCCCTTTCGAAAGGAGAGGATATTGAAAAGGGGTGGAAAACAAGATTTGCTGCCTATGAAAACCAATATCCTGAGCTGGCAACGGAACTCAAACAAATGATCCAAGGGGAACCTCCATCGGGCTGGGATGATGAGATTCCCGAATTTCCTGTCGATCCGAAAGGTATGGCCACCCGGGTTGCATCCGGCAGGGTGATGAATGCTTTTGCGAAGAAACTTCCCTCCCTGATTGGTGGTTCTGCAGACCTGGATCCTTCAACGATGACAGAGCTTAAAGATGCAGGAAATTTCATGCATCCTTCTATGGCTGACGGCGATCTGCAGGGATCTGCCGGTGGAGGCTGGGACTATACCGGACGAAATATTCATTTTGGGATCAGGGAACATGCCATGGGTGCCATCACCAATGGTATCGCGGCACATGGCGGGTTGATACCCTTCTGTTCTACTTTCCTGACTTTCTCCGATTATATGCGCCCTCCCATTCGTATGGCTGCGTTGATGGCGCTTCATACCATTTATGTATTTACCCACGACAGCTTTGTCATGGGCGAGGATGGGCCTACCCATCAACCCATTGAGCACCTCGCAAGTCTGCGGGCCATTCCCACCCTTGTGGTGATCCGGCCATGTGATGCCAATGAAACGGCCATCGCCTGGAGGGTAGCGGTGATGTCGTCACAAGGACCCGTTGCCCTGGTCTTGACGCGTCAGAATGTTCCCACATTCAACAGGAGTTTGTTTACCCCGGCAACCTGCCTGGTGCAGGGAGCTTATATACTGGCAGATGATCCTGAACCGAAACTGCTCTTGGTCGCAAGCGGATCGGAAGTCGCCCTGGCCATGGATGCAAGAGAGAAACTTATGCAACAAAATGTTCCCGTGAGAGTGGTCTCTATGCCCTCGTGGGAGTTGTTTGAGGAACAACCCCTTGACTACCGGGAGTCGGTATTGCCTCCATCCATTCCCCTGCGTCTCATTATTGAAGCAGGTTCTTCACAGGGCTGGAGACAATATGCCGGCGATCATGGCGATATCCTCTCGATGGACCGTTTCGGCGCTTCGGCTCCGGGCCCAGTCCTTCAAAGGGAGTTTGGATTTACTGTCGAACATGTTGTTAAACGGGCATTGGATTTGCTGAAAAACAAAAATGGTTATGAAACAGAATGAAAAGAGTAACAAATTTCCAAGAAATATCGGCATTGCCGCAGATCACGGGGGTTTTGAACTGAAGAACCAGTTGCTCAGCCTACTGGATAAGTCAGAATATGTTGTAACCGATTTTGGTGCTAAAGAATTTAACCCGGAAGATGATTACCCGGATTATGTCATCCCGTTGGCCAGGGCTGTATCGAAAGGTACCATCGACAGGGGGGTGGCCATATGCGGAAGCGGAGTAGGGGCCTGCGTGGTGGCCAACAAATTCCCCGGCGTCAGGGCTTGCCTGATCAATGAAACCTATTCGGCTCACCAGGGCGTTGAACATGATAATATGAATATTCTCTGTCTCGGCGGAAGCGTGCTTGGTCTCTCACTGGCTGAAGAACTGATGAAAACTTTTCTGTCGGCTTCATTTAACGGGGCTGAGCGTCATCAGCGGAGACTGAATAAAATTATTGCAATAGAAAACGGTAATAAAATAAGTTCCTGAAATGAAGACGAATCCAATTATTGCACTGGTACATTATGGACAATCCATCTGGCTGGACTATATCAGAAGAGATATGATCCATAACGGGGAACTGGCCCGATTCATTGATGAAGACGGAATTTCCGGCATGACTTCCAACCCGGCCATTTTTGAAAAAGCCATTTCCGGGGGAGATTTTTATGATGCAGAGATCCGGAAGATGGCCCTGGAAGGAAAATCTCCTGAAGAAATCCTGGAAGTGATTACGATTGAGGATGTCCAGGCAGCAGCTGATGCCTTTCGTCCGGTATATGATCGCACCGATGGGCAGGATGGTTTTGTAAGCCTCGAAGTCAATCCACACCTGGCGCTCAACACAGAAGGCACCATTAAGGAAGCACGTCGGCTATGGGAAAAACTGGGACGACAGAATGTTTACATCAAGGTTCCTGCAACCGCCCAGGGCATTTCCGCCATCAGTGAGCTGATCAGCGATGGGATCAATGTCAATGTGACCTTGCTTTTTGGAATCGACCGATACAGGGAAGTAGCAGAAGCCTACATCCGGGGAATTGAAAACCGGATCAATACCGGGAAACCTGTTCATTCGGTTTCTTCAGTGGCCAGCTTCTTTGTCAGCCGGATGGATACACTTGTCGACCCGATGATTCAGGAATTTTCCATGAAAAATGGAGAACAGGGGCATTTCGGGATCAACAGTTATGGAGAAACTGGAATCGCCAACGCCATCATGGCTTATGATGCTTTTCAAAAAATCTTTCAATCAGAACGATTCTTGGAAATGATGAAAAAAGGTGCCCGGGTACAACGGGTCTTATGGGCCAGTACCGGGACAAAAAATCCGAATTTCAGCGATGTGAAATACCTGGATGCACTTGCGATTCGCGATACCATCAATACCGTTCCTCCCGAAACACTGAATGCTTACCGCGATCATGGTGACATTAAGCAAAGAAAAGAACCTGATCCTGAAAAGGCATCTACCATCCTGGGCGGGCTTCCAGAAATGGGGATTGTATTAAAAAAAATCACCGATGATCTTGAACGGGAAGGAATCGAAAAATTCAATCAACCCTATGATAAACTCATTGCCACGATCAGGGAGAAAATCGCCCTCTACCGGAAATGAAGGAACATCAGTCGGGATGGATTACCGGGTTTATCAATAAAAGAATTTATTCTTAAGGATTTATTTTACACAAAAACGCAAAGACGATAAGAAATTCTTTTTGCCTTTGCGTCTTTGTGTGATTCTGAAAAGTTTGTGTTTCCGGGATAAGATGTTTTAGGACACCCTATTTATAAACTACCTCACGCATCAGTTTCTCCCCATAAATCGTTCTGACTGCTACCCGGTCGTCCCTGAGTTTCTTCATGGCATTCTCATCACCGATCTTTGATTTATATATGGCATCCCATTTATCATCTGAATTTTCCATAGCTGCCAGGTTTTTATATTCCACAAGCAGCATGATATCCCAGTCTTCCGGATTGGCTCTGGATCCCTGAAGTATCTTGTAGGATAAAATCAAACCTTGTTTCACTGCTTCATCGTGAATGCCCTTCCATGTTGTTTTCAGGTTCGCCAGATACGTATCACCCATACCCGTAGTGCTTCTGATAAAGCTTACCGACCAGACAGATCCGTCTTTATAGACCTTGTCTTGGGAAAAAATATTCGTACTTATTCCCAGCATGATCAGTAAAATAATTGATGCAATATGTTTTTTCATCGTTTTTGATTTTTTAATTAAACATGATCAAAGATAATGAAAAAATCCTTATTTAGAAATAATATAAATAATATTTTTTAAAAACCAGGGCAATCAATTTTATATTTGTGGTATATTTGAAATGAAAACTGCTTGCTATGAACAAAGAGAACAAATTCTGTCAGAGTTGCGGAATGCCCCTGAAACGGGATGAAAAGGGCGGAGGAAGGTTGTTTAATTTTGCATTTTGCCCTGCCGGAAAGTAATGCGGGAAAGGATATTCCCAATGGTATCATATTCAATCTCATTACCCTCTTTCATGTTATTCCGGTAATTGATTTCATGCTTTGTCTTTCCCCCGGGGTAAAAGCTTCTTTGTTTCCCGGTACCGTTTTTGAAATTCCCTTCACCGACAATGTAACCGTATTCATCATAATAGATCCATTTGCCGGAATAAAGTCCCTTTTCATAGTACCCGTCAATCCGGAGACCGCCATTGGGGTAATATTGTTTGTAAGGTCCATCCATGATTCCTTTGATATAATTGCTTTCTGTCGCAAGTGTACCATCTTCGAACCAGGCCTTATTGGGCCCGTTCATTTTATTGTCTGCATACCGGATCATCTCCTTCTTTTTCCCGTTTTCATGATACCGGATCAGGTCGCCATCAAGCAAGTTGTTCCGGTAGGTACATTCCGTTTGCTTGTTCCCGTTTTGATACCACCAAGTTGAATGACCATGATATTGATCCCCTTTCATGCTGATTTCAGACTTTTTCGACCCATCGGGCCAATAGTCTGTTTTTACTTTGGTGCAGGAGGACAGGATGACCATCAGGAAGATAAGAAAGGAAAGGGTCCTGAAGAAATGCATTTTAAACCGGTTTTTGATACATTAAAATGGTGCCTTCCACTCCTGAGATGAACATCTGGATGGCAATTACTGCCAGGATCAGTCCCATAATCCGTGTCACTACTTTCAGTATCCCGGGGTTCACCCTCATAGCCAGCTTTTTTCCGGAGATAAACAATAAATAGGTGACACCGCACATCAAAGCAAAAATGAGGACCACCATTACCACATTAATGATGGTTTTCTCTGCCCCGACAAAGTTCATCGAGGCGGAAATGGTTCCCGGCCCTGCCAGAAGGGGTGTCCCCAGCGGCGTAATCGACATGTCATCTGCCATCTTTTCTAAATCCGCCCGTTTTAGGTGTTCCTGCGTGTTAAGCGGTGATTCTTTGGCATTCAGGAGGTTGTACCCCATGATAAAGACAATGATGCCTCCGGCAAGCTGAAAGGCAGGAAGAGTGATCCCGAAGAGCCGGAAAAGAATATGACCGAATGTGGAAAAGATCAGCACAATTACAAAGGCGACCAGTACTGATTTTTTTGCCACCCTTTTCTGCGTCTTATCGTCAAAATCCTTCACCATCCCGATAAACACCGGCGTGTTGCCCAGTGGATTCAGCATGGCAAAGAATCCCATAAATACAGTGATCCCATGCAGCCAGTAATCGTGAATTCCCATATTTTGTTGGATTATAACAGGCAAAGATATGTTTTTTAAAGTAAATTTGATCAGTATATAACAATAACCAAAAGATGAAAAGTGCTGTCGGAATTTTTATTATTATCCTCATGATGATTGGATCCACAAGGAGTCAGAATACAAGTAATCCTTTACTTCAGGAATGGAAAACACCGTTTCAGGTGCCGCCATTTGACCAGATCAGAAATGCAGACTATGAGCCGGCTATTCAAGAAGGGATCAGGGTACATCAGGCAGAGATTGATGCAATCATTGCCAATCCTGCCATTCCGACATTTGATAATACGATTCTCGCGATAGATCAGAGCGGAGAACTGCTCGACAGGGTAAGTTCCGTTTTTTATGCCCTCAATAGTGCCAATACCAACCCGGAGATGATGGAAATTGCGCGTATGCTATCTCCGATCGTAACCAGGCATTCCGATGACATCAACCTGAACCCGGAATTATACAAAAAGATCAGGACCATTTATGAACAAAGAGAGGCCCTGGGACTTGACCCGGATCAGAAAAGAACCGTTGAGGAATTGTATAAGGGATTTATCCGCGGAGGTGCCGGACTAGATGAGCCGCAGAAGGAACGATTAAGGCAGGTGAATAAAGAAATCAACCTCCTGCAACTCAGTTTCGGGCAAAACCTGCTTGCCGAAACCAATGCATTTAAACTGATCATTGACAATCCTTCCGATTTGGCTGGACTTCCTAAGGGAATCATTGCCACCGCAGCCAAAGTCGCCAATGCTGACGCTGCCACAAAAGGGAAGTGGGTATTCACCCTCCAGAATCCGAGCATTATGCCCTTTCTTCAGTTTTCGGAAAAAAGAGATTTGAGGAAAAAGATGCTGGATGCATATATGAACAGGGGTAATAATAACAACAAACAGGACAATAAAGAAACCATCTCTCAACTGGTTAAACTCCGCCAGGAAAAGGGAAAGTTGCTGGGTTATCCCACCTGGGCCGATTTTGTCCTTGCTGACCGGATGGCCTTGACCCCCGCCAATGTGTATCATCTCTTAAACCAGGTATGGGAACCTGCCTCGAAAATGGCTCGCGAAGAAGAAGTTGTGTTGCAGTCGTTGCTTGCAAAGGATTACCCGGGAACGATCCTTGAGCCTTACGACTGGCGCTTTTACAGTGAAAAGGTAATGAAGCAGAATTACGACCTGAACGAGGAAGTCGTTAAACCCTATCTTCAGTTGGAAAATGTCCGAAAAGGTGTTTTCTATGTCGCAAATCAACTGTATGGAATCACTTTCACCGAGGTAAAGGATGCGCCAGTCTATTATCCCGGAGTGACTTTATGGGAATGTAAAGAGGGTGACGGAACACATCTTGGCGTTTTATACCTTGATTTCCATCCGAGGGCCGGAAAGAAGGGCGGAGCCTGGTGCGGAGCTTACCGGACCCAGTCGTATAAAAACGGCAAACGGGTTGCCCCGGCAATGACAATCGTCACGAACTTTTCAGCCCCGGCTGGCAACCAACCATCCTTGCTGACACAGGATGAGGCGGAGACTTTCTTTCATGAATTCGGACATGCTCTGGCCGGGTTACTCAGGAATGCAAAATATGATGCCATTGCTTCTTTTCCCCGGGATTTTGTAGAACTGCCTTCCCAGATCATGGAACATTGGGCCTTTCAACCCGAAGTGTTAAAAATTTATGCAAAACATTATCAAACCGGACAGGTTATTCCGGATGATCTGACCACGAAGATCGAAAAGAGCAGTAAATACGGCCAGGGTTTTAAAACAACCGAATATTTGGCAGCATCGTTCCTGGATATGGATTATCATACCTTACAGAATGCAGATGGAGTCAATGTAACGGAATTTGAAAAAAACGCCATGAATAGAATTGGTCTGATTGCCCAGATTGTTCCGCGTTACCGTTCTACCTATTTCCAGCATTCCATGACCGGTGGTTACACTGCGGGGTATTACAGTTATATCTGGGCGGAAGTGCTTGATGCAGATGCCTTCCAGGCTTTCCTGGAAACCGGAAACCTGTTCGATAAGAATACAGCCACCCGATTTCGGAAAAGCATTCTCGAAAAAGGAGGATCGAAAGAGGCTATGAAACTTTATGTGGATTTCAGGGGAAAAGAGCCGGGAATAGGGCCATTGCTCGAAAATCGTGGACTTAAAAAATGAAACAACGCTTCTATTTTGCTCCCTCCCCAGAAGAGGATGGCGGGGGGGGAGTCTGATTAATCAGGGCATCATACAATATTTCGATGGGATGATAAGCCCGGCGGCCGGTTCCATCCATGATCTGATGGCGGCAGCTGGTGCCGGGAGCCGCAATGATTACCTCCGCTGCCGATTTTCTGACTTCGGGGAATAATACCAGTTCGCCGATCTTCATCGACACATCATAATGTTCCTTTTCGTAACCGAACGACCCGGCCATCCCGCAACAGCCGGATTTGATTTCCTGTACTTCATAATTTTCTGGTATCGAAAGCATCTTCATCGTGGGAACTATCGATGCCAGTGACTTTTGGTGACAATGCCCATGAAGTTTGATAATCTTCTTTTCTTTCGTGAAGAGGGAAGTGAGATTATCGTTTTGTTCTGTTCTTTCCAGGATATTGCGATAAATGAACTCGTCAAAGAGCAGGGCATATTCCGCTATTTCCCTGGATGCATTTTTCCATTCCCCATCAACCAGGTCAGGATATTCATCGTGGAAGGACAGTATTGCGGAAGGTTCGATGCCCAGGAGCGGGGTTTGCGCCGTAACCCTGCCCGACAAGGTCTTTACATTTTGATTGGCAATTCGTTTTGCCTTTCGGATCAGGCCTTTTGAAAGAAAGGTCCTGCCACTTTCAGCGATATCGGGGATCTCCGCTTCATAACCCAAAGCATTCAATAGCCTGATCGCTTTTATCCCAATTTCAACATCATTGAAATTCGAGAATTCATCGGCAAAAAGATATACTTTCCCTCTTTTTTCGCCCCTGATGATTTGCTTCTGGGTTTTTGCCCAGACTTTCAAAGTGGTTTTGTATAAAGTAGGGATCTTCCTTTCCGATGCAAAACCCAGCATTTTCTTGGTAATTCCCGAAAGGAATGCGTTCTCCTGGAAGAAGTTAAACAGGGCAGGAGCCAGCATTCCCAGTCGGTTTACCGAGGTTATATTAGCAATCAGCCGGGTTCGAAGGGAAATGCCGTTTGCATCATAGTAATGCTGCAGAAATTCCGCTTTTAGTTTTGCAATATCCACGTTCGACGGGCATTCCGACTTGCAGGCCTTGCACGAAATGCAGAGATCCATCACCTCGAAGATCTCCTGGTGATTGAACGGATTGTCATTAACAGAATGGGTCAGAAATTCTCTCAGGATGTTCGCCCTGGCCCGGGTGGTGGCATTTTCATCCTTCACTGCCATATACGACGGGCACATCATCCTGCCGGTCATCACGGTATTTCGGCAATCACCCGAACCGTTGCATTGTTCGGCGGCCCTAAGAATTCCATGATTGGCACTAAAATCAAATAGGGTAGGGATCTCCTTGATTTTCAGTCCGGGAGTAAACCGCAAACTCGAATTCATCGGGGGAGTCCCTGTGATTTTGCCGGGATTGAAAATATTTCCCGGATCCCAGGTTTCCTTGATCTTTTGAAGCAATGCGTAATTATGATCTCCGATCATCAGCGGGATAAACTCTCCGCGTAGTCGGCCATCACCGTGTTCGCCGCTCAGAGAACCCCGGTATTTTTTGACAAGACGGGCCGTTTCAAGTGCAACCGTATGAAACAGTTCCACATCTTTTTCATCCTTGAGATTCAGGACCGGCCGGAGATGCAATTCCCCGGAGCCGATATGGGCATAATAAACGCAGTTCAGCCCCAGCCGCTTCAATAGATGATCGAAATCTTTTATATAGGCAGGAAGGTCTCCCGGATCAACGGCTGTATCTTCGGTCACAGGCACCGGTTTGCGGTCGCCGGGATAATTACTGAGCACGCCCAGCCCGGCCTTTCGCAAATCCCACACTTTCTTTACATCCGGCGGGAAGATAACGGGAAAATGATAGCCAAGTCCTGATTCCCGCATTTCTGTTTCAAGTTTCCCGACAATGTCAAGGATTTCCTCTCTTGAATCTCTCTCAAACTCAATGATCAGGATGGCTGCAGGATCTCCTTCAATGAAGAACCGGCTTTGTCGCTGGAGTATGTTATCCTTTGTACAGTCCATGATGGCCTTATCCATTAGTTCAACCGACCCGGGTTGATACCGGAGGGCTACAAGGTTTCCTTCCAGCGCCTCGGCGATCGAATGACAATGCACACATACCAAGGCTTTGTGCTTGGGTGGCAGTGGTACCAGGTTCAGTTTGATTTCGGTCGAAAAAGCAAGTGTGCCTTCAGAACCGGTTAATAGTTTGGCGAAGTTGAAGGGTTCGACTGTTGCTGTGAAAACCGCTGTTTCGAGCAAGAGATCAATGGCGTAACCTGTATTTCGTCGATGAATGGAAGGTTTGGGAAACTGGCTCCTGATTTCATCCTGGTTGGAGGGGAGGGACAGGATTTCCTGAATGTTGCGGTAAATCCTGTTCTCCAGTTTTGTTCCGATCAGCTTTTCGTTGAAAGCCTCAGGTGTAAGGGAAGAAAATTCCACCTCCGATCCGTCGGATAGCAGGGTTTTCAGTGAAATGACATGATCCCTTGTCGAACCGTAAATGACGGAATGGGCGCCGCAACTGTTATTCCCGACCATCCCGCCGATCATGCAACGGCTCGAAGTGGAGGTTTCGGGGCCGAAAAAGAGTCCATAAGGCTCCACCGTTTTGTTGAGTTCATCGAGAATCACACCGGGTTCCACTCTTACCCAGTGTTCTTCCGGGTTGATCTCGAGGATGCGGTTCATGTATTTTGACAGATCCACGACCAGTCCGCTCCCGACCACCTGCCCTGCGAGCGAAGTTCCTGCCGTCCTTGCGATCAAGGGTGTACTGGTTTCTGCGGCAAAAGCAACCAGTTTTTTCAGGTCAGATACATTTTTAGGACGGGCTACACCCAACGGGATCTCCCGATAAGCAGAAGCGTCGGTGGCATACATCAGCCGCCAGAGTTCTCCGTCGAAGAGATCCCCTTCCAACTGCTTTCGTAAATCTTCAAACTTCCGGTTAGTTTCCTTATGTGTCATTTCTTTGTCTGGGCGGCATGTTCGGGATCAACCATTTCATAAATTTTCATTGCATGTGCCGAAGCCGCCGCTTCACGGGCTTCCAGCGCCCTTGTGTAGTTCATATAACAGACCAGGCTAAGGTAACTTTTTAGCCGTTTGGTCATCATCACTTCATTTTTCTTCTTCCCTCCGGAGATGACCTGGTCCCAGCCTGCCAATTTCTTCTTCCACCAGGTCGTATCTTTTGAAAAGAAGTTTTCATTCAGGAAATGCTGTTCTTCCATTTCCTTTTCCTGATCCTTTTTCTCAAGGGCAAGGGCATTCCGGTAATCCCCGGATTTCTCAAGCTGATCCAGTTGCTGCCGATAGGTTTTCAGATCGATCAGTTGATCCAGGAAACGGATCATGTTTTTTAGCTCCCTGTTCAGGGAAAGGGGATCTGCGGATTCGTTCGCCTGCCTGATTTTCTCATCCTGTACTTTTTTGAAAACCTCAATTTCTTTGTTCTGAATGACGAGTGTTTTCTTCCGCATGGCGCAGAGGTCATTCCATAGGAAAGCGTTTTCCATGATTTCCACATCTGGCCATTGATGAATTCCGTCAAAAAGGATCAGGGCATGATGTGTCGCTGACTTGTCAAGGTATTCGTCCAGTTGAAGCATTTCATACATGTTGAAATCAGATGTCCCGGCCATTCCCAGATAATCAAAACTCAGGGGAAAGGCAGATCCGGAATTGGGAAACCCGGCACCACTGCCCGTTACGCCTGCAATCCCCGCGGGGAAGAAGGCAGCCATGACCGCAACCCGGGCCCCTCCCGAAAACCCCATCGTATAGATCCGGTTCGTGTCGATGGAGAAACGACTCTTTACCTCATCCATCATGGCATGTATCGCGCTCATGGTAATATTGCCATCTTGGCCATTCTTCGAATTATTTGATCCCGTAAGAATGAACCCGTATTTCTCTGCAAGATCCTTATACAGGGTTACAGGAAGGTTTCCCGAACCGTGCGGGTCAAAAGCGAGGATCAGGGGTAGTTTGCTATTTTCCGAATAGGTGGAAGGAAGGTAGACAGCATAAGTAAAAACGGGGTCGGAAGCACATTCGACGCGATCCACTACTTTTCCTTTTTCCAGGGGCACAACCTCTTTCTTCCTGCTGTTTGTGGAGCAGCCGATGAACGCCATGACCAGAAAAAAGAACAGCGGCGTTAATTTGTTTCTCACTTCATATAATAGTTGGTGGATTCGAAGATTTTATCAGCCGATTTTGCTACAAACCCATTATAGAGCTTTCCGTTCGCATCATTATATCTTCTCGCGAACTCATAATAGCACCCGGGGATCTCATATTCCCCTTCCTCGAACTGAAAACGGACCATCCCGGCACGTGTACTGGATTGTTCCAGCAAATCCTGGGGGGATCCCTGGATCTCACCGCCGGCTTCATTCAGCGGAAACCCGTTATTCTTCAGGAAAATGTTGATCTTTTCAATGGAATCATATACGTTCATGGCATTCACGCTGATGGTGAAGTGGTTTGCCCTGAATCCATTGACATAGAGCCAGGCAGCATATTCGGATTCCATTCGAAGTTTCTGGAACACTTTAAAGGAAGGTGTCCCTGTACTGTTGCCGGAATAAATCAACTGATCAGATTTGAAAAGTGCAGGCGGGATCTTTGAAACCCAGTCCTTCACCACCTCTTTCATGTGATCACTGAACTTTTCCACGAGCAATTCGGAAATGAAAACCCGCGGAGCCAGGGGGTCGGAGGTATGTTCAAAGTGTTTGGCATAGAGTTTTTTCAGCGGGAAATGATATTCTCCCTTGAATTCATACCCGTTTTTAAGAAAAACCTTAGCAAGGACATCGATGTTGATCTTCGGATGGTTGAAGGTCCGGAAAGCAACATGATCATTGACCAGGGTTTCGCCTTCGCGGGTCAGGAGGTTGTAAACCTTTTCGGATGAGGGGTTCTGGGCGATATAATCCTTCCACAGCCTTTCAAATATATCTTTGTACGTCATCATTTTCCCTATGT
Source organism: Bacteroidales bacterium (assembly GCA_038244085.1). Classification (GTDB taxonomy): domain Bacteria; phylum Bacteroidota; class Bacteroidia; order Bacteroidales; family FEN-979; genus FEN-979. Next base: position 5,910 of record JBBRTX010000027.1, on the reverse strand, counting down.
ATTTTCGATTTGAAATTAGTTAAAAAAACCTTCCATCAATGCATCAAGCGTTAAATTATTAAAATAATCACCAATGACGAACGGGGACAGGGCCAGTTTTATCATTTCTGTTTTGTGTGGGATGTCTTTCAGGGCATTCTCAATATCCTCGGTCGGATATTTGTTGAAATAGTCACCGAAGATCTTCACATTTTTTATCATCCCGTTATCCACGTCCAGCGCGAATTCGATCGTTCCGCTTGACGCAGTCCGGAGAACCTTGCGAAAGGTGTATTTCGGCGAGTAGCCGAAGTTCCAGTGCCAGGTGCCATATTTTTCCACAACCATCTTGTTGATCTTCGCATGATCTTCTTCGGTAAGTTCATAAAACCTGGCATCCGGGTATTTGGAAACGATATGATCCTCTATTTTTGAGGCAAATTCCATCACATCCATCTTTTCTTTCAGGTGTTCACTGATATTGGTCACGCGGCTTCTGACCGATTTCACCGCTTTATCCGTAAATTTCAGCGGATCAGCATTCAACGCTTCGCCCAGGTCGGGCATATGCGAAGAAAAGAGGAGAGTGCCGTGCGAAAGCACTTTCTTGTTCCAGATATGCATGGCATTGCCGGAAAATTTCTTTCCGTCAATGGTCAGGTCGTTTCTTCCTTCAAACTTCGCGGCGATCCCGAGTGATTGAAGCACTTCTAGTATCGGTTCGGTATATTTCCGGAAGTTGATCATATTCTCATCTTCACTCTTCATGGTGAAGGTGAAATTCAGGTTTCCCAGGTCATGAAAAACCGCTCCGCCACCCGATAACCTGCGCACCACCTTGATCCCGGTGTTCTTTACGTAATCTGCATTGATTTCCGCCAGGGTGTTCTGGTGTTTCCCGACAATGATGGAAGGTTCATTCCTCCAGAGCATAAATGAGTCATCCTCAATCTCTTTCAGAACGTATTCTTCTGTGGCAAGATTAAAGTACGGATCCGTATTGTGACGACGAATGATAAGCATCTCGAAAAGCGTTTGGTTCTATAACGAAGCAAATTTACAGATTTTAGATGAATGGATGGAAGTTCTCATGATGAAGCAGCGGTGATTGGTGAGAGGTGAGAGGTGAGGGGTGAAGAGTGAGGAGTTTGCCAACTTTGATTTCGAGGTGTTACGTGTTACGCGTTACGAAATTCACAGACTCAGCTCGTCAGCTCATCAACTCATCAGCTCACGCTTCACCAGACAATCCTGCTTTTCGCTGGTGTTTCGTTTAACCCGCTTTTGCTATACGAATAATTTCTTTGGCAATATCCTCTGGTGAAAGAATAAAATCGATGCACCCGCTTGCGATTGCACTTACCGGCATTTCCGGTTGTTGGGCCGTTTCGGGTTTCTGTGCGATGGTTATGCCCCCGACTTTCTTGATACCGCATAACGCTTCCGCACCATCCCCATCATATCCGGAGACGATGACCGCAATGAGTTTACCCTCCCAGTGTTCTGTCATGGAACGCAGGAAAACCGTAATCACATCGGGCCATCCCCAGGGTTTTGATATTGGCTTCAACCGGAACTCGTCATTCAGAACGTGCAAATCGCGCTTTTCGGGAATGATAAAAACATGGTTTGGTTTAATGTCGAGTCTTTCTGTTATCAGCTCAACCGGCATAGTGGTAAATCGCGGGAGAATCTCATGGAGAAATGTTGCTACCGTTCGCAGATGATTGACGATGACAATGGCAACCCCCATATCGGCTGGCAGGTTCTTCAGTAAACGAGTATAAGCATCCAGGCCACCCGCTGAACCACCAACGCATACTACCGGAAAGTCTTTTCCATTGCTCTTATCTGTTTCGGTTTTCATTGTCAAAAGTTTTATGAATTAAAGATAGCGAAAAAAACAATTGCTCCCCCATTCATTATCATCAGATCCCTTTTGTGTTATTTTGAACCTGTCTACCTGAATATACATGGAAGGCAATGCCTTGTCCGCCCTCAAACCTGGACCTTCATTGCGAAATTCCATAAAAGGAGTATGGAAAAAATCAACAGTGGTTTCATTGACCGGAGTTTTCGATGGGTATTTGTTGCGTTTTCCATACCAAAACAGTCATTATTTATCCTTCTTCTTACCCTTCTTCCTGAATAATTCTTTCTGGAATGCCCCTAAAGTTATACCAGCCCGTAAGCCGCTCCAATTTGTTTTATTTGAACCCTTTTCACCTGTCTTTGTCGTGAATATTCCGTCACTCTCCAAATAATACCCAACATCTGCACCAATCCTCATAAAGGGAAATACATAGGAAATAATCACACCCGGAGTAATGTAAATACTGCTTGAATGAAAAGAGGGAGAAGAACTCATGGCAGAATCAAATACCTGCAAGTATTCTGTCAACCTGATGGATGAAAAATTAATTCCCACACTGACCCTGGCTTCAGCATGAAATCTGCCCAACGAAAAGATCGAGATTGAATTGAGTATGCCCATTGAATGCGAAATGAGTATTTCATCAAAAAGATATTTGCCTGAGTAATCACCGGATGAAATCCTGCAGCCGGTAGAATTATAATTGTACTCTGCCCCGATTGAATAATTTCCCTTCTTTTTGAGAAGATATCCACCGAAACTAATTCTTGAAGGGAAATTGGAAATGAGCTTTGTTTCAAAAGGCAACGAATTCATGCCATTTTCAAGATTCTATTTAAGGTTTTTCATTGAGTAAATACTAATCCCTGATCGAAAGCCAATCTCAAATTTCTGTGAATAAACCGGAAAGGTTGCGATTAAAAATAAAAGTAGTATGTATAATGTCTTTTTCATCTTAGAAAAATATTAGTTTTTTCGGTCCTGGAAAGAAAAGCGTATTTCCACCAAATGCCAAGCCGGATCCGGATTATTAATTATGCACAAGGACCATTTTCTTTTGATAAAAAAATGCCTCTGCATCAAGACCCGCAGCAATACTTCCCGAATTGGTATTAAAATAAAAATTCAGATGAAGAGAATATATGCCGGAGGCTAGCGAATATGTTGGAATACTGAAATAACCTGAATTACTATCCAATGTGAATTTTCTGGTTCCATCCACCAGAACTTCGAGGTAATACCGCCGGTTAGGCCCGGCATTTATATTGATATCAAGGATCCGGAAATCGCTGACTACGACGGTATCGGACCCAAATGAATTTGAAAATGTGACTTCCGGAGGAACAGGTTGTGCCAGGTCACGAAAATATTCATCAGTCGGCTTTTAGGAACAAGCGGAGAGAAAAGCTGCCGGGAGGAGAATGAAAACCGGCACCGGGAATTTCCGGAGGAACTAACCATGATTCATCTTTCGAAATTTTATTCAGAATAAAGTAATGGAAATTTTATGCAATGATATTAAAAATATTTGATTAGGCACTATCCTGCACTACGTCATTTTTTAACGGGCACTTGGTATAGATTTGCATGAAAAAAGACAGTATAAAACATTGGTTTTTACTCAACAGTTTCCCGATGAAACTCCATGCGGAGAATCAGAGCCCCTGTTTTTCCTTTCTGGTATAAAAGTGTTTAATTAATAAATTATATATTACATTTGCAGCTATAATACTTGCTTTTCTATGAAGGTTTTTCTGCTTTCATTTTTTTTCTTGCTCGTCATTTCCTGCATCTCCTATTCGAAAACCAGCACGGATGAACGTCAACAAACGATTGACTTCATTATCAAAAGTGCAAAAGCAAAATACACTGCTCATGACTATAGGGGGGCAATTGTAGCGTATTCCAGGGCTATTTCGATGGATACAGCCAATGGAAGCCTTTATTTTGGCCGGGGTTCTGCGTTTGCACGCTGCGGATATTCCGACAGCGCCATCAGGGATTATAAAAAATCACTGAAATTGGAACCAGGATCAATAAAGATACTTGACTATTTAGGTTGGGAATATCTTCACAAAGGGATGTACGCTGAATCCGAAAAATGTTTCAACGCATGTCAGGTTAGGGAACCCGGGGACCCGGATGTGCTCCTCGGGCTTGCCCTGGTTTATTATCAATCAGGCAGCCAGGAAAACAGCCGGGTTTTCCTGGAAGGATTGAAAAAAATCAGGCCATCCTTTAACATGGGTTATTTGGGTGTTACAGATTTGGAAATTACCGGTTGTTATTATACAGAGAAAGATCATCTCCTGCTAAAACAAATGTTCGGGGATCCGCACTACGCTACAAACAATTTCAAGGATTTCTTTTTGTCGTTCCAGCCTGAGCTGTTCATCGGCTTTCTCCTGTTCATCTTCGGGGTTGCTGTCCTGCTGGTATTCCTTTCCAGGCTGAAAAAACCAGAATTCTATCTTCTCTACCTCTCATTGTTTATCCTGGGTTATTCGGTTGTTGTCACGGAGAACCAGATGATCATTTTATCATTTGGCTCAACGCCTGTCCTGGATTATATCAGGAGTATCATCAAGGATGTCAATCCCATGTTTTTCATCCTGTTCCTGAGATATTATTATGGAAGCTGGGGCTGGAAAAATTCCATTTTATGGCTTTTCCTCCTGTCGGCAGGTTATGCATTAACGGGCATTGTAACCGGTATTGTCTTCAGCAATCCGGGATACCTTACCGGATCTTTGTTTAGCAATATTTTTATCATGCTGATCATCCTGGTATTAACCCCGAACCTGTTTCTGTCGGGGATAAAAAGAAACAAGGAAAGCCTGGTCATAGGAGCAGGTTTAGGCTTCTTTGTGGTGGTTGTGCTATACAACAATCTAAGTATTCTCAATTGGTTTAATCCGAATGTCCTTTTTGAAAGATTTGCCCTCCTTGTTTTTATCTGCTGCCTCGTATACGTGGCCGTGCGTCGAAGCAATAAAAATGAGTTACAATACCAGGCCGTTTGGCGGGACCTGGAAACGGCAGGGAAAATCCAGCGTGCCATCCTGCCTCAACATTCTCCTGCCACTTTGGCTTCTGCGATTTATCAAACCTATATTCCGATGACGCTGATCGGGGGTGATTTTTATGATTTTCATGTGGTGGATGATAACCGTGTCGGGATCCTGGTCGCGGATGTCTCAGGGCACGGGATATCTGCAGCGCTGATTGCTTCCATGATAAAAGTGGCCTTCAATTCGCAGGTTCATAATGCAATGAACCCTGCTTTACTGATTGCAGGGATGAACCAGGCACTGTCCGGACAGTTGAATGACGAGTTTATCACCGCCGCATACCTGTGTTTTGACTTTTCACGGAAAACCTTGCATTTCTCCTCAGCAGGAAATCCCTATCCGGTAATCCTGAGGGCTTCGGCAAACAAGCCGGAAGAATTAAAAGTACAGGGTGTTCCAATCGGGATAGCCCAACACGCTTTTTATGCCGAGGCTTCGGTCAATATTGCTCCGGGTGACAGGATCCTGTTATATACAGACGGTCTGGTTGAGATCTTTAGCCAGCGTGGAGAATTATATGGAAAGAACCGTCTCCTTTCAGCCTTCACAGAAAAGCGTAGTCTGTCTCAGGAAAAACTGGCAACCTTTCTTTTGGATAATGTGACGCGGTGGTCTGGTAAAAAGGAAAACGCCAGTTTTGATGATGATATCACATTTATTCTGGTTGATTTGCTTTGAATTGTATTTCAACACCATAAAAATTGGGATCAAATCAATCCCGGTTTTCACAAAAGCCTGATCGCTTCCGCATAATCAAATTGCAGGTCCTCATGAAGCGTAGCCAGTGATTTTTCTATTTTCTGAAACTGTCGCAGGTAAATATTCCCGAGGGCTGTGTTTACTGACAATGTCAGCTTCCCTGAACTTCGGCCATTTAAAATTAGAGTAAAAACTAATTTTATTTGAACTTTGCCTTATGAAAAAAACACGATTTACAGAAAGCCAGATCATTTCGATTCTGAAACAGCATGAGACGGGTATTAAGGT
>JBBRTX010000026.1:0-37097 GCA_038244085.1 Bacteroidales bacterium | reverse complement strand
GTTTTTTTTGAAGGACATTTATTCTCTGAGCATACACTATATACTAAATTAGCAGTTGTTACGTGTGGAAACACTTTGGAAATGTTGAAACATTTCAGAATGGTTTTGTGGTATGATTCTATTTCACATAAGTCTTTACCTGCTTTATCCAGGTTTAATGGCGTAACCAACGAATTTGAAAGTACTATAAGCATTTCTACGGATTCCTGGTATATTAACGACGCTACAATCGCCTCTGACAACCTTTTCCCCGCAACAGGTTCAGATCCATGGTCGCTTTCATTAGTTTATTCCCAACAAGATAATATCGGTGGATCTATAATCTTTCGTGCGTCCAGCTATGGTTGTACATGGTTAGGGGATTTTGATTCTGAATTTACGGTTGCCAGTTCTATAAAATACTTTGGCAAAGTAGACCTTTCTTACGGAAGAAGTTTATCTTTCCCGGAGGGACGTTACTTTGTTACATGGGAAGAAAAAGATTCTGCAGCAGCACCTTATGGTCACATTTACACAGCGCATACAACTACAGGCTTTAGCAGTCCCTTTACGACTCCGGTTCGCCTGGATGATTTTATACCCGGATCAAATAACCTGTTCAGTAATCCAAGAATTGCATGCCAGGCCAGTGCCGTGGATAACGACAGCGCCAATCTTACAGAGGTTATCCTGGCTGATAAATTTGACCCAATCACTCAAAAGTACCAGGTAGTTGGATTCTACAATCTTAACGCCGCTACCTCTTCCAATTTCAGATCTTTTATTATAGGCGATCCGCTTCATAATAATAAGCAATCAGATATTTGCTTTAATCCTTATGATTCGACCTTTATGGTCACCTATTTTGATTCGACTGACAAAAAATTACCTTACCTGATAAAGAATTTCAACCTGGAAGATCCCGGTAACTGGCAAGTTATTAATCCCGGTTTTAACAATAATGCAAGTATTTCGTCGCCGAATCCACAAATAAACATTTGCTACGATCAGCACCAGGGAGGCATTGTTTGGTCAAAAGATAATTCCAACAACAATGGAGTAGCCCTTTTTGATGCTCCATTTCATTATTATTCAGGTATTAATGATAACGGAAAGAATCTTAATCCAATCGATTGTAACGTTTTCCCCAATCCGGCCAATGACCATGCTACTTTTGAATTTACCCTGAAACAAAGCCGACAGGTAGAAATTTCTTTATACACGCTGGATGGTCGTTGTGAGAATATTTCCAATAAATATTATGCGGCCGGGAAACAATCTCTACCGGTCGATATTTCGAATTTACCAGCAGGTATTTATTGCTATTCCGTCAAATCCAATAATTGTTTGAGTTCAGGGAAAATAACAATAGTAAGATAAACTGACCCACGTTTTCGGAGTACAATTGTACTCCGAACGCTAACAAGAAAAGGGTAAAGTTCCATCATGAAAAACATAATTAACCAAGCCCCGAAGGGGCGGAATATATAAACGAACTCGGGACTGCAATATGATGAACGATACATTTGGGATCAGGTGTTTCGCTCTTTCAGGGCTTATTGTATTTCGTTCATTTTGCACACAGGGCTTCGCCCTGTGTTGACAAATTCCGCCCTTTCAGGGCTATAGGCGTTCCGATTGTAGCGTTGGATCAGAATTCTATTTGAACCCTGAAACTTGAGTAAATATATCTTGCCCGGTAACATTTAAATCAAATCCATAACCGAACTAACAATGAAAAAAATATTAGTAATTCTAAAGTCCCCTTACCATCACCCCAAAGAAAAAGCCCTGTAAGTTAGTTGCTTACAGGGCTTTTTTGTTGTCCGACTAGGGGTCGAACCTAGACTCTACTGATCCAGAATCAGTTGTGTTGCCAGTTACACCATCGGACAATTGAGTGGCAAAATTAATCAGAAAAATTCAATAAATCCTTATGTTCTGTTATTTTTTTTCAGATTTCGTCCAGGAATCTTTCAGGGTAACCGTGCGGTTAAAGACCATTTTTCCAGGAATGGTATCTTTATCAACACAGAAGTAACCCAATCTTTCAAACTGGAGTTTTTCTCCGGGGGCCAGCTCTTTTGCAGAAGGTTCGATGAAGGCGGTCACCGTTTTCAGCGAATCAGGATTCAGGTAGGCGGTGAATTCTTTTCCTTCTTCTGTATCATCGGGATTCTCTTTGATGAAGAGCCGGTCGTATAATCTTACTTCAGCGGTCACCGCGTGTTTTGCCGATACCCAATGCAGGGTTCCTTTCACCTTCCGGTTGCTTTCGGGCATCCCGGTTTTGGTCAACGGATCGTAGGTGCAATGAATTTCGCTGATTTCGCCTGTTCCGGGGTCTTTTATCACACGATTGCATTTGATGATATATCCGGCCTTCAAACGAACCTCGCCGCCTTCAGAGAGGCGGAAAAACTTCTTTGAGGGGATTTCCATGAAATCCTCCCTTTCGATGTATAGTTCCCGTGAAAAAGGTACTTTTCGTTTTCCCTTGGTTTCATCTTCGGGATTATTGATGCATTCCATTTCTTCAACCTGGTCTTCCGGGTAATTATCCAGGATCACTTTTACCGGGTTGAGCACTGCCATGATCCTGTTTGATCTTTTGTTGAGATCTTCCCGGATACAAAATTCCAGCAGGCTCATATCGATGACGTTGTCCCTTTTGGCTACCCCGATCGTTTCGGCAAAATTCCGGATGGATTCGGGCGTATAGCCTCTTCTGCGCAAGCCACAAATGGTCGGCATCCTGGGATCATCCCATCCGTTTACAAAATTTTCTCTGACCATTTGGAGCAGTTTCCTTTTGCTCATGATCGTATAACTCAGGTTGAGCCGGGCGAATTCGATCTGGCGTGGGGCATATAAGCCGATTTCCCTGATGAACCAGTCGTATAACGGCCGGTGAACCTCGAATTCCAATGTACAAATTGAATGGGTAATTCCTTCGATTGAATCGGACTGGCCATGCGCAAAATCATACATCGGGTAAATGCACCATTCATCGCCAGTGCGGTGATGATTGGCGTGAAGAATACGATACAGGACGGGATCGCGCATGTGCATATTCGGAGAGGCCATATCGATCCTGGCTCTCAGGACTTTCGATCCATCAGGGAATTCACCGGTTTTCATCCTGGCAAAAAGGTTGAGATTCGCCTCTACCGTGCGGTTCCTGAATGGACTTTCCTTGCCGGGACGGGTCGGGGTACCGCGGGTTTCGCTGATCTCTTCCGCAGACATGTCACAAACGTATGCAGTTCCTTTTTTGATGAGGATCACCGCATAGTCATACAATTGTCCGAAGTAATCGGAGGCATAATAAAGACGGTCTTCCCAGTCAAAACCCAACCAGCGGACATCTTCCATGATGGAGTCAACATATTCCGTTTCTTCTTTCACCGGGTTGGTATCGTCAAACCTGAGATTGGTTTGACCGTTGTATTTCTTTCCCAATCCGAAATTCAGGCAAATCGATTTGGCGTGGCCGATATGCAGGTAACCGTTGGGTTCGGGGGGAAAACGGGTATGAACTTTATGATAGACGCCATTTTTAAGATCTTCATTGATGATCTCTTCGATGAAATTAAGTGATTTTGCTTTTTCTTCTTCCATAAGAAACTTTTTATTGCCAGAGAGGTGCAAATTTACAATTTTTAAAAAAGCCATTCCCGATTCATTGGAAATTGATAATTTCGAAGTCTGAAATAGGAGTGAATATGGGCAAAGTTTTGCTGGAAGGAATGGAATTTTTTGCGTATCACGGTTGTTTCCGTGAAGAAAAGATCATCGGGACAAGGTTCATCGTCGATCTGGAAGTAGAATTTGATACTACCATGGCGGAAAAATCGGATGATCTGCATGAAACGGCCAATTACCAAGTGATGTTCAAGTTGGTGAAGACGGAGATGGAAATCAAGTCGAACCTGCTGGAACATGTGGCCCGCAGGATTCTTGACAAGATCCGTGAATCCTTTCCCGACATGGAAAAGGCAACCGTGAAGATCGCGAAGCTGAATCCTCCGTTGGGCGGTAAAGTGAAGCAAGTCAGTTGTATTTTGTCAGACTGATTTTTTTTCTATCTTTGCAGCCCTAATTTATCTGGTTTCGTGGCCGAGTGGCTAGGCAGAGGTCTGCAAAACCTTCCACAGCGGTTCGAATCCGCTCGAAACCTCAGATTTTTTCTACCTGTCTTTTGACTTTCGTCATTCGCCGTACCCGGCTTTTTCCTATCTTCGTTATCCTTTTTTCGGAAAACTGATTTCATTAATCAAATGAAAATCCTTAAACCATGAAATACGTCGGAGCTCATGTAAGCGCCTCAGGAGGTGTAGAAAATGCACCTGTTAATGCCAGCAAGATCGGAGCAAAAGCCTTTGCTTTATTTACCAAAAACCAGCGTCAGTGGCAGGCAAAGCCGCTTGAAGCGGAAGGCATTAAGGCATTTAAAGAGAATTGTGAGAAACACGGTTACGATCCGGCTTATATCCTGCCGCATGACAGTTACCTGATCAACTTGGGCAGTCCTGCCAAAGAAGCGCTTGAACAATCCAGGAGATCTTTCACTGATGAGATGAGGCGATGCGAACTTCTCGGATTAAAGATGCTTAATTTTCACCCGGGGGCCCATCTGAAAGAGATTTCTGAAGAGGCTTGTATAAAAAACATTGCCGAATCGATCAACCTCGCGTTGAAAGAAACGAAAGGAGTGACGGCGGTAATTGAAAATACGGCAGGTCAGGGCAGCGCGATCGGTTACAAATTTGAACATCTGCGCGACATCATCGCTTTGGTTGATGATAAGGCAAGGGTAGGTGTTTGCTTAGATACCTGCCATACTTTTACGGCCGGATATGACCTGGTTACCGAAGAAGGATTCAAGGTTACTTTTAAGGAATTTGATCACATTGTCGGGTTTTCCTACCTGCGCGGCCTTCACCTGAATGATTCAAAAAAAGCGCTGGGAACCCGCGTCGACCGTCATGAGAATCTTGACACCGGGCTCCTGGGAAAGGAAGTCTTTGCCCGTATCATGAATGATTCACATTTTGATAACATGCCGCTGATCCTGGAAACTCCGGATGAATCACTCTGGGAGAAGGAAATTGCGTGGTTATACGGGCTGGTGAAGTAATCCTTACCCTTTTCGTTGGTTTTGACCTCTTGAATAAAACAGGTATTCGCTGATAAAGATCAGCAGCAGTGTGAACAGGCTGCTGAGGATCACTCTGAACAATGTCAGGAAAAATTCGCTGAAACGAAGTACATCCAGGAAGAAAAGTGTTAAATGATGAATCAGCACGAGAATGATCGTGTAGTAGAGGAACCATTTCATTCCCTGGTTCTTTAGCGAAGGGTGATTCCCGATCATAAATTCTGTTCCGGTAGAGATGGACGAAATCAGAAACGGACGCACAAATCCAAGCATAACACAGGCAGCGGCGTTCAGCCCCGGTGTGTTTGAGAAAATATCGATGGTGATTCCCAGCAAAAACGAAAGAATAAGCAGCAACCATTTGGGGATATCGAACGGCAGGAGAAGGATGAAATAGATATAGAAATAAGGATTGATAAAGCCACTGAGCTGTATTCCATTCAGGATCAGGACCTGGAAGAGGACGAGAAAGATAAAGCGGACAATATTTTTAAAATAGACGATCGTCATCTGTATTATTCCGTATTTGAACCTTTAAATGACTTTTGTAAATCTTCTTTCTCCTTCCGGAGGAGATCAATCACGATCTCTACATAACTCAGGCTGTTGAAATCTGCAGCGAAACGGATGGTTGCCGTATTGAAATTTTCATCGGGGACCAGTTTATAGGATTCGATGACTCCGATCATGAGCCCTTCGGGAAAAATATTGGAATTTCCGCTGGTTATGATGGTATCTCCCTTTTTGATCAGGACATGTTTGGGGATCTCCTTCACATCGCCGAAACGGTAATCGCCGCCACTCCATTCTATGTTGACCAGCTGATCGTTTTTCCGGAATTTTCCCGACACCCGTGAATCCTTATTCAGCAAGGACATGACCCAGCAAAAATGATCGGAGACGCTTACAATCTGGCCGACGATGCGGTTTCCGATGATCACGCCCATATCATTCTTAACGCCGGCATCACGGCCTTTGTTCAGCATGATAAAGTTGTTTCGCTTGTGGGTTGAGTTACTGATCACCTTTGCGCTGATGTAGTTAAATTCCAGCTTATAAATCGTATCCCGGTGAAAAAAGGTATTGGTATCTGCTTTAAGATAGGCTTCCGTCCGGTTGGAATGCAACTTTGCGATATCATTGGCCAGGATGGCATTGACCCGTCTGAGGGAAAAGTATTCGGAAATGTTGTTGGAAGTGTTCAGAACAGAACCAGAAAACCCACTGGTAACGCGGGCTATGGCGCTATTCTGATAACTATTGAAATTGAAAAACAGAACCAGCGATATTACCTCAAGCACCAGAAAAAGAAAATAGAAATATTGTTTCCGGAGGAAATAAAGCAGGTAACGCATAACCGCGGTTACTTAATGAGGAAGGTGAATTTGTCAAAATTCTTTAATGCGATTCCCGTACCTCGTGCCACGGCCCTGAGCGGATCTTCTGCTACATGAACCTTCAGTTTTGTTTTCAGGTGGATCCTTTTATCCAGTCCGCGCAGCAACGAACCCCCTCCGGCAAGATAAATACCGGTTTCGAAAATGTCGGCCGCCAGTTCTGGTGGGGTCATTTCAAGGGCATTCAGCACGGCGGCTTCAATCTTGGAGATGGATTTATCGAGGGCATGAGCGATTTCGGCATGGTTGACGATCACTTCTTTAGGAATACCTGTCAGCATATCCCGGCCATGAACGGCGTATTCGGGTGGCGGGTTATCGATATCGGCGGTTGCAGCCCCGACCTCGATCTTGATGCGTTCGGCTGTACGTTCCCCGATATTGATGTTGTGCTGTTTGCGCATATACTCTTCAATGTCGGTATTAAATTCATCTCCCGCAATCCGGATCGACTTGTTATTGACGATGCCGCCGAGGGCAATCACGGCTATTTCGCTGGTACCGCCGCCGATGTCGATTACCATATTTCCAATGGGTTCAAGCACATCGATCCCGATCCCAATGGCAGCAGCCATTGGTTCATGAATCAGCCTGACCTCCTTGGCTCCTGCTTGTTCGGCCGAATCTTTAACGGCTCTTTCTTCTACTTCGGTAATTCCGGAAGGGATACAGATGACCATTTTCAAGGCAGGCGGAAACCAGGATTTGCGCAAGTCGATCATCTTGATCATCTCACGGATCATGTGTTCGGCGGCATGAAAATCCGCAATGACCCCACCGCGTAGCGGTCGAATCGTCTTGATGTTTTCGTGGGTTTTCCCATGCATCATCTGTGCCTTTTTCCCCACAGCGATGATTCGTCCGGTACTTCTTTCTATTGCAACAATGGAAGGTTCGTCCACAACGACTTTATCGTTATAGATGATGATCGTATTTGCTGTGCCAAGATCGATGGCTATTTCTTTTGTGAATAATCCCATTTTTGAATTTTTAATGTTTAAAATGCCGAATTCCGGTAAACACCATCGACATGTCGTGATCGTCGCAATAGGTAATCGAATCAGCGTCCTTAACCGATCCGCCGGGTTGAATCACGGTATCCACGCCTGCCTTGTGGGCAATTTCAACCGAATCAGCAAACGGAAAGAATGCATCGGAAGCCATCACCGCTCCTTTCAGATTCAGGCCAAAATCTTCCGCTTTCTGAATGGCCTGTTTTAAGGCATCCACCCGGGAAGTCTGTCCTGTACCACAACCCACCAGTTGTTTACCCTTTGCAAGAACAATGGTATTCGATTTCTGGTGTTTGACAATCTTGTTGGCAAAAATCAGATCTTCGGTTTCACTCCTTCCGGGAGACACTTTGGTAACAACCTTGAAGTCTGATTCCTGTTCTGTTTTCAGGTCTTTTTCCTGGGCCAGAACGCCATTCAGAATGGATTTATACTGGACGGGGGGAAAGAGTGCCTGTTTTTTCTGCAAAAGTATCCTATTTTTCCGTGACTTCAGGAGTTCCAGTGCTTTTTCCTCAAAAACATCCGCTATCAGTATCTCGAAAAAGAGTTTATTGAGTTCTTCAGCAACCGCAATCGTTATCGGCCGGTTGGTGGTAATCACGCCTCCGAAGGCAGAAACCGGGTCGCAGGCCAATGCATCCAGCCAGGCCTGTTTGAGGTCCGCACGGCTGGCAACCCCGCATGCGTTGGTATGTTTGATCACCACGAAGGTGGGTTCGGTAAATTCACTGATCAGGCTGATGGCTGCATCAATGTCTACAAGGTTGTTGTAAGAAATGGCTTTGCCATGCAACTGATGAAAGACTTCATCCAGGTTGCCATAAAACAGTCCATTCTGGTGTGGATTCTCGCCGTATCTCAAAGGGAAAGAAGGCTGAATGCTTTCTTTAAAAACAGACAGCTTAAGATCCCGGTTGAAATAACCGAATATCCTGGTATCATAATGGGAGGAAACATTGAAAGCCTGGGCGGCAAAGTATTTCCTGTCGTCAAGACTGGTTGTGCCGCATCCTGTTTTCAATAGTTCGATCAGCCGGTCATAAAAATCCGAAGAAGGTACGATGAGCACATCCTGGTAATTTTTGGCTGCCGCCCGGATGAGGGAGATCCCTCCGATATCGATTTTCTCGATGATCTCGTCATGATCGCTGGTGGTGGTCACCGTTTTTTCGAAGGGATAAAGATCAACGATTACCAAGTCGACGGGGGGAATTTCATAGGTCGCTATTTCTTTCTGATCCGCTTCATTCTCACGACGATAGAGGATTCCACCGAAAATTTTCGGGTGAAGGGTTTTCACTCTTCCGCCAAGAATTGACGGGTAACCTGTAACGGATTCTACCGCGGTGACGTCTAATCCCAGATTTTTAATAAAATCATAGGTTCCGCCTGTAGAATACATCCTGATCCCCAGGTCAGTTAAAAGATGGGCGATCTGCGGGATCCGGTCTTTGGAGTAAACGGAAAGGAGAGCGGTTCTTATTTTGATGTCCATAGAAGAATCGTTGGATAAATAAGGTTGCAATGTTACCAAAATTTAGGTTAACATCCAATGTAAAACGGCCTTTTGAGTTATTAATTATTACTTTTACATTTCTGAACCAGTTTTAAGAAAAAGAGAATCATGTTACTGCTACTTCGTTTGATCCGTGAAAGTTACCTGTTTGCCTTGCGCGAAATTATTGTCAATAAAGTACGCACCATTCTTTCCCTTTTGGGGATAACGATCGGGATTTTCTGTATCATTTCGGTTTTTACGATTTTCGATTCCATGGAAATCGCTATCCGGAAAAGTATTGATTCACTGGGCAGCAATGTCCTTTTTGTTGAAAAGTGGCCATGGGATATGGGCAGTGACTATCCCTGGTGGAAATATTACCAGCGTCCGGAAGCCAGTAATGACGATCTGCAGGAAATCCGCAAGAGAAGCACGCTGGCGGAAACCTCTGCCTATATGCTTAACCTGAATAAGACGGTAAAATTCAGAAGCAATTATATTGAAAATGTCACTATTGAAGGTATCTCTGACGATTTTGACAAAGTATGGAATTTCGAACTGGAAGAAGGAAGATATTTTTCCAGCAATGAGTTGAACAGTGGGAGGAATGTCGCGGTCATCGGTGCCGACATTGCTACCGGTCTTTTTCCTGAAGGGAATGCTTTGGACCAGAAGATCCGGATCTTCGGAAGAAACATTGATGTGGTGGGCGTGATGAAGAAAGAAGGAGAAGATTTTTTCGGAAACTCAAATGATAAGGTGGTTATGGTGCCTTACAATTATGCAAGAACGGTGGTAAATACGGAAGATCAGCGAAGCACGATCCTGGTAAAGGCAAGGCCCACCATATCCAACGATGAACTGAGAGATGAGCTTACCGGATTACTCCGGGCCATCCGGAAAATAAAGCCTGCAGCCGAAAATAACTTTGCCATCAACGAAACCAGCATCATTTCAAAAGGATTCGACAGTTTATTTGCCGTCATTGCCACGGTAGGATGGATCATTGGCGGGTTTTCCCTGCTGGTGGGAGGGTTTGGTATCGCCAATATTATGTTTGTATCGGTCAAGGAAAGAACCAACATCATCGGAATCCAGAAAGCGCTGGGTGCGAAAAACTATTTCATTATGCTTCAATTTCTTTTTGAAGCCATCTTTCTTTCGCTGATCGGAGGTTTGGTGGGACTCTTCATCGTCTTCCTTCTTGTGGTGATTATTTCAAATACCACTTCATTCACACTGGTACTCACCGCCGGTAACGTCATCCTGGGTATCGGGGTATCTGGTATCATCGGCCTGATTTCCGGTATTCTTCCTGCCTGGACCGCTGCAAAGCTGGATCCGGTTGAAGCAATGCGAACGGCGATGTGATTAAAAAGGCCAGAACTGGTTATCGAACCAGATCTTTTCCTTCAATTCATTATCCAGTTCACTGAGTATCCTGAGATGCGTTTTTTCCCAGCCGGCCAGCCAGCCGAATAAGGCTTTCTCGTTGAGATCCGTTGATGCTTCGGCCTGGGCAGAATAGACTTCAATGGCTCTCTTTTCCATGTCAATGGCTGATGAGATGGCTGCAGCCTCGAAACCGGCAGCAGAAATTTTATTCCGGATCTCTTCGTTCAGGATCATGTTTGGAATTGCTTCCTTCTCATAATCAGGCAGATCCACTTTCATAAATACCTGATTTTTATCGTAATATGCAAATTGTTCCGACAAAAACTTCACATGCGTGGATTCTTCCTCTGCCATCGCATTGAAAATATGTTTGATGTCTTCATCCTTTGCCTGATCAGCAACCATTGAATAAAACGCATATCCTCTTTTCTCGAGAAGGATGGCTTGTTTCAGAATGTCAATCGCCTTCTTGTTTTCCATGTTTCTTTTTTTTTATTGATTCAAACTTACGCAAAATCGCGGAAAGTTTTAAAATTTTTATCCTGATTAATGCTTTATTTTTTCAGCAGTTCCATTACCTCATCGAGAGAAGAAAGAGGTGCGGCACAAGTTCTGTCCCTGCAGACATAAACCAGTGTTTTATCTTTCACGGTTTTACCTTTCAATATTTCAGGATCTTCCCCTGCTTCACCTCCCGAAAGGATGATACCCGGAAAATAGTGCGTGCAGAACTTCTCCAGAAGCTCCTTCCAGCCAGGCCCAACAATGCTTATTTCATAGGGCGAATGGAGGAGATTCATGGATACATAAGCCCACAAGCCGTGATGATAAGGGGAATCGTTGATTTGCAAGGTCATCAGCCGGACCATCATTTTCGCTTTTTCAAGCCATGCATCTTTTCCCAGGAGATGTCCCAGGACAAGCAGATTCATCGCCATCACTGAATTGGATGATGGGATGACGTTATCGCCTGTTTCGGTTTTACGGATGATGAGTTTCCGGTCAAGATCTGAAGTGAAGCGGAAAAGCGGACCTTCCGCGGATAAAAAATGTGCAAAAACATACTCCGTCAACTTTTCTGCCCTGTGAAGCCAGGCGGGATCAAATGAGGCCTGGTAGAGGTCGGTGAAGGCCTTGATGAGCAAAGCATAATCTTCGAGGAAACCATTCACTTCACTGGAACCTTTTCTGCCCGAATGTATCATCCTTCCGTCTTCTTTGATAAATGTTTCAAACAGAAGGTTAGCGGCATGTATGGCCTTTTGCAGGAGAGCGGCATCAGAAAAAGCGAGGGATGCATCCACCAGGGCAGTGATCATCAGGGCATTCCAGGATGCCAGGATTTTGTAATCCAGTGCGGGATGAACCCTTTTATTTCTTGCTTCAAAAAGGAGTTGTGAAGATTCTCGGAACATTGGGTCCTGCTCTTCATGGGTGAGCTGCCGGAAAAGGACATTATTGCCTTTTTCCCAGTTTCCCTCTTCTGAAACGGAATAATATTCCTGGATAAGGGGAGACTTTTCCTTCAACAGATCCCTGATTTCGCTTGCTTTCCATACATAATAGGAACCCTCTTTGCCCTCGCTGTCGGCGTCGATGGATGAATAGCAAAGACCTTCAGGAGCAGTCAGTTCCCGTTGAATAAATGCAAGCGAATCATACACCACCTCGCGGTATCGCGGGTAAAGAAATTGTTTATACGCTTTTGAATAGATGCTGATGAGTTGTGCATTGTCGTAGAGCATTTTTTCGAAATGCGGGACATGCCAGCGAGCATCCGTTGAATATCGGGAAAATCCGCCGCCCAGGTGATCATAAATGCCACCGGCGGCCATTTTGTCCAATGTTCCTTCAACCGACCGCAGGGCTTCGGGATTTCCCCTCTTCACCCCATAAAACAGCAGGTATTCCAGGTTGACCGGCATCGGGAATTTTGGAGCTCCTTTTGTTCCTCCGTTGGAATAATCAAGGATTTTCTTCCATTTCAAAAAAAGATCATCGGGATCAGGGAATTCGGTTTGCGTTGGACCGTAACCCGTTATTTCTGTTTTGCTTAATTCTTTCCGGATGATTGCAGCATCCCTCAAGGTTCCTTCCTTGTTTGTTTTATAGGCAGTGGCAAGGGTATTCAAAACATACAACCATTCCTGTTTGGGGAAATAAGTCCCGGCATATACCGGATCGCCATTGGGAAGGGCAATGACATTCAGCGGCCAGCCTCCGCGGCCACTGATGATGAAGGCGGCATCCATGTAAACCTGGTCTATGTCGGGCCGTTCTTCCCGGTCCACTTTAACGGAGACAAAATCCGCGTTCATGACGGAGGCAACTTCCTGGTCTTCGAAGCACTCGTGTTCCATCACATGACACCAGTGGCAGGCGGCATATCCAATGCTGATGACCAGCAATTTATCTTCTTTGGCAGCTTTATCCAGGGCTTTAGGTGTCCAGGGATACCAATCAACAGGATTTGTGGCATGTTGGAGAAGATAAGGACTGATTTCGTCTTCCAGATGATTCAGTTTGGTTGGCATGATTTCACCGATGAAGGTGCATCTTGATCCTTGAGGTCAGTACGTCGATGGCAACATGATTCTGACCACCTTGCGGAACGATGATGTCCGCATACCTTTTGGTGGGTTCAATGAATTGAAGATGCATCGGTTTAACAAAATTTTCATAATGATTCAGCACCTGGCTGAATGATCTTCCCCGCTCCTCGATGTCTCTCCGGATGATGCGCACCAGGCGGTCATCCTGGTCGGCATCCACGAAGATTTTAATATCCATTCTTTGTCTGAGGCGGGGATTGGTAAGGATGAGAATTCCCTCAACGATGATGACTTTCTTGGGAATTACCGGTATGGTTTCTTTGGAACGGGCGCAGGTCAGGTAGGAATAGATTGGCATATCGATGCTTTCTCCGTTTTTCAATGCGTCGAGATGCTTTGTCAGCAATGAAAATTCGATGGAAGAAGGATGGTCAAAGTTTATTTTTGCCCGTTCTTCCGGGGTGCGGTGGCCATTGTCCTTGTAATACGCGTCTTGTGCAATGACGCAAACCGTATCCTTGGGCAGGAGTTGTATGATCTGTTTAACAACAGTGGATTTCCCTGATCCTGATCCTCCCGCGATACCGATTACCAGCATAGTTACAGAATAAAACCGATTAATAATCCTGCCGTGATGGCACTCCCGATCACTCCGGCCACATTGGGTCCCATGGCATGTCCCAGGAGATGATTGGTGGGATCCTCTCTGAGCCCCATGGTCTGAGCCACCTTGGCACTATCGGGGACTGCGGCAACGCCGGCTGCACCGATCAGCGGATTGATCTTGTTTTCCTTCGAGAGGAAAATGTTCATCACTTTTGCAAAGATAACACCTCCGGCGGTTGCGACCATGAAAGCGACGGCCCCCAGGAAGAAAATCAACAACGACTGGGGCTTCAGAAACACATCGGCCTGGGTGGAGGCACCCACGGTGATCCCGATCAGGATGGCAACGATGTCAATAAGTACGGTGCTTGCCGTAGAGGCAAGTTGTTTGGTAACCCCTGATTCTTTCAGGATATTTCCGAAAAAGAACATACCCAACAGGGGTAAGGCAAATGGTGCGAGAAAGGCGGTAATGATCAGGCCAACCAGCGAGAAGGCAATTTTCTCTCTTCTTGATACCGACCGTGGCGGTTTCATCCGGATCAGGCGTTCTTTGCGAGTGGTAAGCACTTTCATGATGGGTGGCTGAATTACCGGAACCAGCGACATATAAAGGTAAGCGGCAATGGCAATGGGCCCTATCAGGTTCTGAACCACGGTACCATCAGGCAGGATTCTCAGTCCGTTTGCCAATTGCGAGGACAGAAAGATGGCCGTATTACCATCGGCACCGCCAATAATCGAAATGGCGCCTGCTTCATACAAGGGGAATCCGAACAGCAACGCACCCAGGAAAGCGACAAAGATCCCTACCTGCGCTGCAGCACCCAACAGCATCAGCTTGGGATTGGAGATCAGGGAGGAAAAGTCAGTCATGGCGCCCAATCCGAGGAAAATCAATGAAGGATAAATCCCTTTTAAAACACCCTGGAACAAATAATTCAGAACGCTTCCTTCTTTATAGATCCCAAGCGGGTAGAAAGCCTCATGGGCGAAGGGGATATTTCCGATAATCACGCCGACTCCGATCGGGATCAGCACCATTGGTTTGTATTCCAGCCGTATCGCCACTGAAATGAGCGCGATTCCCAGTATGATCATCACCAGGTTGCCCAGGTAAAGATTGTGGAAGCCGGTATCCCGCCAGATCTGGTTAAAATCAATCGTGACGGCAGAGGCGTTGATGGCAATGAATGAAAGGATCAATACCAGGAAAAGGAAAATGGGTCGTTTGTATGATTTCATTGGGTTCAGTTTTTTGATCAGCGGAGTATAAACAACGAAAACCTGGGTAACGCTGTTATTCTATTTCAACAAGAACATCATTCTGGGCAACCGTCATTCCTGGTTTGACATTAACGGTTCTGACAATGCCATCCTTTTCTGAAACAACATTGTTTTCCATTTTCATGGCCTCCATTGTAAGCAGTTTCTGGCCCATCGACACCTTGTCACCGGGATTTACCAGGACGGAAATAATGGTTCCCGGCAGGGGCGCTTTGATGGCCATATTGGTGGTTCGGGTGTTTAACCGGGGAATCTTCGTCTCTTTCCGCGAGGGTTGCGGTGCTTCTCCACGTACCAGGGTCGGGGTTTTGGACATCTTCAGGTCTTTGTGAACCTCAACATCGTAAAGGGTTCCGTTCACTTCTACCTTTGCAATGTTATCCTCAATTCCCTGGATCTCTACCTCGTAATTATTGCCGTTGATGGTGAATTTAAATTTCTTCATTTGTTATTGCTTTAGCTTTTACCAGTATTTTATTGAATTCATAATGCCATAGATCTTAGAATTCCAGGGAGAGTAAGTCTTGGAAACTTTTTTGATCGACAAAACATATTTCTCCTCGTCGTGCAATTCGGTGAAATAGAGATACAGCGCGGTACAGATAGCGGCATTGACATCGCCGGAGGTGGTTTCTTTCTTCTCTTCTACCACCTGAGGATTTTTCTTCTGACGTTGCCGGGCAATCAGATCCTGAACCCGGTGAACATTATTGAAGATGATCATCAGGGTCAGTAAAGTGATGAATACCAGACAATATCCTACGATGGTGATGAACCAGGCATCGTTATCAAGGCTTTCGGGATGGAAATTGATGAATAGTTTTACCATTCTTGACAAGGATTAAAATTAAAGTGGAATATTCGAGTGTTTCTTGGGAGGCATGCTGTCTTTCTTGGTAGCCAGCGTCTGCAAACCGCGGATGATCCGGAAACGGGTGTTCCTGGGTTCAATCACATCGTCGATGTATCCGTATTTCGCTGCATCGTAAGGATTGGCAAATTTCTCCTTGTACTCGTTTTCCTTTTCCAGGATATATTTGTTGCGTTCAGCCACATCCTGTATCTCACTGATTTTTTTGCCTTCCAGGATTTCGATGGCACCTTTCGGTCCCATTACAGCGATTTCCGCCGAAGGCCAGGCATAGTTCAGGTCGGAACGAAGCTGCTTGCAGCTCATCACATCATGAGCGCCGCCATACGATTTCCGTAAAGTAATGGTGATCTTGGGAACAGTGGCTTCGCCGTAAGCGAACATCAGTTTTGCCCCGTTGGTAATGATCCCGCCATATTCCTGGATGGATCCGGGTAAAAATCCGGGAACATCGACCAGGGTGATGATCGGAACATTGAAAGCATCGCAGAAACGTACGAAACGGGCCGCTTTTTTCGAAGCATCATTGTCGAGGACACCGGCGAGGAAATTGGGCTGATTTGCCACGATGCCACAAGGAATCCCGTTAAATTTCGAGAATCCCACCACGATATTTTTTGCATAATGCTGATGGAGTTCCAGGAATTCACGGTCATCTACAATCTGATAAATCACATCTTTTACATCATACGGCTGATTCGGGTTTTCAGGGATCATCTCGTTCAGAAGATCCTCAACACGGTCGATCGGATCCGTACAATCCGTAGCAATCGGATCTTCAAGATTGTTCTGTGGAAGATATTCCAGCAACTTCCGGATCACCATAATTCCTTCGTCTTCATGCTTTACGCGGAAATGTGCGACACCCGATTTGGTAGCATGAATGGACGCGCCCCCCAGGTCCTCGGTCGTGATATCCTCACCTGTAACGGTTTTTACCACTCTCGGACCGGTAACAAACATATAGCTCGACTTTTCACTCATAATGATTACATCGGTCAATGCCGGGGAATATACGGCACCTCCTGCGCAAGGACCGAAGATCGCAGAGATCTGGGGAATCACCCCTGAGGCAGCAATGTTCCGCATGAAAATCTCGGCATACCCGGCCAGGCTATTGACACCTTCCTGGATACGGGCACCTCCACTGTCGTTGATACCAATCAGCGGAGCTCCTACCTTCATCGCCTGATCCATCACCTTGCAGATCTTTTTTGCAAACGTCTCGGAAAGGGATCCGCCCAGGACGGTGAAATCCTGAGAAAAGACGAAAACTACCCGGCCATCGATGGTTCCGCGACCGGTAACCACGCCATCGCCAAGATAAACCTCTTTTTCCAGTCCGAAGTTGACGCACCGATGGGAAACGAACATATCGTATTCTTCAAAACTTCCTTCATCCAGAAGCTTTTCAATTCTTTCGCGGGCGGTGTATTTCCCTTTCTTATGCTGGGATTTGATGCGTTCTTCACCACCACCCAGTTTTGCCTGCTCGCGCTTGGCAAGTAATTCTGTGATCTTGTTTTCGTGAGTCATATGGAGATATTTAACGGGAAAGAAAACTATAATGGCACATCAGAAGCGTTTTGCCGTATCAATGTACAAAATAATATTTTCGGATCCCCTTGCTGGTAAGCGATTTATTTATTGCAAAATTCGATCAGTACTCCGTGTGTGGATTTGGGATGGAGGAACCCGATGCTCATACCTTCAGCTCCTTTTCGTGAAACCTTATCAATTAAAAGGGTTCCCTTTTCTTCGGCGGATTTCAGGGCTGCAGTGGTATCTTCCACGGAAAAGGCAAGATGATGGATCCCTTCTCCTTTTTTCTCCAGGAATTTACCAATCGGCCCTTCGGGATCGGTTGATTCCAGCAGTTCAATCTTAGTCTGTCCTACAAGGAAAAAAGCAGTTTTAACCCGCTGATCTTTTACTTCTTCAATGGCATAACATTTTATACCGAGGAGGTTTTCAAAATAGGGAATGCTCTCATCCAGACTTTTCACAGCAATTCCAATGTGTTCAATATGAGATGGTTTCATAGTGGGATATATAGTTAACATATTCAGACAAAGTTAATTGGTATTTTTTGAATAGCAATGGAATTTTTCGACATTCCTTTTATGATGATCACGGGTATGAATCCCCGGGCAAGCCCCGGAACCAAATAATAAAACAAGAATCAGATGCTGAACGGTTAACATTCACCGAAGTAAAAATTATTTTAAAAAAAAGTAACACAATCAAAAAATGTTGTACTTTTGGACCGTTTTTGTCGAAAGTTCGAATATATGCAAAAGGATGAAGTGAGAGAATCAATCATTCAGGTGGCAGGTGATATTTTCAGCCGGTACGGCTATAAAAAAACCACCATGGATGACATTGCAAAAGCTTCCAGAAAAGGTAAAAGTTCAATCTATTACTATTTCAGGAATAAGGAAGACATTTTTCTGGCCATCCTTGAAAAAGAAGCTTACCAACTTCGGTCAAATATAGAAAAATCGCTCATAACGAAAGAAGATCCGAGGGAAAAACTGAAAGCGTATATCCAGGTCAGAATGAAAGGTTTTGAAAACCTGATCAATTTTTATAATGCGATCAAGAACGAATATCTTTCACAATTCGAATTTATTGAGCATATCCGTGAGAAATATGATAAAGAGGAGGTTGAAATCGTTCAGGCTATTCTTGAGGATGGTCTGAAAAAAAAGATGTTCCAGATAAAAGACCCTTACCTGGCAGCCGTGGCAATTGTCACTGCGATGAAAGGTTTCGAAATCCCCCTCTTTATTATGGACAACAAAATGCTTCCTAAAGAATCCCGTCTGGACAATCTCCTGGATATACTGTTTTACGGTATCGTTCAACGCTAATTTTTTTTACTCTATTTTCGACCATTTTATATTTTCAGTCCAATGATCCATAATTCAAAAATGAAAACAATCCGATTAACCGTGGGAATTCTGCTGATGCCGTTCCTGATTTTTGCGCAACAGCAGTTGACCCTTGAAAAGTGCCGGCAAATGGCGCTTGATCACAATCAAAAAATCAAAATTGCCGGGGAGAACCAGGAAATGGCTACCGCGTTGCGAAAAGCTACTTTTACGCAATTTCTTCCCGAATTCAGTTTCACCGGGAACTATACACATATGAACAATAAGCTCTCGTTCTTCAGTGAGAACCTGTTCCTGCCAGTTGTTCCTTATTCTGCCATTACGGCCGACGGAGACCTGAATGCTTCCAGGCTCGGCCCGAATGACATTCTCATTGACCCGTCCACACATTTGCCGGTTCTTGATAAAGACGGAAATCCAGTCTTCCTCAAGTATGCTTATCTCCCAAAAGACAAGGCAAAAATGGACATGACCAATGTTTATATGCTGAATCTCGGAATGACACAGCCGATCTTCACCGGCGGAAAGATCGTCAATATGTATAAGTCGGCAAAGATTGCCGAGCGGATGGCAAGATCAAACCAGGTGATGGAAACGTCTGATTTGCTTTTCAAAGTTGAGGAGTCTTATTGGCGTGTGATTTCGGTGAAAGAGAAGGTTCATCTGGCTGAAGAATATCAAAGCATGCTGAAACGGTTGATTTATGATCTTGAAAATTTGAATCAAGAAGGAATCATCCTTTCCAATGATCTTTTGAAGGCAAAAGTCAAACAAAACGAAGTGGAATTATCACTCCTGAAAGCACAGAACGGCTATGAATTGTCTAAGATGGCGCTTTGCCAGTTGATGGGTCTACCTTTATTATCCCAGGTGGAACTGACGGATACGGTCGTTCAGATTCCCTCACCGGAAGGCAACCAGGATCTTACACGAATGGCCCTGGATCATCGTGCCGAGATTGAGATGCTCCGCGGAGGCGTTGATCTTTCAAAGGCAGGTGTGAAAATAATGCAATCAAGATTTTTACCGGACCTCGGACTTTCTGCTAATTACCTTTATGCAAATCCAAACCCCTATAATGGTTTTAAAGCAGAATTCGGCAGCGATTGGAATGTTGCCCTGGTTTGCCATATTCCTTTGTTTCATTGGGGTGAACGTTACCAGACCTTAAATATCGCCCGACATCAGCAAAAAATCAACGAATTAAAACTGAACGAAGCCGAAGAGCTTATTTCGCTTCAAACCAAACAGGCCTTCTTTCAATTTAATGAATCCATTCAGAAGATCGCACTCACCTCAAGATCAGTCAGACAAGCTGCAGAAAACCTGAAAGTCACCAATGATCAGTTTGGAGAAGGGATGGTAAAAACCTCCGACGTATTGGAAGCCCAAACCCTCTGGGAGAAGGCTCAATCGGAGAAAATTGATGCAGAAGTGGATGCCCGGATCGCGGGAACCAATCTGAAAAAAGTCACCGGGCAACTGGTTAAATAATATTCAATAAACATATAATTCAAACCAATATGAAAAAACAATTGATCTTCCCTCTCGCTGTCCTGGTATTGCTTTCAGCATGCAACGGTAAAAAGCAAGAGGCTGAAAAACAGGAAACGATTTATGTGAGCACCGTAAAAGCAGGTACTGTCACTTACCGGCCATTGCTGGGATTCCCCGGAAACGTGCTAGCCAACATGGAGGCCAGTCTTGGTGCGACTCTTCCCGGAAGAGTAGAAAAAATAGCCTACCCCGAAGGCAGTAAGGTTCAGAAAGGAGCCATTCTGGCTGAACTTTCCGGAGAGATGCTGATCCAGGCAGAAGTAGAATACGATGCCATTAAGAAGGATTATGAGCGGATTGCCCGGTTGAAAGATAAAGGAAGTGTAAGCCAGATGGAATTCGACCATCTGAAAGCAAAGCTGGATGCTTCTGAAGCCAAGGTAGCCATGATGCGTAAAAACACGCAGGTTATAGCACCTTTCAGTGGAACGATAGTAGATATCTTCGTTAAAGAAGGGGAGAATTACTCGCTGTTACCTTCCATCGATCAGCAAAACATGACCGTGAAGACCGGGATCATGCGCCTGATGCAGTTGAATCCCGTAAAGATCACTTTCGATATCAACGAAAAAGATCTTTCCCGGATCAAAACCGGCCAGGAGGTCAGTTTATCGGTTGATGCTTTCCCCGGAAGGCAATTCAGGGGAAAGATCCGCAGCATTAAACCATTCTTATCTGCCGTAAGCCGCACCGCAGAGGCAACTGTAGAGGTATATAATCCTGATTATGCTTTGAAACCCGGGATGTATGCCAATGTAAACATCGAATTGCCGGTTGCCAGTGGTTTGATGGTTCCTGTTTCTGCCATCAGCCACCAGGCGGGGACTTCGGGAGATCATATCTTTATCATCCAGAATAATCTTGCACATATTATTGCGATCCGGCAATTGCAAACAATGCATGACACGGCCATAGTGGAAGGAATCACAACGGATATGATGATCGTTTCTTCAGGAAAAACAAAACTCCGCGAAGGAGTTAGTGTGGTGGTAAAATAATTTTAAATCCTATAAAGCTTACAGAAAATGAAACTTCCTGAAATAGGCGTCAAGAGACCCGTCTTTACCGCAATGGTCTTTATAGCCATCTTTTTATTTGGCGTGGTGGCTCTGAAAATGCTTCCGACTGATGTTTTGCCGGATATTGAACTCCCGACACTGACGGTAATAACCGTTTATCCGGGTGCTTCAGCTTATGAGGTGGAACAACAGGTGACCAAAAAGCTGGAGGAGACGCTTTCGGGTTCATCGAACCTAAAAAAGATCACCTCAAAATCGAAAGAAAATGTCTCCTTTATCACCTTACAATATCAATGGAATTCAGACCTGGATGAGGCCTCAGCCAATGCCCGTGACCTCATCAGCCTGGCAAAGCGTCGTTTGCCGGATGGCGCAAAGGATCCGCAAATCCTGAAGATCAACAGCTCCATGTTACCGGTAATCATTTATGGAGTAAATGCGAAGGAAAGCTATGCCGGGATTGCCAAGATCATCGAAGAAAAGATCAGTAATCCGATGCGGAAGATTCCCGGTGTCGGAACGGTCCTTACCATTGGTCAGCCTACGCGTGAAATCGCGATCAGCGTGGATCCTGAAAAATTAAAAGCATACCATATTTCTATCGCAACGCTTTCACAGAACCTTAACCTTGAAAACCTAAATATTCCTGGTGGAAATATCAAAGTAGGGATAAATGAGTTTGCCGTTCGTGTTCCGGGAGAATTCGGGAGTGTGGATGATATCCGTAACATGCCGGTTATGGCTTTCAATGGCAACCTGATCAAGTTAAGTGATATTGCAACGGTTACAGATGGCTTCAAAGATAAAGACGAGATCATCCGTGTTTCAGATAAACGATCAGTTGCCCTTCTTGTTCAAAAACAGTCGGGGGCCAATGCCCTTGATGTAGCGAATGCACTGAGAGAAGAGGTAACAAAGATCAACAAGACCCTGCCTACGGATGTTCAGATCACACAATTGTTAGACAGCTCCGAACTTGTGAAGGCGTCGATCAGCAACCTCACGGAAACCATCTGCTTTGCCGGTTTATTCGTCATCTTCATTGTTTTTCTCTTTCTCCGGGATTACCGGAGCAGTCTCATCGTGATCCTGACTATCCCGTTTTCATTGATTGTTGCTTTTATTTACATGTACTTTGCAGGATACACGGTCAACATATTTTCCCTGATGTCGCTGGCTATCGCCATTGGTATTGTTGTGGATAATGCGATCGTTGTACTGGATAATATTACACGTCATATTGAAAAAGGGGAAGATCCTAAAAAAGCAGCCGTCCTGGCCACAGGAGAGATGGGTCTTGCCATTTCCGCATCTACTTTTACCATCCTTGCAGTTTTCCTTCCGATGATGTTCATGGGAGGATTAGTGGGGATTATGTTTAAGCAACTTGCTGTCCTGACATCTGTAACCCTGCTGGCTTCCCTGTTTACCTCGCTCATGCTCACACCCATGATGGCATCGAAGCTGCTGAGACCCTACGTAGCTGAGCACCAGCGTAAGAGATCAAAGTTGTATATCGCCAGTGAGAAAATGTTCATTGCGATTGAAAATGCTTACAAGAAAGGTTTGCAATGGGCCATCAGAAACCGGCTTGCCGTTGTGTCGATCAGCCTTGTCGTATTTGTGATCACCCTTTTCATGGCAAAAAATGTTGGAACGGATTACATTCCTGAATTTGATGCCGGAGATATCAATATCGTCTTTAATACTGAAGTAGGAACCAATGCACAGGAAACCGAAAGGGTTGCAAAAAAGGTGGAGGCCATTCTGAAACAAGAGGTTCCCGAGCTGAAAACGTTCTTTACTGTAGTCGGTCAAACCGAAGACGGTTTATTGACGACCATTGGTTTCAAGGAAGGGAAAAATATCGGGACCGTCATGGCCAAGATTGTTCCTCCGGAAGAGAGAAAACGATCCTCAAAGCAGATTGCAGAAGTTCTGAGAAAGAAGATCAGCGAGATCCCGGAAATTGAAAAATCCAATGTAAGCGGTGGAAGTTTCCTTTCAGCAGCACTTTTCGGAAACATCAAACCTATCCAGATCAATATCATGGGAAGTGATCTGAAAATGTTGAACGCGGTATCAGATTCCTTGAAGGAAAAGCTGAACCAGAACATACATCTTACCAACATTGAGTCAACAGTAGACCGAGGTAAAATGGAACTGGTGATTGATGTAGACAAACAAAAAGCAGCGAGCATGGGACTAAACATGGCCATGATTTCAATGCAGATCCGTCAAAGCATCTATGGTGTTGAAGCCGGGAATTACAAGGAAGAGGGAGATGAATATAAAATGATCGTCAGGTATGATTCTGCCAGCCGCAACAGTATGGAAAATCTGCAGTCAATCATGCTTACCACCCTTACGGGACAGCAGGTTCCGGTATCTGCCGTTGCCTCTGTTTCAAAAGGAATCGGACCTCTTCAGATTGATCGTGAATCACAACAAAGGATTGTTTACCTGAGTGCGGATTTGAAGGATATTTCGTTGGGAGATGCTACCAAACTTGTCAGCACCCTCATTTCGGGGATGAACATTCCCAATAATGTAAATGTATCCCTGGGTGGACAGGTAACCGAACAGCAGGATTCATTTTCAAGCCTTCTGATCATGTTTGTCATAGGAATTTTACTGGTATATATGATCATGGCTTCGCAGTTTGAATCGCTGAAAGATCCGCTGATTATCATGTTTACCGTACCCCTTTCGGTCATCGGGGTAATCTGGGCTTTCCTGCTCTCCGGACTCACCCTGAGTGTAGTCACATTCGTAGGATTGATCATGCTGATCGGGATTGATGTGAATAACGGAATTATCCTGGTGGACTATACCAATATGCTCAAGAGGAGTGGAATGCCATTGCTTGAAGCGGCAGCAGAAGCAGGCAGGTTGAGGTTAAGGCCTGTTTTAATGACCTCCCTGACGGCCATCCTGGGGATGATTCCATTGGCAATCAGCAGCGGGATGGGATCAGAGATCTGGTCTCCTTTCGGAATCACTTGTATCGGGGGTCTTCTCGTATCCAAATTCTTTACGATGTTCCTGATACCTGTTTTGTATGTATATTCAAACAGAAGAGAACTGAAATTAAATGCGATAGCATCATGATTTTGAACGGGGCCTTGCCATGCACAGGCAAGGTCCTTCCAGGGTCTGGTAACGATCTGGTTTCATCGGGTATCCGTCTTTCTCCCAGTCGGCAATTCCACCAGCCAGGCCGGCGGTGAAAAGATATCCTTTTGACTTCAGGAAGGCAACGGCTTTTTTGCTGTTCAGGCCAACAGCATCCGCGATGACCAGCGGCCGGTCGGTTGGAAGAGCGCTGAATCTTTCTTCCAATTCAGAATAAGGGAGATAATAGACTTCCTCCACACCAAACGCCCTCATCATGGTTTCAATTTCATTCCTGATATCCACGATCATTGCTCCTTTGCCAAGCAAATCAGGCATTTCAGAAGGCAATACCCATGCGGTTCCGTCGAGGTTGATCTTGCAGTGATCAAAAAACCGGATCATAATTCAGCGATAAAACTTTTCATGGATTCATTAATCTGGTCACGAACGGTCCTGAATTTTTCCAGCACCGCTTCTTCATTTCCGGTAGCTGCCGCAGGATCTTCAAATCCCATATGGATCCGTTGCTTTACTTCTCCCGAGAAGAAGGGACAGCTCTCGTTGGCGCTGTCACAAACCGTGATCACCCAATCAAAAGATTCCTCTAAAAACTGATCCACGCTTTTCGGATAATGGGTTGAGATATCTATCCCGATCTCCTTCATAACCTTTATAGCCGTGGGATGCACTCTTACACCCGGTTTCGTCCCTGCAGAAAAAATTTCCAGTTTCCCATCCGAAAGTGACCGCATAATTCCTTCTGCCATCTGGCTGCGGGCAGAATTTCCTGTACATAAAATCAAAATCCTCTTCATATGAAATATCGTTTTCTACTAACCAAACTTACTACTAAAGCGAAAAAAAAACAATAGAACTGGATTTTACTTTTGCACTTTGAGGAAATCATCTTCGGGTCAAAAACCTGCGATCTCAGAAAAAAAAAGGCCTGAAATCATAATGATATCAGGCCTTTTCTGTTGAATCCGGTGGAGAATAGGGGAGTCGAACCCCTGACCTTTAGACTGCCAGTCTAACGCTCTAGCCAACTGAGCTAATCCCCCTGCATTTGAATTGCAAATGTAAATAATATTTTTGTTCCGCAATACACTACCTTACGCATACAAACGCCTTTAAGCTATTTTTGTAAAATGAAACGATTGTTTGCAGCCATAAAGATCACGCCGGACGAACCATTCTTGGATCAGTTGCGGGACCTGACAATATCCCTGAGCCATGAGAAGATCAAATGGATTGAAGAAAAAAACATTCATGTGACCCTGAAATTTTTCGGGGAAACGGAGCAGACAAAGATCTCTGCCATCAATGGAATTCTTGAAAAAACTGCGAGTGAGATATCCCCATTTAATTTTTCGCTCCGGAAACTGGGTATTTTCGGAAGTTCATATGATCCAAAAGTGATTTGGGTTGGAATTGACCCTTTTGAGACCCTCCTGCGACTGATGAAAGATGTTCATGAGAATTTGAGGAGTATCGGTTTTGAGCCTGACCGGCAGAACCTGATTCCTCACCTTACTTTGGGAAGAATTAAATTCCTTAAGGATAAAAAACTTTTCCGGGAGTTGCTTGAAAAGCAAGGGCGATTGGAATCCGCCGAGATGACGGCCCGGGAATTCCATCTGTATGAAAGCATCCTGAGAAAAGAAGGCCCGGTTTACAACTCACTGATGACCTTCCCCTTCCAAAAACAAAATTCCCGCTGATTGCCAGGCAACTGCGGGAATTTATGTGTTTCTTTACCTTCCTTACAACCTGTCGGTATTCCGGGGGAGTTCCCTCTCGTCCATCTTCCTTGCCAGAAGATGAAAAATTACGAGGCTTAATCCTCCACAGAGGCAGATCATTGAGAAGAACGATGCTTCTTCGCCAAGGCTGGAATAGGCTGCAAATATTTTTCCTAGCAGTATCCCTATACCTATACCTACAAAGATCATCCCCCATTTTAAATCGGCAGGGGACCTTTTCTTTGATTCCAGCAAGGAAACATCAACGCCTCTTTCGATCATCTGGAGCCGTTCTTTCCTCCGTACAAGAATATAAACGATACCAAAGATCATGGCGAAAAAGGAGAGTGGAATTAAAAATTCAGTTTGCATTTTTTGGGTTTTTTGATTTTTTACTTCAGTTTGTCCTTTTTGACGTCATGATCCTGACAAGGTTACAATTCTATGAGAAGATTAATGAAGAACGACTTTTTCGATGGATACCCTTGAATGGTTGATGAACTTAAGATAATAAACACCTTTCGCGAATCCAGACATATCAAGCTGTTTGGAGAAACCGGGGGTTATTTTATCCCAGTTCTGTTTTTGGACTACCTGTCCGCTGATATTCATGATCACTACCTCAAGCTGTTTTTCCCGGCCATTGACTGAAACGGTGATCAGGCCGGTTGTCGGGTTCGGGTAAATGGTGACGATGGCGTTCAGACCATGCTCAGGAATACCGCTACAAGTCTTAACAATCAACGCCATGGTTGAAGAGGATCCGCTTCCGCATGTATTCTGGCCCAGAACACTCAGGTTTCCCGGAATCGCATCTTGAGCAAATAACACCTCGATGTTTTCGGTTCCGGCTCCTGAAGTGATTGCGGCACCTTGCGGAAGTGTCCATATATAAGACGTTGCCTGTGGTATGGAGGCAATATGGTAGCTGTATGAATGGTCGGTACAAACCGTATCATCCCCTGAAATGGTTCCAGCAGGACCTGGCGCAATTTCAAGACCAACGGGCTTCGTTTCCGGCGCACTGTTGCCACAGGCGTTTTGTGACATCACCGTCACGTCCCCTGCAGTGAATCCCCACTGTACGGTAATGGTTGCGGTATTCTGTCCTGTTGTGATGATTGATCCCGCAGGAATCGTCCAGAAATAGGAGGATGCACCAATAACCTCATTTACAGAGAAATTCGTATTGGCTCCCGGGCAAGCCAGGTCGGGACCGATGATGGCCGCTGGTGTTGCCGGTAATTCAACTATGGAGACAGCTTTCACACGTGGGTTACTATTCCCACAGTCATTTCCAGCAATAACAGAGAGATTTCCCCCGGTGGTTCCCCAGTTGACATTGACTTGCGGTGTATTCTGTCCGCTGATGATGTTAGCGCCTGCCGGAACCGTCCATGAATAAGATGTAGCGGTTGGGACTGGCAGGATGCTATAGATGGCCTCGGAATCATGGCAAACAATATCCGGTCCGCTGATAGCTCCCGGAGTAGCCGGAGCATTCAATACCGTTATAATAACACTGTCAACTGCAACCTCATTATTCAGATCCATTATGGTTACCGTGTAATAGGTGGTTGCAAGCGGTGCTGCTAACGGATTTGAAATATTCGGATCAGATAACCCGGTTGTTGGTGTCCATAAATAGGTGTAGGGTTCCTGTCCTCCGCTTACGACTGCCTCCAGTTGTGAATTACTTCCGGGGCAAACCGACGAAGGTGCAGCAGTAGCCAGCACGTTTACCACAGAACTCAGGCGGATACGTAACGTGACGATCCTTCGGTGAGCCGGGGTACCATTGGGTCCGGAAGCGACCAGATAAGCCTGGTAATTAACTACCGGAACCAGACCGCTCAGTTTAATCATTACCGGCTTCGAGCCAGGGAAGGTGGTAATGGTATTTCCCTGGGGATAAGAAAAATCGATGGATCCACCTGCAGGAAGAGGATGAATGGATGCTGACAATACAACGGTATCTGAATACAGTTTTACCGCGGGAATCGACACATTAAATATTGTGCTGTCATTGGGAACGCTGAGCGTATCTTCTGTCATATCCACAGCCATCGCGAAATCAGGAAAGTAAGCCGTCGTACTCATGAAATTACCGTTTCTGAAATCGGTCCAGCCGGCCATGGCCACTTTTCTATTGGAGATAATCCCGTTATAGTCGCCCTGATAACGCGGGTTACCGGTTCCGCTGCAGGTAGGACAATCGATCTTCATCTTCTTATTGGAGATTTGCTGATTGGCAACAAACGTTTGTCCGCCATCGGCTGAATAGGTTGCGTAGATGAATGCACTGTCACTGGTAGGTGTATCGCGGGTATCCATCCACTGGATGTAGAGTTTCCCGGTTTCCTTATCACACCAGGGACCAGGATGCCATTGATTGTGGGTAGTGGGATTGGGATCATCATTCACCCTGATGGCTGTTGACCAGGTGGCTCCGCCATTGTCGGAATAACGGCACCAGATATCGGGCTTATTCCCATCGCCGGGAGGATCATTGGACGCATAAACAAGGTATAATCTTCCGCGGTGAGTGCCATAACTATTATCGGCTGTGATCAGCGGATAAGGACGTGTCCGCATTCCCTCAACAGCGTTCCTGCCATTGACATTGGTCCCAACATAATTGGCAAAATTCTGGACAGACATCTGTGTAAAGTTTTGTCCGCCATCCGTCGACCGATAAAATGTATAGACGGAAGCAAAAGAGCTTCCGGAATTGGTAACCACATAAACGGCTCCTCCCGGAACATTATCTTTTGGGCCCACACAAACCATCATCCCGGGGACATTTTGCGTTGTGGGAGCAAATGTGGACTGGAATGTTGCCCCACCGTCGATGCTGCGGGCAAAATTACCCGCGCTATTGTTGGTCATACAGGTATAAACATAATTGGAATAAGGCCCGCCTGACTGGTCGCAGGCTATCCAGTTTTTATCGTTTCCATCCAGCGCTGTAACACTTGCCCCCCAGGTAGCCCCGTTGTTTGCGGATTTTATTACTTTCACTCCGGCAATAAATCCGCCGCTTTCAAACATGTTTTCATAGTACAGATTTCCGAGACTGTCGTAGGCGGATACCGGGTCTCCCCGCATTGTAGCTCCAAATGAAGGTGAGGCGTTTGCCCAATCGATTCCGTTCTCGGTATGGTGAACCACGTTGGTGTTATATGCCGTAAAATACCAGGTAGGGATATTCGGGTTTGCCGCCATGTTGTTTTCTGCAGCATCTATCCCCAGACTGAAATTGTCCCAGTTATCAATGCTGATAATGGAAGATAATGGGATATCCGAAGGTGAGGGGTTGATGATCCTGCCCCATAAAGACCTGGGTAGCTGATCCAGGTTCGGATCATCATTCTGGGCCTTCAGTGATCCGGTTCCAGCGAAGAGGAATCCCAAAAGAAATATCAGCCCTGGAAAAGAAATCATTTTTGTCGAAAATGTAATTCTTTTCATATATTATCAATTAGGTGAATGCTTCGATTCTAATATAATACAAACATATAAAAACTTCTAGATGTTTGCAAATTTTAAGCGCCAAACAGGAGATATCTGCCAGCATTTATTACTTTAGATGAATATTTTAAAGTGGGTCGCCTGTAACCCCATGATCATTGATCCGTCTAAAAGCGAAATGAAATACGAGGAAGATATCTTCTATATTGAAAAAGTGCTCAAGGGAGATGTCTCTTCGTATGAATTTTTGGTAAGGAAACATAAAAACCTGGTATTCTCGATCATTGTCAAGATTCTGAATAACCGGGAAGATGCGGAAGAGATTGCACAGGATGTTTTCCTGAAGGCATACCAGTCGCTGACAACCTTTAAAAAAGAAGCAAAATTCTCTACCTGGTTGTACAGGATTGCCTACAATGCCGCGATCTCCAAAACGAGGAAAAAGAAGATGGAAATGACCGGACTGGACGATACAGTAATTTCAAATTTCACCACGGATGAAATCCACCAGGGCGTGGGACATCTCGAGGAGGATGACCGTCATCTTATGCTCGAAAAAGCATTAAAACGGCTGTCCGAGGAGGATAACCTGCTGATCACCCTGTTTTATAAAAACGATCATTCCATCGAAGACATCACTTATATCACCGGTCAAACAGAATCAAATGTCAAGGTCAGGCTTCACCGGATCCGAAAACGGTTATATGAGGATATCCGGGAACTGATGAAGGTAAATTGAATTGAATTGTATTATCTTTGAGATATGGAAAACGACGAATTTTTAAAGGACGAATTTTTACATGACCTGATGCAACAGCTTCCGGAGGAGTCTCCTTCGGACGGTTTTGTATCCCGTGTCATGACTGTTATTGCCCCTCTCCCGGTTTCCGAAAAAAAATCTTTTTACCTGTATCTCCGTTCAGGCCTGCCTTATATAGCCATTGGCCTTACCCTGATCTTCGTTGTTCTCACCTCCGATCTCCCCTTCCTGAATTATTTCCCTGGTAAAGAATTTTTCATCAACGCCTTTGTGCCCTATTTAAACAGCTTGACGGATGGTTTCAAATCATTGTTCGGTAATGTCAAAGATCTTTCCATTCCGGTAATGGTAGTGATTGCGGCAGGTCTTTTCTTCCTTATTGATAAACTTTTTACAGGAAGAAAAATGGCTCATCAAACTTCCCTCTGATGTTACCGCCGGAGATTCTGGAAGCCGTTGCCTCTTTTTCCAGGGAGAAATTCACTCCTTCCTTTCAATTGATTTCCAACGACTCCCTGTCAGGCGGCTGTATCAATCACGTTCACCGAATCACTTCAAGTCATGGGGATTTTTGCCTGAAATTTAACCAAAAAGCTTCTTTCCCGGGAATGTTCGAATGCGAAGCGTTTGGCCTGAATTTGCTGAAAGAATCAGATACCTTACGGGTACCCTCTGTCATACATACTGGTGAAAATGGAGAATACACCTATATTCTGCTGGAATTTATTGCTTCGGGGAAAAAGATCTCCACCTTCATGGAAGATTTCGGCCATTCGCTGGCGAGTATGCACCTGAATTCGCATGATTATTTCGGACTGGATCATGATAATTACATGGGGTCGCAACCTCAATCGAATGTCCAGCATGACCAGTGGATCAATTTTTTTATTGAAGAACGACTGGAAAGGCAAATCGCCGTTGCCCGGAATTCGGGACATTTGGTTCAGGAGCACATCGGGTCTTTTCAGCGGTTATTCGCAAGGCTGGAAAGAATTCTACCGAATGAGCCTCCTGCATTGCTGCATGGTGATCTCTGGAACGGTAACTATATGGTTTCGGAAGAAGGTAAGGCCTGCCTGATCGATCCTGCGGTATATTATGGGAACCGGGAAGCCGAATTGGCCATGACAACCCTTTTCGGGGGTTTTGATCCGGCGTTTTACGAGAGTTATCACGAAACCTATCCCCTTCAGAAAGGATGGAAGGAACGGCTGCCGCTTTATCAGCTTTACCCTTTGCTAATCCATCTTAATATTTTCGGAAGAAGTTATCTCGGATCCATTGAGGATATCCTGAAAAAATTCTGATCAGGATGCATTCTGTCGTTCCTGCCATAACTGCTTAAAACTCTTTTCAGCAAATTTCGGCAGACTTCTTCTCTTTCCCCATGGTTTACGAAAGAACATTTTCATAAAACGGTTCTTGGTCTTATAACCGGTTTTATCGATCATCCAGCGATGAAGCATCGCCATCTTCCAGCCTCTCATGATGGTTTTCCAGGGAGCTTTGATAAAACCCCTCTTCACCGCTTCATTCCGGTTATAAAGAAGCAATTCATGAAGAGGAATCTTCATCGGACAAACTTCTGTACATTTCCCGCAAAGGGAAGATGCATAACTGAGGTGGTTATATTCACGCAGCCCTTTGTAATGTGGCGAAATCACGGAACCAATCGGCCCGGAATAGACGGCGCCATAAGAATACCCACCAATGCTCCGGTAAATCGGACATCCGTTCAGGCATGCCCCGCAACGGATACAGGATAAAGCCTGTCGTTGCTCTTTTAATCCCAAAACTTCCGTCCGGCCATTGTCAATGAGAATTACGTACATCTCATCCGGTCCGTCAGGTTCGGAAGCCGTTTTTGGTCCGAAGATGATGTTATTATAAGCCGTGATGTTCTGTCCTGTACCATGTGTAGCAAGGAGGGGCAGAAATAGATCCAGGTCATCAAAAGAAGGTATGATCTTTTCGATTCCGACCAGGGCGATGTGAATTTTTGGAAAAGCAAAGGATAGTAAGCCATTTCCTTCGTTTTCCACGAGAACCAGTGCACCAGCATCCGCCACAAGGAAATTTCCCCCGGTAATGCCTACATCTGCCCGTACAAATTTCTCACGCAATAAATCCCTGACATAGTGGGCAATGGTTTCCGGCGTGCTGTCGGGAGGGAGTCCGAACTTCTCATGAAATAAAAGGGCCACATCCTCTTTCGACTTATGCATGGCCGGGGTGAGGATATGATACGGCTTTTCGCCGGCAACCTGAACGATAAACTCACCCAGGTCCGTTTCAAGCACTTCTCTTTTGTTCTTCTGAAGCATCTCATTGATCTCGAGCTCTTCCGAAAGCATGGTCTTCTGCTTGACGATGAGCTGGGCTTTTGATCTTTTTATAATGGCCAGAACTTCTTTCTGCGCATCTTTTTCGGTTGGTGCCCAAATGACTTTCCCGCCATTCCTTTCGAAATTTTTCTCGAACTCAACCAGATAACGGTCAAGCTGGTTTATCACTTTATGCTTGCGGTTAGCAGCCCTTTTGCGGGCCATTTCCAGGTCATTAAACTGCTGTTTCCCCTTTATAACCTGCTGATCGTAACGGCCAATGTTAAAATCCAACCTGCGCCTGTGCTCAGGATCAAAAGATTTTTTTTCGGCATCGATCAGGAATTTATCCAGCGCATTCGACATAAAAACAGGTTTTATAAGTTGGGTTGGATCTTTTCTACTCTTTTGGCATGTCTCCCTCCTTCAAATTCAGTATTGAAGAAGATTTTTACAAATTCCAGCGCTTCTTCTTTCTCAATGAATCTGGCAGGAAGCGCAATAATATTTGCATCATTATGCAGGCGTGACAGTTTCACGATCTCCTCATTCCAGCAAAGCGCTGCCCTGACCTTAGGATATTTGTTTGCAACGATTGACACGCCATTCCCGCTTCCGCAAATGATGATCCCCCGGGTATATTTCCCGTCATTGATTCCACGGGCAACAGGATGAATAAAATCAGGATAATCGACACTTTCCTTTGAAAAAGTGCCAAAATCTTCAAAATGATACCCTTCAAGTGAAAGTTGCTCCTTCAGATATTCCTTCAACAAAAAACCGGCATGATCACATCCCAGAGGAATGGATTGGTGAAAATCAAACATTGTTGATAAATTTAAAAACAAAAGTAATTATAAATTCGTGATAATGAATGATGAAGAATATACCGCCTCAAATATAAGCCTGAAACTCAATTTCTTAAATTTTTCACATTACATTGTTGATATCTCCGTAACTTTGTTACAAATTTCTTACAACTTGTTCGTTTTCCGACAAACGGCTGAACCGGGACGGAAATATTTTAACAAATCGATAAAGTATCATTAGTTGTAAACAGCAAAAAAACGAGTTTTTTGATGAAAATTATAAACACGCTCCAAAATTAACACTTTGTTAAGAAGTATAGAGTTACTGTTGAATCAATGAAATACAAGTTCATAACTCCCGTTGTATTGTTAATCAAAACCCTACTTCTTAAAATCCAAAATAATCAGGTATAAAAAGCTAACACTGCTAACACCCTATATAAATACATCAAAAAAATTTTAAAGATTTATTACAATTATTAATGACCCCTTCAAATAACATCATCGAGCAAATACAAAAACTCAGAAAAGAGAAAAATGCGGTGCTTTTGGCGCATTATTATCAGATTCCGGAGATACAGGATTTGGCGGATTTTGTCGGTGACAGTCTTGCCCTTTCCCAGGAAGCCTATAAAACAAAGGCGAAGATCATTGTTTTCGCCGGAGTTCATTTCATGGCCGAAACAGCAAAAATATTAAATCCTGACAAAAAAGTATTACTTCCGGATTTAGAAGCCGGCTGTTCATTAGCCGATTCCTGTCCGCCTGATCAGTTTGACCGTTTCAGGAAAGAGCACCCGGATCATGTTGTCATTTCCTATATCAATTGTTCAGCAGCGATAAAAGCCATGTCGGATGTGATCTGTACTTCCGGCAATGCGGTAAAGATTGTTGAGTCATTTCCTAAAGACCAACCGATCATTTTTGCTCCTGATAAAAACCTGGGTGGATATATTAACTCAATAACCGGAAGAAACATGCTTTTATGGGATGGAACCTGTGAAGTGCATGATATCATCCAGGCAGAAGCGATCATCAAGCTGAAAGAGGAAAACCCGGATGCAAAACTGATTGCTCATCCTGAATGCAGGGCCGTGATACTTCAATTGGCTGATTATGTTGGATCTACTAACGGAATGCTTAATTTTACCAAAACAGATCTTTCAAAAAAATTCATCGTGGCAACTGAAACAGGGATTCTTCATCAGATGAAAAAGGATTCTCCTAATAAAGTTTTTCTGATTGTTCCCACGGATAAAACCTGTTCCTGTAATGATTGTCCTTATATGAAGCTGAATACATTACCGAAACTACTCAACTGCCTGAAAAATGAAAGTCCGGAGATCATACTTTCTTCTGAACTGATTGAGAAAGCCAGGAAGCCAATCCTCAGGATGCTCGAACTTTCAAAGTAAAAACTATGATGAAAACGATACCCGGCAAGCTTACAGTTTTCATTTTATGTCTGTTTTGTTTATCCGTTTTCCGGGTTTCAGCGCAAGATTCGGTGGTGGTGAAAAACGGCTACCAGAAATTTTATTTTAAGAATCGGATTCTGTCGAGTGAAGGAACCATGCGTGATGGAAAACCGGATGGTTACTGGAAATCTTATTTTGAAAGCGGAAAGATTAAAGCAGAGGGAAACCGGCGAAACTTTGAGCTCGACAGCGCGTGGAAATTTTATAACGAGAACGGAAAGCTTATCCTGGAAGTCAACTATCTGAATGCGAAAAAGAACGGGATCAAGACTTCATGGCTAGACAAGGAAATCATCCGGGAAAATTTCCGGAATGATGTGAAGGAGGGAATGACACGCTATTATTATGCAGATGAACGGCTGAAATCGGAAGTTCCGTTTGTAAAAGGAATGGAGCAAGGCCTTGGCAAAGAATATTCGCACGAAGGGGAAATCATCGGCCTGACCGAGTACCGGAAAGGTTTTGTGGTTGACCGGATGAAAATCAACCGGAGGGACAAGGATCATCTGAAACAAGGAAAATGGTGCGAGTTTTATCCTTCAGGAAATCTGAAGCAGGAAGGAAATTTTCGGGATGATAAAAAAGACGGTTACTTTAAAGAGTATGCCGAAAATGGCGATTTGATTACCGTTTTCAAGTATTTGGATGATATCAGGCAGGAAGAGGCAGCCGAGATCAAAAAGCTGGATATCAGGAATGAATATTATCCCGGTGGAAAACTGAAATCAAGCGGGACCTCAAGGGATGGCATTTCCGAAGGGATTTACCGTGAATTCGATACAACCGGAGCCATTATTGCTTCAAAAATTTTTCATCTCGGTGCCATGACCGGAGAAGGAATTGTGCAGGAAGACGGATCCAGGCAGGGACACTGGAAAGAATATTATCCCGATAGTACTCTGCGGGCAGAAGGAGAATACAAGGAGGGAAAACCGGTTGGGGAATGGAAATATTTTTACCCGAACCGCAAACTGGAACAGAATGGAAAGTACACTTCCACAGGGAAACTGACCGGACAATGGAAATGGTTCTTTGATTCCGGTAAACTGATGCGGGAGGAAGAATACCGCAATGGCATGCTGGACGGGATGCATACCGAGTATGATGAAGACGGGAATATCGTGGAGGAAGGTGAATATGTCAATGGACTGGAAGATGGTCCCTGGATAACCCATACCGGGGACTATTATGAGAAAGGAAATTATCGTGATGGCTTAAAAAATGGATTCTGGTCGGGATGGAATCTTGTGATTGCGGACGGGAAGACGGACAGTATCCTTTCCTATAAAGGAAATTTTATTGATGATAATCCCGATGGCAAACACATCAAGTACCAGGAGAATGGGCTTGTCGGAGATGAAGGGAATTACATCATGGGTAAAAAAGAAGGCGACTGGTACAAATACAATTCCGATGGCACCCTGTTCATGATCATCACCTACCGAAGCGGGACGGAAATTAAATATGACGGTGTAAAAATTAAACCTCCATTTGAATCAGGAGATCAATAAAAAATCAATACAATGATGAACAAGAAAAGGCCTGCCGGAAGGCGGGAGCGCTTACCGCTGAGTGAAGAACAGAGAAGAAAGATAAAATATTCCGGACGGGAACCTCGTCCGGATGAAAATAACGAGAGCCCCTCGCATGCCAAAAGACCCTACGGTGAGAGGGAAAGAACCGGTGAACGCGCTGATTCACCCTCACATGCCAGGAAACCTTATGGTGATCGTGCAAAGAGAGATGAAGGCGACCGCCCCGCAAGAAAACCCTATGGTGACCGTGCCAAGAGAGATGAAGGCGACCGTCCTGCAAGAAGACCTTACGGTGATCGTGCCAACAGAGACGAAGGCGACCGTCCCGCAAGAAAACCTTATGGTGACCGTGCCAAGAGAGACGAAGGCGACCGTCCTGCAAGAAAACCTTATGGTGATCGGCCAAAAAGAGACGAAGGCGACCGTCCTGCAAGAAGACCTTACGGTGATCGTGCCAAGAGAGACGAAGGCGATCGTCCCGCAAGAAAACCTTATGGTGACCGTGCCAAGAGAGACGAAGGCGATCGTCCTGCAAGAAAACCTTACGGTGATCGTGCCAAGAGAGACGAAGGCGATCGTCCTGCAAGAAAACCTTACGGTGATCGTGCCAAGAGAGACGAAGGCGATCG
>JBBRTX010000025.1:0-39245 GCA_038244085.1 Bacteroidales bacterium | reverse complement strand
GAGAATAGAATGAGAACACGGATGACGCGGATTATACGGATGGTCGCGGATAAAAGTAAATTTCACCGCAGAGAATAGAATGAGAACACGGATGACGCGGATTATACGGATGGTCGCGGATAAAAGTAAATTTCACCGCAGAGAATAGAATGAGAACGCGGATAACGCGGATTATACGGATGGTCGCGGATAAAAGTAAATTTCACCGCAGAGAACAGAATGAGAACGCGGATGACACGGATTAGATGGATGGCCGCGGATAAAAGTAAATGGTGTAAATCAGTAATATCAGCGTCCTCAGCGTTCTAAAAAATCCGCGTAAATCCGCAACATCCGCGTCATCCGCGTTCAAAAAAAATAAAACGGATAACAGTATAAGAACACGGATTTTGCAGGATTCATGCATCACCGTTCATCAGCCTCACCCCCTGCCCGCCCTACGGGTATATTTGTGATTCATTAATACTTTATTATTGAAGTTCAGGCCGCAGGCATTACTACTGAAGCTTTTGATTAAATTCGCAGTCTGACACACTCTGATGCAACCACTCTTTCGCAATATTGCCATCATGGCCCATGCCGATGCCGGGAAGACCACCATTACCGGGCAGTTCCTTTTTCTGGGGGGCCAAACACCTCAACCGGGCAATGTTGACCAGGGTACGGCGCAAACGGATTTCCTTCCGGTTGAAAAGGAGAGGGGCATTTCGGTACAGTCGGCTCATACCTCTTTTGAGTGGAAAAACATCCGCATCAACCTGATTGATACGCCCGGCCATGTCGATTTTTCAGCAGATGTGGAGCGAGCCATGCGGGTTCCGGATGCGGTCATCCTGGTCATCTCGGCCGTGGAGGGTGTTCAGGCACATACGGAATCACTCTGGGCAGCCCTACGGGAACGCCACATACCGGTTCTTTTGTTCATCAATAAAATTGATCGGGTCGGAGCTGATACAGAAGCGGTGATAGCAGCCATTGTTAAAGAGTTGAAAGTTAGTCCGCTATGTCTGCAGGAAACATCAGGTGAAGGGAGTAATGACGTTTCCCTCAACAGCCTTTGGAACAGTGAATATCGGAATAAAGACCTTGTTGAGCATGTGGCCGCCAGCAATGAATTCCTGCTGAATCAATACCTGGAAGGCCATGAACCTTTGTTTACAGCGCTCGATGCACAACTGACCCGATTGATTCAATCCTGTGAGGTGTACCCGCTTTTATTTGGTTCGGCTAAAATGGGCCTGGGGATCGAAGAACTCCTGGATGCGGTGGTAAAATATTTTCCTGCCCCCGGCGGAACTCCCGGGGAACCTTTATCTGCCCTGGTATTTGGCATCGGTCATGATAAAATCATGGGTAAGATAGCCTATGTAAGGCTGTTCAATGGTTCCATCAGCAACCGGGAAGTGATTTTCAATGCAACGCGGCAGGTGGAGGAAAAAGTCACGCAGGTTCGCCGGATTTTTCCCGGGAAGTATGAGGATATTGGTAAGGTTGAAGCG
Organism: Bacteroidales bacterium; assembly: GCA_038244085.1. Classification (GTDB taxonomy): domain Bacteria; phylum Bacteroidota; class Bacteroidia; order Bacteroidales; family FEN-979; genus FEN-979. Next base: position 37,746 of record JBBRTX010000025.1, on the reverse strand, counting down.
GGAGATATTGCCGGAATCAGCGGATTGGGAAGTGCGCAGGTCGGCGATTTGCTGGGTGTTGCGCATGAAGATATTCCAAAGGAGGTGAAGTTGCGAACCCCGTTGCTCACCGTGCAGGTAAAGGCCCTGGATAAAAAAGACTACCCGGCGCTGGCTGCAGCCATACAGGAACTGGCTGCCGAGGATCCTGCCCTGGAATTCGAGTGGCTGCGTGAAGAATCCGAGTTGCATGTAAAGATCATGGGCTGGATACAGATGGAGGTGCTGGAACGCATCCTGGCTGACCGGTTTTTTATCGCAGCCCGGTTTGAGAATCCGACGGTCATTTATCAGGAAACCCCTTCAACTGCCAATGAGGGTTTTGTGCGTTACTGGATGCCAAAACCCTGCTGGGCCATCATGAAATTCAGGATTGAACCCGGCGAACGGGGCAGCGGGGTGGTTTATCAAAGCATCGTTTCGGTGAATGATGTTCAACAGAAATACCAGAACGAGGTGGAGCGAAGCATTGCAGGTGCGTTGAAACAAGGGATAAAGGGCTGGGAAGTGACCGATTTGCGCATCACCCTGATTGAAGGGGAAGACCATCCGGTTCATTCCAGGTCAGGTGATTTCGCGGTTGCCACACCCATGGGAATCATGGACGGACTCGTCAACACCGGTACTACGTTGCTGGAGCCGATGATCCGGTTTCAGATCAAGGCACCGGAAGAGCTATTGGGCGTTATCACCAGCGACATCACCCGGCTGCGCGGCAGTTTTGAAAGTCCGGATATCGAAAACAGACGGTTTGTACTGAAAGGGATTCTGCCATTGGCGACATCACTGGATTTCCCGGTGAAACTGAGTTCCCGTTCAGGCGGAAAAGCAAGAATATCCACCCATTTTTCCGGCTATCGTGAATGTACCGACGAACAGGGTGTGATAAGGCCTTACAAGGGGATCAGCCCGCTCGATACGGCAAAATATATATTGAAAGCAAGAAGGGCGTTGCAATAACAGGAAACGACTTTTATCTTTTTACTTTTATCTTTCTACTTTTATCGTTCTACTTTTATCTTTTGTCTTCATAAAAACCTCTCTATGTCAGAAACAATATTAGGTGTCGGTTCCAGAGTCAAACATCCCCAGTTCGGGAAAGGCGTAATCATCCAGATCCGTTCGGATGCCTGGGAGATTTCCTTTATCGATGTGGGTATCCGGCTGATCAACCGCAGTTTTGAAGGACTGGAAATCATCGAAGCTGTTGAAACAGCTTCAGATCTTGCCACTTACGAAAAGGTGGAGAAAAGCCTGATCCGCGTGCTTCGGCAGTTCAGTGATATCCATGAAACGGTTCTCCTCGGCGGAAAATGGACGGGCGGGAAGCTTATCATGGTTCCTGGCGATAAGAACCTGAAAGAAAAGGAAATTCCCATAGAAGCCTTTTTCCACAAGATCGTCATGATCCGTGACCGTGCCCGGGTGCTGGAACAAAAAATCAATGCAAGTGCACTCACTGATGAGGAGAAGGTTGAACTTGAGCAATATATTACAAGGATCTATGGCAGCCTTACCACTTTCAATGTGCTGTTCAAGAACAAGGAAGATCAGTTCGTTGGGGAGAAAAGCTGACGAGCTCACGAGCTCACGAACTCGCCAGCTCATCAACTCATCAACTAATTAGACTGCTTGGCTGTTGCACCAAAACTTTCATTCTTGCTTTCTGTTTTGGGAAGGTCATAACTGATCATCCAGTTAATGCCATATTGATCGGTGAGCATCCCGAAATAGGAGCCCCAGAAAGTATTGGCCAATGGCATGGTCGGTTTACCCCCTTTCGAAAGTGCATTAAAGATTCGGTCGGTTTCTTCCTTGCTTTCTGCATTGATTGAAATTGAAATATTATTCCCCTTTGCAAAAGAAGGAGCATATTGGGAAGTAGTATCAGATCCCATCAGGATGAGATCTTTATTGATATCGAGCGAAATATGCATGAGCTTTTCTTTGTCATTCTCGGCTACAGGAAATTCCGGGGGCATGTCTTTGAACTTGGTTACCATGGCAAATTCGCCTCCGAAAACTGATTTGTAGAAATTGAAGACCTGCTCGCAATTTCCGTCGAATGTTAAATATGGAATTATGTTTTTCATCTCGTTGTGTTTTTGGTTACACAACAAAGTTACTATCGGGTGGAGGGATTTTTGCAGTCGGGTGATATTTTTTTTACTGCTAAAGTTTGATCTATTCACCTCAACCCCCGGCCCCTTCTCCTTTAGGAGAAAGGGTGCAGGGAATGAGTTACTTGCGTTAATTCCCCGCAGCTTGCCGCGAGAAAAAACACAATATCAATTTGATACCCCGCTGCTCTGCGGTGAGGAGCTTCATTAAGAAAAGCACTGAATAGTTGATGAGCTGCTCATCAACTATTTACCATTCCCTGGTCTTGGAGATATCGTAACTCCTCCGGCACCTGAAATGATATTTCCGATATTTATCCCGATATCCACACTTCCGAAACCGATATACCAGCTGACGCCCAGAACAAGGGAATAATTCACGGTGGTTGGCACTTGACCGAAAACGGCAACGGTAACCTGTCCTCCGACACTCGGGCTGAGGTTGATTTTCCGTATGGGGAAATGGACCCTGCTCATCAAACCAACATTTGCCCACCCGGTGCCAGAGGCATCGTAGGCGGTATTTCCGGTAACGCCTCCGGAAAGCGTAGTGGCAAAGTCCCACCTGTTTTTGAGCAGATAAAATCCCAATCGCGTGTTTAACGCAATGTTGATATTGCTCTGGTTATCACCGCCCAATTGAAAGCCGATATAAAAAAACCAGGGATGGGGCCGCGGATCTGTTCCGGGTAGACTGACAATGGCCGTCGCATTTATATCAAATTGGTCCAGCAGCTTTGTGCTTCCGGTCCGGGCATTCCACCCCCATAACTCTCTTTTGGATCCATAGTTGACCAGAATGATGGAATCTTTCCATGCAGAGGCAATCGGAACCATCACTGTTTTTCTGGCTTCGACAGATATTCCGGTATAGGTGACTGTGGCGGATAAACTCAGCTGACCGTTTTCTGTCAGTTCTGCCCGGCTAAAGTAAATACTGTATTCCGGCAGCACTTTTTCCCTGAAAGATTCCAGTTTAGACACCTGTGCAAAGGCTGACTGGGAACCAAAGATTAATCCTAACAATATGGGAAACAGCCTTCTCATTTTCTTTTTCCGAAATAAAGGGTTTTTCCAATAGATAATCCATAAGTGGTCAAGGAACCTTTGATCAGCCCGGCATTGACATCCAGGAACACATCAAAGCTTGATGTCTGGGTTTTGTTTATCACGCTGACGCCCACAGATATTTTTATTGAATAAGTGGGCTTGGCATCTCCGGCACCCAGCAAAAATCCAAACCCGGAGACAAGGCTGCGATAGCGTATATAGGTGCTTATGCCAAGGTTCAGATACCTGAAGCCAGAGGTGTTGTTGAAACTGAAATCAGCGGAGGTCGTCGTTGATCCGGAAGTAAATCGGCCGAATCTTCCATTTACACTGATCATGGAAGGTCCAGCCATCCCACCGGCATAAATCATGGTTTGGGGCCGGAAGCGATCCGGCAACTTCTTCGGAGAGAACCCCGGTAATTCTCCATTCGTGACGGTGGCTTGTTTTCTTTTCACAGAAGCCAGTCTTTCCTCAAGAAATTGTTTTTTCTGAAGGTCTTCCTGGTTTTTCCCGGTAAGGGTGATGGCTTTTTCTATTATCTGAACTGATTTTTCAAAAGCGCCTGTATTTTCCAGGGCAATGCTGTAACCTACATACGGAAGATATTCATTGGGAAAGCGGTCGGTAATTCTGTGAAACAAGGCAATGGATTGGAACCAGGATTTTTGCGAAGCAAGCAGATTGGCCCGTTTGAAATTTGCGATCAGTTGTTCGCGATTAATTTTTGCAGTTTTTGCAGATTTATCTTTGAATTTCCTGAGCAATACTGACGATTTTGAAGTGATCCAACCAGGGGTTTTGTATGTCCCTGAGGTAGTCCAGTATGCATTGGCAAGGTCATCATATCCCATCAATGCAAATACCTGTGATGTGAAATAGGGAATATCCGGGGAATTGACGCCCAGGGCCCAACTATGGTCAAGCCGCATCAGGGCCGCCTCATAGACTCCACCCAGCGCCAGGGCATAGGCATCTTCGGCAAACAAGGTCGCATTGGTTGAGTCTTTGGCAATCAATTGGGCATAAGCAGCGATTGCCTCATTGATTTTTTCGCTGAGAATAAAATTTCTTGCCATGTCGGCAGAAGAACCCACACCATTGCTATCAAACCACACTCCTTTATTGGCATATTTTAGCACTTCGGTTATTGCAATCTCTTTCTTGGGATCAATTCCTTGTTTCTTTATGTGATAAGCGATCGTACTGCTTCCCGCTAAATCAATGATGCATCGGATGCTGTCGCCCTGGTAGGTGATGATCATGTCATCATTGCCGTCGCGGGTCCTGTAAACCGGCATGGGTGTTACTACGGGTGTCTGATAAATGGCGGGCTGATCTGTCTGGCCGGGGTTGTATTCCTCTTTTTCCCCATTCTCATAAACAATCCTTATGATTTCATTTTTGTTGATGATATAGGTTGGCCCGGATTGATTGCTGAATTTTTTGTATTTGATTTCTGCGGCTCCTACCTCCTGGACTTTTGTCTCAATGACGGAGCCGTCGGTTTTATAAATTTTATCCTGGGTAAAAGCAGAAAGCGGAGAAAGGATCGAAAGCAAAAAGCAAACGAAAATAAATTCGTTTAAGCTGATGCATTTTCGTTTGGCCTTTTCCCGGTTCAGCATGGGGGTTTTTAACAGTTAAAATTTATCCTGGTAGGTTTGATCAATATTTTCAATTGCATCCATAAACCGCTCCTTAATCGCCGCAATCACATCTTCCTTTAACTTGTTGAGATTGTCGGAGAGTTGCTCACTGTCTTTTTCCATCTGTTTTGCCAGATTTTTTCTATCCTTTGTGATGCTGGCACATTGTTTTTTTAATGCATCAATATCCAGCTTGTTTAACTTTTGATTTTCCTTCGGGCTTTGCAGGTACGCAGCGAGTTTCTGTGTTAATGGGTCCAGCTGAATCTTGAGTATCGAATCCTTTCGAATGATTACCTGTGCTTTTTCGGTCCAAAGTGCAATGGTGTCCCTGATCAGCAGGATTTCATTCTCGAAACAGGCGGGAATAGTAATCAGCGGAGCAACATGTATATTCAGGTTTCCTTTAAACGTTTGGCGGGGAATGGTAATCAACGCGTCGGTGTTGTTGATGGAAGGGTCGGGATCTGTTTTTTCAACTTTTTTGGTGGCTTCGCCAAAAGCGGTTTCAATTGAACTTTCTGTTGATTTATTGAGGGTCAACAGCTCTTCCGTGAGATTTTTCCCATAGGTACGGATCTTCTCTTTTAACAGGGTATGCTCAGTCCTGTAACTGGATAATGCGGCTTTAAGATTGGTGATTTCACTATTAAAACGGTTTGGGTTCGCATTCTTTTTATCCAGGAGATTCTGCCGGATTTGCCCCATCGTCTTCATCAGTTGGTTTTCATTTTCAAGCGATTCCCGCACATGTTTATCCCATTTCTGAATGCGCTTCATCAGCGAGGTGAACTGATTATCATAAAATTGAATCAGATCATTCAAAGGATTTACATAACTCATGGAATTAACCGTAGTGGTTGATTTCTCAATGAGGTAGTTGTTGCTGCTCTCGGTGTTGTTTTTTTCTTCGGAGGGCGCTGCCTGTTTGGGTTCGTCATTGACCAGAACTGCCTTTTGCTGAACGGGGATCTCCTTTGTTTCGGTATTTGACCGGACAGGATTATTTTGTACGGAATTATTTTCCGCCGGAAGAATTTTTGTTTCTATGGGCACAGGAATAACTGGGGGAGGGGTTACCACGGGCGTTTGCGTACCGCTGGCATCCTTCATGGCCTGCAGAACTTCGGCTGAAACATGCTGGCCCGACAGATAGTTTACAGAATCAGTGCTCAGGTTGAAATTCACTTCAGCCCCGTCTATTTCACCAATGATCAGGTCATCCGACAGGTTTGCCTTTACCATCTTGATAATGGTGGAATTGGTTAGCGGTGCACCCGTTTGTGCGTGTAAAAAATTTACAATCAGGAAAGGCAATATCAGAATGAGGCCTAATTTTTTCATCAGCGATTATTTTCATTTGGTGCAGGACCGGATCTTTTCTTCATTGCATTTTTCATTGCCTTGATGACTGCGGATGAGACTTTTTGGTTCGACAGAGAAATCATTCCGTCAACACTCATATCAAAATTTACCGGAGAACTATTGATAACCCGTATGATCAGATCATCCGAAAGTTCTGCTTTTACCATATCAATCACCCTTGTATTTGTAAGCGTGTCAGCAGTATGTTTTTCGACGACTAAGGGTTTGACGGCCTTTTTTTCGGCGATTATTTCATTCTCGATCCCTGCTATCCTGACGAGTACTTTCTTTTCCGCGTTAAAAACGATGAGTCCGTCATTGAAGAACCGCAATGTTCCTCCGGCCTGATCGGTGATGATTACCGCCTTTGAATCCTTTATGGTATATATGTTTTCTTCTGTCGAAAAATAGATCCTGTTTTTTGCAGTATCCACGGCAATGGAAATTATTTCTTTTCCTTTGGGCACAGTGGCCACCGCTTTTAAATCTTTATTCCGCAGATTATAGCTGAACAGCCCATTCTCATTGGTGAACAGTATTGAATTTTTCATTTCCACCACCGAAGCAATGGGGGCAGGGAGTTCAATCAACTTGGTATATTTTCCGCCCCTGGCGATGACATACAGGGCGTTTTTATTACGGGATTTATTGCGATCATAAACATACATTACATATTTTCCCGCACTGATCCCCATTCCGTCTGCAGGCAGGGTAAAGAGTTTGTTCAGGTTACCAAGGGAATCGAGGGTGCAAAGTTCGTTTTTCCGGATGGCCATCAATAAATATTCAGGGGTGAATGCGAAGGAGCTGATATTTCCTGAACTCTTATTCCCAAGAGGAATGATGCCTCCCCATCCGGCCAGATAAAATTGATCTGCAGTGGAAAGCAAAGCAAGCCGATCAGCCGAAATGTCAACAGCACGGATGAGTTTGCCATTAATGTGAACATCATTCAGCATTTTGTTTGTCACCAGGACCTCAAACCGCAGTGAATCCCCATTCATGGCCGATCCCAAGACTACTGGTGACCATAATAACAGGAGGAGGAATGGAATTGATTTCCGGGTAGTTTTCAGCCTATTTCTGATGATCCTGATCATTGTCTGTTTATTTCCCTTGTTTATTTCCCCATACATCCAGGCCGAATTTTGCCGCCTTGTGCACTTCTTCCGCTCCGGAAACGCTTTTAAGCATCCAGCCAAAACCGATGTCTGTTAATTTATCGGCGACCCAATCACTTATTGTTTTCGTCACGGCATTCACCACAACTTTTTCCGGTAATTGATTCGCGGTTTCCGATGCCAGTTCAAGATTGCCCGTTCCGGCCTGGTCAAATACCGTTTGTAGCCCCTCCATGGTTCCATCTACTGTATTCAACATGCCGTTGCCGATAACGCCCGCCAGTCCGTCTGCTTCACCAATGGAAGTCCTCAGTAACGCTTCTTCAATGCTCCTTCCAGCCGGTTGATTTCCGCCTTCATCCATAGCATTGTCACTGTTTACCAAAGTAAGATTATTGAACCCGTTCTCTTCATACCACGCATCCCGTTTCCTTTGTTCTTCCGGTGTGGTAAGCAGGCTCACAACCCCTGTCGAAGGCTTTACCGGGTTTGCTTGAGCCGGAGGAAGATCATCCGGAACATCAGGATTAAAATCATCAACCTGTTTCTTGTAATACGCATCCTGTTTCTTGTCGCCGGTCGTCGGGATCTGGAATATGCTCAACTGATTGCCCAGGATACTGGTGATTCCGTAAGAATCCAGCAATTGCTTGTAGTCTTTTGCCCAATCCTCGAAAGCAGAACTTTCATGCGGAGTAAAATAGGCTTCTCCCTTGAACAACCCATCGAATGAAACAGAACCTGGAGTAGATTGTCCGGGAATAACAATGTCAGAGCCGGTGCATTGTGTACAGGTTAGGAATAATCTGCAGTAACCGATAAAATGACCTTGGTCATCAGTTATTGGTGTGCTCGACTGGATGCTGAGCAATATCTGTCGCAACGACTCACAGGCGCCCTTGTTTGGAATTCCAAAGTTTGGCAAGGGAGGAATGACCAGCGGTACTGTTGTGCCGCAAGGCCCCGACTGTGCCAGTTGAAAAGTAAAAGACCATCCCTGGGCATTGGCTTTATGGCTAAACCCAATGAAGGTAACCGATATCAAAAGCATAAGGATGAACAGTTTCCTGCTCACCACATTTCGAGCTGGCGGCTCTTTCATCTGCGTTGAATTATTGTTTTTTTTTGTTACAATCCAAATGGAATTCAGCAAATCAGAAGCGTTCCGGTCTCTGTCGGGACCAGCCTTGTGATTATAGAAAACCTTATGGGATTGTTGAACAGTAACATTTCAATAAGCAAACACATTCGTAAATATGATGATTGTGAAATTTTCAGGATTGCTGAAGGATAACGCATGATATGACTTTTGGAGATCGTCATGTTCCAAATGGAATTATTTTGAAGTAATCGCAGCCGGACCAGGTGTGTCCGTATCAATGAGTAAAGATAAAATTTATTTCTTTTAAACAAGGAAATAATTTGGTGGTAGTTAATTCCTTGCAGATGTACAGACTATTCTCCCGAAAAATACTTTTTCATCGGTTCAAAATAGAAGTCGATCCAGCCCTGCTTATAATCCGTCTCACCTTCGGGAATCCCCGTGTGGATCAGCGTAAGCTCACTTCCGTCCCCCCACGCTTCAATCCGGATTTCCAGCAACGAAGCCACCTCTTCTTCTTTGAAATCAGTGGTTCTCCATGACTGGAGTATTTTATTAAAAGGAACCAGTTCGAGATTATTACCAGAGATATATCCATCCCAGGCAGTGAAGTATGAACCCACTTCTGGCCAACCTGTAGCAGCGGAACCGGTCATTTCTCCGTGTTTCTTTCCATCCAGCCAGGCAGTATAAATAATTTCAGGTGGGGCTGCCAGCCTTACCTTCAATGTGAACTGATTTTCCATGATCGATCGCTTAACACATTATGACTCGTCCTTGGTGGTTTTGATCAGGCCGATGCCGGCGATAAAAAATACGATTCCCAGGATCCCAAAAATGATCAATGACTTGACATCACGGGTTCCGCCTGAAGTACTGGCGAACACAACACCGGCATAGATCAATCCTCCAATGCCGAGGATTGTCAATATGGCTCCAAAAATTCTTTTTACATTCATGGTATGGTTGTCTTTGATGATAGTATTAAAATGAAATTGACTACTCCACCCATTTATCAGATTGGTGATGAAGCCATGTAAAGCTACACAATATATCCGGGCAACCGGAACAATAAAAAAATATTGATGTATTTAGGATTTGTTTGCCTACTTTTGCCATTTCCAACCATAAAATAAACCATGAAACAGCTATTCTGTATAGGATTACTTGCTATTGCATTGTCGTCTTCCGGACAAGTCGGAATCGGAACCAACACCCCGGATCAATCCGCCGCACTGGAAGTCAGCGCATCTGGCAAAGGATTACTCCTTCCACGAGTGGCACTAACCTCAACGATGGATCTGACCACCATTGTTTCCCCGGCTACCAGTTTGATGGTTTACAATACCGCTACCGCCGGGTCGGGCAATACAGCGGTAGCCCCCGGTTATTATTATTGGGATTCAGCAAAATGGGTTGCTTTCCGGGCAAGTGCCGCTGCAAGTGGCTGGGCGCTGGCGGGTAATTCAGCAACGACACCCGGCACCGATTTTATCGGAACCACCGATGCACAGGATCTGGTTTTCAAGGTGAATAGTCAGCGATCCGGATTGATTAATTCGGCATCTTATAATACTTCCCTGGGTTATATGGCCTTAAGTGCCGCCAACGGATCAGGAAATACGGCGGTCGGAACGTATTCACAAAGACTGAAATCGGGTTCATTTGGTAATACCTCCGTCGGATCTGAATCACTCTCTGCTGCAGGCGGAAGCCGTAACACTGCCGTTGGATCTTCGGCGTTGTACAACAATACAGCCTTCGACAATGTTGCGGTTGGTTATCAGGCACTCTTTACAAATGGGACCGGTCAGAATAATACCGGGATCGGATTTCAGGCACTTTATTCAAATACATTTGGTACGGGAAATACTGCATTGGGTAACAGTGCACTGTATTCAAATGTTAGCGGGTTTTCAAACGTAGCCATCGGTGACCATGCGTTATATACCAACGCTGCCGGGTCTTCGAATAATGCAGTTGGCGAATATGCTCTTCAGGTTAATACTGCCTCATACAACAATGCTTTCGGATTTAATTCCATGAAAAAAAACACCAGCGGGAGTTTGAATTGTGCTTTTGGGCATCAATCCCTGCAGGATAACACAACGGGAATGGGCAATTCGGGGTTTGGGTTAAATGCACTTTCTGATAATATAGATGGTGAATATAACACAGCCGTTGGTTCAAATACTTTGGGGGGAAACCATTCCGGAAGTTACAACTCAGCCTTTGGGAACCAGGCCCTAAGCTCAAATTATACCGGTAGCCGAAATGTGGCATTGGGCGCTTTAGCGGGTTATGGATATAACGGGAGCGACATGTTGTTTATCGACAACCAGCAGCGAGATAATGGGAGCCAGGTCATGGAACAATCCCTTTTGGTTGGGAAATTTGATGCCGATCCCGATAATCAGTTTATAACCGTCAATGGTGCGTTAATCATCAATAATGGAACAGGAACAGCAGGTAATGCCTCGCTCCCGGGAAACGACGGATATAAACTGCCAATTACCCGTGGTATTGCTGGCGCTATGCTGACCTCCAATGGTGATGGTACCACATCCTGGGGCCCCGCCAAATCACCGATAACTACAATAAGTAACAATTCAGTTGCTGATGTGGCTGATGGTACCATCCTGATTGATGCAGGTCTCCGGAATGTTATAATCACCTTGCCAGATGCGGCCGGAAACACTGGTGGGAAACTGATCATCAAAAGAATTGACAACTCAGCTCAAACAGTAATGGTGACTGCTTCAGGTGCTCAAACGATTGACGGAGTCGGATCATTCAACCTGCAGGCATGGCAGGCGTTTACCCTCCAGTCAAATGGAACAGACTGGTATATCATTGCCCACTGATCTTAATCCTCCTTTCCTGCTTTGTACTTCTGACTTCCTACTTCAGAAGATGTTTCGCTGAATAAAAAGCATAACTTTGCATACCGAGATAACTGGTATTAACCTGCCTGTTTGTTCCTTCTTTAAACGCAAACTTTTTCTGAAATGAAAAGATTATTGTTATCGTTGCTGATACTGGCACCTGTCTTCATTTTTTCGTATTGCCTCCATGATGCCGATCTGACGGTGGCACCGCCTAAACCGCCCGAACCAGGAACAGAGTTTAAATGTTCGCATGATACGATCTACTTTCAGAACTCGGTATTGCCTGTAGTTCTTACCGGGTGCGCCAAATCAAATTGTCATGACCAGGCAACCAGTAAAGGGGACCATGTTCTCGACAGCTATACCGGCATTCATAACCTGGTCATTCCTTTTGATCCGCAGAACAGCAAGCTGTATTCTGTCCTGTTCAGCAATTCTCTGGGACGAATGCCCCCGGATAAACCATTCACTCCGGAGCAGAAGAGTATTATCTACTGGTGGATCAAACAAGGTGGTTTTAATAACCATTGTGATTCAACCGGATGCGATTCAACAAATGTTACTTACACCCACTCGATCAATCCGATCATCCAGGCCTGGTGTATTGGCTGCCACAGCGGGTCGAGCCCTGCCAACAACCTGCGTCTTGAAACCTTCAGCCAGGTAGTGGACTGTGCCAACAGTGGCCGGCTGATGGGAGCGATCCGGCACGACAATGGATTCAAAGCCATGCCCAACGGCGGGAACAAATTGTCGGTTTGTGAGATCAACCTGTTCCAGAAATGGATCAACATTGGAAAACCTTAATTTCTTATCCATGCAAAAAATCGTGATTAAACTGTTCCTGCTGTCAATCCTGATTGGCCTTTTAACGTCCTGTTACAATGACAATGAGTACGACCTGTATCCTTATTCTTCAGTTCCCTGCGACAGTCTGAATGCCTCCTACGCGCAAACCATTGCCCCGATCATGGCTGCTCACTGCAATGTTTGCCATGCGACTGCGATCGCGCAAAATAACATCGTCACCGACAATTACACCACGCTCAGCATTGTGGCATTAAACGGTCAATTCTGGAAAGGTGTAAGCCACGACCCCACCGTGTCACCCATGCCAAAAGGAGGAAACAAACTTTCAGACTGCGATCTTGCCAAGATCAAAAACTGGATCAACCAGGGTTCCCTGAATAATTAAAAACAGATCAATGAACATGCATAAACTTATACTATTCAGCTTATTCTTTGTTGGTGCCATTTCCGTTGGTCATGCCCAGGACAGCCTGATGACCCTGTTAAGCAAGGGGGAAGAACTTCGGGTGGATTATACCGAAGCCACTTTTAAGACCACAAAAGTGGTGATCGGAACTTCAAGTGAGAATATGCCCAAAGGGAATCTGTTGTTTCAGGTTACCCATCATTTCGGGGCGATCAATTCAGGATATGAGAATCTTTTCGGACTGAAACAGTCCACCGTTCGGATTGGGGTTGAGTATGGACTGACCGACCGGATCGGAATCGGGGCCGGGCTGAATACCATACAGAATACCTGGGACGGTTTTGCGAAGGTTAAAGTGCTTCGCCAAAGTACCGGTGCACGCAGGATGCCTTTCACCCTGGCAGTTTTTGGAAGTACTTCCATTTATACTACCAAATGGGCCAATCCTGACCGCAAGAACTATTTCACTTCCCGGATGGCCTATTGTGCCCAGTTAATCCTTGCCCGGAAATTCACTGAATCGCTCTCATTGCAACTGGCGCCTACCTATGTGCATAAAAATCTCGTGGCTACTTACAAAGATAATAACAACATATTTTCAATCGGTATGGGTGGTCGGATGAAGATCAGTCACCGGGTTTCCATCAATGCCGAATACTATTACCTCCTGCCCGGGCAGATTTCTTCCCGGCCTGCCTTCAGCTCCTTTTCCACCGGGGTTGACATCGAAACCGGAGGCCATGTTTTTCAGATCTTCCTCACCAACTCAATGGGCGAACACATGGAAAGCATCATCTCCGAAACAGGTGGAAGCTGGTTCAACGGGAACATCTACCTGGGGTTCAATATTACCCGGATTTTCACGGTAGTAAACCGGAAGATGTAAAAAGTTGAATTTCACTGCAGAGAACAGAAGGAGAACACGGATAACACAGATTATACGGATGGTCGCGGATAAAATTAATCTGCGTAAATCAGCAACATCCGCTTCATCAGCGTTCTAAAAAATCCGCGGTGAAATCTAAACTATCCTTGCACAGTGGCGATTAAGCAAATTTAGAATTTCCCTGTCACGGATTAAGCGGATAATACAAAGGATTCCTGGGCCCAATGTATTTTTTTTTGTAGAGTTTTGAATATTTTTTCATGGCGATCACCGTCGCAATCGCCCAGTCATTGACGCGATTATATCCATTCCTGTCAAATGAGTTAAAATAATCTGCCTTTATCACTTTTTTTGTAGCGATATCAAAAAAGACAAAATAGCCAGATATACTTTTGCTCTCTTTCTCAAAGTTCTCGAAAATCACTACAAACCCCAACCCGTCCTTCTCCCGGAAATTGTAATTGCTCAAATAGGACTGGATCGAATCCTTTGAGATGATTGTCCGGGCTGTTGAAACCAACTCAGATGACCGTAGCGGCCGGTTTTTTTCATCAGTCGGTTCCTGGTTGATGGTTACTCTATCCTTCCTGAATAAAGAAGCAAGGACTCGCTTGTTTAGTTTTACGTCCAGGAAATCATTCCAGCCGAAGATAAATTTTTTGATATCCTGTGTCATCCTTTTGCCATCTACCAGCTGGAAATGAGAATAATCGTATCCGTAAAACACCATTTCTCCGGAATAAAAAACAGTGTCCGTTAGTTTTTCCGACTGACTGAATGAAAGGGTAAAAAATGCAACAACTGCAAGAAGCGTTAAAAATAGTTTTTTCATCAATATCGTTTTTTATCCTGAATCATTCAATTCCAAATGACAGATTCCAGCGCTGACCCGTTCACCAACTCATAACGCATTCGCCTCAACGCTCAATTGAGGTTCAAATGTAAAAAGTAAAAGGTAAAATCTGAAATTTCTTCACAGGTTAATACGCACTACTTTTCAAGGTTTCTGTAAAGTAAAATGAATCTTACTCCCTTGTCCGGGGGCACTTTCGATCCGGAGGGTTCCGCCATGGATTTCTACCAGTTCTTTGCAGAGGATGAGTCCGAGACCGGAACCGGGTTCGTTGGCAGTGCCGAATTTGATCATGTTGGCATCGAGACGGAACAGCTTATTACGGGTTTCATCGTCCATACCAATGCCATTGTCTTCAATGGTTATTTCAACCTGTTTGCGGTCGGTGTTGGTATAAATGGCAACCTTACCGCCCGGGTTCGTGAATTTTATGCCATTTGAGATAAGGTTCCGCAGAATCGTTTTTAACATATTCTGATCCGCATAAATCATCGTATGATCAGGATGTTCATGCTTAATGGAAATGTTTTTCACCTTGGCAGATGAGTTTAACAATTCAACGATTTGCTTAATTGCAGGGTGTAAAGCAATCTTTTCAGGCTTGAAATTTAACTGACCGGTTTGTGTTCTAGCCCATGCAAGTAAGTTGTCGAGCAAAATGAGGGCTTGTTCGGTATCTGATGTGATCTGTAAAATGTGATCTTCGAACTTTTCAATTTTGTTGTGGCGCAGGTCTTCGCTGAATAATTTGAAGAACATCAGGATACTGGTGATCGGGCCTTTTAAATCATGACCGATAATGGAAAACAATTTGTCCTTGGTGGCATTGAGCTGATTTAGCTGGCGGTTTAACTGTTCCTGGTTTTTCTCAGCCTCCATAAGTTCTGTGATGTTGATTGCAGTAATCAGGCATCGCTGATGATCGCCGGTATCAATGCCTTCAAGGTGAACGAAAATGGAGGGATCTGCCCGGGTTGTGAGGCTCACATCGCAGGTTTGCTTCAGCTGGGTGTCAATGACAGTCTGTAAAAAATTGTTAAAGACCGAGCGGGTTTCCACGGAAATGAAACTTCTGAAGTTCCGGTTTGCCAGGGTCGAACGATCCTTACCCAGCATCCAGGCGCCGCGGAGGTTCATCTCTGTCATGGTTCCGTCGTGGCTGAGTGTAAAATACCCTACCGGGGCAAATTCATAAAGTTCAATGAACTTTTCGGTTGCGATTTCTGCTTTATCGACCGCCTGGCGCAGCTCCTCATTCTGCATCTCCAGCTCGATCTGATGCACCTCCAGCTCGTGAAGCAGTTTCAGCGTATCAGCTTCAGCTTTCGGTGCCGGTTTTCCGATATTCTTTTGCTTTAACTGGACTTCTGCCTTTCGTCGCAGGGCGGTTGTTTTGGACAGATCCTTTTTTTCCTGTTTCATGGTTTGGTGATGTTTTCTCCTACAGTGATGATTCCGGATAATTTTCCTTTTTCATCCAACAACTTATGCGCCGACCATTCAATGAGTAAATCCTTTCCGTTTGCTGCTTTTACCGGGTTTTTGTAAAGCTTGGGCAATGTTCCGGACAGTAATTTCTTCATATCTGCCTTCACTTTCTTGCGAGAGGATTCAGGAATAAAGATATCAAAATAATTTTTCCCCAACACATTGATGCGTTTATAGCCAAAAAGTTTTTCGGCACGGGGGTTAAACTCAATGATACTCCCGTCCGACGATAAGCCGAGGATCACACCGGGGACGGCATGAATGAGCGAACGAAATACCGACTGGGATTCCATCAGGATTTCTTCGGCAAGCTTCCTTTCCGTGATGTCGATAAAGGTGAGTACCAGGCCATCAATTTTATCTTCTAAAGTTCGGTAAGGCATGATACGGATTTTGTACCACCGTCCGTCGCGGGTGGGAATGACTTTATCGGTGAATACCAGCGATCGCATCACTTCTTTGGCATCCTTGTACATGTCCAGGTAGTCGAGATCGGTAACCTGGTCGGTAAAGAGCCTTCCGATATCGCCGGGGATCAGCTTAAAAATCTTTGTGGCCATCGCGGTATACTGGCGGATCTGCAGCGTCCGGTCAAGGAAAAGGATGGCAATTTCTATGCTGTTGAGCAGGTTATTCAGGTCGTTGTTAACCCTGGAAAAATCATCTACCTTGCTTTGGAGCTCGATATTCATGGTATGCAGTTCTTCGTTGAGGCTCTGCATCTCTTCCTTCGAAGTGGTCAGTTCTTCATTGCTGGATTGTAGTTCTTCGTTGGTGGATTGCAGTTCTTCGTGAGAAGTCTGCATCTCTTCCCGCATGCTTTGAAGTTCTTCTCTGAGTCGAAGAAGTTCAGGTTCCGGATCGGGTTGGAAAGTAGTGGCAGCGGCTTTTCCTTTTCTTGTTTTCGAAGCTCCCGATGTCTGGTCCAACACATCCGTAAAAGTCAGCAGGATCTTGCCTTTCAGGGTTGGAGGATTTTCTATCTGCCGGATAATCACCTCAACCTGCAGGATTCCTTTGTTCGTCTCCAGCCGGATATGATGCAAAACCACCTTTTCGTAATTCTGCAGGGCTTTGCGAAAAGCGGAGGGGAGTTCATTGCGCAACCCTTCGCGTGCCATCGCGAAGATGTTCATGTTTGCTTTTCCGGCCGCGGGCTCCAGGTACTTTCCGGTATTTCCGGTGATATAAAGGATGTCGCCCTGATCAGTGACCAGAACACCTGATGGGGAAAATTGTTGCAGGAGTAATTGATCGGTAAGGGTTTGAAGGTTATCCGGAACTTTTAACGGGGTCTTATTTTTCATTGCATCTTGTTTTGTATGGGAAAATGAGGCCGGAAAATTGTAAAGTTCATCCAACCTGGGAGAACCGGAACGCTGGTAAATTCTCAATTTGCTATCTACAACGGTAAACAAATCGCTCTGAGCTCCGGGTGATTCCGCAGTGCCGAGCAAGAGGAGCCCTCCGGGGTTAAGGCTGTAATGGAACAGGGTCAGCAGTTTTTCCTGCAGTTCGGGGTTCATATAGATAAGCAGGTTACGACAGCTGAGTATGTCGATCTTGGTAAAAGGAGGATCCTTGATCACGTTTTGTGGTGCAAAAACCACCATTTCCCGGATCTCCTGGCTTACCCGCCAATGATCCTCGGATTTAATAAAAAAATGTTCCAGTCGGGCAGGGGAAACTTCATCAGCGATTGCAGCCGGGAAAATGCCCTTCCGGGCTTTATCGATGGCGTTATCGTCAAGATCGGTGGCAAAAATCTGTAATGACAGATGCCTGGCCGGCTTAACCTTTTCGAGGACTTCTTTAAAAGCCATGCCCAGTGAATAAGCTTCTTCCCCGGTAGAGCAGCCGGGAATCCAGGCACGCAGGATATGTCGTTCGGGGAATTTTTCTAACAGCGACGGGATTCCCTTTTTTATCATTCCTTCCCATACGTCAATGTCCCGGAAAAAGCCGGTCACCCCGATCAGCATTTCGTTGAAAAGGATATCCAACTCTGCCGGGTTTTCCTGTAGGAAGCGCACGTAGTATGCTATTTTATTGATCTGGTGAATCCCCATCCGGCGATCAATGCGACGATATACCGTGGTTTTTTTGTATTGCGAAAAATCGTGCCCGGTATGGGTTCGCATCAGGAGGATGATTTTCTCGAGAGAGCTGGGATCCCTCTCCTCTTCAGGAACAGGGACTGTTTTAGGGAATTTTTGGGCAATCGAGATGAGCCTGGAAGGCAACATTTCGGCAGGGGCAACCACGTCAACCTGGGCCATATCAATGGCATTACGAGGCATGCTGTCGAATTTGGCAGATGCGGGGTCCTGCACCAGTGTCTTTCCGCCTTTTTCTTTGATGGCCTTGATCCCCAAACTTCCGTCGGAGCCCATACCGGAAAGGATAATGCCAATACTCTGATCCAGCCGGTCATCAGCCAGAGAGCGGAAGAAAAAATCAACGGGCAGGCGGAGACCGCGTTTTTCGATGGGTTCAAACAGATACAATGCGCCATTGAGAATGGACATACTATTATTTGCGGGGATGACGTATACACAATTCGGTTTCACCTTCATCATGTCTGTCACCGTGAACACCTGCATTTTGGTGATCCGCTGAAGCAACTCTGCCAGGATGCCCTTGTGATTCGGATCGAGATGCTGGATCACTACGAATGCCATCCCGCAGTTGATGGGCATATTCGTGAAAAATTGTTCCAGGGCTTCCAATCCACCTGCCGATGAACCAATACCAACAATCGGGAAAAGGAGCGTTTTTTGAAGAGCACTTTCATGCTTTAAGGAATCCGGCGCCGATGATAATTTGGGTTTCTTCATTTAGGAGGTGGTAATAACTTGCAAGATAAGCAAAATTCAGATTAATTGATCTTTACAAAGAGGTTCAAATTTTGATAAATCACGAATTCCGGTACGGGCAGGTCACTCATTTGAACAGGTCATGGAGCTATCGATACCAGATTACTCCTTTTATCTTCTTCCTTTTATCCTAAGAACCACATATTCCCATAAGGGATTGAAACCTGCACGATCTGGAAGCCGGGGCTCGCTTAATTGATATTTTATACATTTAATGTGTGATATATTTCTTGACAAATGATAAATAATACACTAAATTTACTTCATGATATTTACGTTATTGATTTATATTCATAACGAAGCATCAAAAGCAATTGGGATATAATATAATAGATAATTTTCATTTTTACAATACAACCAGTTTGTAATGATTTTAAAAATTCATTACGAGGCAATATTGTATTTCGTAAATAGCTAAAAATCAGATTGCAACACGTCTTTTAATATTACGATTATGGCAAAAACCTTGTCAAATACAGAAAATCCATTGGTCGGTACACTGGCACGGCTCTGTGGCGATATCACGATGGCAAAGAACCGGGACACCGCGCAGGTGTTGGCGTTACAGCAAGCAGTTGCATCAGCTTTAATGGGTGAATCCGCTTTAAGTACCTCCGGTTTTTTTCAATTTGAACAACTCGAAAATTTTACGACCCGGCATCTGGAAACAAAGGACCTGGAACACCTGGATAAGGTGATAAAAGATGTTCAGGAAACCAGGAAGGCAGCTGATGTGAATACCCGGGTTTTCAGGAGGGAAGTTCCTTTTATCAGCAGCCAGGTTAGTGGCAGTGTGCCTGATTGGGCGCGCGGAGCCAGTATCAGCAATACGATCGGCCCGGTTTTTAACCGGGAAGGCCGCCGAATCTGGTTTGATTTTTACCGGATCATACCATTGGTGCAGGTTTCATTAAAAGGAGCTCCCATGCCTTTCCTGTTATTGCCCCTGGAAGTCAGCAAAATGCTCTATCAAACGGGCCAGAAAGTCTATAAGATCCCCAAAGGCAGTGTATGGATCCAGGCTGATAAATTTGCAGTTGCCACCCCGGATAATCTGTATTGCGGCTTAACCGTTGCAAACGGCGAAATAAACCTCAGCGCACCTGTGAACATTGACGGATCCGACAAAATGGTGATTCCTGCCGGTGTTACGGCAACGATCCATCTGAACCTGGAACAAAAAGTGGTTAATGATAACCCTGACACTTATGGGCTCGATGTAAAGGAAGCAACCATTTCACTGCCAAAGTCAATGACTTTTACGGTTAGCAGCCTGGGAGCCAAATTTAAAGAGATTGGCAGTGCCAATTGGAAACTTTATGGGCAGGAAGTGAATTTCGCCTTCGAGGCTAACAAGCCCATACAATGGAATCTCTTCTTAAACCGCATCCTGATTCCTTTCAAGGCTGACGCTCCAAAGATGATCGTGCGGCAATGTAAAAGCACAGTGAGCCCGACCACAGGAACGGCTGCGATTACCGATAGTTTCTGGGGCCTGAATGCTGCGGTCATTGATATCAGCGCTCCATTGGAGGCCGATGGCACAGGTGCAATGGCTGTGATGGTCGGTGAGGGATTGCGAATGACCTGGATGGGATTAAAAGATGTGAATCTGTTTGAAAAAAGTTTTGCCAGTCTGAAGAATGCCCTGGTGATGTTCATGCCCGGACGAATCAACATCGCCACTTTTTTTGCCTACAATCCAATCGGCAAACAGCGATACAACCTCTGGAAGGAAACCTCGCCGGAGATGCCGGATCCGGTCCAGTGTATTGATTTGTATTATACCAAGCAGTTTTTCCTCTTCTACGATTGTTTGCTGGCAGGTATTGAAAGCTTGGTAGCGCAGGCGAACTGTATCAACAATGTTAACAAACCGGTTCAGGCGGATGGCCTGCCCTTCAAAGTAGAGAGTTTGCAGACGGTCTTTGCGCTGAGTGTGAGCAAAACCTTCAAAAACGTGATGCTTTATGATGATAATATCATCCTTGACAATTGGATAAAGCGTTTCATTCCTGAAAAAGGAAAACCTGTTCCGCCCATAACATTTGTGAGTACAGCCGTTGCATTGAATAATGCATTACTAACGGTAAGCCCGGTAACCGGGATGTTTTTGTATGGTGATTTAAAAACCGAAGACAGTTTTAACAAAGGCCTTCTGGTGTATTCGTTTGGGTTGTTACAATATCTTCCAACCTTACCCGATCCCTATGCAGCGAATATATCCTTCTTCAGAAGGAGGGAAATCGTTGTGGCTGAAGGCCTGAGAAATCTGGGCAAAACGAATCAGTTAAACACGTATGAACTGACAGACATCAATGCTTTGCTGGTTTGCCTGATGAACTGGAACCAGATGGAGGAGCCAGAAGTTAACTTTTTCCTGGGGGATAAACCGTCAACGCCTCAGCCGGCAATTCCACCGGTCGAAGCAATCAATCCCTTAAAAAAACAGGGTATCCGGATCGCATCTGTATTGAATCCGGAAGTGCTTCAATCCATCCATCGTACCAACCTGGAAAACAAACAAAAAATCCTGCATAATACCTGGAATGCTTCGGTTGGAAATCCCGACATGACAGCAAAAATGTTGAATGAGGACAATAATCTGTATTTAAAAAGTGAAATACAGATTAAGGATAACATTCGTTCACCTTTTCTGAATGCTTTTACCCTGTTAGACGTAAGTACCAATGCTGACTTGCTCGGGGTCAGCCTGGGTTTTGCGAATGATGATTTTGTTTTCAGAAAAACACATATTGTCAAAGAGGATGTTAAAGGGAGCCCATTCAGCATCAGGGGAATGGATGTACATGCCGCCAGCCGTTTTGTGCAGATTTTCACGTTACCGCAGATCAGCTGGGAGCCCGTCATCAATATTTCTCCGGTCAGTAATGTTGCAACAGATCCTTTTCCCGGCGTTCTGATGTTCATGAATGATGGTGTTCCTGCACAGATTGCCAATACAGGAATTGATCCCGTCAGTATTGCCCCCATTCCGTTAAGCCAGCAGGTGAGCGACTGGTACAATGATCCGAATAAAAAAGACTTTGCCGTATGGAGTTATTTTACGTTGCCTTACGGGATGCTGGCGTTGGCCATGTATTATAAGGATCCGGCAGATCCAAGCAATAAACCCGGTTTTGATCTGATAAAGAAGAATTTTACCAATGAATCAGCCACCGGTTTACAAATTACAACAACCGGACTTAAAGATCAGATCAATAAAAACAAAAAGTTCTTTGGCAGCGCCCATCAGTATCCAAACGTCTATAACCTATGGTTCCCGGCAACAGGTGCCCGCAGTATTCTTTCGGGTAGTGTAACCGAAATCTTTAATGATGAATTCGGTACCCTCACGGGTTTTGATCCCGATAAATATGTTCCACTGGAAAGATATGATTTCAGTGGGTACGGAGCCAATGTATTCAGTCATTGGATCAATGAAAATGCGGCACTGGCACAGACTTCCCAGGCCATGTTTGACGTATGGCGCGGGAGAACCGCCCATGAAGTGGTACAGGTAAAGAGCGTAATTTATCCCTGGGCCATCCGGGTGGTTCGTACCATCACCATCTACCGGGGCAGTAATGGCTTTGAATGGCGAACCGACAGCGGATGGAAAGCGGAAAGCAATGGTCTTTATGATTTCCGGACACCCATAAAGGATGATCCAACAATCCAATCTGCCATTAATATGGAGAAGGATCGTGCATATAAATTTCATCCGGGGATGGTACAGGGGGTTTACAATGTGCGGAATATTAAGGAAGACGCCACACTGGCTCCGTTTGCTGCAACCTGGAATAAGACGTCCGGCGTTTATATTGATGACCAGGGACATCCGGCGGATGTAGGCGGAGGACAAAGCCTGTCGGTGAAGTTGACCCCGGTCTATTTTGATGCAGATGTTAAGATTGATGAGGTAGTCCAGGGTGCCGTCAATCAGCTGGTTGTCAGCCAACGCATGTTGGGATACTTGCAATTAAGGCCAAGAGGTGTATTCATAGATCAGGAAGATTTTGCAAACCTGCTTACGATGATGCATGGATTGGGCGGCCCGGTTGATTGTGTAGTAAGAATACAGAAGGGTAAACAGCAAATGCGGATCACGAGGGTAGAAGTAAATCCCGGTATTGACAAAAATGGCGACCGAGTTTTCGTGGCAGCTGCAAAAGGTACACCCGTATTGCCGAAGGAAGGAAGCTGGAGTGTAGTGAAACATGATAAATTGACGAAAGAGGTCCTCCCGTTGAGCAATAATGATGTAGTTCCGCTGATCAGAGAAGGGAAACGCGATTTCGTCGATGGCACCATAGAAATCAAGCAGCAACAGGAAAAAGATTATAAAGTAAATAACCCGGTTCATGTTGCCGAGGCAAGTGAATTATTCAAAAACCTTGAAGACCGTCTCAGTCAGTATGGTTTCCTGTTGAGCACCGGCGAAAACAAAGTGCTTTTCCGTAACCCGTTTTTCGAAAACGGCCAGGATAAGCTGAAAGGCAGCATTCCTGATCTGGCTGATGCTTACCGGTTAATGAACAGTAAGGGTGTTTTCCCCAAGCTGGAAGATCTGCCGAAATTAACCGCTGGTTTTGATATGAATATCATTGAAGAGGGATATAAGCTGATCAATCTGGCAAATCCGGCAAATATTATGGAGCAATTGCTGCCGCCGGGTCCCTGGTACATCGTTGATAACGAATATGTAAAAGTTTACATTGAGTACAAAAATGGGGGCGCTGATGCGAAGCTGAACCTGGATATAAACAGTACGCCCGATGCCGCAAGCTGGGTTAACAAAATGAACGATGTGGTGATGGTGGTGGATCTGGGATCATTCAAACGTCTCTTGCTTATCCGTGGTAATTTTGATACTGCAAAAGGTTCAGCACCCGCTTTCAAGTCACCGGTGCTGGAGTTTGGACCGGATTTAAAACCGGTATATGATATCCTGGTTTTACTCAGTTCCCTATCGGCAGGCGATTACAAAGCGGTTTTGGAGCAAGGATTAAAAATTGCAATGAGCAATAGTCCCAATAACTGGGAATATAAATTCCAGGCCGATAAGGAAATTCCTGTCATCAAATTCCCGCCACCTGAACTGGACACTGCTGCAGCACCCTTGCGTCTTGAGGCCGGGTTGAAGGCAGGTGTTTATTTTAATGTTGCCATTCCTCTGCCACCCACTAACGGAATTCCAATGCCCAGCGCAGGTGCCTATGTGGAATTTTATGGCAAATTGAGTGTAATGTGCGTAAGTGTTGGCTTGGGATCGATCTACGCCGTAGGCCAGGTTACTGTTCGTATCAGTGCAGATACGGCAATTGGACCGGCCCTTTATATGAAGTTTGGTTTTGGGGTGGAAGCGGTGGTTGCCTTACCGGTTATCGGCAGTGTCAGTGTATACTTTGCAACAGGCGTGGAAATGAGCCTGGACAGTACACAGATAACGATTGGTGCCTTTATTCTTTTCAGGGGTCGTGCTGAAATTTTGGGTGGAATTGTTACGGTTACCATACAAATTGAGGCAAGCGGCAAAGTGCAGGATCGTTTTGGAGGAGAGACGAATATGATTGCTCAGGTCAATTTCAGTCTGGACATCAGTATCTGCTTTATCATTAATATCAACTTCAGTGAATCTTGGGAGGAACAGCGTCAGATCTCCTGATCATTATTGAATTAAATAAAAAATTAACGCATAATCTTTCAATATATGGCAGCAACTTTATCAATCCTGACCTTTCCGCAAAAGTGGGCAGGGAACCAACTTACCATCCGGGTATTAATCATACCCCGGAACCTGGATCCGACACTAGCTGACCAAATTGCAATGGATACACCGGCATGGTGCGATTCAACCATTGCACTGCAGGCACGAATCGGTAAAGACCCGGAAGCTTATCCTTCAATATTGAGCCCGGATGTAATATTCCCGTTAGTCAATCAGGCTATGCCGGCAGATGTAAAGGGGATATTTGAGGAGATGGCAAAGCAACTTGGTGGGATTCAACCGGCCAAGACATTGAAAATAAAGCCAACTCAGAAACTCCAGGTCCGGAAATATCTGCCCGAAAGTTATAGGAACAGCTTCAATTTTACGACACCCAGAACCCAAGATGCGGCCATTGACGATAGCTATCATTGTGCCATCAAAAACAAACCGGATAAAGACCCAAGTTTCAAGCCATCATACGACAGCCTGGACTGGGGAAAGGTATTCGCTTATTGTCTGCGTCAGCCGGCGCTCGCCGAGAAAGCAGGATTCATTTATGAAAAGACCTTTGCTGTTGATCCGTCCGTGGTAAAAGATGGCGGTTGGATTTACGCCGACCTTGCCGCTGAATGCAGCTACTTTGCAGCAATGAGTCTGGATCAGCTGATCGTAAAAAGGTATGCGGCAAGAATTCCGAAATTGGAGAAAAACGCCGAACGCACTTTGTTTGCTGCAGTTCAATTTCCGGTTTTACTGAGCGCGGTTCCTGATCCCGCCAATGAAGACGATCCGGTTCAACCCACTGCCATGGATGAACTGCTGATTGAGGCCGAACAATATGCAGATGGGTTCTGTAAAATAGTTCATGCAAATCAGCCGGTAAGTAGTGATTTGCTGCGCGAGAAAGAAGATAAAGAATTACCTGTGATCACGGAAGCTGGGATTCGCCTGGGATGGGATGATGAACAATTGCTGATCTGGATGAACCGGCAGATGAAGCAGGCCACTAAATCGAAAGGGGACGAGGCCCCTATGGGCGTGATGCAATATCGTGTCGATGTAAGGGAACATAAGGATATTGATGAAAATGACTGGACATCGCTCTGTAAAATCAGGAATGATGTAGCTATAAAATTAGCAGATCTTACCATTGACAGTGCAGGTCTTGAAAAAGAACTGGGCGTTGAGGTTTATCCAGCGCAACTGGATCCGCAAGACGATAAACCTTATTGGTTGCCGCATTATTTTACCAACTGGATCGGGAATAGCCTGGTACTGCCTGATGTTGATGCAATTGATATTTTTCAGAAAGAGAAGAATGACATCGTCGATAAACACACCGGGTTAGCAAAACAAGTAAAGAAATCCAAATATTACAGTGCCGCCGGGTTAACGAATTGCCATTTGAAGTATGGAACCCGATATGATTTCCGGGTTCGTCTCGCTGATATCACCGGAGGCGGACCTGATGAAAAAGCGAAAATCGTTTTTGCCGGACCTGCCTCAGAAGGCTTTTGTGACTTCAGGAGAAGGGTACAGCCGCAGACTGTCCGGATAGGAAATACCCTTCCGGAAAAAGATGGTGAATATTTCACTGACCCTTCAATCAAAGTACAAAGACCCTTGCTGGGTTATCCTTCTGTCCTGTTTACCGGTCAGTACCCTGAAGCCGTAAAAGATTTGCAGGCTGATGTCGTAAAGGTCCGGAATGAAGATCTGAGAAGAGAAATTGGTCTTCCGGATCCTGATGTCGCCTTTGTGGAGGTGATGGTTGAAATCAAAGCATTGGGTATGGATCTGCTGTTACGGGGCAATAAGGATAGTCGCGACAGCTATGCCAAATTGTATGTCACCAACCGGGAATTCCCGACTGCCTTTGATGGTAAGCTTGAAATCCCCATCACCTATGTTGATGCCCCTGTTTTGAATTTCATGGGTTCAAAAAACCTTGGCGAATTGGGTTTGGTGAATGGCGGAGATGATATTGATGGTCATAAAGATATTGTTTTACCTACATCCCGTGATATCCGCATTACATTACGGCCGGTGCTGGCAGATATACCAGATTATTATCCGGTAAATTCAGATTTGTGGAAAATTGGCAAACCCTTAACATTTATCACCCGCAAGGGCTGTAAGAAGGAGACGGATTTATTCAAATTCGCGTCAGGAGTTGATATCATTCGCGGAATTTGGCTGCAACCAGATACCGATACTTATTTAAAGGCCAAATTGGGAGAGATCTTCGTTGAAAATTATCTTCCATCCAATACGAGCAGCCTGATGGAAAGGCTTGCCGACGCAATTGATAAAAGCATACCCATTGAAGCCAAAGGATTAAGCCTGATTGGAAAAAAGGGAGCTCGTTTGCAATTTGGAATCAGCCGTTTCATTCGGCATAACATGAGTCCCGACAGCACAAACGTGACCTTCGCGACCAAAGGTGATTTGCTGAATCACTGGATTGTACCAATTACCCTGATGCTCAACCGGGATTGGACCTGGGACGGAGTGGCACCCGATAGTTTCAGCGTATTTCGTCAAAAGAAGTATGCCGGTGCCGGATTATCTGCTGAAGAACGGGAGCCTATTCCGTGGGAAAGGGAAGAAATGGTGGGAGAAATCGAGATGAAACAGGCCATCAATATCCAGGCATTGTTTGAAGCGGACAGGAGCCAAACCTATCTCTGCTTCCTGGATGCCGTAGAACCAAAACCGGCTGATCCATCGAAAAACCCGGAAGAGATAATGGTAAAATACCGGATCAAAGCGAATTTCAAATCCGAACCAGCCTCTTTTGTTGCGGTTACGGAAGACGGAGAAACAGAAATTACGCTTCATCTCCCTATGACCACAAAACCCGCACAAGCACCAAAAATCGTCAGTGCAGGGATTGCCCAGAGCAAATATGTCAGCGATGATGTTTACTCCAGCACAGAAGCCCGAAAGCGATTTTTGTGGATAGAGTTAGAGGAGCCACTCCATAATCCAAAGGACAGTTTCTTTATACGGATGCTTGCTTACAGTCCTGATCCGCTCCTTGCCCGATGGGATGATGAAATGTTTAAGGCCCCTGAGGAACCAACACTTTCCATTGAACCAGAGCTCATCCGCATCATAGGGCCGGACCATATTGATGATAAGAGCGGTTTGAATGCCATGACGGAGCTGATCAAGGCGAAAGACAGTGATGTGCATTACCTCGTTCCGCTGCCTCCCGGATTGCATCCTGCTTCAACTGAATTATTCGGTTTCTTTACCTATGAGTTAAGAGTTGGACATAAAACTGGCTGGACGACAGCCCAGGGCCGTTTTGGCAAGGCATTGCGTACAACCGGGGTTCAGCATCCTGCCCCTCAGTTATTCTGTGTGGTAACCCGGAATGAGAAACACATCATGGTGACGGCGCCATTTGCACAAACCGTCTTTAATGGAGCTGATGTTACCGCCAAGCCTCCCCGTACCCAGTTATGGGCTCTTTTATATGCACAGGTAAAGCGGGCAGATGATAAGGTATTCAGGAATATCCTTCTGGATGATAGGATTCTTCTGCGCCAGCGAAGGTCAGGCGGGAAAAAAGGATTTGTTATGAATACGGATGCGGTTCAATATGGAATTACCGGCTGGAAGAATTATGAGGTCATTAAGATTTTGCAACTGCATGGTTTACCCATGAACAGCAGTTTAAGTGTCCTGGTCGTTGAATTGTTGCCTACCTATGATAAGTTTTACAGTGATAAGGGCAGATCGTTATCAGGGAAATTGTATTCCAACCGGGAACCCTCACAGATCAACCTGGAAGAAGGAATGGATATCCAGCGATTTAAATCTGTACTCAGCATTGGTATGCATGCTGCAGCCGAAAAACAGCTGCAGTTGGAAGAGGATCTCAGCACCCGTATGGAGGAGCAGTATATTAACGAAGCACAAAAACAGGAAATCCTCCGGCCACTGACCGATCACCTGGGAGCGGAGAGAATTCTGCGTACAAGTACACTGGTAGCAGTACCGCCGATCTGCTTATAAGCATTGCCGGAACCCCCTGCTCCGGTATTTGTCGTTTGTAATCAGGAATAATACAGAAATTAAGCCTGATATCAGAGAAGGCGTATCTTTGCACAGATTTTATTATAAAGAATTTTTCAAATGGATTTGTTCAGGGGAGCAACAAAATGTTTACTGGTTCAAACAAGATTTTCTGCGTTTAGTTTCTGGAATTATCAGGATGTTTGCGATATGGTTGGGGCAAAATATCCTGCGGCCCCGCTTGGCTTGCTTACTGTGGCAGCGCTTTTTCCACAGCATTGGACTTTCAGGCTGATCGATGAGAATGTTGAGCCCTTGCTCGACGAGCATTTCCTATGGGCCGATATCGTTTGTACGGGAGGAATGCTTCCACAGCAGGACAGTATGCTCGCATTCATCCAAAGGGCGCATCAGTTGGCCCGCCCGGTAGTTGTCGGCGGACCCGACCCTTCCTCTCAGCCGGAACTTTATAAGGATGCTGATTTCCAGGTTCTCGGTGAAGGAGAGATCACCATCCCCATGTTTCTCGACGACCTTGAGAAAGGCGCGACAAAGGGAAAGTACTGTTCAGAAGAAAGAGCAGATATGCAAAACGCGGTTATACCCCGTTATGACCTCATCCAGTTCAAGAATTACATCATGATTGGCATGCAATTTATCCGCGGATGCCCGTTTAATTGTGAATTCTGTGATGTCATCGAACTCTATGGCCGTACTCCGCGCTTTAAAACGAATGCACAGATCATTGATGAACTGCAGTCTCTTTATGATCTCGGTTACAGAGGGCATATCGACATGGTAGATGATAATTTCATCGGGAACAAAAAGAAAGTCAAAGAGCTTCTCCGGGACATTAAAAACTGGACCCGGGAACGCAAATATCCTTTTTATTTTACCACCGAAGCGTCCGTCAATCTTGCTGATGACGATGAACTGCTTCAGCTGATGAAAGACTGTGATTTCCGGTATGTTTTTCTTGGCATTGAAACGCCTGAAAATGAAACCCTGGCCATCAACCAGAAAAGCCAGAATGTGGACAGACCGGTTAAGGAAGCGGTTCTGAAAATCCTCTCTTATGGAATGGTGAGTAATGGAGGGTATATCATTGGTTTTGACAGCGAGAGTCCGCAGATCGCGGAAAACATGATCACTTCGATCCAGGATTCAGGCATCTGTATGGCCATGATCGGACTGCTATATGCATTACCCAATACCCAGCTCACACGCCGGCTGGATAGCGAGGGCAGGCTGTTTAATCTTGCCTCTAAAAATGTCAGTGCAACCGATATCGACCAGATGACCAGTGGGCTTAATTTTGTGACGAAGATCCCGCGTACAGAGATCCTTTCCAATTATATTAAGGTTATCGATTCTGCATTTGATCCGAAAAACTATTACCAGCGGGTGATTTATACCGGTTTAAAGATCAAGCCGAAGTACCTCCACAAGCCTGATTTTAAGACATGGCTGATCTATATGCGATCATTTGTGCGGGTATGCAGGGCTGCCGGGTTTTCCCCCGCAACGGGATGGTTGTACTGGAAAATGTTTTTTACCATTATCCTAAGGAATCCAAAAGGGATTGAGGCGGGTGTCAATCTTGCTGCCATGTTCATCCATTTTCAGAAACAAAAAAAATACATCATTTCGATCACCACCAAAATGATTGCTGATATTGAAAAAACCGGTGAAGCGTCCTTCAATCTGAAGCTGACGAAGTCTTAGTCGCCAGGAATTTGCAGCCCCCATCCGGGTCCTTCTGTCACAGCCCCCATCCCGGCCCTTCCGGCTCAGCCCCCATCCCTGCACTTCTGTCACAGCCCCCATCCCTGGCCTTCCGGCTCAGCCCCCATCCCTGCCCTTCCCCCTGTTGGGGGAAGGGTTAGCAAGGCTTTTCACTCTTTTTCCTTCCGGCTCAGCCCCCATCCCTGCCCTTCTGTCACA
The DNA here is from genome assembly GCA_038244085.1 of Bacteroidales bacterium. GTDB lineage: Bacteria > Bacteroidota > Bacteroidia > Bacteroidales > FEN-979 > FEN-979. The sequence goes on along the minus strand of JBBRTX010000025.1, from coordinate 7,410 downwards.
GCCCCTATCCCTGCCCATCCGGCACAGCCCCCATCCCTGCCCTTCCCCCTGTTGGGGGAAGGGTTAGCAAGGCTTTTCACTTGTATGAATATGTAATGACCGTTTCCTCCCTTCCCCCGGAGAGGGGGAAGGGCCGGGGATAGGGGCTGGAAAAGACAGCGAAAAGGTTGAATTTAGTACTTCTGTTTTTTAAACTTTTCAAGATAATCTTGTATTTTCAAGATTACCTCATCCAATTTGTTTTCAATTTCTGAATTTGTAAAACGAAGTTCTGTAACCCCAGATCTTTTTAAAATTATGGTTCTTTCTTTATCCCTTTCTTTTTGGTAAGCATCTTTATGAACATTGCCATCAATTTCAATTGAAAGTTTCGCTTCATAGCAGTAAAAGTCCAGGACTATTTCATCAAAGGGATGTTGACGTCGGAATTTAAAACCTGAAAGGTTTTTTTTTCTGAGTTGTTGCCAAAGTAGACGTTCAGCAGGTGTCATAATATGCCTGAGTTCGCCGCCAATCCGTAATAAAGATGGCTTTGCTCCATGATAAATTGGGAAATTTTCCCCTCCTCTTAGCTTAACCATAACCCAAAACTAATTAAAAGATATATAAAATGGTTTTTTTTTGCAACAATTCCCATCCCTGCCCTTCCGGCTCAGCCCCCATCCCTGCCCTTCCCCCTGTTGGGGGAAGGGTTAGCAAGGTTTTTCACTTGTATGAATATGCAATGACCGTTTCCTCCCTTCCCCCGGAGAGGGGGAAGGGCCGGGGATAGGGGCTGAAAAGAGGGGGAAGGGTTAGCAAGGCTTTTCACTCTTTCTCCTTCTATCACAGCCCCCATCCCAGCCCTGCCCCCTGTTGGGGGAAGGGTTAGCAAGGTTTTTCACTTGTATGAATATGCAATGACCGTTTCCTCCCTTCCCCCGGAGAGGGGGAAGGGCCGGGGATAGGGGCTGGAAAGAGGTGGAAGGGCCGGGGATAGGGGCTGGAAAGAGGTGGAAGGAAGCCCTGAAAATCCCTACCTTTGCTGCAGATGAAGAAGTATGATGTAATCGTTGTCGGAGCTGGTGCCGCCGGTCTGATCGCAGCGGGAAGAGCCGCTGAACTGGGAGGTTCGGTCCTGCTGCTGGAAAAGATGGAACGAGTCGGGCGCAAACTCCTGATTACCGGCAAGGGCAGATGCAACATCACCAATGATGCCCCCATGAGCGATTTCTTCGCGCATATTTATCCGAACAGCCGGTTCCTGAAACATTCTTTTATGACTTTTTTTGCTGGTGACATCATTCGGTTACTGAATGAAAACGGTCTGGAAACTGTTGTGGAAAGGGGAGGAAGGGTATTCCCGGTGACGAATAAATCGGCCGATGTAGTGGATACACTGATGAAGTGGGTCATGCGTTACCGGGTAGAGGTCAGGTATGGTTGCAAGGTGGATAGCCTGATCGTAAAGGATGGAGTCGTGAAGGGATTAAAAGTTATTTCCGGGAACGGGAAACAGGAAATTGAAGGGAGCAATATTATTTTATGTACCGGTGGGAAATCTTACCCGGCAACCGGTTCTGACGGCGACGGTTACAGAATGGCGCTCGCCATGCGGCATACCATCGAAACGCCTCGCCAGGCTTTGGTTCCGGTTGAAACGGAAGGAAATCTTGCATCACGTCTGCAAGGCCTGAGTCTGAAAAATGTCAAAGCAATGGTTTGGGTTAATGGGAAGAAAATCAAAGAAGAATTCGGGGAGATGCTGTTTACTCATTTTGGTCTCTCAGGACCAATAATTCTTACGCTGAGCCGTTTTATTACAGATGAAGTCCGGAAGAAAAACAAAGTGGAAGTCACCATCGACCTGAAACCTGCTCTTGATGAGGTAAAACTCGACAACCGGCTGCTCCGTGACCTTGATGAGCATGGGAAAAAAATGATGGAAAACATTTTCAGGATGTGGCTTCCCGCTTCGATGGTCCCGGTTTTTATTGATTTGACAGGGATTGCCGGGAATAAGGAAGGTCATCAGCTATCTTCAAAAGAAAGAAAAAAGATACTGTTTTTGATGAAAGGTTTTAAGCTGAATGTGACAGGTGTTCGTTCCTTCAAAGAAGCCATCATCACAGCCGGCGGAGTTGTGACAACAGAGGTCGACTCAAAGACCATGGAATCGAAACTGGTAAAGAACCTGTATTTTGCAGGAGAACTGTTGGATCTTGACGCCGATACCGGTGGATTTAATTTGCAAATAGCCTTTTCAACGGGCTGGCTGGCAGCGGATTCGTGTATGAAGCGGATCAATGCTCTTTCTCAATAATTTTCATGGCTGCTTTGATCCCATCGGCGGCACTTGAGATGATCCCACCGGCATAGCCACTCCCTTCGCCGGCAAGAAAGAGATTTTCGAATCCGGTACATATACCGTTTGGCTCCCGTATAACCTGTACCGGAGAGGAGGTTTTACTCTCCAGTCCAAGCAGGATACCCTTTTCATAACCTTTGAGCTTACGGCCAAAATCTTTCAATCCTTCCCTCATCGAGCGCGTCACCTGGACAGGAAGCATATTCCAGAGTGGTGCCGGTTTCAACCCCAGTGGATAGCTTGATTCAGGTATGGATGCAGGTTCCTGCCCTTTTATAAAATCCTCAATGGTGCAAAAGGGTGCCTGGTATCCGTTTGAAAATTCAAAGAAAGATCTTTCCAGGTTTTCAAGCCATTCCAGCGCTTCCAGCGGCGATACTTTCCTGCCGGCCAGTTCATCGGGATGAACACCTGCCACACAAGCAGCGTTGGCGAACCTTTCATTTCGCTGGTAATTGCTCATCCCATTCACAATGTTAATATTCTGATAAGTCGCCGCCGGAACGACCATGCCTCCGGGACACATACAGAATGAATAAACGGCGTGTTTCCTATCAGCCTCTGAAGTGAGCCGGTATTCTGCCGCCTTCAGGCCGGGAAGAGATTCGACGCCCCATTGCGCCCGGTTTATGTCTGTTTGCTTATGTTCGGCCCTGCTTCCGATGGCAAAATTCTTGGTTCGGAACTGAACACCTCTGTTTATAAGCATCCGGTAGGTTTCATAAGCAGAATGGCCGGGTGCAATGATAAAATAATCCCCGGCCAGGCTTGTGGTACCCGTTATTGACTGTATTACCCGACTATTCTTGATGGAAAGGTCATCCAGCCTTGTTTCAAAATGGATCTTCCCTCCCAGGTTTTGGTATTTCTCACGAAGATGCTGAACGACTATCTTCAGGTTATCGCTTCCTACATGCGGATGTGCCATGTAAATGATCTCCTCCGGTGCACCTGCCTCCACATAACTTTTCAGGATAAAGTCCCGTTCAAGAGAAATATGTTTTGACCGGGAGGTGAGTTTTCCATCAGAAAATGTCCCCGCTCCGCCTTCACCGAAGGAATAATTGGCAACCGGGCTGAACACCCCGGTTTTTTCAAAGGTCTCTATTCCGATGGCCCGTTTCGTTACATCTGCTCCACGTTCAATCAATATCGTCGTAAAACCTGCCTTTTGTAAAACAAGAGCAGCAAAAAAACCAGCCGGGCCACTACCGGTTATGACAACAGTCTTATTTCTGATTTTATAAGGAATATCCAGACCGATTGAAGTTTCCAATTCAGGTCCCTTCAGTTCAGGTGATTGAACCATCACGCTCAGCAACCAGAAAATCTCACTTTTTTTCCGGGCATCAAGGCTCTTGTTTTCAATCTGATAAGTAAATTCCCTGAGATGAAGTTCCTTGGCAATTCTTTGTCTTAGCTCAGGCTCAGTATAGCTGGCAGGCAATTTCAGTTGAAAGGATTTATATCCCATAAGAGAAAAGGTTCACGCTACAAATATACTTCATTCAGAAGCTATGGGTTACTTTACCCGTTCTGCTGAATGTGATAACGAATAGGTTCTTTTGTCTGATACAGGGGTGACTGTTCCGAGCTGATTTCCGCGAACGCCTACTTCTCCATCCCGTTATCAAATTCGAACTTCACATCTTTCGCCTTTTTCGGATTCGAACCAAAATTCCAGACAACGCCTCCGTAGATCACACGGGCATCACGGCGTCGTGTTGATTCCTGAACCAGCGTAGGTGTATTGATGCTGTTTTTCCATGCCTGGGTATTGAAGAGATCTGAAACGGTGACCAGAAAGGATAACTTCTTCTTCCAGAAATCCTGGCGCAACCCAAGATTCATAACCCATGTCGCGCGGCGAAATCCCTGGGCGGTTAAAGCTTCTGACCGGTATTGGGTATTGACCTGAAACATGGTCGATTTGGTGATGTTAATTGCAGCGATCAGCTTGGTATTCCAGGCAAATGTAGACTTGTTCTTGCTATACCCGATATTTGAAGCATCAATCTGGCTGTAAAAACCGGATGCACTGAAGTTGAGATTGATGATTTTCGCAACGGTAGCTGTACCGCTGAAGTCAAGGCCTGCCGACTGGTCAGTAGCAAGGTTGTCGAAAGTGGTCTCCAACAAAGTATCATTGATGCTATGGGTTACCATCGTAAATCCATGAACCTTATACCGGTAGAACAGAGTAGGAATGAGATTAACATTTTCAAATCTTACAGAATATCCGAATTCCACTGAATGGATGTCTTCGGGCTTCAGGTTTGGATTCCCGACGAAGATATTCCGCGGATCCCTGTACTCGGGAACCGGGTTCATGTCTTCGCCATCCGGCCGGTTTATCCGACGGCTGTAATTCAATTGCCACTCGTTTTCCCCCGATGCAAGGCTCAGATGCAGCGTGGGGTACAACGCAAAATAATTATTTTCTGCTGTCGTGTCCAGACTCCTGAATTCAAGGCTTAATAGCGTTTGTTCGGCACGCAGTCCGCCCATGACACTGAATTTTTTCCAGGTGGAACTCACGGTTGTAAACAGGGCATGAACCGTTTGATTAGCATAAAAACGGTTACTTTCTTCAGGAGATACCGTCCAGATATTTGATTCAGGATTGTAATGTTGCACCTCCGTATTCTGGTCGGTAATCTGAATATTCCCTTCATAACCGGCTTCAAGAGAGGCATCTTTCCAGAGAGGCCGGTTGTAATCGGCCTGGAGGTTGGTTTCCTGCTGCTGGTTCGTGCCAATGGTATGATCCTTCGCATCCGGGTAAGCAGGGAGACTATAGACAGTATGGTAAGAATCATCTTCTTTTTCCTTGTCACTCTGGAATTCGAAATTGAACTTCAGGGTATGTTCCTTCTCTTTATTAAAGGTATGTTCATAAAAACCGGTCATGCCAAGGCTGTTCTCGGTTTCTTTCCCTGACATAGACCGTGTAAAGATTTCGGTCGGCTGTTGTTCGTTATTTTTATACTGATTATTCGCAACATCGGTTCGCTCAACTTCCCGGTAATTATATGTACCTGAAATACCCGTTGCATCCTTCTTACTGATGTTCCAATCCATTCCCAGTCTTCCCAGGTGAGACATAGGCTTTGCCGTGCCTTTTGAATTCTGCCAAAGCCAGGTCGACTGACCGGAAGCAGTATCTATGGTCTGTGCGGAAAACTCGCTGGTGCGGAGACGGTAATCTTTCCTGAAGCCGTAACTGCCGTAAATGTTGACGGGACCCGTATTATAATTGAGCTGCAGATTGGTATTATAACGGTTGTTGTTCCCGGCATTGGCGCCCAGGATTCCGTTGAAACCGGCTTTCTGTTCCTTTTTAAGAATAATGTTGATGATGCCACCGGTACCGTCTGGTTTGTATTTGGCCGAGGGATTGGTGATCACTTCGACTTTCTCGATGAGCGAAGCCGGCATCTGGTCAAGGTTTGCTGCGCTCCCAAGCGGAGAAGGCCTTCCATTGATCAGAATTGTTACGCCGGAACCTCGGAGGCTGATATTCCCGTCCATATCCACTGCAACCGAGGGAATTGATTGTAAAACGTCACTTACAGTGCCGGTCTGGGCCGAAATATCCTTCTCCACATTGAATACCTTCCGGTCGATTTTGTTGATCATCATATTTCTTTCCGCGGTGACCGTCACCTCATTCATGCTGGTGGACGAGGGAACCAGGCGCAACTCCCCAACCTCAACCCTGGTTTTGTTACGGGCAATCACAATCGCCTTCGAACGCTTCTTTTCATACCCGATAAAACTATATTCCAGAAAATAGGTCCCGAAAGGAATCTTTTCCAGGCGGAAGAATCCATTGCTGTCAGAAACAATGCCAGAGACCATCACCAGTTTCGTGGTATCCAGCAGTACGATGTTGGCATACTCCACCGGGGCTTTTGACTGGGTATCTAATACCCGTCCGGAGATGGTGCCCGGACCTCTGGTTTGCGCCTGTAGCAGTGTTGATGCTGAAACCACTGAGCAAATCAGCAGTATGGATAAGAGTTTGTCCAATTGTGGGAGAAAATAAATGAAAAATTTTAACTTTGGATAAAGCGGGCAAAGGTACAAAAAAGAATGGCAGCCGCTTTTATTGAAACGAAGAAAGGCTCATTCTGACCGCACTTATTTCCCGGGTTAAACTTCGGACGGCATTATTTGCTGCATCGATCCGGCTCAGCAAAGAATCTTCAGCTTGAATCTGCTCGGTAAGGAAATATACTTCTTTAAATTTTACGATTTCCATTAATTTGGATAGGTGATGTGTGATCTGTAAATCAAGATCCTTGTATAATTCACTTTCTTTATTGTTCTCAATTATTTTAATTGCTCTTTCACCAAGTGCTTTTATTTTTATCCTGTCCGCATAAAGGCAGGTATTTAACATGGAAATAATCGAATCGGTCTCCATGAAAATTTCATGATAAATTTCAATTTCGTTAATATGTTCAAGGATTTCAGGAGACAATTTTTTGTATTGTCCCCAATTAATTTCATCTTTGATTTTATCGATATCAATCTCAACAATTATATTTTGATCTGTTTCAATTTCGTGAATTTTTCGGATACAATATTTACTTTGTAAAAAACGGGCCTTTGCTATTTTTTCGGGAGAAGGATTTTCATGGAAAATATTCTTCTAATTGGAAGTAAAAATTATTTCAATATTCGCCATGTAAATAATTTAAAATCCGGGAAAATATATAGCTACTAACAATAAGGATCATAAGGTTCTTTAATGTTAAATGCTTACCAATACTTAGGTTTTCGGATGCTATTCCGGATCAAATGTAGTTAAATTAATTATTAATTGTTAATTGTTTCTGAGTAATTGTTTCTAGATGATAGGTGCTTGGTTTTGAAAACATTTTCTATTGAATAAATGAAAATACAAGTTGTTAGCTTATCAGCTCAATCACCCACTAATCACCAATCACCATTCACCAATCAAAGATGCTCTTTTTAGGCCGTAGGGTTTTTCGGTGGGGTACCCACACGGCGAAGATTCCGTTAAAAGCCAGGCAGAGAAGTGAGTTCCGGATCGG
>JBBRTX010000024.1:0-40293 GCA_038244085.1 Bacteroidales bacterium | reverse complement strand
TCGAAGAATGGACATATGATTATAATTATGAAAGACCTCACAGTTCCTTGAATTATTGCACTCCGATTGAACTTTTATGAGCCTTAAAAACAATTATAAAACTCTAATTTTGAATGGCCCGGAAAATGGGGGAGCTGACAGATGAAGATAACAAAAGTCTGTTTTTTTTAATTGTGATCAAAATATTTTCACCTTGTAATATCGTGTCACTATTATTAATACGTCTTAGCTTTTCCATTTTTATGAAAGAATATGCGCGTGTATAATAGTGATTGTATTGTTCCAATTTGGCTGTGTCATTACTAAGGTCCAAAATAATACAAGTACTTCCTGGTAAAAATCCGTTCTCAGCAAAATAGAAATCGGCAAAATTGCCCGGTTTCTGTCCAAGTCCCAAGAAAGGCATTACAAAAACAATAAAATATGTAATAATTTTTCCTTTCATATAAGTATTTTTGGGCACTATATTAAAATGTGTGGGTAAAGATAAAAGATTAACATCTACAAACGACAACGGATCGAAAAATATAAAATGTTTGAACACATGTTTCAGACCCCTAATTAATCAGACTTGATTATAGAAACAAATCTATAATTTTATGCTGATGAAAAAGAGAACATTTACGAATGAAGAAAAGATTCGGATCGTAAAAGAAGCATCCGAGAATGGTGTGACCCCGACTTGTGAGAAGTATGGCCTGTATGCAGCTTCTTATTATTCCTGGAAGAAGAAGTTGGATCAGATGGGAGTTGAGGGTCTCCAGCACGGGATGATACCTGTGGCGATAATAGCAATAGAAAATCCTACAAGCCAAACTATTATTTTATCAGATTGTTCCGAAATCCTATTAAAATTTTCTCTGTTTTTCGTTACTCTTTCTAAAATGCTTTTAAAACTTGTTCAGATATTTCCATACAGTTTTATTTTATAGTTTTCAGCTGACTCAATGTTAACGGCTAGCCATCACCACGCGTCACGATCATTGTCCATCGATCCCCCCTCCAAACTCCCGATCCTATGTTAGGCTCTCACGGTTAAATGTCAGGGCAATCAGGGGTTATGCTATAGGAAGAGCGAAATAAAAGCAAGAAAATATCCGATCGAAATGCATATCATTGAAAAAATCAAAGGCATGAAAACAAAGGATTAGGGATACCCGAAAGCCATCCGGAAACGGCTCCCTGAAAAAATTGTAACTTTGTAATCAGATGTCAGCGCTGAATAAATATTTCTCTCATCTTGAACCGATCGTTAAAAACCTGCCGGATAAGCCGGGGGTGTATCAGTATTTTGATGATAAGGGGAAAATCATCTACGTGGGAAAAGCCAAGAATCTGAAAAAAAGGGTTTGCTCCTACTTTTTCAAGATCAACTCGGTTAGCGGCAAGGTGCAGATGCTGGTACGGAAGATAGCGGATATCAAATACATCGTGGTGGATACCGAACAGGATGCTTTCCTGCTCGAGAACAACCTGATCAAGAAATACCGGCCGCATTACAACGTGATGCTCAAGGATGACAAGACTTTTCCCTGGATCTGTATCAAAAAGGAGCCGTTTCCGCGGGTATTCTCCACCCGTCAGATCATTCGCGACGGGTCAATTTATTTCGGGCCCTATGCCAATGTCCGGTTGATGCATACCCTGATGGATCTGGCCCGACAGCTCTATCCCCTTCGTAATTGCAATCTCAGCCTGACACAGAAAAACATTGAGTCCGGGAAATTCAGGGTTTGCCTCGAATATCACCTGGGCAACTGCAAAGGACCCTGCCAGGGTTTTCAAACGGCAGAAGATTATAATGAATCGATCCGGCAGATCACCAATATCATCAAAGGAAATATCCAGATGGTCAATAAACAGCTGAAAGAGCTGATGATGGAGTACGCCGGGAAAATGGAGTTTGAAAAGGCACACCTGATCAAGGAAAAGCTGGTGCTGCTGGAACAGTTCCAGGCCAAATCCACTATTGTGAACCCTGCCATCAACAATGTGGATGTATTTTCGATCCTGGTGGATCCGCTGTCAGCCTATGTCAATTTCATGAAGGTAATGAATGGCGCCATCATCCAGGTGCATACGATCGAGCTGGTCAAGAAACTGGACGAAACAGCGGAAGAGCTGCTGGCCCTGGCCATCGTGGAAATACGACAACGGTTTGAGAGTGAAGCCACGGAGGTGCTGGTGCCCTTTAAGCCCGGCTTTGAACTTCCGGGCGTGAACTTTTCCGTTCCCCGGATCGGTGACAAGAAGAAACTGCTGGAGCTTTCGGAACGGAATGTGAAATATTACCAGGTCGAAAAAGAGAAACAAAAGGACCTGGTGGATCCTGAAAACCGGGCGAAACGGGTGCTGAACCAGATGATGAAGGACTTGCGGATGAAAGAACTGCCGGAGCACATCGAATGTTTCGACAATTCCAACATCCAGGGCGCCTACCCTGTGGCGGCCATGGTTTGTTTCATCAATGCAAAACCCGACAAGAGCGAGTACCGGCATTATAACATCAACACCGTGGAAGGGCCGGATGATTTTGCCTCGATGGAAGAGGTGATTTACCGAAGGTATAAGCGGCTCATGGAGGGAAATGTGCCTTTGCCCCAGCTGGTCATCGTGGATGGCGGAAAAGGGCAGTTAAGCTCTGCCATGAAGAGCCTGGAAAAGCTCGGGCTGAACGGGAAGATGACGGTGATTGGCATTGCCAAGAAACTCGAAGAGATCTATTACCCGAATGATTCGGTGCCGATGTACCTGGATAAAAAATCGGAGACCCTGCGGATCATCCAGCAGATGCGTGATGAGGCTCACCGTTTCGGGATCACGCATCACCGGAAAAGAAGAGAGAAGGGAACGATCACCTCTGCATTGACCGGCATTGAAGGGATCGGAGAATCAACCAACCAGACCCTGCTCCGGAAATTCCGCTCGGTCAGGAACATCAAAGAAGCTTCGCTGGATGACCTTGCGGCAACCATTGGTAAGTCGAAGGCAAAACTGGTGTATGATTTCTTCCGCCGACCGGCGGAAGGATAAAACGAAGAATTACCCTTCGAGCTGCTTCTTGTAAGCGGCAGCATCCATGAGTTCCTTTACTTCTTCGGGATGGCTCATTTTGATGCGGATCACCCAACCTTTTTCGTAAGGATCGCTATTGAGCGTTTCGGGTTTGGTGGTCAGTTCTTCGTTGAATGCGACGACTTCCCCGCTCACCGGCATGAACATGTCGGAGACCGTTTTCACGGCTTCGATGGTGCCAAAAGATTCTTTCTTGTTCAGGATTTCGCCAACAGTTTCCACTTCAATAAAAACAATGTCGCCTAATTCGTGCTGTGCATAATCAGTGATTCCAATCAGTGCTTCTTCGCCTTCCACTTTCAGCCATTCATGGTCTTCGGTGTACTTTAAGTCAATGGGTACGTTCATGATAAACAGGATTTGGTTTTGATTTTCAAAAATACGGCTTTTTTAGAAAATGCAAGCAATTTTCGTAAATATCAATGACGAAAGTTACTGCGACAAAGTAAACCGCAGCGTCAATCCGCCGGAAGTGTTGGAAGTCCGGTATTGATTGGAGACGTACGGCGAGTTGATGTTCTTTTTGAAATAAAAGCGGATGTTAAAGCGCTGGCTCAGATTATAATCGGCGTTGAATTCGATCGAGGTTACCTGTTGCCCGGTAGAAATCTGGTTGATATCTTCATCGATCCTCCGAAGCATGGTCTTATTCTTCCTCAGTGAGAAATCCAGCTTCAGCGACAGGTCGCTGCTGTATTTACTTCCTTTACCGGCCATGCCCAGCGAGATGAATGACAACTTGATGTTCTTGAACCGGTAACCCATACCAACAATATATTCGTTGGTGGATATTTCGGTGAGCTGGTTATTGGCAAAGCTGAGGGCGAGGTTCCTGGATTTCTTCCATTCCACGTTGGTCAGGAGGCTGTTCACCCAACCCATATCCACCTTGATCATCGGGCTGAACTGTTCGGTGATGGAGATGCCCGAGAGTTGTTCTTTGGGGATGAAATTGCCCGAATTGTCCAAGGCTGTCGGATGGCCATCTTCTTCCTTGTAGTTGGCATCCGAAACGAACGACCCGACCGAATAGGTGGAGAGATAGGCATGGGTGATGGTAAGCGTACGCAGTACTTTTTTGATGGCCCGGATCTTCGAAAGCCCGTCGTAGGTGATTCTCCAGTTAGGCAGGGGGATCTTGGGGAACGCCGTCAGCCCGATTTTCGCGGGATCTCTTCCTCCGTAGGCAGCGAGGAATGCGGTGGTGAGAACCTCCTGGTTGGTACGCCCGTAACCTACCGGGTACCCGGTTGAATCCACCAGGCCTGCCGACCAGGGATTTTGGGCTGAGTACCTCTGTGCGATCTGGTTGCGGTAAGTCCGCAAATTTTCAAACAGTTTCGAAGTGTTATCAGAGCGATCCGACGTAAAGGATGTCCCGATCATGATGTACGACATGGTGAAGGTTCCCATATCGGTGGCAGAGAAAGTACTAAACTTGTTTTCGGTAGGCGACCATTTAAAAAAGTCCTGGTGCGACCGGGTCATGGTGCGGGTGGCATTCAATTCGATTCTCAGGTCGTTGACCGGTTCCAGACTGGCGGTGATGGTGAGGCTCTCGTTGAATCGTTTCCAGGAGGGCGTGTTGAGATAGGGATTATCCGAGATCCAGCCTTTTTCGCCGGCCAATTGGCGTATGTCCCGCTGGCTTCCGAAGATGAATCCGAGCCCCGGTGCATCCTGGCCCCAGTCGTTCCCCAGCGCTACAGGTTTTGGTTTAAACCCGGGAAGAGTTGTCCCGTTTCCCTGGATGTAATTAAAGGTGACTTTACGAACGCTCATCAGGATTCGCAGGGATCCGTCAACGAGGAATTTCCCGAAGTTGAAGGAAGGCTTCTTTAATTCCAGGCTGTCGATCTTGGCCTGGCCTTTTGCACCTTTTGCCGGAAGCTGGGGCTGTGCCCTGGCATTGGGATTGGCCCGGGCATTGATCTTCTTCAAATAAGGAACCTTGTCGTAAAGTTTGGTGAGGGTAAAACTTCCATTCAGGAGTTTTCCATTGGAGTTTTCGATCGTGTTTCCCATACTATCCTGAATGGAAATCGGGCTTCCGGTCCAGTGATAGGCCGCCTGGTAACCCGCCATCACCTGGATCCAGTCGAGGAAACCGATCTTGGAGAGCGGGATGTCGTAAGAGGCGGAGAACTGCTGGTTATAATTCTGAATGGTTCCGAAGGCAAAGATCTGATCCCAGACCTGGGAATTGTTGGAAGCATCAATTTTTCCGGGCGGTTCGTCGATAAAAGCATTGGCGTTTGCCGCATAGGTAAATTTAAGCGAGCGGGCAAAGTCGTACTTGAGATCGTACGTCCTTGACCAGTCCCAGCGCTTGATATAGAAGGTCTCCATGGGGATGATGAAGGTGCTCTTGTTCCTGAATTGGCGCTGGTTGAATTCCCGGTTCATGTCAGTCCGGAAAGAGAATGACTTGGGGAGGTAATAGAAGTTGAAATCGGCGATCAGTTTAAAAGCCTTGTGCCGGGTCAGGAATCTGGCCTTGGAAAAAGGAGTAACCGCTTTCGGGGTCACGGAGAAATTATAACCGAGTCCGCCTGTGTATTTTTTCTTCAGGTCGTACTGGATATCGATATTCCTGTGGAAGACTTCAGAATAGGCATAACTGACGTTAAAGTTCTCGATGTCGTAAATCCTGGCTTTTTGTTCTCCGACACGGTCTTTGCGGATGTTCATGAGATTGAAATTCTTCCGCTGAGTATAATCTTCCCTTAAACCCCTGACAGAATCCTTCTGAGACTTATTGTCGTAGGTTTGTAATTCATCCTTAAAAAGGATATCCGGGTTCAGCGGATCATATTTGGGTGTATTTTTCAGGATGGAATAATCAAAATGCATCGGGATCCTGATGCCGGATTTAGCCGGAAAGAATTTTCCCAGTTCAATATCTGTATCAAAGCCGAGGGCCAGTATCGACTCCATCTGGCGCTGGGTCTGCTTTTGTTCGATGGTCCCGAAACCGTCGCTGCTGTAACTTCCCGTCACCTGAACACGCCCCAGGTCTGCCAGGTCGGCGGCCACCCTGGCGGTTGCGGCCCATCCGCCCGAGGTATTGAAATCGCTCAGGCGCAGTTCATCCACCCAGATCTCTGCACATTTGTCCTGGCCGTCATCATCAGGATTGATCGTGCTGCCTTTTTTGGGATTTCTTACTCCGATCATGATCGACTTTACGTCGCTGATCGTCGGAGAACCGATCACCGTCACCCTGTTCTTCCCGATATATTCCACATAAGGAAGCGAGGTGGAAATGGTATTCCCGGCCTGCCGCATCGCTATGTTCCTGTTTTGTTTGATCTGAACGAGGTCATCGAAAGTGATGTCGAATGCATTGGATTCAGGCCAGATTCCGTAGGCATCGGTGACTGAAGTTCCCCATGCCGTAAAGGTGAGGGGGATTTCGTATTCATAATAATTCTGGGTAAAATCGGACCCCACCCGCATGAAGATGGTGAGGTCGCCATTTTTCATGCTCTGGCTGCGGATCGACTGTTCGGCATGAACAAACATCTTCAATTTCTTGAACTGGCGGAAATCGAAATCCGTGGTCTTGTAAGCTGCACGCGCATCACCGTCAACCAGGTTGCAAACTTTCAGTACCATCGACTGCTCATTCAGTTTCTGTTGGTTGGTGGAGCCCCAGTTGGTTTCACGGTCGATTCCCGGAGGCATCACATAAGGGATGGGTTGTTTGCTGCCGTTTTCTTCGATGCTGACGGTCGCGATATCGAAAGTGGTCTGGTTCTCATTTCCGTCAGGAATGTATTCACCCGGCTGCAGCAGATCGTATGCATATTTCCGCCATTCGCCCCTGGAAAGTTCCAACGTAGCAAAACGGCAAACGATGGGCCTTTCGAACCCTTTAAAGAACATTCTCAGGAAACGGATCGAGTTGAAGTCCTGGATATTCCCGATCACTTTATCGGGCGTCCTGATCGGAATCTTGAACTGGTACCAGTTCACGGATCCTCTCGTACCGTTGGCCAGAAGAATATTGGTGGCATGGTAAACGTTGGTGATATGGTTCTCGCCGGCCTTCATCTTCTCGGGAGCCAGATGTACCACATACTGATAATACCGTTCGGCTTCACTCAGCGTATTGTCCTTGTTGATATCTTCCACATTGGGGATGGAGGTGGACATGGTGGAATAACTTTCAGGCTGGTTGGCCGAGGTCGCGGAGTTGCCATCGGGGCCATTGAACATTTTATAACGGCTCAATATGCTTCCATAGGCCGGGTTGTTGTCATAATCCGTACCCCGGAAGTAATGGTAATTGTCGGCAGAAGGATCGAGGAGGGCCTGCTGGTAAGCGCCGGAACCCGTTCCATATCGGGCTGATATACCCGCCAGGTAATCCGCATTGAAAAAGGATCTTTCATCTGAATCCTTGAGCCCGTCATATCCGACATCCTGGAATTCGCGGGAACCCGGGTTATTGTCGAAGGCATCTACCAGGGCCTGCTGGGTCGGAACGCGGCCCCAGATCGTAGTATCCACATTTTTTACCTCGGCGGTGGTTGGGAGTCCGTTCTCAAAAGATTTTCTACCGTCACGCAGAATATCTTCGGAAATATCGCCCAGGTTGAAATAGAGATCTCCCGAATTGGCGGTATCGTAAATAAAGGGATCCATCAGCCAGAATTCGATATACTGGATATTGGTCGCTTCAAAGTCGGTGGTTTCGATTTTACGCATGACGCCTCCCCACCGGGTATCCGGCTGATCGAGGGTGCCGTCAGCCGCAAGGCCTTTTGAGAAACCCGTCGGCTGGTTATCGTAATTATAAGGTCCTCTTTCTGCTGGATAATAAGCCATGTTCAGCACCTGCTGGTTGATCGGGATGCCATTCAACGGTTCCTTGTTGGGGAAGACTTCCGTTTCCCAGACCTGACGGACGTATTGGTTGGAAAGCTCGGTGTTGTTGACATTGGGCGGCATCAGGCTCGTATTCCGGTCGTAAAACAACATGTCGACCGTATACCACGACAATTTGGACCTGTTGTAGCCGTAAGCAAGACCGGTGCCCGTCGCGGCCTCGGGGAACATGGTGGAAGCGGTCTGGTTCTGGGGTGTGCTGGCAAGATACCAGGTTCCGTATTGGCGCAGGTCGATGGTGGATTGGGATCCTTCGAAGTCATCAATGTAGGTAGTACCGGATTTACCGATGGACTTGGAGTGCCCGGGGATAAACTGTGCAAATTCCGCGTCTACCGCTACATTGGATACTGCTTTTGTTGAGATGAGCGGGAGTGCATCCACCAGCCGGGTAATAAGCCGGGACTGAGTACGGTAGCTGAGATTCAGCCCCCACATCGTGTTGGAGATGGGTTCATCCCCGTAATTCACCTTCTGGGTAAGCGGTCGTTCATTCAGGTTCATCACCGTGGCCCCGATTACAAAATCCTTATTGATCTTATAGTCAATATGGGCTCCCATCAGTCGTTTCGTCTGGATATTGAACATCTGCGTACTTTCGAGGGAGATGTTGATGGGCGTTCCCGAGTTAAGGATCCCTTCGTTGATGATGCGGACTCTTCCAAGGGTATAGTCAACGGTATAATCCACGTTCTCGGTGAGCTGAACCCCGCCGGCAGTAACTCTCACAGAACCCTGGGGTACATTGAGTGCATTGAGTGAAATTTCAGACCCGGTAGAGGATTTGAAGAATCCGGCCAGTACAAACTTGTTCTTTTCCGGGTATTGCCGCGCATTGGTTTTCGTCATGGAATAGAGCGAATCATAGCAATACTTATCGGCCAGGGCCTGGTCGATGATGGAATCGCGAAGATCCTTTCCAAAAGGCTCCAGCACCGTAAAGTAGATCCTGCCGTTGGTGGCCTGGATGGTACCAGCCTGGGTCGCGGCATTATCCAGGAAATCAAACATCCCGTCGGGAGGAGGATTCAACTGCTGGTTCAGGTTGTCCAAGTTCAGAACCCTTAACAGATTTATCCCGCTGATCCTGCCTTCGGTGATATAAGCGGTAGGTACGCCGTTTTTATTCCCGGAGTAAAGAATGTTGAGTGTGAAATCGGTAGGCTGTATCTGGTAGGCGCCCAGTGAATATACGTTTTTCATCATCAGGTTCCAGGTCGGCAGCCGGGTATTCAGGGTGGTGCTCTTCAGCAGTTTCACGATGAGGTTGGACGGGGAATTGATTCCCTGGTTTGAAAATTCACCGACCTGGTAAATGGTCGTATCACCGACAACCTGGTATTGGAAAGAGACCGCAAGGGTCTGGTCAGGGTTGATCGTGGTATTCAGCGAGATGAAGCCCAGCTTGGCGTTGTAGGTATATTCGGAGGGAAGCAGCTTGCGGGCACTCTCTACTTTCTCGAAATCCTGTCCGGAAGTCAGGAAGAAGGGAGGACCTTTCAGATAGTCTGTCACCCGGTTGATATTCCGCATATTGGTGGTATCCGCAGGATTGGGTATGAGTTTCTGGTAAAGGTTGTTTGATTTATTTGTCGGATACGGGAAACTGGGATTCCCCGTGAAGGTACTGTTGTAGGGATTCACCTCTCCGAGATCCTGGAAAGCAATGATATTGCGGTTTTCGGTAACGGCAGCCCCGATGTTGGTCACCCAGACTTCCATCCGTATGATGTTCACGTTGGTTGAAACGATGGGCAACTGGCTAAGCGCTTTCTTGTAATTATCCCGAAAATACTGGGCAATGAAAAAGTGCCGGCTTTCTTCATATTCATCGGCACGGATGCTGAACGGGGTGGTCTGGGCATTTCCCTGGACGGTAATGTTTTTGGTCTCACTTTTCTGTTGGGAATAAATCGCCGTAACGGTAGTTCGCCCAAAGCGAAGTTTTGTCTTGATACCGAAAAGACTCTCGCTTCCGCGGATGAGGGTACTGCTGAGCGGCATGTTCACATCACCTGCCTCGATCAGCTGGATGATGTCGTCTTCCTTGCCCTCGTATTTCAACTTCAGCTTATTCTCGAAGTCAAAAGTTGCTTCCGTGTTGTAACTCGTCTTGAATTCGATTTTGTCGCCGATCTTGGCGATGACATTCATCTGGATCTTTTCGTCGAAGTCGAAGTTGGTCTGCCTGCGTTGCCGTGTATTAAGCATCGGGTCATCCCGCCGGTTGGAAACAATGCCGAAGGTGATCTCGGCGGATCCCTGCGGACGGATGTCCACCGTATTGTTTCCGAAAATGGTTTCAAAGACTTTTCCCCCGATATGGATTTTGGGGATGACACCTGTCGGGGTATTCATGCTTGCCGCTTCCGACCTTTCTTTCCAGTATTGCCGAAGCTGATCTTTCATGTCCTGCTCCTGGTATTCCTCGTAGGTCATGGTCACCGGGATGCGGTAAGTGATCTTACCAACCTTATAGATCTTGACATACTGCCGGGTTACAGGATCATACACAACGGTAGCCTTGACGTTGGATGGATCTTTCAGGTAGATATGGCTGGTGTTGATATCTTCTTCGCCCGGGTTTATTTCGTTGAAAGGATAACGGAGATGGGAAGTATCACTGGTTTTCAGAGTATCGGAAGGATAGGAAACCTGACCGGATAGACGTACCGGTATAACGGAGGCAATGAATAACGCAGACAAGAGAATCCAGTACCTGAACGAGTATGTAATTTTCCTCACCAAATCTTATTTCCTAATTTGTAAAGTAACGCAATAAAATGATCAGGGCACACGCCTCCCCTAGAGAATTTTCAATGCGTGCCTGATGAGTTCTTCTACCTGAAGCCCTGTTCCTCCTGTTTCCAGAACTTTTGCCAGTGCTTTTTCGGCTGCCGTTTTCTGGAAGCCCAGACTTATTAATCCTGATAACGCTTCTTCTTTTCTTGTATTGTATCCGAAATCTAATTTTTCAAGGGGTTTCGAATCCCTGGAAAGTTTGTCTTTTAAATCAATGATGATTCGTTGCGCCGTCTTCGCACCGATACCTTTAATTTTGGTCAGCAGCGGGGCATTCCCCTGGACGATTGCCTGGGTCACTTCTCCTGGCTCGAGCGAGGAGAGGATCATCCTGGCGGTGTTGGATCCGACCCCGGATACGGAAATCAGCAGCCGGAACAATTCCCTTTCCTCTTTATCGGCAAACCCAAACAAGATATGTGCATCCTCCTTGACTACCTGGTGCGTAAATACACAAACCCCGGTCTCTCCGGTCAACCGCGAATAGGTGTTGAGCGAAATATGAAGATAATAACCGATCCCGCCCGTCTCAAGAACGATGTAAGCCGGGTTCCTCTCGATAATATCTCCTTTGATGAATTCGTACATTTATACCCTTTTTAAATCAAAATTCAACAACCGTTTATTCCGGTTTATTTTATTCCCAGCTCGGCCAGGTTTCCTTCCAGTTCTCGATAGGAAACGGGTTTAGCAAGTATTTTCTTGTCCTTATCCAGCAAAAACATCGTTGGTGAGGCATAGATATTATAATCATCCGCTGCTTTGCCCGCGAAACCCTTTAAATCTGAAGTATCCAGCCACCTGAATTTGTTCGCGGAGATAAAATCCACCCACTCTTTTCGGTCGGTATCCAACGAAACCGTCATGATCTCCATCCTTTTCGGTTTCTGGTTATCGTAAAGCACCTTCACCTTTGGCATCATATCCACACAATGACTGCATTGGCTCGACCAGAAGATCAAAAGGGTGTATTCGGATTTGATGGAAGCAAGGCTTACCGTCTTCCCGTCTTTATCGGGTACCTCCAAGTCGGGCGCTTGTTTTCCGGCAGAGAGTTTCTTGAAATGATCCAGCTTTTTCTGTAACGTGCTTTTCCGGCTCTGGTCTTCACAGGCGAAAGGATCCTGGAAATTGTCCGCCATATAGGAAATCACATCATCGAAATGATATTTATCAAATCCTCCGACATAATAATCCAGCAGGAATTTAAAAATATAAGGATTCACGGATGCAGCGCTCAACATCACTGTAACACCTTTGATGAATTCCGCCTGTAGCTGGGGTTGCGCATAACGGCTGCTGCTGTAAAGCGAAAGATAAGCAATCGCTTTATTCGACCAGGCATTGCTCCTCAGCAGCAGGGTATCGCTGAAATCCGCCTTGTCAAGGAAATGCTGGCGAAGATAGTTCAGCCGGTCATCTTTCTTCAGGGTGGCAGGGAGAAAGGGCGTTTGCTGCAACCTGAAAATCCTGACAGCAAAAGATTGCGGATACTTTTTCACAAGCGAATCCAAAACAGCCGAAAGATGTTTTTGCACTATCTCATATTCGTCGGAAGCATGCTTATAAAAAGAATTTCCCTCAGGATAATAATCAATGACAGGAATCAGTAACTGCAGTGCTGCCTGGGTTTTCCGGTCGAGTTGCATGTAAAAATAGTAGACAGCATTTTCCCCCGGGGTGCTGATCCTTAAACTGTCGCTCACCGCAAAGACGGAAGTGGAAAAGGCGACATCTTCCTTATTCAGGATCAGATCGACCGTAACCTCTTTTCCGCTTATGATCCGGTACATCCCGACAGGCAGACCACCGGGAAGAAGAAATTTCAGGTTGCCGGAGGCATCGGAAACCGTAGAATCCAGTATGGTAACCCGCTCCCCATAAAGAGAAGCGAGATAAACCTTCTGTTTGTCGAGGCCGGTGATTTTTCCTTCAACCGTGTTCTGTTTCTGGGAAAAAGCATGCACACTGACCAGGAGAGTCAGCAAGAGGAAGAGTTTCTTCATTTTTTCTTAGCCGTCGGTTTGGCTTTTTTCATTTTTTTCTCAACGGGTTTCCCGAGAAGTTCTGTCAGTTTAGCACCCAGTTCATCGCCGCGAAGGTTACGGGCAATGATTTTCTGATCTTTATCCAGCAGGATATTTGAAGGAATTGAACTGATACCATAAATTTTACCGGCAGCATTTCCCCAATATTGCAGATCCGAAACGTGATTCCAGGTCAGGTTATCATCCTTGATGGCTTGTTCCCATTTTTCCTTGGTCTTATCAAAGGAGACGCCAAGGATGTCAAATCCTTTGTCTTTAAAGGCCAGGTAATTGGCAACCACATTCGGGTTTTCCCTTCTGCAGGGGCCGCACCAGGATGCCCAGAAATCGACGAGCAGGTATTTTCC
Source organism: Bacteroidales bacterium (assembly GCA_038244085.1). Classification (GTDB taxonomy): domain Bacteria; phylum Bacteroidota; class Bacteroidia; order Bacteroidales; family FEN-979; genus FEN-979. The sequence continues at coordinate 27,128 of JBBRTX010000024.1, read as the reverse complement.
CTTCAGTGAGGATAAGGTAACCATTTTCCCTGTAGGATCCGCCATGGAGAAATCCGGAGCCTGCTGACCGATCTGAACGCTTTTCAGAATTTCAATCCGGGTCTTCACCGCTTTTGTATAAACCGAGGCATTCAGGGAAGTATCAAACGCACTTCCGACCTCATTGAGTTCCGGAAGTTCAAACTGCCATATATTCCGGATGACCAGGTAAGGCGTGACCACGGAAGCGGGATTTGCTTTGGCAAATTCAATAACCTTCTTTTTGTATTGCCCATCCGTTGAATCCATCTGGCGCTCAAAACGCGTCATGGCAACGGTATCCATGGCTTCTTTGGCTTTCTTCCATTCATTCTCAAGGAGCGACATTCTGGTATCCAGACTGTCTTTTCCGGCCAGATAGGTTTTATACAGGTCCTGGGTAGAAGATCCTTTCACTTCCGATTGCTCAATACTATCGATAACCAGGTTAATCTTTATATCGGCATTTTCGAGAAAGAAAGAGAGGTTTGCCTCTTTACCCGATACTTTTAACATACTGAATTCGGGCATTTCCACCTTGCCGGTGAAAGCGAATTTCCCTTCGGAAAGCTTTGCCGAATCAGCCTTTTCCCATTTTTCTGCATTAAATTTCATAAGATAGACCATTCCGGTATCGGCCCCTTTTACGGTTCCGGAGATCTTAAACTGATCCTTTTTACCCGGTTGACAGGAAAATGCTATGACAGCTGTGATCAGGAAATAAATGAGTTTTTTCATACGTATCATGTTGAATTTTATAAGGAAGAAAATCTTTTATATTTTCGAACAAAATTAAGGTTTTTCGTTGAAATAATAAATTTCTACTTTTACATTCATAATTGCCTTCAATCCACGCATGCCAAAAATACCTATGAAGATGAATTTTTTAAAGATACTTGTTCTTTTGACACTACCCCTTTCTGTTTTCACACAGCCGGCTCCAAAATATGATTTGTACAAAGTTCCTGTCTTATATACCGTGGGGTATGCTCACCTGGATACGGAATGGCGCTGGGATTACGAAGAAACCGTCAATGCTTATCTGAAATCCACGCTGGACGATAATTTCAGATTTTTTGAGAAGTACAAGGAGTATGTCTTCACCTTTTCCGGAGCCAGGCGATATAAGATGATGAAGGAGTATTACCCGGACCGGTATGAGCGGATGAAAAACTATATCCGGAAAGGAAGATGGTTCGTGGGTGGGTCTTCCGTTGACGAATGTGATGCCAACATTCCTTCTCCTGAATCGGTTATCCGCCAGGTGCTCTATGGAAACAGCTATTTCAAAAATGAGTTTTCGAAGGAAAGTGTGGATTTTCTTTTACCGGATTGTTTCGGATTTCAGTCTTCTCTTCCTTCCGTCCTGGCGCATGCAGGATTAAAAGGTTTCTCAACGCAGAAACTGGGTTGGGGCTCGGCTGTAGGGATTCCATTCAATGTCGGCAACTGGATTGGCCCTGACGGGAAAGGTGTGGTAGCCGCTTTGAACGGCACCAGCTATTCCGCGGATATTGAGCCGCGCATTGACACAACCCGATATTGGATTGACCGTGTGATGGCCAATGGTAAAAAGTCGGGTGTTTTTGCTGATTTTCGTTACTATGGAACCGGCGATGTGGGAGGCGCTCCCAGTGAGCGGGCTATCGTCAACGGGATCAGGAGCATGAATAACGACGACAGCAAGTTCCAGGTTTATTTCAGCTCGTCGGACCAGCTTTTCCGCGACCTTACCCAGGAGCAGAAATCCGCCCTGCCGGAATATACTGGTGATCTGCTTCTCACGCAACATTCAGCGGGTTCGCTTACCTCGGAAGCGTATATGAAACGCTGGAACCGGAAAAATGAGCTGCTGGCTCAATCGGCCGAACCATTGGCTGTTGCTGCCGACTGGCTCGGTGGTATCTCCTATCCGAAGCAAAAGTTTAATGACGCATGGTGGTTGGTGCTCGGAAGCCAGATGCATGACATCCTTCCCGGAACCTGTATCCCGAAAGCCTACGAATACGCATGGAATGATGAAGTACTCGGATTGAATTTATTTGCCGGGCTGCTTGAAAGCGCGGCAGGCGTAGTGACAAAGGCCATGGATACCCGGGTAAAAGGGACTGCAGTGGTGGTTTACAATCCCATTGCTATCGCCCGGGAAGACCTGGTTGAAGCCGAGGTGAATTTCCCGGAAGGTACGCCCGGCAATCTTGCCGTTTTCGGACCCGACTGGAAAGAAGTCCCTTCACAGGTGCTCTCAAGAACAAAAAACAGTGCGAAGATCCTTTTTATGGCACGCGTTCCTTCTTTCGGACTTGCCTGTTTTGATGTGAGACCGGTTGAAAAAACATCTTTCTTTAATACTTCCCTTGGCTCCGGACCCAATTTCATCGAAAATGAATATTACAAGGTGGTGATCAATCCGCAAGGCGATATCTCAAGCATCATCGACAAGAAACAAAACAAGGAGATCCTGTCGGCCCCGGCAAGGCTGGAATTCAGGAAGGAGCATCCGAGACATTGGCCGGCATGGAACATGGACTGGAGCGACCGGAACAAGCCTCCGGATGGTTTCGTTGACGGACCGGCAAAAATAAGTTTCGTGGAAAACGGCCCTGTAAGAGTCTCTTTACGAATCGAAAGATCTGCCAGGAACTCCGGCTTCCTGCAATTCATCCGTCTGACCACCGGTGAGGCGGGAAAAAGGATCGAGATCAAAAATACCGTCGAATGGCAATCCAAAGGTGTGAGCCTGAAAGCTTCCTTCCCGCTGATGGCTTCCAATCCGGTGGCAACCTATAACCTCGGGCTGGGAACCATTGAACGAACCACCAATAATGAAAAGAAGTACGAAGTTCCTTCACGGGAATGGTTTGACCTGTCCGATAAATCGGGAAAGTTCGGTGTGACCATCGTCGAGGACTGCAAATTCGGATCCGATAAACCGGATGACAAGACGTTACGGCTCACGCTGCTTTATACACCGGCTACCAATTTTTATCATGACCAGGCCACCCAGGACTGGGGGACGCATGATTTCACTTATGGAATTTACAGTCATACCGGCGACTGGCGCACAGGGCAATCGGAATGGCAGGGCAGAAAACTGAACCAGCCTCTGGTGGCTTTCCAGACTTCATCGCATGCAGGAACCCTGGGAAGCAGCTTTTCATTGCTGCGCGTCTCAACGCCTGCCGTTGATGTGAGGGCTGTGAAGAAGGCAGAAAGCAGCAACCAGATTGTCATCCGGCTTCAGGAACTCTTTGGAAAAGACGCCGACACCGTTAAAATTGCCTTTGCCGGCAAAATCATCGCAGCTAAGGAGATTGACGGCCAGGAACACATCACCGGGGAAGCAAAAATCGCCGCGGGGAAACTGGTGGTTGATATGAAGAAATATGCCCTCCGGAGTTTCACTTTAACCCTTGAATCTCCTGCCGAAAAACTCCCGGAACCTGAATGTACGGTCATTCCGCTCTTATACGACCAGGATGTAGTCAGTACCGATGTCAATAAAAGAAGCGGAACCTTCGAACCTGGCGGTTACGGGATTCCTGCCGAGCTTTTCCCGGACAGCCTGAAAGCTGACGGAATTGAATTCCGTCTGGGCAGCGGCGACGAAGGTCGTTTCAATGCCATTGCCTGCAAGGGACAAAAAATCCTGTTGCCGAAAAACATCTCCTACAACCGGATTTATTTTCTGGCGGCTGCTGTAAAGGATACCCAGGCGGTTTTCAGGATCGGTTCAGGAAAGAGCACCTTGAGGATTCAGTCCTATCATGGTAAGATCGGGCAATTTGATAACCGTAAATGGGACAAATATGACAGGATCCGGGGATTGGATAAGGGATTTATCAAAAGAAACGAGGTGGCATGGTTTGCCACACATCTTCATAAGGATACCCTGAATATTCCTTACCAGTATGCTTATCTCTTTAAATATGTCTTAACGGCAGACCCGGAAACAGGGTACATTCAGCTTCCGGATAATCCTTCGATAAAGATTTTTGCTCTTACGGTTGCACAAAATGATTTTGATGTGGCCACGCCTGTACAACCCTTGTATGATGATTTTTCATCCAGGAAAACACTGACCCTGGCAATTGAAAAACATTTTGTGACGGAGAATCTCACTCCGACCGTGAAAGTGACCACTGATGACAATAGTGACCAGAACAAACTGCCTTACAGGGTCAGTATGAAGGATTATGCCGATATGCATATGCCGGCCGGGGCAACTATGAAATACTATTATTCAGGAACCGGTATCATGGAGGGTTACCAGCCTGCACAGGGAATTTCGGTTAACGCGCTGGTTGACGGCATGTTTGATCTCCTCCCGTCCGATACGACCAAAGACATCTGGTTTGAAAAAGGCGAAGGACGGTTGGTCATGGATCTGCAGGAACCCCTTGAGATCGATAGTCTTCATCTCTTCGCGCAGATGAGCCTGAAAAGAGGTGGTCAGATCTTTTCCCTCTGGGGATCCGACAAGTCGGTAATGCCTGTTGTAACCGGCGATCCGAAAACAGCAGGATGGCAGTTCATGGTGTATGTCCCGGCACTGGATGTTTGGGGAAATAATAAGGCCGTCTATTCCGTCGTTACAGAGAAGGGTAAACCCTTAAAATATCGTTACCTGATGTGGTTGAGTGAAGAGACCCCTCACGGACCCTTTTATTTCCGTGAAGTGGATGTTTTTGAAAAACAGAAATAAAAGATAATCTGGCATTTATAATATCTTTGCACGTTATTTTTTCTTTTTATGACTAAACGACTGACCCAGCCGGATGATTCTGCCATGGTGCTGCAAAAAATCCGTAATTTTTGCTCTTTTCAGGAACGTCACACCCGTGAGGTGGAAGATAAACTGAAAGACTGGGCCGTACAGAAAAAGAAAATCCCAACCATCATCAAACAGCTTCAGAAAGAAAATTTCCTGAACGAGGTTCGTTTTGCCCATGCCTTTGCCGGCGGGAAGTTCAGGCAGAACAAATGGGGGCGGGTAAAAATCGATTACGAGTTATCCATACGTGGAATTCCTGAACCATTGATCCGCGAAAGCCTTGCCACGATTGATGCAGAGGACTACATGGCGATGATGCAAAACCTGATTCTCGCCAAAAAAAAAGAAATAAATACCTCAAAAGATTTGAATGTACGTGATAAAATTCTAAACTTTGTCTCGGGGAAAGGCTATGAAATTTCCCTCGTCATCGAAATGATGGATAATCTTAAAATCGGATAATGGTTGCACTAGAGAATATAAGAGACCTTCAGTCACGGCTGGAAGGCTTGAGGAGGCATCTTTGACCTTGACAAGAAACAGGCGCAGATCAATGAAGAAGAGAAACAGACCGAAGATCCCGATTTCTGGAACAACCCCAAGTCGGCAGAAACCTTATTAAAATCCATCCGGGATAAAAAGCGATGGACCGACGCCTTTGCCAGCGCACAGAACAGCTTTGCTGATTTACAGATTCTCTGGGAATTTTATGTCCAGGGAGAAGGTAATGAGTCGGATCTTGAGAACCAGTTCCAGGAGGCGTTAAATCTTGTTGAGAAGCTGGAGTTCAGGAATATGCTCAGCGGGGAAGAGGACAAGCTGAGTTCGATCGTTCAGATCAATTCAGGGGCTGGTGGCACCGAGAGCCAGGACTGGGCGCAGATGCTGATGCGTATGTATATGCGCTGGGGCGAACGGAACAATTATAAAGTAAAGGAACTGGATTATCTTGAAGGCGATGTGGCCGGCATCAAGTCGGTGACCCTCGAAATTGAAGGGGATTATGCTTACGGTTACCTGAAAGGGGAAAATGGAGTTCACCGGCTGGTCAGGCTCTCCCCTTTTGATGCCAACCACAAGCGGCACACTTCCTTTGCTTCTGTATATGCCTATCCAGTTATTGATGATGATATTGTGATCGAGATCAATCCTGCAGATATCAGCTGGGACACCTTCCGCTCCAGCGGACCTGGTGGTCAGAATGTCAATAAAGTGGAAACCGCTGTCCGGCTGAAACATGAGCCAAGCGGGATCGTCATCGAGTGCCAGGAGACCCGTTCGCAGGGACAAAACCGTGAAAAGGCGCTGCATATGCTGAAATCGCAGCTTTATGAGATTGAACTCCGGAAACAGCGCGAGAAGATCGATATCATTGAAGGAACGAAAAAGAAGATCGAATGGGGAAGCCAGATCCGCAACTACGTTATGCATCCCTACAAACTGGTGAAAGATGTCCGTACCGGCTATGAAACTTCTGACGTTCAAAAGGTGATGGATGGCGAATTGAATGATTTTATCAAGGCCTTTTTGATGGAATTCGGAACAAAAACCTGATATTTACAGGAATAAAACTCCTCGAAGATGAAAACACGTACTGAAAAAGATACCATGGGCCCCATTGAGGTGCCGGCCGACAAATACTGGGGTGCCCAAACCCAGCGTTCAATCGAACATTTCAGGATCGGTGAACCTGCCTCCATGCCCAAAGAGATCATTGCGGCCTTCGCCATTCTGAAGAAAGCTGCAGCCCTGGCCAACTTCGACCTCGGAGTCCTCACCGCCGAAAAGAAAGACCTGATCGTAACCGTTTGCGATGAGATCCTTGCAGGAAAGCTGGATGACCAATTCCCCCTGGTAATCTGGCAAACCGGATCCGGCACCCAATCCAACATGAATGTAAATGAGGTGATCGCCAACCGCGCTCATGTCATCAGTGGCGGTAAACTGGGTGAAAAAACCATCATTCATCCCAATGATGACGTGAATAAATCACAGTCGTCGAACGACACTTTTCCTACGGCCATGAGCATTGCCGCATACAAGATGGTTGTCGAAACCACCCTTCCCGGGGTGATAAAACTGGAAAAGGCCTTCTCGGAAAAAGTGGAAGCATTTAAAGACATTGCCAAGACCGGCAGGACCCACCTGATGGACGCCACGCCCCTTACCCTGGGACAGGAATTCTCAGGCTACCAGTCGCAACTGGAACATGCGGTGATTGCCCTGAAAAATACGCTTCCGCATCTGTCGGAACTTGCGCTCGGTGGTACCGCGGTGGGTACAGGAATGAATACACCCAAGGGCTACGATGTGCTCGTGGCAAAGAAAATCGCTGAACTGACCGGGTTTCCATTCATCACGGCTCCGAACAAATTTGAATCCCTTTCGGCACACGATGCCATGGTTGAAACCTCAGGTGCCCTGAAAACCCTTGCCGTAAGCTGTATGCACATTGCCAGCAACATTCGTCTCCTTGCTTCAGGCCCCCGTTGCGGAATCGGTGAGATCATGCTCCCGGAAAACGAACCCGGATCATCGATCATGCCCGGTAAGGTTAATCCTACACAACCCGAAGCCCTCACCATGGTCAGTGCACAGGTGATCGGCAATGACGTGGCCGTAAATATCGGTGGGATGAATGGCCATTTCCAGCTGAATGTTTTCAAACCGGTGATCATCCGGAATGTCCTCGAATCAGCAAGATTGCTGGGTGATGCCTGTGTTTCCTTCACCGACAATTGTGTTGTGGGCATCGAACCCAACCTGGCGGCCATCAAGAAGAACCTTGAGAACACGCTGATGCTGGTCACGGCGCTGAATCCGCATATCGGATACGACAATGCCGCGAAAATCGCCAAGAAAGCCCACAAGGAGAACAAAACCCTCCGCGAAGCCGCACTGGAACTGGGCTTGATGACAGATGAGGATTTCACAAAATTCGTGGATCCCAAAAAGATGCTGGGAAACTAATTTAATCGGCGCTCGCTGCATGGCGCGCGTTTGTAACGCGTGCCGCTTAAACCCCTGTCGTGGAATGAAACGTGTGCCGTGGATTACAAATCCGCACTATTGAAGCGTTTTGTTGAAGCACGGATTACAAATCCGCCCTATGTTGATTCACTTTATTTTGAGTTCAGGTATTTCAAAATAAATATCAAGAATGGAATTGAGTCCGGCATAATTGCGCGCAGAACTATAAAGGTATTCTTCAGGGTTCTCCACCATTTTTGCCTTGACTGGGTTTTTATGGATGTAATTAAGTTTTTGATAAAACAGTTTGGGATTGTATAGTATTATTGGATAAACTCCCTCCTGCCATAAATGATGAGGATCAATCTTCTTCCTGAATTTCGGATGATTATACATTTCAGCATCTTCTTTAATTTTGTGAAGAATCACTTTCGCTGTGAATTTTTTAAAGTCTCGTAATATTTCACTTAAAGTGTATTTCCCAGCTGCTCTGACAATAAGATGAAGATGATTTGTCATCAGGCAATATCCATAAATTTCTAACCCTTTATTTAATTGGCAGAATCTAAGCGATTCAATGATCACCATTCTGTAGTTTTCCCTGGTAAAAATCTTAATCCAATTGAAAACTGTTATCGTGACAAAATAACAATCATCCTTCCCGAAAAATTTATGTTTACCTGACATAATTTCAACAAAGTTACATCTGGTCTTAATCAGTAATTTTAGAAAAGGTGATATGTTTTCGTGAATAAATATGAGGACAGGGTATAAATCCTCGCTATTGGCATGGCGCGCGTTTGTAATGTGTGCCGCTTAAACCATCTATCGAGAAATGAAACGCGTGCCGCACGGATTACAAATCCGCGCTATTGAAGCGTTTTGTTGAAGCACGGATTACAAATCCGCGCTATTGAAGAAATGAAACGCGTGCCGCACGGATTACAAATCCGCGCTATTGAAGCGTTTTGTTGAAGCACGGATTACAAATCCGCGCTATTGAAGCGTTTTGTTGAAGCACGGATTACAAATCCGCGCTATTGAAGCGTTTTGTTGAAGCACGGATTGAAAATCCGTGCTATTGGATTTTAGTACCCCCTGCCTTCGATGAAGTTGTGGATGCTATCGAAGCGGATCTCCTTTTTCAGGCCATACATCCGGTAGACAAAGACCGTGCGGATCAACCGGTTACACCTTGTAATGCTCAGGGTATCCCTGCACTTTACGGAATCAAAGATTTCGAATAACTCCGGTCCCGGGGCAGGATGATCATCACTCATCCCGATATAATACATATCCAGGTGACGCCTCAGTGGCCCAAGGCGCTGATCAATCCAGAAAAACTTGTGCATCCGCTCAAGATTCCCGATGGCATAAACCTTTTTATGGGCCGGCATTCCCACATAAAAATCGAAGTTGGCAGCAGGAAACCAGTTGGTGGCCAGAATCGGTGCTCCTTCTATGACATCGCCATCTGCTTCGGCAAGTTCGGCAACGACTTTGAATTTCTTCCCCATCTGGCGGTATCCATTTAACTGGATCGTCGGATCCGTAATCCCCAGTTTATCCATGGGAATGATCCCGGATTTGATCTGCACCAAACCCAGCACGACAAAAAAGATGATCAGCCCGAGTGAGATTTTTAACCCAACCGGAACAAGCGACTTTACCCTTCCTGATGATTTCAGCCCCGACAGCCAGGCGGCGGCGATCAGCACATAACCAAGATACGCAGGACCTGTCCAGTGAGGCAGGGTGCGGTTTGTAAAAGAAACGATGAGAAAGGTGAGTGAAAGCGGAAGGCTGATTAACAGGATCAGGCCGGCATAATCTTTCCGGATGAAATCATTCCTTTTAACCAGGGCAAAAAAGGCAAAAAGGATAATAACCACATTGACCGGGTTGTTATATAAAAACTGTCCGGCCAGCTCTGTTCCAATAAAATCCCACCGGATCACAGACCGGATGTTATCCACCCTTGCTTCATGAAAGGTGAAACTGATAAAATCATTCTGGTAGTTCCACCATATCACCGGCAAAAAAAGGATGAGCGCAATAAGGAAGGAGAGGTAAAGTTCCCTGGTCGAGAACCAGCGCCGGTTAAAGAATAGAACGTAAAGCAATGCACCGCTGATCAGGAAGGCCGAATGATATTTCGAAAGCAGCGCCATGCCCATCATTACCCCGGCCCATAACAATCTTCGCCTGCTTTCCTTTGCCAGGTTTTTATCCGGCAGTGATCCTGCAAGGAAAAGGATGGTCAGCAGCCAGAAAAGAACCTGGGGCGTATCCGGCATGATGAAGGTCCCGGCAATGACAGAACAATAAATAGAAGCCGTGTAAAGAAAAGCCGCGTAAAGTCCGGTCAGTTCATCCTTGATTTTTTTCCCGATAAGGAAAATCACCCAGGTGCTGATGGTCCCGAAAACCAGGGCGCCGAGCCGGAGAAAAAACTCGGCCTGAAAAGTAAGATTCAACGTGAAAAAGCTGATCACCCAACCTACCATCGGAGGATGGTCAAAATGGCTCCAGGCGGGATAAAGTGCATACAACCGGTAATACACCTCGTCATTCCCCATCTCCGTCAATCCTGCAAGGAGCGCCCTTACCAGGAATGAGGCGAAAAGAAGGATGATAAGGGTCTTCTTGATCTGCTTATCAGGCATCCGATGTAGTTTTGGGCGTTTTTTTCTTTCGGATACGGATAAAAAAGACAATCAGTATGATCAATGCCGGAACAGAAAACAGCCGATAGATAAAGGTACGGGGCCAGTTGATCTCTGCCTTTAAGTCGTTGTTGGGCTTTTCGCCGTTATACCGGAATACCGGGTTCAGGTAAAAAACCGTTCCCGGGCCTCCCCATTTGTTAAAAAACTTCACCTCGGTCCTGATATAGGTATCTTCCGGTTTGAAAAGGTAATAGGCCTTAGCGGTCAACCGGCTGACTTTCCGGTACTGCATATTTTGCCCGATGAAGGTTATTTTCATGGCTTTTTCACTTACCCTCACCCACAAGGTATCTCCTCTTACTTCTACAGATTCAAGCACCGGCATTCGCCTGGCATCTTCTGCCTTTTTATCAAAGTCGGTAAAATCATCAGACATATAAATATCTGCGCCAAAGGCTCTGCCCTCTTTTAAAGCATTGACCACCGAATCCTTCGCCAGGGAACGGGAGTTAATGAAGGTTGCATTTCTCCCGATCTGAAAAACATCATCGATATCATGCGAATCATCATCGGCCAGTATATACACCGGGTGTCCGGAAGATAATGCCGCATCCCACTGGAAGAAAGAACTCCAGTTGTGATCCAAAATTTCCAGGAGCTGATATCCCGATAACAAGCGGAGGTCACCGGGAGAATACCCGTCTTCCCAATCCGGATGGGCAATGGCGATGATGGTGCTTTTTCCCTGGAGTTTGCTGAGAATGTGCTGCTTCTGGTGGATATTCTGAAAAAGTGAATAGTCGTACCAGAGCACTTCCTTTGCATCAATCAAAATTTGGTGTTTCTTGCGTACGCCCATACCATGTTCGTAAACCGGAATATAGAAAGCTGAATCTTTGAAATGTTCATTGATCTTCATGTAATCCGAAATGGCGGGAAAGTCATAACCCAGTTTCTTACGGTAAATTTCGAGGAAAGCCTCATAGGTGTTATGGCTGCCGCTCGTTAATCCGCCCCAGGCCTTCGCATGATAATGGAAATTCGCCTTTCTCCAGGCAGTGCTGTCCATTCCCTTGTAAGGATTGTAAATCTTGTTCCCCGAAAAAGGCTGCGGTACCGGGAAATCGTATACCGGACAGATAAAATAAAGCATCATCTCCGAAATGAGCAAAAACAACAGGATGAGCAGGACGATGAAACCGGTTTTCTTCAGCATGAAGAGATTGTTATGAATGGTACGTGCAAAGGTATCGTTTTAGAAGATAATACTGATGAGCAACCAGATATTCAGAAAAACAACGATTGCTCCTACCAGCAGTAGTATGGCCATGGTTCTTTTTTTATTGACATATTTCCCCATCACTTTCTTTGAAGAGGTCAGGTAAATCTGCAGAAAGATGGTGACGGGAAGCTGGATACTCAGGATCATCTGTGAGATGATCAGGCCTTTGTAAGGATCGCCGATAAAAAAGATAATGCAAAGCGCCAGGGAAAGTGAAATCACGACGCCGAGCCTCGAGTGGTTATCCTTGATATCATACGGTTCGGAAAAGAGGCCCGCGAAGATCGACCCCCCGGCCATCCCGGAAGTGATGGTTGATGCAACACCCGCACAGAGCAGGGCAATGGCAAAAATAACCGCTGCGTTGTTTCCCAGCAGTGGATGGAGGATCTTTTCTGCCTGTTGTAATTCGGAAACAGGGATCCCGTTTTTGAAAAAGGCCGTAGCTGCCAACAGGATGATGGCGCTGTTGATCGCCCATCCCACAATCATGGAGAAAAGCGTATCAAATAATTCATAGTCGAGCTGACGCTTGATTACCTTTTCTTCTTTCAGGTTCCACTGACGGCTTTGGATGATCTCGGAATGGAGAAAAAGATTATGCGGCATCACCACGGCGCCCAGCACACTCATCACGATGATGATGGATCCTTGTGGAATGGAAGGGGTTACCCAACCCAACCCTGCTGCCACCCAGTCAATGTCCACCAGTGTCAGCTCATATAAAAAGGACAACCCGATGACCGAAACGAAGAGAATGATGAATTTTTCCATCCGGTGATACGTATTGGAAATCAGCATCACCAATACGAATATAAATGCCATCAGGGCTCCGGCAGGGATGGGTATATGGAAAAGCATATTCAGTGCAATGGCTGCGCCGAGGATCTCTGCCAATGAGGTAGAAACCGACGCTCCCATCGCAGAGGCAAGCACGGAACGGGAAACCCACCTTGGAGTGTATTTGGTTGCCGCCTCGGCAAGACAAAGCCCTGTGGCGATGCCAAGATGTGCCACATTGTGCTGAAGAATGATCAGCATGAGCGTAGAAAGGGTGATCATCCAGAGCAACTCATAGCCATAATCGGAACCGGCCGCCAGGTTGGAGGCCCAATTGCCCGGATCGATGAAACCCACCGTGACCAGCAACCCCGGGCCGATGTATTTCAATATCTCCAGCCCGCCAAAGGAGGGTTTATGGGTATCTTTGAACAGCTTGCCGATGAATTTACCGATCATATACAGTTAAATGAATATTAACCTTTTCAAAGATACAAATACCCCGGCAATTGGTAAAATGTAAAGTGTAAATGAATGAATCTGCTAACTCATCAGCAATACAATAAAATGTATTAATTTCGTTCTGGTGTCAGGTAAGTAAATAGGTCATTCAACCGATGTTAAAAAAGCTTTTCATCTTTCTCATCCCCGCGATTTTAATGCAAAACATCGCGGCACAAACCACCTATCTTTCCGGGAATGATACCCTTGGGAATAATTCAAAAGCCGGAAATTATCTGACCACCCGCGGGATTTCGCTTTATTATGAAATCTATGGCCAGGGGCAACCGGTCCTGATGCTGCACGGAAACGGAGGTTCCATCAACAATTTCAGTAACCAGATTCCGTATTTTTCCAAAAATTATCTGGTTCTAGCGGTCGACAGCCGGGCACAGGGCAAATCAACCGATGATGCAGATTCCCTGAGTTTTGAGATGATGGCTGATGATTTTAATGCCTTGCTGGATTCCCTGAAACTTGATTCATGCAATGTGCTGGGATGGAGCGACGGGGGGATCAACGCCCTTTTGCTGGCGATTCGGCATCCCGAAAAAGTAAAGAAGCTGGCCATCACCGGGGCCAATATTTCACCGGATACCACCGCCATCAGCCCGGCTGATTATTGGTCAGGACTGGCCTATTGCACGCAGTTGGAAAACATGGCGCAAACGCCCGCTGTCAGGAACCAGTTAAAACTTGCGCTCCTGGATGCTTTTCAGCCAAATCTTACCCTCGGGCAACTAAACCAGATTCAATGTCCCTCGCTGATCATCGGCGGAGATCATGATGTCATTCTTCCAGGGCATACGTTGCTGATCGCCCGTTCCATTCCTCATTCCATGTTATGGATTTTGCCCGACTCAGGCCACGATACCCTCATCCGGTATAAAGAAATGTTCAATAAAATGGTAGATCAGTTTTTTGATACCGGAAGATTTACCCCCGATTGAGTTTTTGCGACTCGTTTCCGACCTGCTTAACTCATTTACTTTTGGAAAGGCTTGAGGTAATATTGTAAATCCTATTGAAATTATCATAATTATTTTTAATTTTACTTTTTCAGAAAGGAAGTCTTCCCGATCAACTCCGGATTTTATTCTATACTTCAATGGTATTTAATGGTCTTAATCTGGTTTTAAAGTATTCTTCGCCTCACATACTCGCGGATGGCGTATAGGCGTAGAAATGTTTCGGGTAGACGGTAGTTAGCAGGAATAAAATGTAATTGATTTATAAGAAATATTGTTTCTTTCTGAGGTCATATTTTATGAAAGAGGTTGAATACACAAAATTTGCTGTTAGCTGTTTTTTACTGAAGTCGGGCATTGTTTTATTTTACCAGGACAAGTTAGAAGGAGCTAACTCGATTAATTTTGTGTATTAGTATTTACAAACGGTATTGAGCTTAAAGTTTAGGACGTAAGCTATGGCAGCAACTTTTGAAGAATTACATTTTACACCAGCTAATAGGCCGTTAGGTGATAATCAATAAAAAAGAAGCAGATGAAATCACAAGAGAAAATTATTGAAATTATGAGAGAATCGTTGCCGGTTCATTCAATAAATGAGATTCTTGAACTTCAATATTTTGAGAATTATGAAATTATTAAACAAAAGCACAAGAACCGAGAGATTGTATTTGGATTCCAACTACAAGAAAACGTGGTGAATAATTTTGGGTCGACAGGTGAAATTGTTATGGATAAGATTTTGCTATTCTCTCCTATTGTAATGATACTATTATCAATTGTTTTTGCAATCTTCCGAGCTCAATATTACTTATTTTTTGGAATTCCGCTTTCTCTTTTAGGATTACTATTAACTACGCCAAGAATAATGAAACAAGGATCTAGTCTCCTTGGGATAATTATGATCACTTTGCTAATAGCTGGTATTTATTATTGTTTTAAGGATTTTATCATTGGTTTTTTGCTTCTAAGTTATAGTGTTCCAAATTTCTTAGTAACTGTAAACCGTCAACTCAATATGCAAGTATTTGAGGAAGCGATTCTAAAGTCAGAAATTGTTTTTATTTATTATTTTTTACGAGGTGAATGTTATATTACGAGCAATAAGGATGGAACCTTTTTCTCTAAAAAATAATCATCTCCTAACATGCCGCCAGCCTTGAAATGCGGGCGGTTTACGGAGGCTGGAATTCACAAAACCTGCAAGCAGAGATGGAAAGCAAAAGATACAACAAGTAAAACCCGCACTGTGGCTGTCGGCAGGGCGTTATGCGGCATTAAAAGTGAGAAATGGAAAACATAACTGAAGATCAAAAAATAAAAGAATACATAGAAATGGAATCTGAGCGGTTTGCAACAGCCAACTTCTACCGTTTAGACAATCAATACTTAAATCAAAATGAAAAACTGGAGGTGGAATTATGGTTCCAATTTCCTGGAACTATTTTATTGATTTCATTTTGTATCTGTATGATTTATAACGCATTTTATCCAATTTCAATTAAATTTATAATGCTTATTCCATTGTCATTAGATTTTATTTTTGGACTTCTTAATTGGTTCTTAAATTTGAGAAAAATCCTTAAACTGTTTTTCTTAACAATTGGTCATAACCTTATTTTGTGGGCTCTTACTGTAGTGACATGCACTATTTTAATATATTATAGGCTTTACATATATTCTGCTGCTGTATTTTTTGCCAAGGTCGGTCTTTTTACGATGATATCTCCTAGTATGTGGGGCTATACATTATTAGCAAAAAAGTATAAAATGCATGCAAAATGGGTGTTTTTCAAAAAATTTTATGGTTATCAATTCCCATTTGAAAATGAAATTGAAATATCTTTTTAAGTGATTTTCAAAAACTATTATAATGAATTTTTAACGTCGCATAACATGCCGCCAGCCTTGAAATGCGGGCGGTTTACGGTGGCTGGAATTCACAAAACCTGCAAATGGTAATGGAAAGCAAAAGTAATCAACAAGTAAACCCGCACTGCGGCTGCCGGCTGGCTGTTATGGCTCATTATAAGACAGACGATATGTACACATTAAACAAATAAAAAGAAAGTGAGAAATCTAATAAACAGACTAAGCAGACTAATTTTAATAGCGCTTTTATATATTAACGTATCACCCTCTTTTGCTCAAGTTGCAGACAATGTGAATGAGCCTAAAACACTGCCAGCGTTGAAACTTTCAATTCAGAAAGTTTTAACACAAACAAATACGGCAGGTGTTGGCATAGTGATAATATCGGATGATTCCACTGTTTGGATTGGAGGGCTTGGCAAAGCAGATATTGAAAAGAATATTGCTGTAAATGAAAATACTATGTTTCGACTTGGTTCCATTTCCAAAATGATGGTTTCGCTAGCAATTTTAAAGTTACAGGAAGAAGGAAAGTTGAATTTGAAGGATAAAATCAAGGATATTATTCCAGAAATAAAATTCGACAATCCATGGGAAGAAACAAATCCTATTAGAATTGAAAACTTGCTTGAACATACTTCTGGTTGGAGTTTTTGGCATTTAGCCGAGCTTTGCAGCGACGATCCTAAGCCTAAAACTCTCAGAGAAGCACTTGACTTTTATCCTAAATCCAGAAAATGTCTTTATGTGCCTGGCACTCGATTGATCGAAAGTAATGTAGGCATAGCTGTTGCGGCTTATATAGTCGAAAAGGTATCAGGGATGAGTTTCGAAGAATATATGGATAAACTGATTTTTAAGCCGATGGGAATCGAAAACATGACATTTCTAAACACAAAACAATATAAAAAATCAGGTGCAAGTTTATATGAGAATGGCATTAAATTAAATTATTTCCATTTGCTATACCGTCCTGCGGCGGCAGTAAATAGTTCACCAAAAGATATGGCTAAAATGCTTGAATTTTTTATTAACCGCGGTAAAATAAATGGCATCCAAATTCTTTCTGATTTATCCATACAAAGAATGGAAACATCAGAAAGTATGGGAAAACTATCAAAATCCGAAATATTTAACGGATTTGGATTATCAATTGAAGCAGATTATTTTAATGGTTTTCTTTATCATGGGTATAGTGGAAGTTTACCAGGAGGCAATGCCAATTTTGATTATCTACCGGAATATAATTTGGGATATGCTGTCATGATTAACGATGGCAATGAGGATGCCCTTTATAAAATCGAATATCTTATAAAATACTTTCAAACCTATAATTTAAAGCAAAAACCAGTTAAAGAGGATAATAAAAAATATGATCTAACCATTGACCCGTCTGGATTCTATACTAGTATTAATCCTAAAATAAATATTATTGAATTTTTAGAACGTATAAAAAATATTCATAAAGTTTGGGTAAAAAATGATACTTTATTTATAAAACGTCTTTTAAATGGAAATTCATTGAAAAAATTTGTTCCGGCAGGAAATAATGAGTTTCGATACGCAGGATATGATAAAATTGGATTATCAATAATTAACGATCCATTAGAAGGGCAAATAATTTTTTCTGGTAACTTTTTTAAAAAAATCTCTCCCCTTTGGGCTTATAGCCTTCTTACTTTATTTTATTCGTTCTATTTAATACTTTTCACAAGCGTTTTGTTTGGATTGATACGGGTATTGGTATTTCTTTTTGGGAAAAAGAAAAATAAAATTGCTTTAAAAATTTGCTTGTCGCCTCTAATTACCAACGCCTTTCTTTTTATTGCATATTTTATAATATTGATGAATAGCAAAACTAGGTACGATTGGTTTCATTCGTTTGGAACTGCAAATATTTTTTCAGTCTTGATTCTTATATTAAGTATTTGTTATGCTCTGGCATCGATCTGGTCTGTGTACTATATTTTCAAAAATAGACATGAAAAAATGTCTAAGTTTTTTTATTTTTACTCAGCATTGGCATCAATATTTAATTTTATTTTTATGCTTTACTTTTTAAGTAACGGATTAATTGGTGTTCCAACATGGATTTAAAATGTCTGATAGTCAAAAATAACGAAGCCATAACAAAGGCTATATGCAATAAGGGTTTCAGTGGTAATTCAAGCGTTCTACCCCGCTCAAACTTCGGTGTAACTGGACAGGAAAGTAGCCCGCAATCCCTTACTGCACATAGCCTCGACCGTTGAGGAAACTTATTTAAAAAAAACATATGACCAGACATTTAACATCTATTTGTACAACCATCATTTTTGGATTATTATTAATGAGTTGTGGGCCAGGTGCCAAAGAAATGGAATCCAGAAGAATAGCTGATTCAGTTCTTGTGGCTGATTCTCTGGTCATGAGACCTTTCATCAGTAAGGATTTATCGTTGAGTACACGAACTCCGAATGACAAAAAATTTATTAAAACAGCTGAAACAAAATTCCTTGTAGGTAATGTCAGGATGGCTTCCGGTAAAATTGAAGACCTGGCCGCTAAATACTCGGGTTATGTCACCTACTCAAATTTAGGAAACCATGAAAGTGATTATTCGCAAATTGAATTATCCCGGGACTCTATCCTTATTTCAAGAAAAATTATTGTTGAAAACAATCTGGTTCTGCGGATTCCCAATGAAAATCTGGATAGCCTCGTAAGAGAACTGAATAAACTTATTTTATTCCTTGATTACCGGATTGTAAAAATGGACGACATAAGCTTTTCAATTCTTGCCAATCAGAAAGCATCTGAAAGACTACAAAACACAGAGCAGCGTCAACAGAAACATATTGATAAAAAGCAAAGCAAGCTAAAAGAAGCAGTTTCTGCAGAAGAAACAGTGTTAAACCGGCAAATTCAGGCTGATAACTTACAAATTGAAAATTTAGCGCTTGCTGACCAGGTTAAATACTGCACTTTAACAATTTATATATATCAGAAACCCATCTATTATTCCGAAACGCAGGTCCTGCCAAACACCGATTCTTTCAGACCAAATTTATTTAAACGCATTCTGAGTGCCGTAATTGAAGGCTGGGTTGTTTGCAAATATTTTATTGCGTTTCTTTTTCAAATTTGGTGGCTTTATATAATTGCAATCTGCGTGTTTTTGGGGTATAAATTTTTGTCAAAATCAATAAAAAATAAATAAGTTGCCCCAGACTCGCCGTCAGCCGGGCAATGCGGACAAATATCGTGACGCGTGTCACGTAACGAAACAAACTTGCTACACGCTTAAAAAATAATAATTATTAAAATGTAAACCCCATGAAAAATTTTATTTTATTCTTCACCGCATTTCTTTTAATGCATTCTTTTTCTTCGGCACAAACCATAATTCCAGGGGGAAATGTCAGCGGAACCTGGACATCTGCCGGCTCACCTTATCTTATACAGGGCGCAATCATGATACCCGACAATTCCACACTTAGCATTGAGCCGGGGGTTACTGTGAATTTTCAGGGACCTTACAAACTATATGTCCAGGGTCGTTTGCTTGCCATTGGCGCTGTTGCCGATACCATAACTTTTACTGCAGCCGACACGACTACCGGCTGGCAAGGAATACAATTTGACAATACACCTGTAACAAACGACAGTTCAAAATTTTATTATTGCAAACTGCAATACGGCAAATCTACAACCGGTGGCGGAGCATTTAGTAATGTTAACTTTCCCAAAATAATTATTTCTAACTGTAATATTTCTTATTGCAGATCTGATGCATATCCTGGCGGTGGTGCCATTCGTTCTGCCGGGGGCAGGATCGTAATCACTCATTGTTTAATTTCCCACAACGCTACTTCTTTTAGTGGTGGCGCCATTTGTTGTGAAAACAGCAACCCTTTAATTTTATATAATACCATTTCCAACAATACCGCATCTGATGGTGGCGGTGCTATTTCTTGTACCGGAATTTATAACAGCAGCAATGCGACCATTTCAAACAACCTGATAACAAACAACACCGCTTCTTATGGCGGTGGAATTCATTGCTTTAACAACAGTCCGACCATTTCAGACAACGTTATTTCAAACAACTCGGCGACTGATGGGGGTGGAATTTCTTGTTCCAACGATGGCTATCCTGCGATAACCAATAATGTTATTGTAAATAACACCGCTTCGAATGGCGGTGGCGGAATTTACTGTAATTACACTTACAACAACCCGACCATTACCAATAATACGATTGCCCATAACATTGCAGCAAACGGAGGTGGATTGTTTTGTTCTTTGTATTGTAGTGTGACCCTTCACAATACCATCTTGTGGGGAAACGCAGCCAGCACAAGCGGACTACAGGTGTATTTAGATGATGAAAACAGCGACCCCGATTTCTATTATTGCAATATAGAAGGCGGTACCGCCTCATTCGGCCTTCACAGCGGCATTTTTTACACCGGTACTTTTCTGAATAATATTGACACGGTCCCTTTGTTTGTTGCCCCTTCGGCAGGCAGCGGCACAGGATATAGCGGAGTAACAGCCGACTGGTCATTGCAGGTCGCTTCACCTTGCATAAATGCAGGAACATCCGACACAACCGGTCTAAATTTACCCACAACTGATATAACCGGCAACCCACGAATAAGAGGCGGTCGTATTGATATTGGAGCGTATGAGTATCCGTTACCTAATTCTATCCATGAAACCCCGGGCACTTTCTCAATGGTTATTTATCCAAATCCGGCCACCAATAAGCTGACAATTGAAATTGAGCAAAAATGTGAAATCGAAATTTCAAATGTCAATGGACAAACAATGAAAAAAATATTTATCAAGGAGAAAGAGACAACAATAGATTTGAAAGATTTATCAAGCGGTATTTATATCGTAAGAGCAAAGACAGACAAAGGAATTGTGACAAATAAAATGATAAAAGAATAAAAGGCGCTGTCTATAACAAAGCCGGCAGTCAGGCAATGCGGGTAAAAAATCGTGACACGTAACGCGTAATGCGCGACGCAAACCCCACACTGCGGCTGCCGGCTGGCCGTCAGCCATAATATCAAAAACGAACAGCTAATCAAATTCTACATGACGAAGGTTCTACTAATAATTTTATTCAGTGTATTTTTTTCCACTACTTTTGGACAAATTGAAAAAATAGAAATTACATTCATAGGAAATTGTGGCTTTTTCTTGACAGATGGAAATTTAAATTTGTACGTTGATTTTCCATATAAATCGGGAGCTCACGATTACATGACTTATAATTCATCAATACTGGATAGTCTCAATGACCATTCCGTTTTCCTATTCACACATGGTCATTCGGATCATTTTAATAAAAAATTGTTCAAGAAGACACATCAGAAATTATATGGCCCCTGGCCTGTGAGAGCTTTCTTATCAAAGAACAAAAAATATACTTTCCAGGAATTGAACGATTCGCTGAAAACTTTTTCAATTCAAAAATTCAGGACAAAACACGTGTTTACTTTCCAGCATTATTCATACCTGATTGTTTGGAATAGCAAAAGAATATTCATTTCAGGTGATGCAGAAACAGCGGACGCAATTTTTAAAATCAAAAATTTAGATTTGGTTTTTTGTCCGTATTGGATAATAAAAGATGCCCAATCCAGAAATTTAACTTTAGATACGAAGCAGTTCATATTGTGCCATCTTAGAACAAATGATCATGTTACCACCGATAACCCTGACAAATTAATTATTCCAAAACAGAATCAAAAGATTGAATTAAAATGAAACTATGGCTAACATGCCGTCAGCCGAGCAATGCGGGCAGTTTCCGGAGGCTGGCATTCACCAAACCTGCAAGCAGCGGCGGAAAGAAAAAGTAATCAGCAATTAAACCCCGCTGCGGCTGTCGGTGGGGCGTTAACCACAAGCATAAAAATTACCCGCAGCGTAAAAAACCAGGAATTAATATGACAGAATTTTGGGAGGCATATTTTAGAGATAAACAAGAAATGTGGGGATGGGAACCCGATGATTCCGCTGTTAAAACTTTAAGAATTATTTAACATTTATTAAGCGCAGAAAAACGAACAAAAATGATTGAGGACTGTTTTATTTCCCTCTTCGTGAATTGATACATATTTAAAACGAATATATTCAAATTATCGGTAAACCTAAAAACAAACCATTATGAAGAAAATTACATCCTTAGTTATGCTATTTACGGTACTTGTAATCAATTGTAAATCTCAGACGGATACAATCTATTCAAACACAGAGAAAATCTCTTGCTCAGTTAAAGAGGTAACACAAGATGCGGTGAAATTTGTTTATCCCGGAGAAGAAATAACCAATACAATTTATAAAAACACAGTACAAAAAATAGTTTTTAGGTCTGGCAGGATTCAAAATTTTGCAGAAGCAACGTCATATAAAACAGTTAATGGAGCCGTTGATTATGATAATGTCGCATTGACATCAGTTCAAAATGAAGTCAATGGACTTTTTAAATTAGGAGATGTCAGCTCAAAGGCAAAAGGAACGACTACCATGGCCAGTATGGAAAAGGTGAAAGAAAGGGCATACAAAAAACTAAAAATTGTTGCGGCTATGATGGGGGCTAATATTATTTATTTGACTCAGAATTCTACAATCGGAAACCAGGCAGGTACGCAATATGTGGCTGGCCATGCAACAGAAACGAATTTAGCTGGTGTTGCGTATTCAAATAAGATTCCAAACTTTAACGAATTCAACAATTTAATCAACGGTAAAACAAAATATTTATGCGTTTCAATTTTTAAAATGTCGCAAAGAGATTCAGATCTGGACTCAAGCGAGACGCAAAAAATGGTAGAAATTTACAAAGTCTACAATGAAAGTGGACTAATAATGGTTAATGCTAAAATTGATGGAGTTAAAAACGATACTTTCAGGGTAATTGGCTTCAATAAGGAAGAATTTACTTTGGTTTATAAAGATGGCGAACGAATATTCAATTACAAAATTCAAACTGGACAGAAGTAAAATTGTTGCTTGGTAAAGGCATCAACGAGTCGTTAACCATAACAAAGAGAAGTTAGGGACGCTCTGCGATGCGCATTTCGTTACTGCGGTTGTCAACTGTATATTCCGGCATAGTTACCCCTGTTTTTGGGTTAATATTGCTGCCATTCCGGCATAGTTACCCCTGAGGACAATTTTGGTTTTACTGATGGATTTGTTCTATGTTATGACAAATTCAAAAGACAAACTCAATGGCTGGAAAAATGATATCTATGGGCTCATTAAAGCAAATTTTATTGTTACGGAACCTGGGGACAGGCAAAAAGACAATCGCAAAACAAACCGGTGTGTCAAAAATTGCAATCAACGAATATTTGGATGTGATTGCATGCAAGGGGTATGTTTTACAAGATCTGATCCAACTGGAAGACCCTGTTTTAGAGGGGCTTTTCACCAATGCAAAACAAAACGAAGAGATAACAAAATATAACACGCTAATGGAGCTGTTTCCCTCATTTTCAGAAGAGTTACAGGGTGTTGGTGTTAACCGTATGGTCCTATGGCAGGAGTATAAACTAAAACACCAGGAGGGTTACGGTTATTCCCAGTTTTGTTATCATTTACAGCAATGGCTTGCCGCAGGAAAAACGACCTTGAATCCGGAAAAATGATGGGTGGAGAACAAATACGGTTTTTGTAATTTTGGAGGCAAATTAAACTACTTCACCATGAGCCTTGATTTCCTGAACAGCGATTTATTCACCTTCCTCTTTTTGCCACTGATGATCTTTTTCGCCCGCATCATCGATCAGACCATTGGAACCTTGCGGCTGATCTTTTCTGCAAAAGGATTAAAGAACCTGGCCCCGTTCTTTGCGTTTTTTGAGTCGATTATATGGCTCATGGCGATCAGCCAGATCATGAAAAACCTCGATAATGTTCTCTGTTATGTCGCCTTTGCCGGGGGATATGCCATGGGGAATTATTTCGGTATCCTGCTCGAAGAAAAAATCTCTGTGGGAACCGCTGTGATCCGCGTCATCCCAAAGAAAGACACGACTGCGTTGATCGCATACCTTCGCTCACAGAATTACGGGGTTACGGTGGTCAATGTCGACGGTATGAACGGTCCTACCAAGATGTTATTCACCACCATTTTGAGGAAAGACGCCCGTAAGGTCATCGACATCATCAAGCAATTCAACCCTACCGCCTTTTACACCATTGATGAGGTGAAAACCGTCAGCGGCGGCTATTTCGACCACACCAGTCGTCGATCCATCTTCTCGACACTGAATCCCTTTCAAAAGAAAAATGCCTGATCTCAAGTAAGAAGTCAGCCGTACGAACTTTCCCAAAGGCGCTCGTTTGCAGCGCTTGTCCGGACTGATGAAAAAAATGAAGGGTGAAGAGAGTATTACCTCTTTTCACCCTTCACCTACATTGTCACCCGGTCACATCGTGACCCGGCTACCTGGCAGATTAGTTATCAATCTGTACTTTACGAATAATACGACTTTCACTGTTCATCAAAACTACGGTATATACTCCGTTTGAAACAGGTCTCAGGTTTATAACCTTCCTGATCTCTCCCAAAACGAGGATATCATGTTCTTCATAAATTCGGTTACCGGTCATATTATAAATCTCGATAGAGAATGTTTTTGCAGTCGGACTATTCATGCTGATGGTAAATTGTCCGTTGTTTGGGATGGGGAAAATCATGAACTGAGAAGCAGTTGCTTCGTTCACACCAACCATCACCACATTGATCTGGATGGATGATTCCGAAACACATCCGTTAATGGTAACCACATCCGAGTACATTCCCGATTGCAGTGCAGTCCAGGTTTGTCCTGTAGCTCCGGCAATAGCCGTACCTTCAAAATACCACTGGTTGCCGATCGGGGCGCTACTGGTAAGTTCAACTCCAAGAAGCGTAATAACAGGTGCCTGGGGTATTGCAGTGATCATTACGTTGAAGTCAGGAGAAACAGTACCGTTACCGCAGGAATTGGCTCCTGATACGGTGATGACGCCTGATACAGCCGTTGGACCGAAGTCAACCGTGATGGTATTGGTATTCGCTCCTGCAACGATGGTTGCACCGGCAGGTACGCTCCAGTTGATACTGGTTGCAAGCGAGATGGGGGCAACCGAATAGATTACTCCGGTGGTTCCTTCACAGATGGCTGCAGAACCGGTGATGATGCCAGCTGCAGCGGGCAATGGAGAAACGACAACAGGAAAAGCAACAGAAGACGTTCCATTGCCGCAAAGGTTGTTTCCATATACCAGGATGTTCCCCGAGACGGCATTATTTGCAAAGCTCACGGTAATGTTATTGGTTCCAAAACCGGCAACGATGCTGGCATTAGCTGGTAAAGTCCAGACGTAGGTGACTGCTGCAGGTATTGCTACTACAGAATAGGCTACACCATTCGTCCCTGCACAAACACTGGAAGTTCCGGTTATAGCTCCTATCGCACCCGGTGCCGGATTGACTGAAATGTTCATAACCGGCGGGTTTGATGAGGTAAAGCCTGCACCATTCTGATAGTTTACGCTTACCGTTTGTGGTCCGGAAATGATCCATGACACCTGGATGTGATTGGTGCCAGATCCGTAATTGATTATCCCTCCTGCCGAAACAGTCCAAACGTAGTTGGTCATCCCGGGTTCGGTCGTGTAATCAAAATATCCTGAATTGACACACATGCTGGTATTCCCTGTAATTGTAGGGGGAGGAAGTGGGTTTACACCGCAACCTGCCGTCATATTGGCTGTTATGGCTGTTGTACTTATCGCTCCGGTTGTTGCCAGTGCTCGTCCTTCCAAAAGAGCTCCTGTAGTAATATCAATTGCACCGTTATTACAAACAATCGTTCCTTTGAATTGTGAATAATCCATGATATTTACAGCGCCTGAAACCAGCCAGTATACATTTTTTGCCTGCGCTCCATTGATCAAAAGGACCTTTGAATAAGTACTCGTGGAAAGTGCACCATATATTTTCAAAATAAAGACTGCATTTGCATTACCCAATGCATTGAGGTAAAGTGAATCGGTAAATATGGTAGCTGCATTCATGATATAAGTATGGGGTGTTAAAACCAGGTTACGTCCAAACTGGGCAGGATATAACAACTCGATATCATAAGGCAGGAGGTTAAGATAATTATAAACGTTCCCCAGGTCAGAAGCGCATGCTCCTGTCGAAACATCCGGGATTGGGTGTATTGTGCCGATTACATCCAAAGGATTAAAGCCGGTAGTTAAACCCGAATTGGTTCCAACATCACCGGTGACGTGGGTGATTCCGCTGTTTGAAACAGGACCACTGGCAGAAAATATGGTATAACAGGCAGTCGAACCAAGTGCTGGTGCTGCGGGGCCAACAGGGATAGGCATTCCGCAACCAACCGGTGTATAAGCCAGTACGTCGTGAACGGTAACTGCACCTACTGTAGAAAGGGCTCTTCCTTCAAGAGTACTGTTAGAATAAATGTCAATGGCCGCATTATGGGCAATGATGGTTCCTCTCATCTTAGTACCGGCAGCCAGGCTTACCAAGCCTTCAACTTTCCAAAAAACATTACATGCCTGAGCGTTGTTTATTAAGATGACATTGGCAGCAGCGCCCGAGGAAAACGAGCCTGCAATCTGGAAAATAAATACAGCATTCGCATTTCCCTGTCCATCCAAAGTAAGGTTCAGGTTCATCGTGGAAGCACCGGAAATGGCATAAACCCCTGCATTGAGGGTTTGTCCGTTCCCTAAAAGCGGTGCAGGGAAAAAAGTAGGAGTGGCAGCATTCAACTGGTTATAGGCAGCCAATACATCGGTTGCACAAAGACCGGTTACAACATCCTGGTCATGCATTTGTCCGTTTACATTTCCAAACCCGGTACTTGAACCGATGTTTGTTCCCACATTACCGGTAATCTGTGAAATTCCGGTATTACTTACGGCGCCGACCGAAGAAAAGAGCACAAAATTTGCCGCGGAACCCAACGTTGGAGCCTGTGCAAAATTTGTATGCGGGAATAGTAAAAAGATAACGGCTGTAACGAAAATCAGTAATTGATTCTTCATATTCATGGTTTTAGATTGTGAATTCATTATGAGAGATTTGATTAAATTGGTTTAACCGGATTTTAGGGGTTCCTGTAATTTTTAAGCTTTCAGAGCAATTGAATTGCATTGTATCCATATTTTATTTATTAGTTTGTTATAGTATTATCATTACGAATATCTTATAAATATTCCGCATAAAATCCTGATCGTAACTGTTTTCAGGTTACGGGATGCAG
>JBBRTX010000023.1:0-43845 GCA_038244085.1 Bacteroidales bacterium | reverse complement strand
GATTTTCGGGGGCACGGATTACAAATCCGCGCTATGGAGGGGGCACGGATTACAAATCCGCGCTATGGAGGGGGCACGGATTACAAAGCCTTTAATAACAGGAAAATATTATTCTCCGGGAGGAACGATCCTGTTAACCAGGGACACGAATTCGGCCACTCCCAGTTGTTCGGCTCTTTTATTCAGCATAGCCGGCAAGTCGTGATGATCGTCGAACGAAAAGACACGCAAACCGTTCCGAAGGGTTTTCCTCCGCTGGTTGAAGGCCGTTTTCACCACCCGGTGGAAGAGGGCTTCGTCACAGTCAAGACGGGCGGTTGCATTTCGTTTAAACCGGACTACAGCGGATTTCACCTTGGGAGGCGGAAAAAAGACCGATTCATTCACGGTGAAGAGATATTCAGCCGAATAAAATGCCTGCATCAGCACACTCAGGATCCCGTATTTCTTTGAACCCGGCGGCGAAGCAATCCTTTCGGCCACCTCCTTCTGGAACATACCGATCACCTCAGGAATCTGATCGCGATATTCTAAAACCCGGAAAAGTATCTGAGAAGAGATATTATAAGGGAAGTTTCCGATGATCGTGAAAGGGGCCGGGATTTTGGAAAGATCATATTCCAGGAAATCCTTTCTGAGCAGCTTTTCTTTCATCGCCGGAAAGGTCTTTTCAAGATAATCGGCTGCTTCGGTATCAATCTCGAAGAAGAACGGGTTCAGGTTCGGGTTGGCAAGCAGGTACTTTGACAGAACCCCGGTTCCGGCACCAACCTCCACCACGTTCCCACCACTTTCCGGCAGATAGCCAACGATTTTTCGGGCAATATTTTCATCTTTTAAAAAATGCTGCCCGAACCTTTTTTTAGGTCTTACCATTTGCTGATTGCTTAAAATGAGCTGTCGCCCCTGAGAATCCTGAATCTTTTCCTTGCATCCACCACGAAAACACTTCCGGGGAATTTGCTCATCAACTCTTCATAGTAACCCATTGCCCGGGGTTTGTTGCCGATCTGGTTTTCGTTAAGCTGTGCCCGGAGCATCAGCGCCTCATCGGCCAGGACGCTGGTGGGATATTTAACGACCAGCGTGCCGAGCAATGTATCGGCTTCTGTGAATTTTCCCTGTTTCATCCTGATTTTTGCTTTTTTCAGCATCGCATCATCAAAGATCGGATGATCAGGAAATACAGTAAAAATCGAGTCAAGGGTAACAAGCGCAGCATCGTCTTCATTCCGGTATTCGAGAAGATCGGCATGACTGAACAGGGTAAGTCCTGCCATACTGCTGTCGGGATCAAAATTCTCGCTGATCAGCAAGGAAAGTGCCATGGCATCATTCGCAATGAGGCGTGAAGTGGCAGCCTTTAAGATATCCACCTGTGTTTGAGCCCATTTGAACTCGCCAATATAGTAAGACAATTTTGCATTTTTGAATTTAGCCTGTTCTCCCATTACATCATTCTTGTAATCCTGGTAGACCTGCTGGTAGAGCAGGGTTGCTTCCCACACATCCCCTGCGAAAAGCTCAACATCCGCCAATTCCATTTTGCATTTGGCCCTGGTTTTTGCATCAATCGATCCGTTATCCACGATACGATTAAGAATGATGATGGCTGCTTCTTTTTCCCCGAGGTAAAAGGCTTCAAGATGAGCCATATTTTTAAACAGGTCCACCGTTTCATTGCTTTCGCCCATCTTTTTGGTTTCCGCCTCGAATTCTTTTTCGATCTCGGTGATGGAGGTTTTTGAAGGATTCGGAACGGAAAGGATCTTCAGGAAACGTGTGTTCAGCAATTCAATGCGGCTTTTGGTGTAATAAGGATAATCATCCCCTTTGCTGATGAGGTAGCTGTAAGCATCGATGGCCGATTCATATTTTTCATTGGAAATGCACAGGCCAGCCAGTTGAAACACCCGGCCGCCATCTTCTTTCAGCCGCCGGTCGAGTGATTTGGCCTGCGTCAGTGCCATGCTGAAATCCTTTTGCTGGAGCGAATACCACCAGAGCAATTCGGCATACCAGGGTTTATCGGGCTCTTTCTGTGCTTTTTCCAGAATATATTTCCTGAATTGTTCGTTTTTAGCATTATTCGGATCATAGGCCAGCGAATACTGCAGCCGGTCCTGGATGGTCTGAAGATTACTCCGGTTGACTTCCAGCAACCGGATGTATTCATCAAGCATTCCCTTGAAATCGCCGATCCGTTCATAAACAGATGCCAGTTCAAAGCTGAAGGGATACGAATTATTCATCAGGTCGCGGCCCCGTTTATAGGTCTCAATAGCGTATTCATTCTCATCGCGCTGAATAAATGCAGCAGCCAGTTCGAAGATCTGCTGCTGGTTGGCCGTAAGCTTTTTGATCGCTTCTGAATATTGCTTCTTTGATTTCTCAAGATCACCCTGCCGGTAATAAATATAGCCCAGGTCAACCAAGTATCTCAGACTGGCTGACTCTGTTTTTGACTGGGTTTTTACCAGCTTTTCCGCCTTTTTATAGTCCTTGGTTTCAACAAGGCAAAAAAGATAATAGAAATAGGTTGTAGAATTGGGTGACTTCTCGTAAAGCCGTTCATAGACCTGTGCGGCCTTTTCAAAATCCCGTGATTGGTAGAACTGCATGGCCAGTTTGTCATCCGAATTATCCATGGCATCCTGCTGGAATGGCAATAGCTGGCCATTTCCGGCAGGAGGCGGATGATCCTGGGACCTGGCAGTAAAAAACAGAAAGGAAAACAGGATAAGGAGAAGTGCGAAAACGCCTGTCCTTTTTCCTGTCCCGATCCCTGATAATTTCATCTTCATCATTTTCATGTTATTCCGCAAGGAAAGTAACGGCCAGAAAAGCCATCAGGCCCATTCCGGTTTCCAGACTCGTTTCGTCGATATCAAAAGTGGCCGAATGCAGGTTGGGATCGACGCCCAGGATCGTATTCCGGATCCCTAAGCGGTAAAGGCAGGAAGGAACTTCCTGTGCAAAGTAAGCAAAATCCTCAGCTGTCATGCGTGCTGCAAGGTCAATAACGTTATTTTGACCCAGATAGTCTATGGCGGCCGAAGTGACGTTTTGGGTTAACTTTTCATCATTATGAAGATAAGGATATCCATGGGAAATCCTCACCTCACAGCTTCCGCCCATCCCTTCCGCGATCGAAGCGGCCATTTGCTGAATTGTGGACTGAATCTGTTTCCGCCAGGGTTCATCATATGTCCGCATGGTACCTTCCACAGTGACATTGTCAGGAATGATGTTGGTTCTTCCTTTTCCTTCAATCTTTCCGAACGAGATGACGGTTGGCATGAGCGGATTTGCCTTCCGGCTAACGATCTGTTGCAAGGCGACGATGATGTGGGAGGCGATCAGGATGGGGTCAACGACCTGCTCGGGAGTGGCAGCATGGCCACCTTTGCCTTTCACGGTCAGGAAAATCTCATCCGTTGAAGCCATATAGGGACCCGGTTTAAGCCCGACTTTCCCGGCGTCCAGTCCGTTGAGCACATGCTGACCCAGCACCATTTCCACATCCGGGTTTTTCAAAACACCCTCCCTGATCATACCGATGGCTCCACCGGGATAGGTTTCTTCTGATGGTTGAAAAATCAATTTTACGGTTCCAGAAAATTCCTTCGAAAGACTTTTCATAATTTTAGCTGCCCCGAGTAAACAGGCCATATGGGCATCGTGGCCACAGGCATGCATTTTTCCCTCGAACAAAGATTTATACGGGGTGGCATTCTCTTCAATTACAGGCAACGCATCCATATCGGCACGAAGGGCAATACATCTTCCTGCATTTTTCCCTTCAATGATACCAAGAATCCCCGTTCCGGCAATTCCCCTCGTGTAGCCAATGTTATATGCATCGAGTTTACCACAGATAAAATCCGCCGTGGCGAATTCTTCCTTCGAAAGTTCAGGATGCTGGTGAAGATGACGGCGAATGGCAATGACTTCCTCCAGGTATTCAGCAGCAAGCGTTCTGATTTGGTTTTTCAGATTATTCATGTGATAAAATTACGCGTCAAAAGTAGTAATATAACGGCGAAACAGCGCTAACGGATGATCACCTTTTCTGTTTGTGAATATTGCCCGGCATGGATCAGGAAAAGATAGACCCCCGGGGCAAACGTTTCCACATGGATCACGGTTTTTTGTCCATAAACCTTTTCTTCCAGCATCATTTTCCCCATCATGTTATAAATTATGACTTTTGCGGGTTGGTTATTTCCGCTTTTGTTTTCAATAAAGGCAACATCTTTTGTCGGATTGGGATAAACGCTGTATATCCGCGAAATCATCTCCGCTGAAGCAAGAGAGAATTTCTTTGTGGTGGTGATATTATCTGCATCCCTCACCCCTATCTCCAATGCATAGATTTTCTCTTCTGCTGCCTGATCCAGGCTTAGCAATCCATCCTGGGAAATCGAGGCGATGCCGGGAAGATCAACGGGGTCAAAAAGAAAACTTTTACCTGATATTGACTCAAGGTTTTGTTGGGTCCAAACCGTGAAATCGTTATCATCCCCCGCTGAAATTCCCGAAAAAGTCTTTTCGGTTTGCATTGAGTTATGGCTATCTCCGTATAAAAATTCAATCTTACCATCCTTATGCAGACGTAAAGCGAAATTCAGGGCCGATCCGGATTCATTATTTTTCATTTTTGTACTCCAGCGGAATCCTGCCCAGTCCGGACCCGAATCGTACCACATTTTTCCCTGAGGCCCGGTAATGAAATATTCCAGGGAAAAAAGCGGCGAGATGATCCTGTTGCTTCTGATCATTTCTTCCTGGTCAACCAGGTAATAATAAGGCAATTGTTCCGGGGTGAAGGTGATGAATCCATAAGCATTCACATATACCGTATCCATTTGCTTTCCATAAAAGGGAAACGTAAAAGGAAGAACCACCTTTTGAAATGGAATCAAATCACTCTGTGGCGTAAGTTGCTGCTGGTCAATCACCGGGAATACCGAATCGGTCGCAGTTTTTTGAAAAGGGTTCAGTAACGACCAACTATACGGGGGCCTTCCACCGGTTGCCTGCATTTGTACCGAATAAGGCTGAGCAGCAATCAACGGAGGTAATGCCGCATTGGTTATGGTCGTTTTATCAAATTCCGGAGTGAATACGGCTGAAAATACCACAGAACCATTATTCACGATGGGAACATTGGTTTCTGCCACAGGAATGACGTTATTGCCATTGAGGTAACTGATGAAAGAAACAGAATCCACCCTGCCTGATTCCAGGTTGAGTTCATCTACGTCATCCACAATAAAAAACAATCGGCATGGTTTTCCCGGTTCTGCATACGAAAGCAAGGGGGAAATATCAAACCCGGCCTCAATGGCTGTTAATGCAGGCTGTGCTTCATTCAGCGGATGACTTCCTCCCTGATGATTCCATATTGGAAATTCCAGGATATGTTCGGGAAACTGTTTTAACGGGTTAGCTGCTATTCCTGCCCTGACCGATAATGATTTTTTGTCAGTGTGACTCATCAAAGACTTTACCGTCAGAAGGGGGGTATAATCTATAGCCGGTTCCAGGGTGTAAACACTGCTGTTCCAAACGCCTTTATTGGAAGTCCAACCAGGCATACCCTCATCATAATCCAATGCCATCGCATGGTACATAATCCAAATGTATCCGCCATCTTCCCAGTAAGAACCATAAGAATTGGCTACCCTCCAGGCACCAAATTCCCAGTCTTTCGGATCTATCCTGCCATCACCATTGATATCTAAATCATTCGTGTACAGGCCGTCACCATTCAAATCCACATGGATGGAATCATTGTATCCAACGAGGGTCATCCCATGTGTTGCAAGTGGGAAAAAACTGGTCAGAATGCCTTTCCCCGCTTCAGGACTTCCTGCAGGGATGTACACTAAATTATCTGTAAAAAGTGAGGAACACCCGAAAACTGCTATACCACCTGCAGTCGAGCCATCCAAATGATCGAACAGGAAATGTTTCAGGGTCAGGATTCCTTCTTCTGTATTTACCGGGATTGAATAAACCTGTTTCAACCTGTTTTTCATGCCCGAAAGGTAACGGTCGTATCCCGACATCCATCCAAAAGATCCAAGTGTATCGTTGGGCGGATACCTGTCAACCGTCGGGTGGCCTTGCTTTTTGATTTCATCCCAGCTATAGAAAAAGCTTACTCCATTATCCCGATCTCCCCCGTTCATGTAGTTGTAGGTATATTTTTCAGGATACTGGTTTTCTGCGACGGCAGCAGATACATCTCTCTTCCGGTTTATCTCATATCCGAAAAGATAAGATACACCTGATGCCTGCTCACAAGTCATGTTCTGTCCCTGATCAATAATACCGCGAAAGTATTTGAGTTGCGAATTATCTAAAGAAACAGGCAGAAGATCCAACCGGTGTGCGTCGGGCAGCTTAAGCACCGGAACCTTCGCCGCCATGGCTCGCTGGTAGGATTTCATTTCCGGCGAAAAACGGGTTTCCCGGAATAATTTCATGTCTTCCTGCCCTGAAACAGTCAGGAATAGCATTGTTGCAGCTAAAAGGAGACATAAATGTTTCATATAATGGTTATTACATGATTAAATTATCTGACAATCACCTTAATTTTTTGTGAATAATGATGGTCATTGATGATGAACAGGTAGATTCCGGGCGTGAAATTTCCCAGGTTCAATCGCATTTTCCGGCTTGTTACCTTCAGAACCGGTTTTTTCATTCCCTGCATATCAAATATATCAAGATTCAGATTTCCCCTAACCGTCCCTCTGTTTTCGATGGTGACTGTTTCCCCGGCCGGATTGGGGTAGATAATAAAATCATTGAAGGTGAAATGTTCCGGACTGATTCCGGTAATGTTGTTAACCCGGATGAAATCTTTTTTCCGGATGGTGGCAGAACCAGTATTATCGGTTACGGTAAGCGTCGCATTAAAAATACCTGCCTGGGGATATTCAACTACCGGATTTTGTTCTGCCGAAGAGGCTGGATTTCCGCCCGGAAAGTCCCACTGCCACTGAGTGATCCCTTCAAAAGAATCATCGGTAAACTGAATGGTTTCTCCTTTGCTAACCGTGGTGCGATCGGTATGAAAAAAGGCCTTTGTTCCCTGCGGATCGATCCCGAAAAAGTCAAGATATTTCCGCATCAGCGTTTTCTTGTTCGACGGATCTGTGCTATCTGATAAAGAGCCAAAAGCGATCATGCTGCCAATGGTTTTGTAATCACTGCCGTCATAGGCAACCTGCAACGGGCGCGCCTCGGGGGAGGTCAAAATTGAATAGGAAGGATTTACAGGCAGCAGATCGAAGGCTGCTGAATGGTAACCTGAATAGCTGAAGTGCATGGATTGAGCGAATGTTCCATCTTCACCATTCACCCGCTGGAACTCATTTGCAGGAACTGAATCTGAAATGACGTGAAAACGGGAAAAGAATCCGGAAGATGCTTTTTGCCAGCCTTTGTTTTGCTCCAGGTAAATGTTTCCGCCAGCCAGCAAATAGCTGTCAAGGATATTCTGTTCGGGAATATCCAGGGAATCTTCCGGTTGAAAACCCATATTTGTAAACAGTACGATATGATCCCCGAGATGATAGGGCAGGGAATTGTAAATCTGTCTCTTGATTCCCAATTCATCCAGTTCAAGGGACATCCATGAAGATGAAGCAAAATCAGTGGAGAGGTTGAGTATCGCAACCGGAAATTTGCCCGTGGTCAGATAGAAGGGAAACTGTTTTACCCAAGTCCCGGAATCCCGAACGGTGATCATCATCGGAACGGTATCGCCCATGCCGGCAAAACGGGATGCTTCAACCAGGTATTTCAGGCTCAACGTATCATATGCTGCCAGCGAATCGACCGTCATTACTGCAGGAGAGAGGATCTTTATCAGTGAATCGGTTGTGGATAAAGTAATTTCAAGCGGTTTCATGCCAGATGAACCTTCATTGCTGACGGTCAAAAGTAAATCCGCAACCTCACCCGGGTCCAGGGAGGCGTTTACCCCGTCATGGATCACCGGTTTTGAAACCCTGATTACCGGCGACGAAAAAGGAAAAAAGATATTTTTCTGCCATTTACGGGTTCCGCTGCCGGCCGAAATAATGAACGGAACCTGCGTCAGATCAGCGAACGAACTATCTGCCTGCAAAGAAAAGGCATTGGTAATACTGGTTACTTCACCTGCATTCAAAACGGCCACTTCTTCGGTACTA
Source organism: Bacteroidales bacterium (assembly GCA_038244085.1). GTDB lineage: Bacteria > Bacteroidota > Bacteroidia > Bacteroidales > FEN-979 > FEN-979. The sequence goes on along the minus strand of JBBRTX010000023.1, from coordinate 35,635 downwards.
TCCGAAAATATGATTTTATCCTGAACGGCCTTCATCACCAGGGAAATTCCCGTCAGTTCCTGTGTTCCCTTATTTTTTAATGTCAATGAGACGGCTGCAGGCTTTCCCTTTTCGAGGTGGTCTCCATCAGTTGTCACCAGGCTGGCTTCGATATCAAGTTGACCAGACAGGGAGAATTTCCGGGTCGAGCTGATGTTACAGGCATCTGTCACCCTCACGGTCATTTCATAAATCTGATCCTCTTCCGTCTGTGCGACAGTAAGCATTCCCTCCGCAGAAAGAGCGGCTGATGCAGGAAGCATAACCGGATCGAAAAGAAAGCTTTTTCCTTTCAGTTCATCAAGGTTCCAGTTGGTCCAAACCTTGAAATCGCGATCATCCCCGGCAGAATGACCGGAAAAGGTTTTCTCCGGTTTAAAATCGTTATGGCAGTCGCCATAAAAAAACTCGAATCGGCCGTCAGAGTAGAGTCGCAAGGCAAAATTTAAGGCTGAAACCGATTCATAGCCGCTTATTTTGGTACTCCAGCGGAAACCTGCCCAGCCGGGGCCGGATTCATACCACATCTTTCCGTCGGGAGGAAGTATTGTATATTTCATGGAAAAAAGCGGGGCAAGGAGGATATTATTCCTCAACAGCTCCTCCTGGTCAACCAGGTAATGATACGGCAATTCATCATTGGTGAAGGATATGAACCCGTATGCATTGACATAAACAGTATCATATTTTTTCCCATAGAAGGGAAAAGAAAACGGAAGAACCACAGGATCATAAGGAATAAGGAAATTTGAAGGCGTCAATTCCTGTTGATCGATGGACGGAAAAACCGAATCGGTGGAAGTTTTCTGAAAAGAATGCAGCAGTGTCCAGCTGTAAGGTGGCTTTCCGCCCACTGCCTGCAGTTGAACCGAATAAGGCTGCGACGGAGTAAATGCGGGAAGTTCTGCATTGGAAACCGACACCTTGTCAAATTGGGGCGTAAATGGCGCCGACAACAGGGTGGAAGCATTATCAGCAATCGGCACCATGGTCGCTTCCGCGGGGAAGGTTGTGGTTCCATCCTGGTAACTGATAAAAGAAACTGAATTCACCCGGCCATTTCCTGCTTTATAAGGATCATCTTCATCCAGGATGAAGAATAAACGGCAGGGTTTACCGGGTTCAGCATACGAAAGCAACGGGGTAATGTCAAATCCAAGCTCCATTTCTGGTAATTCCGGATGCTGCACATTCGCCGGGTAACTGTTGCCCTGGTAATTCCATATCGGGAATTCCTGTATGTATTCAGGAACCTGGCTCATGGGATTGGCTGATATTCCTGCCTTGACAGATACCGTATTCCGAAGACTGTGATTCAACGAAACCTTCATGGTGAGGAGCGGTGTGTAGTCGGCGATGGGTTCCACCACGAAAACGCTTTCGTTCCAGGCCCCGCAGGTGGGATCCCAGGATGGGAGTGATTCATCATAGTCGAGTGCCAGTGCACGATACATGATCCAGCAAAAACCATTGTCTTCGAACCAGGTACCATACGAATCGGCCATCCGGTAAGCTCCCCACTCCCAGTCTTTGGGATTGATCACGCCATCCCCATTGATGTCCAGATTGTTGGTGTATTGTCCGTCCCCGTTCAGATCAACCCTTATCGAATCGTTGTAACCCACGATGGTCATGCCATGTGTGGCAACAGGGTAAAAACCGGTAAAAATGTGTTTCCCTGCCTCAGGACTGCCCAGGGGTATGGTATCCTTGTTCGCCATCAGCATTCCGGAGGCTCCGAATACCACAATACCTCCAGTGGATGAGCCATCCAGGTGGTTGTACAGATAATGTTTCAGGGTAAGGATCCCTTCTTCTGTATTCACCGGTATCGAAGAAACCTGTTTTAACCGGTTCTTCATACCCGCATAATAGCGGTCATACCCCGACATCCAGCCAAGCATGTCCAGATCGGCCGGATAGGCCTGCCCGTCGGGTTGTCCCTGGCGTTTAATCACATCCCAGCTATAGAAGAAACTTACCCCTTTGTATTGTTCCCCGTTGTTCATGTAATTCCAGGTGTAAAGTGCCGGGTAGGTGTTATTCCACTCTGCCGACGATACATCTCTCAATCGGTTCAGTTCATAGGCATAGCAATAGGAAATACCGGCTACCTGCTGACAACTAAAACCGGTTTGCGAAACCAGCCATGGGAAATATTTGTTCAGCGAGTTGTCAACCTTCGAAGGAAGGGTAACAGAACGAAGCTTCGCAGGAAGTGTTTTGACGGGAATCCTCCGGGCCATTGATTTATCAAAGGATCTCATTTCAGGAGAGCATTTCATTTCCTTGATGAACGGGATCCTCTCCTGAGCATAAACAGAAAGAGAACTGCTTACAATGGCCAATGATAGTAAGTATCGAATCATTCCAGAATATTGATACCGTGAATCGCAAATTTAATGCAATTTTACGGAATGCTGGAATTCCTCGAAAATCGGAATGAAAAAACCAGCTTTTACAAAGGAATGTTTCCGTGCTTCTTGGGCGGGTTTGTCTTACTCTTGTTCTGGGTTAACTCCAGGGCCTGGATCAGTTTCATCCGGGTTTGTTTCGGTAGGATGATCTCGTCAATATAACCCAGTTCAGCTGCTTTGTAAGGACTGGCAAAAGTTTGACGGTATTCATCCACCGCAATGAGCCGATCAGCCTCCGAAAGTTTTCCCTTATGAATAATATTTACTGCGCCTTCGGGTCCCATCACCGCGATTTCGGCTGTCGGGTAGGCATAATTTACATCACCGCCGATGTGTTTGCTCGACATGACACAATAGGCGCCGCCATAAGCCTTCCGGGTGATCACCGTGATCTTTGGAACCGTTGCTTCGCAAAAGGCATACAGGAGTTTGGCTCCATGTTTAATGATTCCTCCGAATTCCTGTGTAGTTCCCGGCAGAAATCCCGGAACATCCTCAAAAGTGATCAATGGAATGTTGAAACAGTCGCAAAACCTGACGAAACGGGCTCCTTTAACCGCCGAATTGATATCCAGCACGCCGGCCAGGAAAGCCGGTTGATTCGCCACGATTCCGACCGGTCTTCCGCCAAGGCGGGCGAAACCGGTGATGATATTTTGTGCATAATGTGGCATCACCTCGAAAAAATTCTGATTATCCACCACCGTGGTGATGATATCCTTCATTTCATAAGGTTTGTTAGGATCGGCCGGCACGATGGTCTGCAGTTTATCGTCCTGACGCATGATATCATCGGTACAGGGCTGTATGGGAGGGTCTTCCATGTTGTTGGAAGGCAGGAATCCCATCAGTTCACGGATCATCAGTAACAACTGCTCATCATTGTCGGCTGCAAAGTGTGCAACACCGCTCTTCGAATTGTGTGTCATGGCGCCTCCCAGCTCCTCCATGGTCACTTCCTCATGTGTAACGGTCTTGATCACTTCAGGGCCGGTGACGAACATATAGCTGGTTTCTTTCGACATCAGGATGAAATCGGTCATGGCAGGGGAATAAACGGCCCCACCGGCACAAGGTCCGAGAATGGCCGATATCTGGGGTATCACGCCTGAGGCCATTACATTTTTATAGAAAATATCGGCATAGCCGGCCAGGCTCTCCACCCCTTCCTGGATCCGTGCCCCGCCCGAATCGTTCAAGCCGATGACCGGAGCGCCGACCTTCATGGCCATGTCCATCACCTTCAATACCTTATCCGCATTGGCACGGCTCATGGTACCGCCAAATACCGTGAAATCCTGGGCAAAAACGAAAACCATCCTCCCGTCGATCTTTCCATAACCGGTTACCATGCCGTCGCCGGCCACCTTGTTGTTCTGCATGCCGAAATCGCTGCAACGATGGGTAACCATCTTATCAAACTCCACAAAAGTATTCGGATCCAGCAATTCTGAAATTCTTTCGCGGGCCGTGTTCCTGCCGGCCTTGTGCTGTTTCGCTATCTTTTCCGGACCACCGCCCAGCTCAGCCAGGCTGTTTTTTTCTTCGTACTCTCTGAATTTTTCTTCGAGGGTCTTCATTGATCTTCGTTTTGATTAATCATTCCATTCATTAAACCAATATGGGTTATTCGAGCTTCATCATCAGCTGATGCGCATTGACAATATCCCCTTCCTTCACTAGAATGTCGGTAACCGTTCGCTCAGCCAGCGCCTTGAACTCGCTTTGCATCTTCATGGCTTCTACCACGATCAACGTCTGACCGGGGTTGACTTTCTCGCCGGTGTGAACGAGTATTTTGACTACTTTTCCCGGCATCGGGGAAGAAATGTTCTTGTCCTCTTCCTTTTCAAATCCCTTGCTCCGGTTCTGCTGATATTTGGTCTCGGCATCGATCAGTTCCGCCTCATAAGTCCGGGCAAAGGTGTTGACGATATAATGTTTCGCGGTTTCGCCGCTGATCAACTCCACATTGAAGGATTTCCCTTTCCAGAGGATCGAATAAACGCCTTTCTCAACTTCGGCAATGTCGACCTCATAGATCGTGTCATCCACTTCGATGATGGCTTTGTTCCCCACACGGTTGTGAAGGGTAATCTTTGCGGTCCGGTCTCCCAGACTGATTTCGTAGGCCATAAATCTGTTTTTTTAAGACATCTGTATAAATTACTGGCAATTGACTTTCAGGCTCATAACCTTAACACATTTCTTTTTCGTCCGAAATCTTTCCAGGTAGAAGCAAGCTCACCGGTATATTTCTGGGGCTGGATACGTTCGAGGTTATCAAGATAATCAACAAAGACGGCGATCATGGCGATATTCTCACAATCGTTTCCACAACTTTTCGGACTGAAAAGCTTCTCTTCATTTTTCTCAATAAAATGCGTATTGTAGGTGCCCTCTATGAAATCCTGAACATCCATAATCCTTTCCAGGAACTTGATGTTGGTTTTTACGCCGGTGATCTTGTATTCGTAAAGTGCCCGCCGCATCCTGGCAATGGACTCCTGGCGTGTTCTACCCCATGAAATGAGTTTGGATATCAGCGGATCGTAGTACATCGGGATTTCATAGCCTTCATAAACATACCCGTCGCACCGCACACCCAGTCCGAGGGGTTCGGTAATATGGGTGATGATCCCAGGCTGTGGCATAAAGTTATGATCGGTGTCCTCAGCATAGATCCTGCACTGAACGGCATGCCCGTCCTGACGGAGGTCTTCCTGGTTAAAATCCAACGGTAATCCGTTTGCGATATTGATCTGTTCCTTGACCAGGTCGACCCCTACCACCCTTTCGGTGATCGGGTGTTCAACCTGCAGACGGGTATTCATCTCAAGGAAATAATAGTTCAGCGAATCATTAACGATGAATTCAATGGTACCGGCTCCCTCATAATCGGCAGCCCTGGCTGCGGCAATGGCTGCTTTCCCCATCTCCTCGCGGACTTCAGGAGTAAGCAATGGAGAAGGTGTTTCTTCGATCACTTTCTGGTGACGGCGCTGAATGGAACATTCACGTTCAAAAAGATGAATCACCTTTCCATGACGATCTGCCAGGATCTGAAATTCGATATGATGAGGAGATTCTATGTACTTTTCAATGTAAACCGAATCATCGCCAAAGGCATTCATTGCCTCTGATTTGGCGGTGTGTAACGAAGGAAGAAGATCCTCCATCTGTTTTACGAGGCGCATTCCTTTCCCGCCTCCTCCGGCCGATGCTTTGATCATCACCGGCAAACCAATTTCCTGAACGATCTTCACACAATCAGCTTCGTCTTTGATCTTCTCCGTTGTACCGGGAACAACAGGAACTCCGGCCTTAATCATCGTTTTACGTGCTGTAATCTTATCGCCCATCGTGGAGATGGAATGAGCCGAGGGACCAATGAATATTATTCCTTCCTGCTTACATCGTTCTGAAAACACGGCATTTTCTGACAAAAAGCCATAACCCGGATGAATGGCATCCGCACCGGAATCTTTCGCCACCTGCATGATACTGTCCATGTTCAGATAACTCTCACGCGAAGGAGAAGGTCCGATATAATATGCCTCATCCGCATACCTGACATGCATGGCATTGCGGTCGGCATCCGAGTAAACTGCAACCGTGTGTAAGCCCAGTTCCCGGCATGAACGCATAACTCTGACGGCGATCTCCCCACGATTTGCAACCAATATTTTCTTTATCATATCCTGAAATTAAACCATAAAGGTAACCCACATTTCTGCTGAAATCAACTTAACTTACCCTGAATAAATATTTATCAATGAACTTTTTAAGAATTTTTATGAATTAACATACAAATGAAAAAAACGCTGCTAAATTAGTCTTTTGCTAATAAGATCAACATAAATAAATAAGTAAATGTATGAACAAAAGCAGGAAAATGTTTTTAAGTTAGGCCTCGTATCAATTTTTTCTCGATCTTTGTCCCCATAGCAGATCATGCCTATGAATTACCGACACCTGTTCCGTCTATTGTTTTTTCTTCCCTTTGTTATGGGAACATCCTGTCAACATAGCACACACACGGCCTCCACGCTAACCGCAGATACCACCTTCCTTACCTACTCCGAAAGAGCTTCCCGTACTACTTTGGTCAATGCCTTACAGATCATCAACACGGATGAGCATTTCAAGGATGCCACCTGCGGACTGATCGTTTATGATTTTTCGAAAGGTTCACCCTGTATCCTTTATGAGCACAATTCAACGATGGGACTGATCCCGGCCTCCACGCAGAAGATCCTAACCACCGCGGCCGCACTTGAGATTTTCGGGAACCAGGTTGATCATGAAGTGACCATCACCAATCAGAACAGCGTAAACTGGAGAGCCAACCGGCTACTGCAGAAGATCGGGAAGGAGAAATACAACAAATCCGATTTCGTGCATGGTTCCCAGGCCGTGATGGAATACTGGAAAAACAAGGGTATCGATATGAACGGACTTCATATCTGCGACGGCAGCGGAAAGTCGAGGAATAATACCATAAGTCCTAAACAACTTGCCGACATTCTTTACAAAATGACTTTTTCACCCTGCTTTCCCGTTTTCTATAACTCCCTGCCTTTAGCCGGGCTCACAGGCACCATGCATAAATGGCTTTGCGGCACGGCAGGAGAAGGACGCGTAAGGGCCAAAACCGGTTCACTGGCCGGGGTGAGAAGTTATACCGGCTATGTGAATACACTCAGCGGTAAAAAGCTTATCTTCGCACTTATCGTCAACAACTACACCTGCAAGACGAAAGAATTAAAAAAGAAACTGGAACAGGTGATGTTGAAGATGGTGGAATATTGATTATCCGCCAACCGCGAAAACAGTGATTCAGGAAAAGATCAGAAAAATGCTTGACTGGCGGAGGCGTCATGTCGGAGAACGCACGATCATCATCATTGCGAGTATCGTGGTCGGTATCTGTTCTGCCCTGGCAGCTGTTGCACTCAAGACTTTCGTTCACTGGATGCATCTCATCCCCGAGTATTTCTTCCGGAATTACGGCTCCCGTTACCTTTACATCATTCTTCCCATGGCAGGCATCCTGCTGACCATCCTGGTTGTAAAACTCTTTTTTAAGGGAAAACTCGAAAAAGGACTGGGCCCCATTTTATTTTCGATTGTCAGGGGATCTGCACGGATGGAAAAATCGACGATGTATTCGCACATTGTGACGAGTGGCATTACGGTCGGATTTGGAGGTTCCGCCGGGCTGGAAGCCCCGATCGTGATCACCGGCTCGGCCATCGGGTCCAACATCGCAACCCGTTTCAAATTCGGTTACAAGGAGCGGGCCTTGCTGCTTGCCTGTGGCGCTGCTTCCGGAATTGCCGCGGTTTTTAACAGTCCTATCGCGGGAGTGATTTTCGCCGTAGAGGTTTTGCTGACCGACATCACGATCCCCTTGTTTGTTCCCTTGCTGATCTCAACGGCCACTGCAATCATCGTTTCCAAATTCCTTTACTCAGGCCAGTTGTTCTATCTGATTACCGATAACTGGTATTACAACGCCGTACCGTTTCACATCCTCCTGGGCGTTATTTGCGGTTTGTTTTCCGTTTACATGAGCCGGATCAGTCTGTTTGTGGAAGGTTTTTTTGAGAAGAGAAAAAGTGTGCTGTTAAAAGGAATCGGAGGTGGCTTGCTGCTGGGTTGCCTGATATTCCTTTTCCCGCCATTATTCGGGGAAGGATATGTAACCATTACCCAATTGCTGAACGGACCTTTTCAGAATATTCTCAGCAACAGCTTCTTTGCGCCATTTGTAAATGATCCATGGATCTTTCTCCTCGTCATCCTGGCCATGATCCTTGTCAAGGTAGTGGCTACAGCCCTTACCTTGGGTTCGGGCGGAAACGGGGGGATTTTCGCTCCTTCGCTTTTTACCGGCGCCCTCACCGGCTTCGCGTTCGCCTTCTTTTTAAACCTCACCGGGATCATCCACCTGAACATTAACAATTTCATCGCACTGGGTATGGCGGGTATCCTGAGCGGTGTGGTGCATGCCCCCCTAACATCCATTTTCCTCATTGCAGAAATCACGGGGGGATATGTATTATTCGTACCACTGATGATCGTTTCGGCTATCTCCTTTTTCATCAGTCGTTATTTTGAACCGTTTTCGGTCTATACGAAAACCCTGGCAAAAAAAGGCTATTCATTCAGCGAGGATAAAGATGTCCATGTTCTGAAACAGATTCGGCTGAATGAACTGATCGAAACTGAATTTGTCGTTCTCCTCAACACGGATAAAATCGAAAAACTCATTGAGGCTTTCACCAGCAGCAACCGAAATGTCTTTCCTGTGGTGGATGCAGAAAACAATTTCATCGGAATTGTGCAGTTGGAACAGGCAAAAGAATATTTCTTCAAACCCGGTCTTGCGGACCAGATCACCATTGAAACGCTGACGACGAAAGATGTTCTTACCATCAGTTTCTCCGAGGATATGGATTCGGTGATGACGAAACTGGAGGGTTCAAACCTTTGGAATATTCCTGTAACCCGTGAAGGTAAATATGTCGGATTTATTTCCCGCTCGAATATCCTCTCCTATTATCGCCGGATTCTGAAGAAGTCAAAACCGATGTTTTAATAAGTGAAGAGTGAGCGGTGAAGCGTGAATGCTGGAAACAGTAAGAGGGTGCCCGGGAGACCGAGTATTAAACAAACGACTGCAAGTCATAAAGTTTTCGGTAGACGCCTTCTTTCTCCAGCAGATCCATATGTTTCCCGCGTTCTGCCATTTTACCGTTTTGGAGAACGATAATCTCATCGGCAAACTGAATGGTTGAAAGGCGGTGGGCGATCACGATGGAGGTACGGTTCCGCATCAGGTTTTCGAGGGCCTGTTGGACGAGTCTTTCGGATTCGGTATCCAGGGCAGAGGTAGCTTCATCGAGGATGAGGATCGGCGGGTTTTTGAGCACGGCGCGGGCAATACTGAGCCGCTGGCGCTGACCGCCGGAGAGTTTGGTCCCGCGGTCACCGATGTTGGTATAATATCCCATCGGCATATTGGCGATGAACTCGTGTGCATTGGCCACTTTGGCCGCAGCTATCACTTCCTGCTCGCTTACCGTCTCCATTCCGAAGGCAATGTTGTTGAAAACGGTATCATTAAAGAGGATGGTCTCCTGCGAAACGATCCCCATCAATCCCCGAAGGTTATCAATGACCAGGTCCCGGATCGGTATTCCGTCAATCAGGATCGTTCCTTCGCTGCAATCATAAAAGCGGGGAAGAAGATCCACCAGCGTGGATTTACCGCCACCCGAAGGTCCTACCAGGGCAATGGTTTTCCCCTTTTCGATGGTGAGGCAGATATCTTTCAATACATCTTCTTCTTCATAGCGGAAAGTTACATTCCGGTATTCAATATGGTGTTGGAAATCCTTCTTCCGGATGGCATCGGCCTTTTCTTCGATCACCTCCGGTTCATCCAGGATAAAATGGATCCGTTCGACGGAGGCAGCGCCTTTCTCAATGTTGTAATAGGCCTGGGTGATCGACTTTGCCGGTGGCATCAGCTGTGAAAAAATTCCGAGGTAGACCATGAATGTTGCGGCATCGAGCAGGTTTCCAGGCGTAAATACGAGTTTTCCCCCATACCAGAGTACGATCGTCACTACCAACACGCTGAGAAACTCACTCAGTGGGGAAGCCAGGTCACGCTTCCGGTATAAACGAACCATCAGTTTATTGTACTCATGGTTTTGCTCCTGGAATCGTTTGCTGGTAAAACTGATGGCGTTAAATGCCTTTATCACCCTCAGTCCCGAAATGGTTTCTTCAATGATGGACAATAAAACCCCCATCTTTTTCTGTCCTTTATCGGAGGTCCTTTTCAGGCTCTTTCCAATCCTGCCAATGAAAAACCCGGAAACGGGCAAAAGAACCAGGACGAAGACGGTAAGAGAGGGGCTCAGGATAAACAGGGTGACGAGGTAAACCAGCATGGTGATGGGATCGCGGAAAGCCATCTCGAGTGAACTCATGATCGACCATTCCACTTCCTGCACATCATTGGTCATCCTCGCCATGAGGTCTCCCTTTCGTTGAGTGGTGTAATAAGATAGCGGAAGGATCAGTACCTTCTGGTACAACTTGTTCCGCAGATCTTTGACGACCCCGTTTCTGATCACGGCCAGAAAATACATCGCCAGGTACCGGAAGAGATTTTTGAAGAAGTAAAGAAAAATGATGATCATCCCGATGTATACCAGCGTATGCTCCTTGCCGTAATCGCTGATGAACTTACCGGTAAAGAAATAAAAATTGTTCTTCACCGAATCCAGATCCGACCAGTTTAAAACAGGAGCCGATAGCGGTATCGGCATCTGGTTGAAAAGCATCTGCAGGATCGGGATAAAAAGGGTAAAAGAGGCGAGTGAAAAAATTACGGCCAGTATGTTGAAAAGTACATTCAACCAAGCATAACCCCAATATTGACCTGCAAAGCGGAGTATTTTAAAGAAATTTTTCACCGGCACAAATATAACGTATTCTTTTTATCCTGCTTTTATTTCGCAGGATAAGCCGGCAAATAAAGAAAAAAGAAAGTGGTGTGGTCAGATATCTGTTTCCGGATCTGATGTTGATACTTCTTCGTCAGCGTGAGTGTTCGCCTTCAGCACTTCCCCGTAATAAATCATGATCTGATCCTTGTATTCAGCAGGGGCTTCCAGGTATCCCCAGCCGTATTCCAATTGCTCGATACCCCCGAAATTAGAATCTCCCAGGGGTATGAGTGCATGCGGGATATCCTTATCGGTGAGCACCTGGGAAAGTAAGGTTGCTTCAAATTGATTGTTCAGTGTAAGTATTTTCTCTGATTTTTCCATAAATCCGTCTTGTGAATTTTTCCTTAAAGATACATAAACCTTAACCCTTGTGCAAGTCGGGAAAATCCCTTATTTCTTTTTCCTTGTCTTTTCCGCCTTGATGCTGTCGATCCTTTGTTGATCCCTCGCCGAATGTCTGATTTCAGCTTTTTTGTTGATGGTATCATGATAAGGTGTAACCTCTGATTCCTGGCGGACTTTGATCACGCCTGAGTCGGTTTTGTTTGATGACACTTCCGGGCCGGAATGATGTGCCTTTCTGTTGCAGGCGCTGCAACTGAATGAAAATACCAGTAATGCCAGGCAAAAGTTATTGAACCACGACTTTTTCATGAGCCATTATTTTGGATGAGGATTGAATATTCAGAAAATAAGTTCCGGCTGCAAGGGCCCCTTTGTTGAAAGAGAATAGATTCTTTCCGGCTTTTGCCATATCCTTAAAAATGGTCCTGACGATTTTTCCGTTCAAATCCATGATGGAAACTTCAATCAGCGTATTTTTCTGAATTTCAAATACAACGGAAGCCCAGTCATAAACCGGGTTGGGATAAACACTGGCCTTGATCTGTGGTGCTGTCGGGTCGATGATCCCGATATCAATGCCCTTGACCTGGGCAACCCAGCTATCGTAGGAATGCTCGTTGGAACGAAAATGCCCGTAACATCCGCTGACCCATACTTCGGGACTGGCTGCATTCTGTTTCCTTGTCACCCCGGAATAATCCCCCCACCGGGTTTTATTGCTACTGGCATAAACATCTACATAGGTTTCCCCCTCTTTGACCAGCGTGGAACCTGACCAGTTGCCGGCATCATCACAATAAACCACCCTGGTCTCGGGATAAATGGTGGTACCGCTTCTCAGGAAACCGATGATGACGGATTTATCAGTTGCACCATTTCCGAAAGATGCCACAGCGGGATAGGAATAATCATAACCATCAAGCCCGAAAGTGCTGCTCCAGAGTGAGAGGTCGGATACCGTCAGCCGGTTGTAATTAAGGCCGGCATAACCGCCGCCATTGTCAGAATGAAAAGTAAAGTGAACGATACCGTTGAGGTAAAAAGCATGAAGCCCCCGGGCATCATCATTGTTCAGCACTACGGTGGAGCCGAGTTGCAGGGCATCCCCTGCGACCGCAAAAGTTGCATCTACCGAATAAGCCTTTACTTCAGGTGTCCCGGTCATATCATCGGTAAGATCGAAAAACTTGATTTTATCTGAATCGTCTTCCGTGCTGACCAGGTAAAGACCCGGGCCGTAATTACCCTCTTGCCCGAAGGAAGCCGGAACCAGTGTGAAAGGAGACTCAGAGATACCATGCCAGTATTGCCATGTCAGGTTGGTGCCTGCATACCCATCCGCTTTATTAATCTGGTAAATCACCACTTCACTGAATGTACCCGCATCGGTAAAGAGATTACCGGTAACATAAACCTCATTGTTTGAAACGGCTACTTTCGGATAATCAAACCAGCATCCGTTCGACAGCGGATTACCAGTGAGTTTGTAATAATACCAGCCGTCGGTTGGGTTTCCGGATTTTGAGAAACAGGCAACCACATTGGAAAGATCGGAAGTAGAGGCATGAAGAATTACCATAAAAAACCGGTCTGAACCCGAATCATAGAGTACTACCGGGTCATAAATATTTCCAGTGAAGGAAGGATCACTGAAAAAATCACTGAAAGAACTGCTGCTCAGGAAATTTCCCGCGTTATCATAATATTCAATATTCGAATTGATGACCGAAACGATATACCCGCTGTTGGAAATGGCCATGGAATTGTCGGGAGGTGTATAACCATCAAACCGATTCGCCTCAATGCTCACGCCGATTTTCGGTGACGATAAAGTTGAACGGGATTCGTCCTGGAAATTAACATTCCGGTTCAGGATTTTCTGAGCCGTTTTCCGGTCAATCTGGGCCTGTATTTCTGGCGAAAGCGAATGTTTCTTCTCCACATGAACCAGTTTTGAATTCCAGGACGGGAAATTCGCTTTTATGGTCGTTATACCGCTGCAAACCGTCGTGATTGCCTGAGAATGAGCCGGTTTAATCTCAAGTCGGCGGGCAGAAAGATCCGGAGAAATGATTGCCTTCTGATACTGAGAAAATGCTGTTAAACTGATTAAAATCAGAAAGATAAAAAGAGAGAAAAGTTTTTTCATGATCGAAGATTTGGCTGGATAAATTATTGTATAAGCAGGCCAAATATAATACTTAACGGAAGGTAAATCAAGTCAAACCTTAACTTTTCTCAGGAGCATCAGCATGAAAATCAGTCCGAGGACAAAAAAGATGATGATGGCAAGCACCGAATAGCGCATGGAACCTGTAAGGGCTTCAATAATTCCAAAACTGAAGGTTCCGGCCACAGTGGCCAGTTTTTCCATCACATCATAAAAACTGAAGAAAGAAGTATGATCGGTGGTTTCGGGCAGCATTTTCGAATAGGTTGAACGGGCGAGTGATTGTGATCCACCCATCACGATGCCGATAAAAAAGGCAACAGTGATGAATCCGGCTGCATTTGTAATAAAATAGGCCCCGATACAGATGATGATCCAGGCCGAGATGGCAAGGATCAATGATTTGAAGTTCCCGATCCGGGCGGATAACCTGGCAAAAGACCACGCTCCGATGATTCCGACCAGCTGAATGACCAGTACTGTCGGAATTAATACATTCTCATTGAGCCCCAGTTCCTTTTCGCCAAAAGTCGCTGCCATGAACATCACGGTAAGCAGGCCCATCATCATAAAGAAAAAACCGATCAGGAAAACGCTCAGCTTCCAGGATTGCCTGATCTGGTAAAAAACCTGGCGGAGTTCCTTATAACCATTGGTAAATACGCTGGAATGGCTGGTCCTTTTCCTGAAAGTATATTTCGGCAGGCGGCGAAAGGTGATCTGCGAAAAACCGATCCACCATACAAAAACGCTGAGGAAGGAGATCCTGGCCGGCAGGGCTGAACCTTCCGGAATGCCGAATAATCCCGGTTTCATGATCATCACCAGGTTGAACAACAGGAGGATCACACTCCCGAGGTAGCCCATCGAATATCCCCTTGCACTGATCCGATCCTGGTCGGCCGGAGCCGCAATGACAGGAAGGAACGAATTATAAAACACGATGCTGCCCCCGTAACCCACCGTACCGATCGCGAAGGCGATGATGCCCAGTTCCACCCTTCCCCGGGTAAAAAAATAGAGCACGCCGCATGCCGTGGCCCCGATCCAGGTAAACGCCATCATGAAGGCTTTCCTGCGACCGGTGTAGTCGGCCATCGAGGAAAACAAAGGAGACCCCAACGCGACAAAAAGATAGGCGGCGGCAATTGCCCAGGAATAAAGAACGGTATTGATGACCGGCAGTCCGAAGAAGGAGACCATATCCCCGTTGCCATTTTTGGTGACCGCGTTATAGTAAATGGGAAATACGGCCGAAGAGATGGTAAGCTGGTATACAGAATTGGCCCAGTCGTACATCACCCAGGCATGAATGACTTTTTTATCACCCTTCTCAAGATGCCGTATGTCTTTTCGAAGTACCAGGGGGCAGGGATTTTCTGCGAAAGTAAGAAAATAATGGATGGATATTTCTAAATTTGCTTCATGAAATACGCCTTCCGCCTTCTCTTCACCCTGATGATCCTGGTCGCTCCCACCCTGCTTGCCGCGCAGGAAAATCCTGATTCCACTCAAATTCGCAAAAAGGATAAGATCAAAACAGGGTGGAACTTCGGCGGTTTACCCGTTCTGGGTTATGATTCGGACCTGGGGTTGCAATATGGCGCTCTGGCGAACATTTACTATTATGGCGACGGATCAACCTATCCGCAGTATTTTCATTCCTTTTATTTTGAAATTTCACGAACGACCAAGGGTGGCGGGATCAACCAGTTCTTCTTTGATTCCAAAAAGCTGATTCCCGGGATCCGGCTGACGGCGGATGTCACCTATCTGACCGAAAAAGCCCTTAACTTCTATGGTTTCAATGGATACCAGGCTGTTTATACCCCTTCATGGGAAGATGTTCAGAACAGTGACTACCGTACCCGTATGTTTTACCGGCATGAGCGGGAATTGTTGCGCATCGGGGCAGATTTCCAGGGAAAATTTTTCACCCCGCGGCTGAACTGGCTGGCAGGATTTACCTTTCTGACAATCGGAACCGGCCAGGTGGATATTGATAAACTGAATAAAGGGGTAAAAGAGGAGAAAAAACTTCCGGATGTACCGGGCCTGTATGATGAATATGTTTCGTGGGGATTGCTGAGCCAGAACGAGAAAGACGGCGGCATGAATAACCTTGTGAAGTTGGGATTGATTTATGATACCCGCGACAATGAGCCGAACCCGATGAAGGGGATCTGGTCGGAGTTACTGATTGCTCTTTCCCCGAAATTCATCGGTGACGGGAAGTTTGGCTTTGCAAAAATATCTGTCATTCACCGCCAGTATTTCAGCCTGATCAAAAATGATCTCTCTTTTGCCTATCGCCTTGGCTACCAGGGAACCATTGCGGGGAAAGTACCTTTTTACATCCAGACCTATATGTTGAATTCCTTTTCGCAGACCACCACGATCGATGGACTTGGCGGTTCACGTACCCTGCGGGGAATACTCAGAAACCGGGTGGCAGGTGATGGTGTTGCATACGGGAATGCCGAGTTCCGATGGAAATTCTACCGTTTCCGGCTGATTAAACAAAATTTTTACCTGGCCCTGAACGCTTTTGCAGATGCCGGTATGGTTGTTCAGCCCATAAAATTGGATAAAACGATGATCCCCGACAGCGTCAACCAGCATCTTTACTTTTCCTCTGCTCAGGATTACCCGCACGTATCAGTGGGAGGCGGTTTCCGCATTGTGATGAATCAGAACTTCATCATTTCTGCGGATTATGGAAGGGCACTCGATACCCGCGATGGCCGCGACGGGCTTTACGTGGGACTGGGATATCTGTTTTAAGTGTGAAGACGAACGCGTAAAAGAGAGAGTTCCTCTCTCACCATTCATCCTTATTCCTTCATTAATCGTTTCACAGCCGGACAGAGATTGCTGTCCTCATACCACCGGCATTTCGGTTTGCAGCTCAGGCATTCATTAATCGGTTCACCGGCTTTGACATGTACCGCCCAGGATGGGTCGGCGAGGATCGGCCTCGCGAGTGCAACAAAATCAGTCATTCCGTTTTCCACAAGATAGGCCGCTCTTTCGGGGGTTTTGATCTCATTGACTACGATGACAGGCAATGAAACCTGTTTTTTGACTTCGGTCCCGCAAAAGACAATCCAGTTGTAGTCAAAATCTTTTGGAGTCCTGGGAAGATTGACCAGGATTCCTCCATGTGAAGGATGCAGAAGGTCGATTCCCAGTGTTTCTAAATATTTTGCGATCTTAATGCCATCTTCAAGCATGGGAGAATTGGTTCCCATGCGGTAATCAATGATAAAGTCGTTTCCACACATAGAACGAATGCCCCGAATGATTTCGGTTGCGAGCTTCATCCTTCCCTGCAAATCTTTCCCATATTCATCTTCTCTTTTATTAAAGAAAACAGAAGCAAACTGGTTAAGCAGGTATCCATGGGCGCCATGTAACTCAACGCCGTCAAATCCGGCCCGCTTTGCCCTTAAAGCAGCCGCGATAAATGCATCGCGGATGATAAGAATTTCTTCGATGGTCAGGGTTCTGGACCTGGGTTTCGTTTCATCTGCCGAAGGACAAAGCGCAACGGGAGCGACCGATTCAGGCGTGATGATTCCGGCATGATGAATCTGAACCAGTGATAAGGCACCCTGACTTTTCACGATCGAAGCGATGCGGCTCATCCCGGGAATCTGTTCATCCGACCAGAGTCCAAGCTGGAAAGCAGCCAGCCGGCCTTCTTTTCTCACAGCCGTGGCTTCGGTAATAATGATACCGGGGCCTCCTTCGGCGCGTTGGCGGTAATGTTCCACATTACGATCGGTAACAAGTCCTGAATCATCGGAATAATGAAAACAAACGACCGGGGGAAATACGATCCGATTTTTGATTGTGTACTTTTTCAGCTGGTAGGTTGAGAAGAGTGTTGTCATGGGACAAAATTAAAAGAATTTCCTGTCGCATACGGCTGAAAAATAAGTAAATTGCAATCATTCTTATTCATTTTAACAACGAAACAGCATGGAACTTTTCGATCATCTATCTCCTTACGCATGAACAAAGACCGGAAAACATGGAACTGTAGATCTGCCGGGTTAAAGATCGCTTAATCATTCTTCACTCCTCCGCTCATTTGTCACATTTTATTATCTTTGTCAAATGGAAACGACCCGCCAACAAAAAATAGCCCGACTGATCCAGAAGGATCTGGGTGAAATTTTCCAGTTACAGGCACGGAATCTCTTCAAGGGAGCCATGATCACGGTGACGAAAGTGAATATCACCAAGGACATGTCGCTGGCACGTGTTTACCTGAGCCTTTTCGGCATGGACGACAAAGATGCCCTGATCGAGAGCATCCGGATCCATACACGGGATATCCGCCGGGAACTGGGTACTAGAGAAAGAAACCAGCTGAGGGTCATTCCGGAACTCCAGTTTTTCATCGATGATTCCCTTGACTATATTGAAAATATTGATCATCTCCTGAACAAATAATTTCCATGCAATACGATCCGATAAAAAAATCCCTCGGGAAAGTATTTAACCAAAGACCCTTTCTCCGGATCTTGTTTTACCGTTTGCTCGACCTCCTGCTGCTGCGTACCTGGCACGTGAAAAAGGAGATCCGCTCCTGGGCTGCCGGTCAGCGGGGTAAAAAAGTAATCCTCGATGCCGGTTCCGGCTTTGGACAGTATTCCTTCTTCCTTTCGGGAATGAACAAAGACTGGACGATCGAGGCGGTGGATGTGAAAGATGAACAGATCGCCGACTGCAATGCTTTCTTCAGTCAAATAGGGCGAAACAACGTTATTTTCAAAAAGGCCGATCTTACCGTCTTCTCAAAACCCGATACCTTCGACATGATCCTTTCGGTGGATGTGATGGAACATATCCTTGAAGACGAAAAGGTCTTTCTGAATTTTTATCATTCGCTTAACCCGGGAGGGATGCTGCTGGTCTCCACACCTTCCGACCAGGGTGGATCAGATGTTCATGATCATGGGGAAGAACATTCCTTCATCGATGAACATGTTCGGGATGGTTATAACATCAACGACATCCGGGAGAAACTAAAAAGAGCCGGTTTTCTCATGACAAACGCAAGGTATGCTTATGGCAAACCCGGTCAAATTGGCTGGCGGCTTTCCATGAAATACCCGATTCAAATGCTGAATATCTCCAGGGCGTTTTTTGTGATTTTGCCATTCTATTACCTGCTTACGTTTCCGTTTGCCCTGTTGTTCAACTACCTGGACGTCACAGGTCATCATAAAACCGGTACCGGACTGATCGTTACTGCCATAAAATAAACTGACCTGGTGTGAATTTCCCTTTTTACATAGCCCGGAGATACCTGGTTTCCAGAAAGAGCCACCACATCATCAATATCATCTCCTGGATATCGATGGCCAGCGTAATGATTGGCACGATGGCCCTGATCATCGTGCTGTCGGTCTTCAACGGATTCGATAAACTGGTCAGTTCCCTTTTCAATTCCTTTAATCCCGATATGCTCATCCAGGTGAAAACAGGAAAAACCTTCAGTTCCGCCTGGGTTGATGAGAACCAGATCCGGAAGATTCCGGGCGTAAGATACCTTTCGGAGGTGATTGAGGAGAATGCCCTGATCAAGTACAAAGACAAACAGTCGATCGTTACCATCAAGGGAGTGGATGAAGTTTATCCGCAGATGAGCGGACTCGACACGATGATGACGGAGGGATCATTCCTGCTGCAGCAAGGGGATAAAAATTTTGCCGTTTTAGGATATGGCGTTGCCTGGTACATCGCTGCCAACCTGGAGGATTATGTCAACCCCATTTCTGTGTATGTTCCACGCCGCAGCGGCTCCTTCTCCTCAGGAATGGAAAACGCCTTCAACAATGAGGTCATATTCCCATCCGGATATTTTTCAATCCAGCAGGATTTTGATGTAAAGTATGTCATCCTGCCGATCCGCTTTGTCAGGAAGTTGCTGGAATACGATAAGGAGATCACCTCCCTCGAAGTCGATATTGTCCCGGGCGCCGATCCTGCCATCATCCAGAAGGCCATTGAATCCATTGCCGGTGATCGGTTTACGGTGAAAAACCGTTTCCAGCAGCAGGAGATTTTCTACAAGATCATGAAATCAGAAAAGTGGGCCATTTTCCTGATCCTTTCCTTTATCCTTTTCATCGCAACCTTTAATGTGGTCGGGTCCCTTTCGATGCTCATCCTCGACAAGCGACAGGATATTGCCATGCTACAGAGCCTTGGGGCGGGATTGCCGGCGGTAAAAAGAATTTTCCTGCTTGAAGGACTGCTGATCTCCCTGATTGGGGCCATTTCCGGACTTATCATCGGTGCTTTTGTCTGCTGGTTGCAGATGAGATTCGGGTTTGTCAAGCTGGGAGCGGCCGACAGCACTTTTGTCGTGGATGCATACCCGGTACATATGATAGCTGCCGATTTTATTTTTGTTTTCCTTACGGTGATGGTGATCGGATTGCTTGCCGCATGGTACCCGGTTTACAACATCCGGAAAATCGATACCCGGATCCTTTACCAGCGTTTCTGAAAATAACTTTCCCTATCAGGACAACCAAAATAATGTTCCAGGTTCTTAAAACTGAACGTTTTATTTTTTAATTTTGTTAAATAACCAACAATCCTTCCCTATCTATGAAAAAAAACTTTACGCTATCGCTGAGTCTTCTGCTGATTTCCTTCCTGATCCTTCCCCTGATGACAACTGCAGGAGAAATCACCATCAACAATGGCAAAACTGAAGTTAAATTCGACAAGGGAACATACCAGTCCCTCAGTTTCACTGCAACGCTCTCAACAATACAGTTCCGTGATATTTCGACCAGCAAAGGCAATTTCACCGAATTCTTTGTCTCCGGGTTCGGCTTTGCCAATGTAGCCGGAGATCCTAAACTCCCGGTTTACAAAAAACTGATTGAAGTTCCGCAGGGTGCAGATTACACGGTTATCATTCAGAATCAATCTTACCGGGAATATGATCTTTCCGCATTCGGGATTACCCAGAAACTGATTCCCGCCCAGCTCCCGGTCAGTAAAAATATTACCGATCCCAGCACCATTCCTTTTCTCTATAACGAGGCAACCTATCTGCAAAATAAATGGCTCGGCGAACCGCTGGTTTCGGTTTCCTATGTCGGGGTTGAACGTTCGGTGACCCTTGCCAGAATTGAAGTTTCTCCGGTTCAGTATAATCCCGTCACCAACCGGATCCGGGTTTATGAAAACCTTGGAGTGACCATTCAGTTCAATCATGCCGATGTTTCAACCACCATTCAGCATAAAAAAGATACCTGGTCGCCTTATTTTAACAACCTTTATAGCCAGCTACCCAATTACCAGTCCACTCCGGACGCCCTGATCACAGGCAGCCCGGTAACTTACGTCATTGTCTCCGCTCCTGTATTCCACGATGCTTTACAGCCGCTGATCCAGTGGAAAAAGAAAAAAGGTTTTAAGGTAATCGAAGGTTATACCAACGATCCGGCAGTAGGAACGACCACCGCTTCCATCAAGAGCTGGCTGACAAATCTTTACGATACTCCACCGGTTGGTTTTGAAAAACCCTCCTTCGTTCTTTTTGTAGGTGATGTAGCCCAGATCCCGGCTTTTACCACCAATGGACATCCTTCCGACCTCTATTATTGCGATTATACCAATGACAATATCCCCGAAGTTTTCTACGGACGTTTTTCTGCCATCAATCTGACTCAGCTTCAACCCTATATCGACAAGACCCTCGAATACGAAAAATATACCATGCCCTCTGATGCTTTCCTCGGGGAAGTCACCATGGTTGCCGGAGCCGATGCTTCTCACCAGCTGACCTGGGGGAACGGACAGATCAATTACGGAACGACTTATT
The DNA here is from genome assembly GCA_038244085.1 of Bacteroidales bacterium. Lineage (GTDB taxonomy): Bacteria > Bacteroidota > Bacteroidia > Bacteroidales > FEN-979 > FEN-979. Next base: position 14,275 of record JBBRTX010000023.1, on the reverse strand, counting down.
ATTTTAATTCAGCCCACAACCTCCTTTCGCACACTTACCTGCAACCCGAACCTTCCGGAGGAAACTATTCCCAGCTGATCCGTGGCGATGTCTCGAACGGTGTCGGATATGCCAATTACACGGCGCATGGAAGCGAGGATGGCTGGGCAGATCCCCAATTCAGCATCAGCCAGATCGCACCACTGCAGAATGCCCACAAATACTGCCTGATGGTTGGAAACTGCTGTCTTACCTCAAAATACAATGTGACTTGTTTTGCAGAAGAAATCACCCGGGCCGCCGGCAAAGGCGCCCTGGGATACATCGGTTGCTCTGATTATTCTTATTGGGATGAAGATTATTTCTGGGGGGTTGGCTTCAAATCGGTTGTATCCAATCCGGTTTATAATCCCCAGCACCTGGGTTCCTATGATGTCACTTTCCATGATCAGGGTATTGGTACCGACCAATGGTTTGTAACCCAGGGACAGATGGTCTCCGGTGGAAACCTGGCCGTCGAAGAATCCAACTCAGGTATGAAACTCTATTATTGGGAAGCCTATAACCTGATGGGAGATCCTTCTGTCAGCATCTATTTCTCTGTTCCGCCTGCTGTTGCAGCCACCTATCCTGCCTCCACACTCATCGGGACAACCAATTTGCAGGTAGTTACAGAACCATACGCCTACGTGGCGCTGACCCTTGCCGATACGGTGTTGTTAGCAGCAAAATGTGCAGATATAACCGGCATTGTCGATCTTAACTTTCCTCCGCTGCAAACCACCGACACAGTCTCCATCGTGGTAACCAAGCAAAACCGGAAGCCGCACCTCGGATTTATTAATGTCATCCCTGCTACCGGGCCTTATGTTGTTCTTAAATCTTTTGTTGTCAATGATTCAGCCTCCGGAAACCATAATCATCTTGCCGATTTTGGTGAAAATGTCGGACTGGATCTGACCATAAAGAATATCGGCGTGATGAATTCCAACAGCATTTCCGGGATCATCACCACTTCCGACACGAATGTGACCGTATTTGTCAACTCAGTTTGTTTCGGCCCAGTCGTTGCCGGTGCAACCCTTACCAGCACCAATGCTTTTGATATCCATATAAAAAACAATGTTTCCGACCAGCATCCTGTTAATTTCATCCTTACCATCTCCGATGGAACCAACACCTGGACCAGCCCGTTAAAACTGATCCTCAATGCCCCGGTGATTTCCATCGGTTCGATAACGGTTATGGATCCTCTGCCCGGCGGAAACAACAACGGAATCCTTGATCCCGGAGAAAGCGCCACCTTAAAGATCACAACCGGAAATACCGGCCATGCCAATGCAAACAACACCATTTCCCGGTTGACGGTAGCCTCCGCTTCTGCTCCCTATATCATTGTAAACAACCCGGTTACCTATGCAGGCCTTTTGGCTCCGGGAACCACCACTGATATAAGTTTCCAGGCAGTAACCAACGGGATCACCCCGACCGGAACCCTGGTGGACCTGACCAACCTTGTCACCGCCGGATCACAGAACCAATTTTCTTCTGTAAAACCATTCAGCCTTGAGATTGGCCAGCTTCCGGGATACAACATGTCAAATAATACGATCACTACCTGTTCCGGAAGGTTTTATGATTCAGGAGGCCTCCAGAGCAATTATACGGATAACGAGACCTTTACCATGACCTTCAACTCCGCTACACCCGGTGCAACTTTAAAAGCGGTTTTCACTGCGATTGACATTGAAGAACAGGCCGATTGCAACTACGACTGGTTAAAAGCTTTTGATGGCCCCACCAACCTTTCTCCCCTCCTGGGAACATTTTGCGGCACTACGCTTCCCTCCAATTTAATTGGTACTTCAGGCAAGATTACCTTCCAGTTCAGTTCTGACTACAGCGAAAACAAGGCAGGCTGGTCCATCGACCTGTCATGCCTGGGAGGAACCTTAGGACTTTCGGCCAACGCTTTCCCGTCAACGGTTTGTAGCGGCGGAACTTCTCAGCTGACTGCCATCCCGGCTGGCGGAAGCGGAAATTACACCTATCTCTGGTCACCGTCCACCTACCTGGATGATCCAACCAGCAAAACACCCGTTTCCTCTCCCGCAGCGTCCATTACCTACACAGTTACCATAAACGACGGCACGAATTCAGTTACCTCAGGTCCAGTAATCCTGACGGTGGTTCCCAGGCCTGTTACCCCGGTTATCACCCTGATTTCGGGTGTTCTGAATTCAAGTTCGCCTGCCGGAAACCAATGGTACCTCAATAATGGTTTGATTCCCGGTGCAACAAATGCTACACTCGTCCCGGCTGCTTCCGGCGACTATTACGCTGTGGTAACCGACGGAACTACGCTTTGTCCTTCCGACCCGAGTAACCTGATTACCTTCCTGATCACAGGCATTGATCCTGCAGGATCCCTGGGCGATGTCAGCGTTTACCCGAATCCTTTCCGCGACAACTTCATGGTCACTTTTGATCTGAATTCGGAAGAACACGTAAAGATCTCGCTGGCAGACGGACTCGGAAAAATATGTAAAAGCCCTGTCAGCCTGAATGGCAGCGCAGGCCGTAACGAGGTATCCTTTGACGCAGCCGGTCTCACACCCGGTGTGTATTACCTGACGGTTACCACCGCTTCTTACCAGAAAGTGAAAAAAGTAATTTTATCGAAATAATCAGTAAACAAACAAACCTTCAATGAAAAAACTATTATTTTCCTGCATCTTCATGGTCATTTCTTTTGGCCTGATGAGCGCCAATTGGGTAGGGATTTCTTCTCAGGTACCCGCACCTGCAAAGATCCGCCTGGTTTCTTCAACCCTTGAAAAATCTAAGGTTCAGTTTACCATTGAAGGCTTTCAGCTAACGGAAGTCACCACACCCAGGGGGAAATCATTCACCCTCAGCGTCGCTGAAGGAATCCCGTTGCAGGAAACGGGTGCTCCGGATGTGCTGAAACTAACCGCAGCGCTTGCCATTCCGGATATGGCCGGGATGGAGGTGCACGTCATTTCCTCGTCCTATACGGATTATCCGAATATCGATCTGGCGCCGTCAAAGGGAGTCATTTCCCGTAACATTGATCCTTCGACCGTTCCTTATACCTATGGAAAGAGTTATCAGCGCAATGCGTTTTTTCCCGGCACCCTTGCCGATGCCGGAACTCCTTATATCATCCGTGATGTGAGAGGCCAGAATCTGGTTCTTTACCCGTTCCAGTATAATCCGGTTACCAAAACCCTCCGGGTGTATCAGGAGGTGACTGTTGAATTGAGAAAAGTGAATGATCTCGGAATGAATCCGCTGGGAAGAAAAGTGCTGAATCATCGCGAGACTTCTGAGTTTTCTGCTGTTTATCATCGTCATTTCCTCAATGCAGATAACTTAGATTATACCGCACTGAATGATTACGGAAAAGTCCTGGTGATCTGCTATGGAGCATTCATGGATGCCATGACCCCTTATGTGAACTGGAAGAACGCGCTGGGATTCCCCACCAAGATTGTGAACGTTACGACGATTGGTACCACTGCTGCGGCAATCAAGAGTTACATCACCAGCTATTACAATAATAACGGGCTTGCTTTTGTGCTGCTCGTTGGCGATGCGGCGCAGATTCCGACGAACAACGGAGGAGGTCTGGGCGGTCCGTCGGATAATGCTTATGGATATGTGGTTGGAAACGACCATTATTCGGATATCTTCATTGGCAGGTTTTCTGCGGAGAATGTCGGACAGGTGCAAACACAAGTAGAGCGAACCATTTATTATGAGCAATCGCCGAGCAATCTTACAGACGACTGGTATACCACGGCAATCGGGATTGCCTCCGACCAGGGTCCGGGTGATGACAACGAATACGATTATCAGCATATCCGCAACCAGCAGACCAAACTTCTGGCATATACCTATACCATGAATCCGGAACTGTTTGATGGCAGCCAGGGAGGAAATGATGCAGCAGGTAACCCGAATCCTTCGCTGGTTTCTACGGCAGTGAATAACGGTGGAAGCATCATCCTCTATACCGGTCACGGAAGCACGACTTCGTGGGGAACCAGCGGTTTCAGCAATACCAATGTCAATGCATTGACCAACCAGGGCAAGCTTCCCTTTATATGGTCGGTTGCCTGTGTGAATGGTGAATTCATGAATGGTACCTGCTTCGCAGAGGCTTGGATGCGTGCTTCACAGGGCGGACTGCCGACAGGTGCCATCGGTTTCCTGGGTGCTACCATCAATCAGAGCTGGAATTCTCCAATGGCCGGTCAGGACGAAATGACCGATATCCTGGTTGAATCCTTCCCCAGCAATATCAAAAGAACTTTTGCCGGCTTATCCATCAATGGTTGTATGAAGATGATTGATCAGTATGGTACCGACGGATCAAACATGGCGGACACCTGGACGGTTTTCGGAGACCCTACCCTGTATGTCAGGACGGCTACACCTGTTGTCATGACGGTAACACATCCTGCTACCCTTTTCAGCGGCTCGACTTCCCTAACGGCTACCTGCAACATTAACGGCGCCAGAGCCACCGCAACTTTGAACGATTCGATCCTTGCCACAGGGCTCGTTGCTGGCAATTCGGTGACCCTCACCTTCCCGGGTCTTTCGGCACCCGGTGATTCTGTGCACCTTGTCGTTTCTGCCTTTAACAAGATCCCCTATATCGCCGATATTCCCATTATCACACCCAGCGGACCTTATATGACCTATATGACGAACCACGTCAATGATACCACAGGGAATAATGACCATATGGCCGATTTCGGTGAAGAGATCCTGATGACGCTTTATATGAAGAATGTGGGAATCGCAGCTACCGAAAATCTGACCGTAAAACTTAGGACACAGGATGCTTTTGTAACGCTCAATGATACCGTTGAAAGCTATGGCGTAATGGCTCCCGCAGAAATAAAATCCGTTGTTGACGGGTTTAAGTTTACCGTTCACAATAACATTCCCGACGGACATGCCATTAATTTCACCCTCGTTTCACAAGATGGAGCGAATACATGGAACTCAACCTTCACCGTTAACGGACATGCACCGGTTCTCGCAGCCGGCAATGTGATCGTGATCGACTCAACCGGTAATAACAACGGCAGGTTGGATCCCGGAGAAACGGCTTTCCTGAAGATCTTTATTGAAAATGGTGGTTCCTCTGAGGCTACCGGTATTCTGGCGCATCTGGTTGCGGTAAATCCATTTGTTACCGTGGTTAGCGATCCCCTCTCCTATGGCACGCTTGCCGGCGGAAACAATGGCTGGCGACTTTTTGAGATTGCTGTCGATGCACTTGCTCCCCAGGGACAAACGGCTTCTTTCATGTTACAGATCACTGCGGATAAAAATTTAGCCACTGCTTCAGATTTCAATCTCGTCATTGGCCGAATCCCGGCATTGGTGATCGACCTCGATGGCAATGCCAATTCCGGAACTGTGATGAAAAGTTCCATCGAAGCGCTGGACCTGATGGCAACCTATGTAGCCGGATCCGTTCCTTCTGACCTTGCGAATTATTCCTCGGTGTTTGTCAGTCTCGGAACGTATCCCGACAACCGTGCATTGACCAACAGCGAAGGACAGTTGCTTGCAACTTATCTCACCGACGGTGGGAGACTTTACATGGAAGGGGGCGATACCTGGGCTTATGATCCGCCAACACCGGTTCATTCCATGTTCAACATTACCGCTTCAGGCGATGGTGCTTCAGATCTTGATCAACTTCTGGGTGTTTCCGGAACCTTTACCGCCGGGATGGGTTTTGCCTTTTCAGGTGATAACGGATATATCGATCACATTGTTCCCGGAACCGGGGCAATGACCGTTTTAACGAACAGTAACCCGGTTTATAACACGACGATCGCCAATGATGCCACCATCTACAGAACCATAGCCGCTTCGAGTGAATTCGGCGGACTGGATGATGGAACCTACCCTTCCACCAAAATGCAACTGATGAAGGAATATCTTACCTTCTTCGGCATTCAGCCCCCACCGCTTGCGGCAAACTTCTTCGCTTTCCCGACTTCCATCGAAATGGGCGAAACGGTTACTTTCTCCGATTTCTCAACCGGCGGAGTGACCACATGGAACTGGAGTTTCCCCGGCGGGGTTCCTGCCACCTCCACCGACCAGAATCCGGTTATCACTTACCCGGCTGGCGGACTGTATGATGTTGAACTGACAGTCAGCAATGGCGTTACGAACAATACCCTTGTGCGCACCGGATATGTCTGGGTGAATTTCCCTGTTGGAACCGGCGATAAAAAAGTATTGGGCTGTACCGTATATCCGAATCCCGGAAATGGCGAATTCCACCTGAACCTTACCTCACCGGAAGACCAGGTCACCCTAACCGTTTACAACATGGTTGGAGCGACGATCTATAATGAACGGGTGAATGTGACCGGGAACGTTCTTACAATGGTGATTCATCTCGAAAACCAGCCTGCAGGCGTTTATTTCCTGAGTACGATAGGGAATAACTCCACATTGATGCAGAAACTGATTATCAGTAAGTAAAGTTTCGGAAATCCGGATTAGGATTACTTGACGATTTTCTTCTTCTCGGCCTGGATGATTTCTTTGCTTTCCGCATTGGAAATGAAAGCGACTAACGAAGCATTCTTTATGACGATTTTACTGTCAAGCGTGAAGACAAAATGTGAAGAATAATTCGTATCAATCAGCGGATTAATTACTACCAGTTCTCCCCAGGGATCGGTGATCGTTGCCCTGAGCATATCCTTGTATTCGTAATCGTAAATAATCGGTGTAGGCCCGACGGCAGGAATGCTATTCTTCTGGGCTGAAACAATTCCATCTTCCAGAACACATAAAGTAACATTATAGGTTCCCTCAATATCATTCAGGAATTTGGTTTCAATATCCGCAGTCACTACCTTGTTGATGGTATCTACAGAGCAGGTGATCTTAATTCCTGCATCCGGAGGCGTGTTTACCAGCAATTCAACGGCTCCCGCCCATTGGTCCGGAGAAATAATCAGACTTCCGCTCATGGCTGTTCGGTTGACCAACCCGTTGGGATAGGCAGCAAATGCGAACTCATTGTTCCATGCATCACCGGCAATCGTCCGGTAATCGGCTGTGAAAGGCTCTGCAAGCGGCCTGGCAAAAAAGCCGGCATGTACTGCAATCATAATCACTTTCCCATCGTAAAGATCTTGAAGTGCCTGGCCGGTCAGCGTTCCTTCCGGACAGTTCGGGCAGGTGTGGCCGGTATAATCTTCCAGCAGGATTTTCCGCACAACCGTGGCCGTATCGGTCGTATCATGGGTCTGCTGCTTCACTGTGGCATAAGGAGCCTGGACTTTATCGCACGAATACAGGAAAAGGCCCAGTACAGGTATTGCCACGATCAGATTATATGCGAATTTTTTGAAAGATATCATAACAAAATTTTTACGCTTTAAAAACTACTCGTAATCGTAAGAGTAAGTCCGGATGCAGCCGGAACGTAGCGACAGACGCCTCCTACACAAAGGATCCCTTCGCGCTGGCGGCCATAAGAAAAGGCAATACGTGAGGTATTATAAGTATATCCCGCACTAACCAGATAATAATGCAACTGCTGATCCTTGTTGTCATTTCCATAATTCCATTGATCCTGGAAGGAGACGAACCAGTTGGGGGCGATGGTATATTCAACCAGGAATGCGCCCCAGTTTCCTTTATCCTGTTTTGTCCACAATCCCTGTAATTCGACCCTCAATGAATGTTTTGGCGCGATATTCCAGGTGATATCCGCAATCCCGATATTTGAGTAAATGATGCCATATTCATTCAGGTGCCCTTCAATAACGTCCTTGTTGTAGGACTGGTTGAGATAGGTGAAGATTCCCTTCATGTGCTTGCTGAATTTCTTTGAAACCTCAACATTGAGATCGTTATAGTACAATTCATTCCCCAGGGCAAAAAAGCTGGTTTTGTAGCCCAGGGTCCCTGATTTTCCAACGGGGGTGGTATCATTGATTGCAGATTTCTTCAGCGAGTTGACCTGTGAATAATTCACCGCGAGGGTAAGTCCGGATTTGCCCCCCAGTTTGGATCCTTTCGGGATCGTATAGGTTACCGTACCCGAAAAGCCGACTTCTCCGGCAGCCTGTGTTCCGTAAGGATACATCGAAGCCAGCGCATAGGAATGTTCGCGCGTGATGGATGGCAGGTAATTAATATTTAGCTGGTTGGTGGTCACAAAACGGTTGGATTTGTAACTCATGTTATCGCTGATCTTTGCCTGAAGATTCACCCCCAGCCCTTTCTGTGAATAGGAAAGCGTAGAATAGAGGCCATTTCCGTCCTTGTAGATAAAATCATTGGTTGAAGAGGGATCATTGACCTTATGCGCATATTCCGAATAAAAGTTGAATCCACCGATATTCAGGTTGACCCTGCCTGCAATATTTGAGACATTTTCGGGCAATTTGAAAACGTAAATGCTGGTATCCATCGGTATGGTCACCGATTTGCCCTTCTGGTAATCGCTCACAAAGCTGCCACCAAAAGTCAGTTTGGTTCGGGCATCCTTGAGCGAAGGAAAAAGATCATTCACATAAATGTCGATATCACCTCCCTTGACAATACCACGGTTGTTATCTTTATACACTTCCCAGTAGTTCCGTTGATAACCCCAAACGCCTTTCAGGGTAATCCCGTTCACCGGGGTGAATTTAACCCTCAATCCCCGCAATGAATTATCATATCCCAGCGTCCACTCCTGCCAGGTGCGCAAGGTAAGCCCGTTGCCGAACTGCTCATAAAAATTCCCGGCTGTGATATCCAGTTTATCATTCTTATAATTGACAAACCAGTAAGGAACGCCGGCCCCGTCGTAACGGGCATCATAGCCGACCAAGGGAGGAAGGTAAGCTTCAAAACGCATTCCTGCGGAGAAGTTTTTATTGGTATAGTTGACCTGCGTAAAACCATTCATACGGGTCAGTTTACCATCGATCGTGGAATCGGTGATGCCCATCTTTTTATCCGACAGGTAATACTGAGCGTCTGCCTGGAAATTTCCGCTCACCTCACCGCCTGAGATCAAGTCCTGGGCTTTTGTGAAAAATGGAACAATGGTTATCGCGAGAGACAGACCAAGGGTAAGTAAATATTTTTTCAATGGCTGAAGATTAGTGGGTTTTATTTCAGAATCCGCTGGTACTGCGGATTAATTGATTGCTTCACCTTTGCTGACTTTCCGAATCAGCTCAATCAGTTCAATTTCGCTGCCTTCCGAGAAGGAGGTATGCTGCCAAACGATCTCCCCTTTCCCGTTGATCAGGAAGGTATGCGGGATCGGGCCTACATTCATGGCTCTTTTGAAATCACCGTTCTGATCCAGTAACACATCATATTCCCAGCCTTTGCCATTGGCAAGCGGCGATACTTGTGAGGAAGAACGCGCATCATCCACGGATATGGCATAAATCTTCACGCCGGTCTCCTTCTGCCAGTCAGGATAGACATCGGAAATGGTGGTCAGCTCCTTGATGCAGGGTTTGCACCAGGTAGCCCAAAAGCTGATGACGATGGGCTTTCCGTCGTTGCTGATTTTCGAGGTATTGAAGGGATTGCCTTTCACGTCTTTGATGTCGATCTTTGGCAACTGCCTGTTTTTGGTGATTGTTTGGGAAAATGCAAAAACAGTCATCATAACCATCGCAAAAAGGAGCAGGGATTTTTTCATAACTATAAAGGGATATATTTAGTTACAAAAATAATAATAATTTGTGAACCGGAAAGTGTGAGGGGAAAATTAAAGTATTCAGCCCAAATTTGTTCTCTTCCTGAAATCAAGAAACAGAATCAATGCAAGCAGCACAATCAGCAGGTTGCTCAGGCCGATCAGCCCCATCGAAAACAGCTTATAGGAGAAATCTGCTCCCAGCAGGTCCTGGGAATTACCGCCGTAAAAAAAGACAAGGATGACCATCAACGGGATCAGCCAGCGTTTTCTTTTGACAGCAATAAAATAAATAATGAAGGTAAAGACCGGGGCACTTGCCAGAAAATGCTCCGTGTCGGTTTTGAAAATGTTCGGCAACAAGGCCAGGATCAGGAACCATTCCATCGTGAAGTTCTGCTTCGGCAGAAATTTCTGAACCTCCCCTTTTTTCTCCGATCGGAAATTCTTCAGGATGAACCAGGCCAGTAGGCACAGGGAAATAAAAATGATGACCAGTTCCGTTGGCCCCGTCAGTCCGGGAAACAGGTAATAATGCAAAAGGTAATCCATCGAGTTCATGGAAGGATAGGCGGCGTTGTGTACCAGCATGGTCTTGATCCAGTCAACGGTCAGATAAAAATTCCGCTCGAATCCAAAGAAGAGAAAAGGGATCAGCAGCCCGGCAAGCATTGTCAGAACCACCACTGCCATCGACCTGATCTCTTTCCTGAAAAGTAAAGGAAGTAACAATACCAGATAAAAGGGTTTCGTCAGTATTACCAGTCCCAGCAATATTCCGCTCACGAGCGGATTACCCTTCAGGAAGCTTTTCAACGCCAGCAGCGAGAGCATGATCAGCAGGATGTTGATATTCCCGAGATACAATTCTTTCACAAGGAAAATCATGGTGCAGATCACCGCCAGCGAAAGCAACCATCCTTCGTGGCTGATATGGCCGGTAAAAAAATTCCGAACCAGCAGCTTTCTGGTCAAAAGATAGGTATACCAATAGGCAAAGCTCAGGATACAAATATGGATCACGGCCGCTGCCTGAAGACTCAGCAATGTGAAGGGAAGAAAATACAACAGCGTGAGCGGGCTGTATTTGTAAAATCCTGAATCCTCCCCAAACGCAATAAAATAGACCTTTCCGCCGGCCATAAGATCTTTTGCGGCATAATAGAATACTTTGAAATCAGAGACAAAAAAACGGTGGTTGATGTTATTGATAATCAGATTCAGCAGACAAAGCACAACCACGAAAATGGTAAACCCGGTCAGCCTGTTGCCCTTATGAATGAGTGAGCCGGAATCCGGCAAATGATGCGTCATAACAAGGTAATGAATCGTGATCCAAACATAAGTAAAAAATCAATTCTCTACCTCATAAACATACCAGAAGTTGGTCCGGTCCATCCAGTGATTGAAATTAAAATGCTTAATCCATTCAGGATATGATGAATAGACCAGCTTGCTGTTTACATAAAATCCGGCACCCGGATCTTTGCTCCGGATGGCAACCAGGAATTTCCGCTCCGGAACCGCTTCAGACCGGTCAATAAATTCCATTTTCCGGATCAGCAGGTTATCTCTTTTATAATAATGGATATCAAGGGCCCGGTGATAAGGATTCTCTTCTGCAAAATAAAGGGTGGTCCCTGCGGGGTATTGATCATAGATTTTTTTAAACAGGTTGATCTGGCTGTCGGCAGGAATAAAAAATACGATAAAGAGAAACACGATATTGACACTCCAGAAAATCCGGGCAAAACCCAGGAAATATTTATTTTGCATGATATCTACGCTTCGGTTATCCCGCAGAAATTCAATCGCCTTGATGATCATGATCGGGATAAAGCCGATCAGCGGAAATAAAAAACGAATCTCTTTGTGACCGATCAGGAAATGGAATAAAACGAATGGAAGCAACGTCCAGGTTAATACGTTTTTCCTCAGAAAAATAAATACAATCAGAAATGCACCGATAAAAACAAGGCTGAAGGGGGGTATGGCCCGGATAAAGACCTCTTCAAAGTAGAACCACCAGGGTTTGACGCCAAACCCGGAAATCTTGTCCGCCAACAGGTTTTGTTGGAAATAGTTCCATACGGTTAAGGTCCATTCTCCATAAAACCAACGGTCGATGCAAATGCCCAGGAAAAACATTGTGAGGATCCCAAGGGCCAGGAACCCCATCCGGCTGATCTTTTCCTTTTTGACGAAAAGGTGCCACAGGAAGAAGCCGGCAATGAGAAAGCCTGCCTGGAATCGGAAGACAAAGGATAAACCCAGCAAGATACCGGTAATAAAATAATCCGGCAGCCGAAGCGGACGGTTCTTTATGAACAGAAAGGAAAACCCGATAACGAATAGACTTCCGGACCAGGTTTCCGACGAAAACCGGACATGGTTATACAGGGCAAACCAGAGAAGAAATGAGAGCAAAAGGAACCATTTCTGAAGGATTCCCTTGCTGATTTCCCGGAAATAACACCGGTAGATCATCCACATGGCCGTAAAAGAAAGGGCAGCGGAAAGGACCCTCAGACAAAAAGCAATGGTAAAGGGATTTGTGCATCCAAATACACCAAAAACCTTATGAATGACCACAACCAGTGCAGGCTGAATGGCCGGTCGCATCCGGTAATGGAATTCCCAGGGCAGGTTGTAGGGAGAAGTATGCCCGAGTCTCCAGTTGGCAAATTCCAGTATCTGGAAATGCTCATCCGGGTGATAATATCCAACAGAAAAATACGCAAGGATCAGCAGGGCCACAGCACTGAAGATATAGATGATCCGGGGTTTTTCAGGCTGCAGATTGGGTAAATTCATCCTGGGTCGGTGAGTTGGTGGACTGATAAATCGGGGAGTTCACGAGTTGGCAAGAGAATGGGAAGCGTTGTCAAATCTATAAAAAAATCATAACAAAGAAATTCCAGATCATTTGCAAAAGAAAAAGATATCAGTAAAGTATTATATATCAACATGTTTGCCGTTTACAATCTATTCAAACCGCCCTAATCATTCTTGTTAATATTTCTTCCGAATTCCTCAACGATTTCTCTTGCCTTTTCAAAATCCAGGCTGGAAACCACCACTTTTACCGATCCTGCTCCCCCTCCTGCTGTGTACCATGGAGCAAGCGTCCCAGTAAATTCATCTTTGAGGAATGCTTCAATCTCGGCGTTCTCTAAGAGGCTCTTAATCATTTCTGCTTCCCACATCGTTCCGGAAAAAATTTCTACAGGTACGATTTCATTTCTGGTCATAGGTGAGGAGTTGGTGAGTTGGTGAGTTGTGTCATCAAAACTACAAAAAAATTCATCCCAAAGGTAATCCGCGTAAATCAGTCACATCCGCGTTATCAGCGTTCCAAAAAATCTGCGTAAATCCGCATCATCCGCGTCATCCGCGTTCTAAACAATCCGCATAAATCCGCATCATCCGCGTCATCCGCGTTCTAAAAAAAAACTGAAATTGATTACCTAATCAATCCTTCACACATCTCACCGAAAACGCATTGGCCCGCGAAGAAGGATAACTCGACACACTCGCATCAAAATTGTTCATCCCATGCGACCAGGCCTTGTATGCGCCATGTGGCGTGGAAGTCCAGAAGAAGGCTGCAAAATTATTATAGTCCCAACTGGTGTTTTGATGGGAAGCTCCATTGAGCAGCGCGTTGAATCCCGAAAAACCAGTGCTTTTTAAAGGCGATCCGGCAAAGGCAATGCCCGACCAGTTGGAGAACAGCGTATTCCAGTCGTTTTCGGCAGGTACATGCCAGGAGGGCGGACAAAGTCCTTTTTCACCAGGCGTTTCGGCGTATTGCATAACCTCATCCCATTGATAAAAGGAGTGAGAAGTAAGGGGTGAAGGGTGAAGGGAGTACTTTTCATTTATGCAATTATCCCTTTGGTGCTGATTTGAGGATATCTCGGCGCCATAATCCAGGTTTTCGGCAAACCAGCATTGAGAACCGATCTGAATGGTTTGATAAACCTTATGATCCCTGATATCCGTAAATGGATTTCCGCAGGTGAAGGGTGCCGGTGCCTGGACAATGATATTTCTGAATTTAAAGGAAGTACATAAACCCGCATTGGTGTAAGAATAGGTGATTGTCTTTGTCCCGAGTCCTGCCAATGACGGTGTAAAGACGCCGGTTACCGTGTTGACGCCCGGACCGGCGTAGGTTCCGCCAAAGGGGACTCCGCCTCTTAACTGAATGGGCTTTGCATTTAAGGTGGTTATCGAATCGAAACAAAGTGGGAAATTAACCACCGGTGTCGGACTGATGGCCATCGTTATGGGCGTTGCTATAACCGTTAATGGCAAAGCGCAGGCAAGACTGGTGGTTAAGGAGCAGCTCACGTTATCGCCGTTGTTTGGTGTATAGGTGTAAGTTGTTGCGCTCGTCCCCGCATTGATCCCATTGACTTTCCATTGATAAACCGGCGTTGGGCCTTCATTACCGGGCGTTGCCGTAAAGGTAACCGGGATTCCTGCACAAACCGGGTTATTCGAGGCATTGATGCCAATAGCGACAACCAGGTTTGGATTCACGGTCATCGTAACCGGGTTGCT
>JBBRTX010000022.1:0-47309 GCA_038244085.1 Bacteroidales bacterium | reverse complement strand
TGACCCACATTCGGCTTGATTCCTAAGCCAGCCAAGCCGTTCGTTCCGGGACGCTCCATTTAATCTCCATCTTTCTTCTATAATCCGGAACTCACTTCTCTGCCTGGCTTTTAACGGAATCTTCGCCGTGTGGGTACCCCACCGAAAAACCCTACGGCGAAAAAAGAGCGTCTTTGATTGGTGATTAGTGAGTGATTGGTGATTGGTGAATGGTGATTAGTGGGTGATTGGTGATTGGTGACTGGTTGATTGGGGGGATTTATTCATCCTGGCGGCAGATAAAAGGTTTAAGGGCTGATAAAAACTTTTTCTGCAGAATAAATCCGGAATTCCTTGATCCCTACGGGATCTGGGAATTTCTGATTTATTCAACGAAATTTTTTTCAATACCGATCACAACTTTTCACCCTTCACCAAGGTTGTGAGCCTCGATAATCGTTATCTTTATTTTAAAGAATTACCTCTCACTTTTTAATGAACTTCCCGGTTTCACATTGGGTTTCACCTTCATACTTTACCAAATACAGACCAGGAGAGAGATTTTTAATATCCAGAGAATGATCGCCAGCGGAAATTATTTTGGTAAACATCTCATGACCGTAACTATCATAAATAATGGCGGTTCCGGTATCAGATTTTCCGGTAAGGGTCAAACTTTCAGAAGCCGGATTCGGAAAACAGCCCGAGAGCTGAAACCGGCAAGACCGGTTCTTGATTTACCGCAACACCAAAATCAGTGGCTCCAATTATTGTACCCACCACATGAGCCAACAATATACCCGATACTGGCATCGGTAAAACACACATCAAAAGGAATGCTCCCCGTTGGTTTGGGGTTGAGCCAATTCCAGTTTTGTGCAGAAAGGGCAATAGAAAAAAATTGAATGAAAAAGACCAGGAATACCGATAGAATTTTATTCATTATTTGTAACTATAAACGTTCTGAAAATCTAGTAAATTATTTCAGTAAATAATATATCTGAAGGAGGGTGAAAAATGGGGAGAGAAATAAAATATTCAGCGTAATTCCTTTTACCTTGTAACCTTGTTGCCTTTTAAAATATTCATGTATTTTCAACGTTGATGTGAAAACAAAAAAGAATGATGCGTATTATCTTATCCGTTTTGTTTCTTTTTGGTTTCAGCCAGGTTTTGGTTTCTTCCGACCGGATTGATTGCGACAGCATCCCGGCTCTAAATCAAAAGATCATCTTCTATGTAAAAACAACGATCGGTAAAAAAGTTGGTCATGGTGAATGCTGGGACTTAGCTGAACAGGCCCTGGATATAAACCAGGCTTCCTGGGACCACAAGTACCGGTATGGGATTCAGGTCGACCCGGAAAAAGAGTGCCTTTACCCGGGCGATATCATCCAGTTTGAGGGAGTCGTGATCAAATACCGCAAAGGTTCGCGGGTTTACAAAGAAACCATGGAACATCATACTGCTATCATCTATGAGCTGAAGGCGGACAAGGTAATTGTTCTGATCCATCAGAACACCGCTTTTTCCGGAAGGAAAGTGGGGCTCAGTGACCTGGATATGAAAACGATTGTTAAAGGAAAAATAAAAATATACCGGCCGGTAAAATAGCTGATGAGCTGGTGCATTTAAACAGACTTCGTGGCGATTCGCTTGTAATGTGACTGCACCACTCCGGTTTCAAAAGTCTTGGTGCTGATATGCCGGATCTGCATTTCGGGACGATCTTCACGGAAAAGAGGCATTCCGTGACCTAGCAAAATAGGAACTACCGAGATAATGAATTCATCCACCAAATCATTCTGCAGCAACTGATCTATGACATCGCTTCCACCGTCAACATAAATGTTTTTACCAGGTTGTTCCTTAAGACGATTGATCAGTTCCGCGATGTCACCATTATAATAACGGATATAGTCGATGGATTCCCGTTTCTGGCGTGATAGGACATACACTTCCTTACCCAAATGGGGAAATTCGATTTCGAAGCTGGTCACCTTTTCAAAGGTTTTTCTTCCCATGATTACGGTATCCACGCTTTTAATGAAATCTTCGTATCCGTAATCTTCGTTTTCCTTTTCGGCCAGCGAAAGCCAGTTGATGTCACCATCAGCCGTGGCAATGTAACCATCCAGGCTCGTTGCAATAAAAATCAGGACTTTTTTAGTGCTTTTCATTTCTCTAGGATTCTGAGTCAAAGTTAACACAGCGAAAGCAGAATCGGAGCCGGAATCGAAAATAAAGTTGGATTATTTAATGGAAGATCCTCCACTGACTCCTTCATCCGGGGAGACAAAAAAGAGTTTTCCATCGGTGTTTTCGGCCATCAGGATCATGCCATGCGACTCGATTCCTTTTAAAGTCTTGGGTGCAAGGTTTACAAGGATACTGATTCTTTTTCCAATCACCTGTTCCGGTTCGAAATATTCGGCAATACCAGAAACGACGGTACGAACATCGATTCCCGTATCAATCTTCAGCTTCATCAGTTTTTTTGTTTTGGGAACTTTTTCCGCTTCCAGGATTACCCCGGCACGAATATCCATTTTGGAGAAGTCGTCAAATTCGATGAGCGGCTTCATGGGCTGCTGAGGGGTTTTGGTTGCCTCATTGGCCTTTTTCGTATCCAACAGGCGCTTAACCTGGGCTTCGATCTCGCTATCTTCGATCTTCGCAAAAATCAATTCCGGTGTATTCAGCTGATGACCTGCAGGCAGCCAGTCACTTTTCAGGGCATCTGCCCAGTCTTTCGCAGGGAAATTCAGCATCTGACGGATCTTTGCTGAGGTGAAAGGCAGGAAAGGCTCACCTACAATCGACAATTGCGCGGAGATCTGAAGGGAAATATTCAGTATCGTGGCAACCCGTTCCGGATCAGTTTTAAAGATCTTCCAGGGTTCGTTTTCGGTGAGGTATTTATTCCCCAGCCGGGCCAGGTTCATCATGTCGGCGAGCGCTTCCCTGAAACGGTAATTCCGTATGCTGGAGGCAATCGTTTCCGGGAATTGTCCCATGGTTTCCAGCGTCTGCTTGTCACCGGGCGTCAGTTCACCGGCTGCCGGGACCAAACCTTTAAAATAGTTATGGGTCAGCACCAGCGTACGGTTGATGAAGTTCCCGAGAATGGCAACCAGTTCATTGTTGTTTTTTGCCTGGAAATCTTTCCAGGTGAAGTCATTATCCTTGGTCTCCGGCGCGTTGGAGGTGAGGACATATCTCAGCACGTCCTGTTTCCCGGGGAAATCTTCAAGATACTCATGCAGCCAGACGGCCCAATTTCGGGAAGTGGAGATCTTGTCCCCTTCGAGGTTCAGGAATTCATTGGCAGGGACATTATCGGGAAGGATAAATGTACCTTCCGCCTTTAGCATTACCGGGAAGATGATGCAATGGAAAACGATGTTGTCTTTCCCGATGAAATGAACCATTTTGGTTTCATCATCCTTCCAGTATTTCTCCCAATCGGGCGTCAGTTCTTTGGTTGCGGAGATATAACCGATCGGCGCATCAAACCATACATATAGAACTTTTCCTTCGGCGCCATCTACCGGGACTTTTACGCCCCAATCGAGGTCGCGGGTAACGGCCCTGGGCTGGAGCCCGAGATCAAGCCATGATTTGCACTGACCGTAAACATTGGTCTTCCAATCATCTTTATGGCCTTCGAGGATCCATTCTTTCAGCCAGGTCTCATACTGGTCGAGTGGCAGAAACCAGTGTTTGGTCTCTTTCATCACCGGGGCATTTCCGCTTAAAACAGAAGTCGGGTTGATGAGATCGGTGGCATTGAGTGTGGATCCGCATTTCTCGCACTGGTCGCCGTAAGCTCTTTCGTAATGACAGATCGGGCAGGTACCTGTGATGTAGCGATCGGCAAGGAACTGACCGGTAGCTTCATCAAAATATTGTGAAGAAACCTTTTCAATAAACTGGCCGGCATCATACATCTTTTTAAAGAATGCCGAAGCTGTTTCATGATGAACAGGATTAGAAGTCCGGGAATAGATATCGAAAGTAATTCCGAAATCCGCGAAAGACTTTTTGATGATTTTGTGATAGCGGTCAACGATCTCCTGGGGCGTAACGCCTTCCTGCCTGGCCTTTATCGTGATGGGAACCCCATGTTCGTCGGAGCCGCCGATAAATATCACATCTTCTTTGTTCATGCGGAGAAACCGGACGTAAATATCGGCCGGGATGTAAACGCCGGCAAGGTGTCCGATGTGGATCGGCCCGTTGGCGTATGGAAGCGCAGAGGTGACAAGATGGCGCTTATATTTTTTTATACCGTTAGATGGATTCATAGAAAAATTGTATTTTCGACAAAGATAGAAAAAACCCTTCCATGACTACTCCCGATTATCTGGTTAAAGGTGATAAGATCGGAATCATTGCCCCGGCGCGGTGCATCACTTTCGAGGAGGTTCATCCTGCGCTTCGTCTCTTTCAGCGTTGGGGGCTGGAGGCTGAGCTGGGGACCAATGTCTTCAGAAAATACAACCAGTTTGCCGGTCCCGACGAGATCAGGGCGGCCGATTTCCAACAGATGCTGGATGATGATTCGGTAAAAGCCATCCTCTCGGCCCGCGGGGGGTATGGTACCGTTCGGATCATCGACCAGATTGATTTCTCCGGTTTTGTTAAAAAACCCAAATGGATCATTGGTTACAGCGACATCACGGTTTTACATACGCACATTCAGCAGCATTTCGGGATTGAGACGCTTCATGCCATCATGCCGGTGAACATCACCCAAGATCATTCTGCAGACGATTCGGCTGAGACCTTACGGAATATCCTTTTCGGACAAAGCGTTCGTTATTCGATCCCTGGAAGCCCTTTATCCCGCAAGGGAGAGGTCGAAGGAATCCTGACCGGAGGAAACCTTTCCATCCTGTATTCGTTGATGGGTTCGGAGTCGGAGATTGATACGAATGGTAAGATCCTGTTTATCGAAGATGTGGAGGAATACCTGTATCATATCGACCGGATGATGATGAACCTGAAACGGGCAGGGAAACTCTCGGGACTGAAGGGACTGATTGTCGGCGGGATGGAGCGGATGAATGACAATACCATTCCGTTCGGAAAAACCGCGAATGAGATCATCGCTGAAGCGGTTTCAGGATATGATTTTCCGGTTTGTTTTGATTTCCCGGCAGGGCATGGGGAGAAGAATCTGGCACTTATCATGGGGAGGAAGGTCAGGTTATCGGTTAAGGATTCTACCACGCTTATTTTTTGAAAATTCCAATTAGGAATTATTCTTCTAAAGAGTTTTCCGGCAATTCTCCATCTTTAGCCTCACCCGTTGCAGCTTGCTGCAAAGTATTTCAGAAAAAAGATTTACAGTAATTTTTTTTATAAAAACCTACTACCTTTTTAAAAAAGGCGGATTAAGTGTTTTAGAGAAAAAGATGTTACACGGAGTTACACAGAGAAGACACGGAGATCCACGGAGTATTTTTGGAATAGCTGATAAATTTCAATGTAACTGTAATAAGAAATGGATTCAAACGGTTTATCTTAAAAAAAAAGAGAATTCCTCTGTAGTCCTCCGTGATCCTCCGTTCACCTCCGGGTAATAAAAAGAAATGTTAGAGAAAAAGATGTTACACGGAGTTACACAGAGAAGACACGGAGATCCACGGAGTATTTTTGGAATAGCTTATTCATTTCAATGTACCGGTTTTAAAAAGTGGAATCAAACGGTATATCTTGAAAAGATGAAACAATTCCTCTGTGGTCCTCCGTGGTCCTCCGTTCACCTCCGTGAAATAAAAAGAAATGTTAGAGAAAAAGATGTTACACGGAGATACACCGAGAAGACACAGAGATCCACGGAGTATTTTTGGAATAGCTTATTCATTTCAATGTACCGGTTTTAAAAAGTGGAATCAAACGGTTTATCTTATAAAAAAAGAGAATTCCTCTGTGGTCCTCCGTGATCCTCCGTTCACCTCCGTGTAATAAAAAGAAATTTTGGAGAAAAGATGTTACACAGAGAAGACACGGAGTATTTTTGGAATAGCTGATAAATTTCAATGTGCCGGGTTTAAGAAAAAAAGAATTCACTATATGGCAGAACACAACGATTTCGGGAAGACCGGCGAACAGATCGCAGCAGATCTTCTTAAAAGCAAAGGATTTAAAATCCTGGAGCAAAACTGGCGATTCGGAAGAAACGAGGTAGACATTATTGCCCGGGACGGGGATTTTTTGGTTATCGTGGAGGTGAAAAGCCGTCATTCAACATTTGCCGGTGAGCCAGAGACGTCCGTTACCCGTGATAAGCAGCGGGGTTTGATTGCCGCAGCCAATGCCTATCTGCGTTTTAAAGGACTGAAAAACGAGGTGCGGTTCGATATTGTTTCGGTCCTGATGATGAAAGATAAAGAAACCATCAACCACATACCGGATGCATTCTATCCGGTTTGAAATTGAATGGTTATTTGTAGCCTGACGTTTGGCATTTAACCCTCATTTTCTCCCAAAATCAGCCGGAATCTCCCCCCAATATTGGGTTTCCCACTTCAGGATCGGGTTTTTCCACTTATTTTCTTTGAGCCAGATAATTGCTCGGTCGACCAGTTTGAATAACTGTTCATTTTTGGCAGATCTGGTGAGGTTGGTTTTGATGGCTTTGTTTCGCACCCAAGCGATGGCAGTCCGGCTGTCGGAATAGATGGGCCAGTTGGTGCAGGAAGGATCCGATTTTTTCAACATGGCCAGGGCATGAACGATGGCGAGGAATTCGCCGAGATTGACGGTTCCTTCGGGGAAAGGCCCCTGGTGGAAAAGCTGGGCGCCGGTTTTGGTGTCGACGCCCCGGTATTCAAGGATCCCGGGATTACCCTTGCAGGCGGCATCTACCGAAAGGCTGTCATCGATGGGGATTCCGATGGCCGGGTTGGAACAAACGATATTTTTCGGTTTATCCTTGAACAGGTGTGTGGCATAATGCTCGTTGAAAGCCGCGTCAGCCAGGTCACGTGTGGGGAAACTCTTGTACCGGGCTCCCTCGAAACCATCTATTTCGCGCTTACAATGATCCCAATCACTATAAACACCGGGGTTCCGGCCGATCCAAACGACATAAAATTTTGGCTTGGGCATAATCTAAAGTTGCGGCAAAATTAATCTTCTTTCTCAATATTGTTTACATTTGCTCATCCTGTAAATCCAATGAACCCCCTAAAGAAACTTGCCGGACAGACAGCCATCTATGGAATTCCCAGTATTTTGGGAAGGATCCTCGGCTATTTGCTTGTGCCGCTTTACACCCGGGTGTTCCTGCCGGGTGAATACGGAACCGTCAATGTTTTTTACTCCTATGCGGCTTTCCTGATGGTGATGTTGACTTACGGGATGGAGACGGCTTTCTTTAAATTCCATGAGTCGGAAGAAGAGAAGGGAAAGGTCTTCAGCGCAGGAATGATCTCGCTCCTGGTTAGCTCTGCCTTGTTTCTTGTGCTGGTAAGCTTTTTCGCCAAACCCATCGCTGGTTGGATTGAATATGCTGACCATCCGGAATATGTCACCTGGTTTGGGTGGATACTGGCCCTGGATGCGGTTTCCTCCATTCCCTTTGCGCGATTGCGGGCTCAGAATAAAGCAAAGCGGTTTGCCTTTATCAAGATGACCCCGATCATCGTGAACATCGGGCTAAACCTTTTCCTGCTATTGCTATGTCCCTATCTGCTGAAGACATTCCCCGGATCCGGTCTTTCAGATGCCATACTTTTATTTTACCGGACCGACTGGGGAATCGAATACATCTTTATCTCGAACCTGATTGCCAGTGCAGTGCCCATTTTATTGCTGTTGCCTACCTTGAAAGGCATGACTTGGCGAGTGGATATCCGTGTGTGGAAAACCATGATGCTGTTTGCCTTTCCATTACTCTTTGCAGGAATGGCTGGAATCGTCAACGAAACCTTTGACCGGCTTTTGCTGCGTTATCTTCTGCCCGCTGATATTGCTTCGCACGAAGTGGGGATTTACAGCGCCTGTTATAAGATCTCCATCCTGATGACGATATTTATCCAGGCATACCGGTATGCAGCCGAACCGTTTTTCTTTGCACAGGCGAAGGAGAAAGATGCGAAACTGGTTTATGCAAAGATCATGGATTACTTTATCATCGTGGTTTCCCTGATTTTCCTTACCACTATGCTGTTTCTTGACGATTTTATCATGAAATGGCTGATCGGCAAGAATTACTGGGAAGGCAAGGGTGTGATCCCTGTCCTGATGCTGGCCAACCTTTTCCTGGGGGTTTATTACAATCTCTCGATCTGGTACAAACTCACCTCAAAAACCATCTGGGGGGCCTGGCTTTCGGTGGTCGGAGCTATCATCACGCTTGGGCTTAATTTCTGGTGGATCCCCCTGGGCCCGGATCATCTGATTCATGGTTACGTTGGATCGGCCTGGGCCACATTTATCTGTTATTTTTCCATGATGGTGCTTTCCTATCTTCTCGGGAGGAAATTCTTCCCGGTCAGTTATAACCTGAAAAAATTTGCCGGCTACCTTGGGATGGCGGTGCTCCTGTATTTCCTGAGTACCTGGATTACCCCGGATCTGAAAATCATCCGTATCGTATTCCACTTAGGGTTGTTGATGGTTTTTCTGGCAGTGGCCTACGCGGTGGAGAAACCCAGGCTTCACCTTTAATCAGCCTCACCCCCCTGCACATCCTGCCAAACGCCTTTTATGGCTATGAGTGCCAATATTTTTACTAATTTTGTGTTAATTATACCTTGTTATGAAGATAAGGATCGTCAGTCAGTCGAAACATGCATTACCAGCCTATGAAACCGGAGCTTCTGCCGGAATGGATTTGCGGGCAAACCTATCGGAGGAAATCCTCTTGAAACCCCTTGGCAGAGCATTGATTCCCACGGGACTGTTTATTGAACTGCCGATGGGTCATGAAGCGCAAGTGCGTCCACGGAGCGGACTGGCAATCAAAAAAGGTGTCACCGTGCTGAATACGCCCGGGACGATCGATGCGGATTACAGGGGCGAAATCCAGGTAATACTGGTGAATCTTTCGGCTGAGGATTATACGGTGAAAGACGGGGAACGCATCGCACAGATGATCATCTCTCGTCATGAACAGGCTGAATGGGAACAGGTAACGGAGCTGGAAGCGACTTCCCGCGGCGCCGGAGGATTTGGTCATACAGGTCAACATTAAAAGTGAATTTGATGAAATTATTTTCAATATTAAGCATTGTCTTCCTTCTACTCTTCTCCACTCCGGGAACTTCAGGAGCTTGGGCAAGGCAGGATAAAAAGCCAAAAAAAACTCAGGATAAACCCGATCCCACAAAACAGAATGTTTCTCTGCTGATCGATGCCAAACGTGCGGAGATCGGGGGTGACAAAGAGAAGTCGGAAATGTTGTACCGGAAATACATTGAGAAATATCCCGACGACGCAGTAGCCTATTTTGAACTGGCACAACTGCTCGGTGCCAAAAAGGAGGCTGCAGAGACCATGAAAATGATCCATCGGGCCGTTAAACTTGATCCGTCGAACATATGGTACCAGTTGTATGATGCGGAAGTCGCGCAAATAACCGGGGATTATAAGGAAGCAATCGGGATTTATGAAAATATCATCAGCGGTGATCCCCAAAATCTTGATTATTACTATCAGCTTGCAGCCCTTTACCTGATGGTGGAGCAATACAACGATGCAGTGAAAGTGTATGACCAGATTGAAGATAAAATCGGGATTACCGAGGAGATCAGCATCCAGAAAGAGAAGATCTTCCTGCAAACCAAAGATATTTCAAAAGCCCAGGATGAGCTTGAGAAACTTGCGATCGCTTTCCCGGAAAACACACGCTATCTTTCGATCCTCGCTGAATTTTACCTCGGTACCAATAAACCGGATAAAGCGCTCGCGATTTATCAGAAGATTTCCGGAGTCGATCCCGGGGATCCTTACATCAATATGTCGCTGGCCGATTTTTACCGGAAACAGGGCAATAAGGAAAAGGCATTTGAATACCTGAAAAAGGGTTTCGAAAATCCCAACCTGGGCATTGATACAAAAATGAATGTACTGATGACCTTTTATAGTGTGAACGATCTTTACAAAGACCAGAAAGAACAGGCCTTTGACCTGGCGCGGGTACTGATCAGTGTTCACCCGGATGATCCGCGGTCACATTCGGTTTACGGGGACCTTCTTTCGCAGGATAAACAATACGTCAAAGCCAAAGAGGAATTCATTAAAGTGATTTCGCTCGACAGCAGCAAATATGTGATTTGGGAAGAGATTCTTCGCCTGGATCTTCAGACAGAGGACTATACGCATCTTCTCGACTATTCTAAAAGAGCCACCGAACTTTTCCCGGAACAACCGGTTCCTTTTCTTTTTGCAGGAATCGCCGGTTTCCAGTTGAAGAAATATGATGAAGCCCTGAAGGCTTTTCAGGAGGGTGTCAAGGTGGTGGTAAATAATGATGACCTGCTTTCGCAGTTCTATATGTACATGGGGGACACCTATCATTCGATAAAAAATATAGAGGAATCCGATAAGAGTTATCAGAAATCCCTTGATTTAAAAGCAGAAAACGCCTATGTACTGAATAATTTCGCCTATTATCTCTCAACCCGGAATAAGGATCTTTCGAAAGCAGAAATAATGGCAAAAAAAGCTGTCACGCTTGATCCTGCCAACCCGTCTTTTCAGGATACCTATGGCTGGGTTTTATACAAGCTGGGCAAATATGAAGAGGCAAAGCTGTGGATTGGGAAAGCACTTGACGATAAAGATGGCGTAAGTGCAGAAGTGCTGGAACATTACGGCGACACTTTATTTAAACTCGGGGATACCGCAAATGCCATTGATTACTGGCAAAAAGCCAAAGACAAAGGGCCTGGATCGGAACTTCTCGAAAAAAAGATTTCAGAAAAAAAACTTATCGAGTAAAATATGTTACAAAATATCAAAGCCTGTTTATCAGGTTCAGTCATTATTTTCTTCATCGCCTTTTCGCTGGTTCTTTCTTCCTGTACCGCGTCAAGGAAGATGATGAAGGCGCCGCTGAAAGAGATGGGTGCCGAATATCTCTTCCAGAAGCTTAAGGAAAGCGAACTGAAATTTGATGGGCTCAGTGCAAAATTTTCGGCCGAATATGAGAATAAAGACCAGTCGAATTCCTTCAGCGGGCAGATCAGGATCAGGAAAGACAGTTTGATCTGGATGTCTTTTTCTCCGGTTCTGGGAATTGAGGTTTTCCGGCTCATGGTCACCCAGGATTCCGTAAAATTCATCAACCGGCTTAACAACACCTTTTTTGAGGGGGATTATGATTACGTCAATAAATTTCTGAAGACCAATATCGATTACGATATTCTCCAGTCATTCCTGATCGGCAACGATCTTTCCTTTTATGAAAACGGAAAATTCAAGGCTTCGATTGACGGGGAGGATTATAAGCTATCCACTGCAGAGCGGATGAAGTTAAAGAAATTCGCCCGCAACAACCAGGAAAACCTGCGCATACTGATTCAGAATATATGGATTGCCCCGGAGACTTTTAAGATCACGCGAGCCGATGTGAAGGAAATCCGCAAGGAAAATATCAAACTGAGTGCACAATATTCTGAATTTGAGAAGATCGATAATCAGCTTTTTCCAAAGGCGATGAAATTTGATATCTCTGCAGAAAACAAGTTGCATGTAGATGTTTCATTTTCAAAAATCATTCTGAATACACCGCTCTCCTTTCCATTTAAGATACCCCAAAGTTACATTCAGGTTAAATAATGAAAGTCAACAGGTATCATAGAATTTTTATTTCGGCCATCTTCCTGACGGCCTTTTTCTTTGATCCGTTGTTTTCAGGCAGTCAGAACCGGAAAGACCATCTTCAGAAAGATAAATTACAACTCGAAACAGAGATCAGTTACACCAGTAAGCTTCTCAAGCAAACCCAGCAGACCAAGCAAACCTCGCTCAACAAGCTGAACATCCTGAATAAACAGATTGAACGCAGAGAATCGCTCATCAATATTATCACGGGTGAAGTCACCAACATCCAGTCGGAGATGGATATTCAGCAGCAGCAGATCGGGAAGATGTCGGACGAGCTGACGAAAATGAAGGATGAATATGCAAAGATGATTTACTATGCATATAAAAATCTGAACTCCCATAACCGCCTTCTTTTTGTCTTCTCAGCCAGTGATTTCAACCAGGCCTTTCGCCGGCTGATGTATTATCAGCAATACAGCGTTTACCGTCGTACCCAGGCCGAACTGATCCGGAATGCCCGGATGCATATCACGCAAAAACAACGCGAGCTTGAGTTGATCAAAGGGGAGAAGCTGACATTGGCACAAAAAAAAGAATTGGAGAAATTACGGCTGACAAAGGAGCGGGAAGATAAGGACAAAGCAGTGAAAGAGCTGAGTAAGAAGGAAAAACAGCTTTTGGCGACGCTGAAAGAAAAACAACAGGCGATGGCAAAACTTCAGAAGGAGATCGAAAACATGATTGCTTCCGAGGTAAAAAAAGCCGCAGAACGGGCGAGGAAAGTCGAAAAAAGCAATACCGGTACAAAGATGGAGACACGCAAGACCAACATCATGCTGACGCATGGGGAGGTGCAATTGTCGAACTCTTTTGCCTCGAATAAAGGGCGTTTGCCCTGGCCTTCCGAACGGGGCGTAATCACCGGAAGCTTCGGTGAACATGCCCATCCGGTATTGAAATATGTAAAAGTAAAGAACAACGGAGTCGACATTGCCACTGAGAAGGGATCAGCCGTCAGGGCCGTCTTTGCAGGGAAAGTGAGCAGGGTCATGTCGTTTCAGAACTTACACAATGTGGTGATCATCCGTCATGGGGAATACCTCACGGTTTATTCCAACCTGGCCGAAGTCAGTGTGAAAGACGGGCAGGATGTCACTACGAAACAAGTGATCGGGAGGGTATATACCAATCCTGATGACGCAAAAACAGAACTACATTTTGAAATCTGGCTAGGAAAGACCATTCAGAATCCGCAGGAATGGCTAGCCACTGCAAACTAAGGAGGGATTTTGCCACACGCCGGGGAATTTGCCGCATTGCTTACTGCTGTTTTTTGGACGATTACAGCGCTCGCTTTTGAATCCGCAAGTAAGAAGATCGGATCAATGGTTGTTAACCTGCTCCGGCTGGTTATCGGCTTTTTGTTTCTGAGCACTTTTACCTTTTTTTACCGGGGAATGTTTTTTCCGGTTGATGCTTCACCTGAAAACTGGCTGTATCTGATCACATCAGGACTGATCGGCTTTGTGTTCGGCGATCTTTGCCTGTTCCAGGCTTTCGTGGTAGTCGGAGCCAGGATCTCCATGCTTCTGATGGCACTCGCTCCGCCTATGACCGCTCTGATCGGCTGGATTATCCTGGGAGAGAAGATGTCCCTTCTGAGCTGGACCGGCATGATCGTGACCCTGTCAGGCATCGCCCTGGTGGTCCTGAAACGTGAGGTTCGTGATGAAGAAGCGCCACAGGCATTCCGGAAATTCCTCTTTTCCTATCCGCTTTGGGGGATCCTGCTGGGAATTGGCGGTGCATTAGGACAGTCGGCAGGACTGGTACTGAGCAAATTCGGGATGAGGGGATATGATGCCTTTGCTTCTTCCCAGATCCGGGTGATGGCAGGAATTGTCGGGTTTACGGTGCTTCTTACGATCATGAAACAATGGAAAAACCTGGCAAAAGGATTATCAAACTACAAAGCCATGGGACATCTTTCGGTGGGTGCATTTTTCGGGCCCTTCCTTGGGGTATCTTTTTCCCTGGTCGCTGTTCAACTGACCTCAACGGGTATTGCCGCTACCATCATGGCTCTTGTTCCGGTGCTGATCATTCCTCCGTCGGTAATTCTTTTTAAAGAAAAAGTCAACTTTAAGGAGGTCATTGGCGCCATCCTGGCCGTTACCGGTGTGGTACTCTTTTTTATTTAACCATGAATTACTTTCCATGAAAAGGAGGGAGATATGAAAAGTTTCAGAAAACATTTTATAGCGGGAAATTTGGAAGATCCGCCAAACCCGGGATCCAGGTTCTATGCAGGGATCTCCTTACTCATCCTTTCATTTTTCATGCTGGCCATCGGAATTCTTATCCGCGAGCATGTTGAATCACCTTTCTGGAAAAATTTTATCCTCGCCGCTTTTTGGGTCAGCGCTCCATTGATGAAGATAACCAGTGTGGCGATCCTTGGAAAACCTTCCTATGTCTGGATCAAAGCGAAATTTTTCAGACTGTTTGCCAGATATGTAAAACCTTATCATAACAGCCGGCTGCGATATGATATCGGACTATTCCTTTTCTGCCTGCCTTTCGTTCCTAACTATTTTATGGCCTACGCACCCAGGATTTTTGAGCATGATTTTACCTTCCGCGTCATCATGAACATTTGCACGGATGTGATTTTCATCACGAGTTTGTTTGTCCTTGGCGGAGACTTTTGGGATAAGCTGAAGGCATTGTTTGTCTTTTCGGCAAAAGTAAATTTCCCGGAAGATCAGGCAGAAGAAAAGAAGAAAGAGGCCGCCCCGGATGAATCCTGAGACAGCCTCTTCCGGCATTTCAGCGTATTCCGGCTTTAAAATCTGAGTTTCAGACTTGCAAAAAATTCCCTTCCGGGAGCCGGTTGGAAACTATTGTAATCCGGTCCGTTGTTGGGTTCAGTGAAGCCAAAATAATGTTCGTCGAACATGTTTTTGGCAAACAAGCTGATTTCAGTGTCCAAACCGCCTAACTTAACACGATAGCTGAGATTAGCATTGTAAATGTTGAATCCTCTCACCCATGAGTCGCGTTTGATGCCATTTTCCGTAAACTGGTTGTAAATGGAATCGTCGGTCTGGATGTACCATTTCGATTGGTATTCGGTAGCAAGGGTTAAGGTAAAATGTTTCAGGAATTTGAAAGCCACCTCAGCAGCCAGCACATGTTGCGGGCATTGTGGGATAAAGTGGCCACTCACACTGTCGGGTGTGGTATAGGTACAATGTGAATAGGAATAAGCCACATCCAGTTTGATAAAGTCAACCGGGCTGTAAGAGAGAAAAGCCTCAACCCCGTAGCGTCTACTTGCGCCAATGTTTCCGAAGAAAGCAGTGTTATTTCCGCGTCCGGGGATACTGTACCGATAAAATTCATCTTTGGAAGTAATATAGAAGCTGGTAACATCATAGTAAAACTGCTTGCTGATATCACCTCTCACCCCTAGTTCTCCGCCCTGCATCTTCGAGGGTTTGATGGTTTCATTAAATCCGCCCCAATGTGCAGGATTGTTGTACAGTTCATCCTCGGTGGGAACCAGGAAACCGGTTCCGTAGTTTGCATAGATGTTAAAGGGTTTAGCAAGTGTATAAGCAACGCCAAACCGGAAAGAAGGACTGTCGAATGACCTGTTTCCTGAAGACTGAATGAGTGAATCGGGTAGGGGAATGTTGTTGATCAACTGGTTATACACATAATCGTAACGGACATTCAGCGTGACAAACAGCTTTTTGGCAATATCCAGTTTGTCAATCAGGAAAACGCCAGCACTTCTTTGTTTGATGATCTGGTTTATCAGGATCTCATTGAGGTCTAGGCAGTCTTCGCTGAAATGACTGTCAACCCTGTTCGGATCCTTTGTTACCGCGAATTCAATTTCTGTCATGGCCTTGGTTTCATAATCTGCACCCAGACTGAAATGATTTTTCAGGTTTTCTGAGCCCAGGTGAAGGTCATATTGTGCCGAAATACCGCTGTTGGTATAAGGTTTATGATCATCTCCGTTGTTGGATGTTTCGCGGTATTTGTTCATCCTTGCAAAGGCTTTCACCTGGATATCCTGGTTGTTTCGGATATCAAACTTGCCAAGGAGGGCACCGGTAAGGCGTTGTGTCTTGTGGAATTCGTTGTAAGGGATGGCATCGGTATTGGCTGCGGTCGGTCCGACCGTATCGTACCTGCCCAGGTTGATTCCTTCCGAATTCTGGTTAAAATATTCGGTATAGGTAATCAACTGGGTGATCTTGATTTTCGAAGTAGGCATCCAGTTGATTTTCTCACTGAAATTATCCCCTCTGAATGCCTGGTGAATCCGGTAACCATTTCCCTGGGTATGTGAATAAGAGACCCGGTAATTGATGTTAGCCTGTGTACCATCTACCTGCCCCATTACTTTCCAGAAACCGTTAGAACCCGCTGTGGCATAAAAAGTACTGTTCACCGGTTTCAGACCGCCATCCTGTGTGAGGATATTGAGTACCCCTCCCGTTGAACCGGCTCCATATAAGGATGCGGCCAATCCCTTTACCACTTCCACGTTGGAAACGGTTGTCCAGTCAACATCAAAGAGATCGGGAGCAAATCCGGCAGGATCGTTCACCGGAATGCCATCAATCAGCACACCGATCCCCCTGAATCCGCTTTCGGTTAGTACGCCTTGTCCGCGAATGTATAAATGAACCCTTGAACCGCCGGTACCATTATCAACCCTGACGCCGGGAACAAGCCGCAAAGCCTCATCGGCAGCAATGGTTTTTGACATTGTGCCCAGTTGGGTCGCATTCACAACGGTAATGGAAGCCGGGATCTCTTTCAGGGGCACCCTCGTCCTTACAGCCGTAACCACAGATTCGTTAAGATCCTGGATACGCAGTGTGTCCTGCCTGACCGGTTTCTGAGCTTTCACAGCCGGCGAAAGCACAATAATCAACAAAAAAAGAAATATTTTTTTCATATGCCTTATTATAATTATGTTAAATACATACAGATGACAGATCCGGGTGGAAAGGAGGATACTCATCCGTTTCCATGGGATCTGAAAAAAAGAAAAGAAAAACAGAGGATTAAGCCTGTTTTGGAGGAGGATTCTCCTGATGAATATATTTCTGGTAACAGAATACCTTTTCGGAGGGGAAAAGGGTAACAGTATTGGTAAACCAGGAAAGCAGAACCCTTTCTTTCACGATGGCCACCTTGATCAGGTGATGCAAAAGCGAAGTTCTCATCTTTGCCTTACCCGGGAAATTTAATCCCAGTGCAAAATCAGAAATCCGGTGGTAAGCCGAAAGCAGGGTTTCTTCCTGCAGGTCGTTGATGCAAGTGAAAATGATCTGGTTGCCGGAGGCTTTTTGGGAGATGACATCGTAGAGTTTATCATGAAATCTGAATTCTCCGCGCTCCACCCATTGAAAATTCGGGTCATTCAGAGAAACCGTGATTTGTTCACAGGCAGAAAAGAAAAAATCTTTTGCTTCCCCGGGATTATTCCGGTCATGAAGCGATTCACCTTGATGACTCCTGATCAATCCCTTCATTTCCTCTTTCAAAACAGATTGTTCGGAACGGAATACAAAAAAGTATCCGAATATATTGTATAGGATCAATCCTGCCAGAAGAATGGAAGAAATCTTTTTCATCACGGTAGGAGAATAATCTTATGAACGCTTTTCTTATCACCGGAGGAAAGAACCACATAGTAGATACCCGGTAACACCCGGTTATCCTGGTCATCTTTTCCATCCCACACAAAGGTAGAAATTCCAGCAGACAAGTATTGATGCAATAAATGTTTTAGGGTTCGCCCTGTTTCATCAATGATGACCATATCAGTCGCTGTTGATTTCAGGAGGCGGATACTCAGTGTGGTTTTTCGGGAAAACGGATTCGGGAAGACGGAAAACCCGGAAGTCCCGGCCGGTTCAGTGATTCCGGTACAATCCTGGAAAGTTACCCGGGTGGAATCCGTTGCAGAACAGTTGTATCGGGAAGTGATCCGGGCCTTTACCACGAAAGTTCCCATGCCACCCGTGGCAGAAGTATCCATTTCAATCGCCGGTGTTGTGAATCCTCCGGGTATCCATAAATAGTGAGCTCCATTAACTGTATCCAGGGAAAGGCTGATCTGGTGATTGGCACAAACGGTATCATTGGGCCATACCATGATTTCATCAATCACAGGGATGGCGCCTATGAAAAGTTGCATCGAACGGGTTGTGGATCCGTTTACGCCCCAGCCGGTCAGTCGGAGCCTGACATTCCCGTTTGAAATGTCACCGCCTCCGGGCGTATAAACCGGGTTAACAAGGGTGTCATTGCTAAAGGTTCCGTCGCCATAAGTTGTCCATTTCAGTGAATCGAATAAAGCAGCGGATCCGGTTAAGGTATCAACCATTCCCGCACAAATGGTATCGTTGGGACCTGCACTGATCTGAGGCAGTACAGGCGGAGGAAATTCGATGTAGTCAACCCAGGCACAGTCTTCTCCCACATCAAGATAAATATCCTTCGTATACATCCACTTATAGTTGTGGGTTCCTGAATGGGCAGCATAGGAAGCCCTTCGCCAGTCAAGCTCACCCGACCATTCTCCCTGTTTGACATTGTCGATGTAAAAGCGAAGAAAATCAAATGAATTCTCGGAGGAAGTTTTCACGAAAAAAGAGATACTGTCGCCAACCCCTGCGGTATAATCAATTTTCAGGATGGAGGATTGTTCTTCGAAAATAATTCCTGATTTTGCAGAATAGACGCCTTCAAACGGGTTGACCGTGGTCATTTTCCAGGTAGAATTACCGGCAAAAGTCCATGGAAACTTGGTGAAATCACCGGTCTCCCAGTCTTCTGCCACCACGCCGATCGTTTCGATGAAAGTCTGATTTCTCCGATACTTACCGCTGAATGCATTCACAATCAGGTCAGCCCAGGAGCCGAACGCGGCATCTTCCGAAACCTGCACATCGTAAACGGCATTTACGGTCCCTCCGGGAAGGATATCCCCGACAAATACTGAATCCTGCAAGAGGGAAATATCAGGGGAGGTAGTATGCAGCTTTGTGTAAGCCGCTTCGCAGGTAAAATCCCCGTCGTTAACGATCCTGAAAGAGATTTTCACAGTTTCGCCTGGATCCAGGCGTTTGTTATGATTTCCATTGCCGGCGGTATCCAGAATGGTTAACCCCGCAATCCGCAGATCGGGGGCATGGGCGGTCAGGGAGAAGCTGCTGTACCAGGTAGTGTCGGGACTCATAATTCTCACCCTGCATTTTACCCGTTGGCCGTCGGGAATGGTATCGGATACCTTGAAGGAATAGCCATGGGGCATCACTTTTAGCTCTCCGGCTGCAAAATCACCATAATCCTGAAGGCTATCCGTGATGGTGATATAAGGCGAAAGGGACGAAATGGCTGCTGTGACACCGGAAACCGGCTGATCACCGATATTCTTCAAGCCCAGTGAGAGAAACAAAGAATCTCCGAAATTCATGGTGGGAATGTTAGCGGTATCCCCTATCACCGTGAGCGAATAAGAATCATAAACCAAAAACGGCTGATTGGCCGGCGGTCCGAGATCAACCGGCGAAACATAACTCATCGCACTGCCTGAGCGGTTGTCGGTCCATACAGGATACACTTTCCGGTTTTTCGAACTGATCCCGAGGTAATCCCCGAAATAACCCATGGCCAGCCCTGAAATGGGAAGAGGAGTAAAGGCGACATCACTGACTTTCAGATCTGTCCAGCTGTCACCGGCATCATAGGAATAGGAAATATAGGTTTCACATTGGGCTGAAGTAGTATTTCTGTCATCGTAGTAAACAACGGCCAGGTTTCCGTTATCAGGGTCACAGGTGATCCAGGGGAAAAAGCGGTTTTTCCCGGAACCGAAAGCATCCTGGTTCACTTTGACGGGCGCTGACCAGGTGGTTCCCTGGTCAAACGAACGGATCAGGTAAACATCAATATCCGGCCCGTCATTGACTCCGGGGAACCCGATGTTGGCCCATACGATGTAGATTGCCCCATCGTTGTTCCCGCCGCTGATATCGACGGTCATACTGGGAAAGGAGTTCACCCGCATATTTTTGGCTGTTCCAGTCGACCGGATTCCACGGATATTATTCAGGATGCGGGTCGCTGGCATGAAAACGGCTCCGCCATTGAAGGACCTTGCAAATCCAATGGCTGTTTCATCAGCCGGAAAAGCATCATATATTGCCCATGCTGCATAAACCTGGCCTGAGGGGCCGGTTTGCAGATTGACACCCTGGTTATGACTGATGGCATTGACCGCAGTGCTGATCATGGTAGGAGCAGACCAGGTTTCCCCTTGATCCGTGCTCCTGGATATTTCTATCTGTCCCACTTCTCCTCCATTGAGGAATTTGGTCCAGGCATCATAAAGAGATCCTTGATAGGGACTGGTTACCGAATTATCGACCCATAAGTGATTTTTATCCAGAAGATCATTTCCCGGGCTGGGGACGGTGGCCACCACAACATCATTCCAGGTATTGCCTTGGTTGTTGGAGTGAGCGACAGACTGACCGAAAGCCGAGTTTATTTTTCCGAGATAATAGATTCCATTCAGGTCGATCGCTGCAGCCGGATCACCCATATTTGTTCCACCTGCACCTGTTGTACTTCCGCCCCACGACAAACCGCCATCTTCAGAATACAACCCATCGGCACCAAATAATTCAAGTGTGGTGCTTCCGGTCCATGTTGCTGAATTATTCGAGTTTAACAGTACTTCTTCATCATCCGGACGAACAAAAACCGAGTTTTCGCTTTGGGTGATGCCTGCATCCGGTGTTGTCGGGACATCCGGAGAATCCTGCGACCGGATTCCTTCTCCGCGGATGATGCTGGTACCTTTCAGGGCTTCCGGGACTTTCATTTCAGGGGTGGCTTTCACATAGCCTTTTCTCACCATCATTTTCCAGTAACCCATATTATCGACCTTGAGATTTACCTTTCCTTTTCCGGCCGGGTTAACCTGCGGGTTAAAAGGATATTGGGCTGAAAGCGGAATGACAATTACCAACGAGGAAAAAAGAAGAAGGGAGAGTAACTTGTTCATGATGAAGAGGGTTGGACGATCACAAAGATAGCACAAAAGCAATAAAAAAAGCCGCCAGTTTCGTGGCGGCTCTTTCGCTTACAACGCAGGATTATTTTTGTACAACCAGTTTTTTGATAATGATTCCTGATTGACCTTCAATTTTTATGTAATAAACACCTTGTGCCATTTTTGAGAAATCGATCGTTTTTGCAACGGTCTCATTGATGGTCAGATTGTTTTCCGTATAAACGGGTGAACCAATTGCGTTAAGGATACTGATGTTCACGATGGAATTGTTTGCATGGAGTTTCAGGGTGAATTTTCCGGAAGTCGGGTTCGGGAATAATTCAACGCCCAGCCCGTTCTGTTCAGCAATACCTACAGAATTTTTCAGGATCACATTTTTCACATCTGAAGCGATACCAGGGCCGCAATTGTCAATGGCTTTTACGGAGACAGAAGCGATATTTCCATGATAGTCACCGCTCCAGGTCACGGTTCCGGTTGTGCCGGATCCCGCAATGGTACCAGCCTCGGCAGGTGTCAGGAACCAGGAATAGGTGGTAATCGGGGAAATTCCGGCGGTTACAAAATCAGAGGAAGTAACCATGTGGACATCCACACTGTCAATGCCTGTCGGAGCAGGAGGTGCAACAGCAAGACTCATGATCGTAACAGCAAATTCTGTTGAGAAGGCGCCATTTCCGCAATCATTGATTCCCTTTACCTTGATGGTGGCAGGTCCGGTGTAGGTTCCTGAAACGGTCAGATCGGCGGTTGCCGTAGTTTCTGTGAACGTTCCCGCTTCAGCAGGGGTGATTTCCCATGCATAAGAAGTTGCAAAGGTTGCACCGGTTGTGGTAAACGTGTTTACGGATGAAGCACACATTTCTGTATTTCCTGTGGGAGCAGCGGCAACTTCAGGTATAGTTAATACCTGAGCTTCCTGGATGATTTCATTTGAACATCCGCTATTGATCGCTGTGAGGGTTACGTTGTATGTTCCTGCTGTTGCATAGAGATGCGTCGGGTTCTGGAGGATTGAAGTATTATTAATTCCGGATGAAGGGTCTCCAAAGTTCCATGCCCATGACAGCGTGCTTCCGTTTCCATTGCTCTGATCGGTGAAATTGGTCTCAGTTCCGATACAGGGGGCATTGGCGACGAAGGCTGCAACCGGCGGATTGTAGACATTAATAAAGGAAGTCTTGGTGGTGGTTTCAGTTGAGGTTCCTTTGTGAACTACCAGTGTTACATCATAATTTCCGATGGCGGCATAAGTGATACCGGTCGGGTTCTGAAGTACAGAAGTTGCGGGGTTACCACCTGCAAATGTCCATTCCCATGAGGTGGGCGTACCATTTGATAAGTCGCTAAAATCAACAGCGGTGCCATGACAGAGACTGGTAGCATTTGCCGTGAAATTAGGAATAAGAGCACCTGAGGTAACAGGTACCATGGCATTGTAACGGAAGAAATTCTGTTTGGTTACCGTAACCATGATAACAGATCCCATTGTTTGCGCAGGAATGGTGATGGCTACCGGAGTAGTACCGGCACCGATTCCTATTGCAATAATTTCATTATTCACCGTCAGGGAAATGTCGGCATCAGCATTGGCAGTGATATTAAAAACGGTAGCGCCTTCAAGTACTTCAACATCATGTGTAATGGTCATTTGCTGCGGTTGCTCGGTAAACAGGCGCAGGAAAGCATCACTGTGCATATGGAAAAGGTAATAAGTGATTTTTTTATCACTGGTATTATAAGGCCAGCTTGATTGTTTCAGGAAATATTTTCCAGCAACCATTCCGAAGGCAGGACAAGCACCGCGGGATGCGGGAGTTGTTCCATAAGCAGGCATAAAGTCAGGCCACATATTATCATACATTCCCCATGCGAAAGTATCATTCACGAAAGAATAGGAAACTTCAGAAGGACAAACCAGGCCTAAGGCTCCGGCGTTGTGTCCGTTCTTGGTATGACGGATGAATCGTTCTCCGAAACATTCACTGCCCCAGTTGTATTTTCCTGTAAGACAGTTAATAGACATGACGAAAGTCGGCTTGATATTGGTCAACTGATCGATATTGGAGTTGGTATAGGAAGGTTCTCCCCAACCTGTTTCCATTCCATGATCACGATGCTGAAGCAGGAAGGATCCATCGTTGATCGCTGTATTAACCTGTGCAGCGGTACCTCCATTCCAGCAGCAAGGCATCTCTGCCGGCGTTTGAGGAATGTATCCCAATCCGGAAGGTCCGAAATAACTGACAACGGTATTGGTGTTGGTTGCGGAAGACCAGATGCTTCCGGGTGTTCCCTGGTAGATTGCATTGATACGGACGGGATGTTTTCCGATTGAGCGGAAATAACCCCCAACGACTTCAGAGCAAAGCTGGAACCAGCGTTCTGTCTGCCATCCAAGCGCCGTGATCGGGTGCTGGTAGTAAGAAGTATCGGTCGGCGGGTTACGCTCATAATCCAGCAATTTGGTACAGATGGTTGTCAACTGGGTGTTGTTATTGGCTACAACGCGTGAGAAAACAATTTCCGCCATATCATCGGCATTCACATCACCGAGTTTGTGATCGGATGGAAAAGTTTCGGCCGACATGGTAACGATGGGAGATGTAACATTTTTGGTTGCGTCTGCTCCGAAATCACCAAACATCATGCAGGCAACCGGTTTAATGGTCCATGAGTTATATGCATTATCAATCCAGGCTTCAATAGCGGTGGCAGTATTGCCTCCCACTTCGTCTACCGTAAAGACTTTTGTAAGGATACCCTGTTGGTTACGGAAATTGGCAATGGAATCAGCCCATCTGAGGAAATCCGGGCCCGTAGGAGAGATGATGATATATTCACACTCATCGGTCCTGTTTTGTTTATTGTATGACTGGAGACGTTTGTTATAATCGATAACAGGAAGCGCATCAGCATTCAAAATCGCATCCTGTAAAATCGGATCAAACCAGCGGCTGCGGTAAGCGTCGTCTCCAAAATGGCCATTACCACCGTCAAAGGATACATCCACCTTAATATCCCGATAAACAATGAGATCTTTTGTAACAGGATTATACTGGAATGGGGTGATCCCAAGGATCACGACATCTACTCCCCTGATCTGTTCGATCGAAGAAATTTTTATGGGTTCAGCAGGATAATAGGCGTTTTTGGAATAAACAGCTGCATTTTTCACATATTGAAGCGGTTGATCATTGTTTTCTGCCGGAATAATGAAAGCAGGAACAATATCCACATTGTGGATTACTTCTGTACGTTGCGAAAGGATCGTCAATTTAGGGGTTGATCCCTGCGGAATGGCAATATAACGGCCCTGACCGGGAAGGTTAGGCATTCCTGCATCATTGGGGAGGAAATTGCCGGGAAGGCTGACCTCTTTCACAGTCTTTCCGTTGACCTGAAAATCGTCAAGGGAAAAGGTCGGGATGGAATAGGTAACCTGAACATTCGAAGACTTTGATCCGACCAGGTTAAAGCCGGCTTTACCCCATGCATCGGGATAGGTAAATTTTTGTGCATTCAAAGTGATGGCACAAAGGATTAATGCTAGAAAAAATGTAAATTTTCTCATTGGTTTTGAATTTTTGAGGTTTGTATTGACACCAAATATATGAAGAATTATTGACTATGAACAGGATCAGGGAATATTTTTGTTCAAAATTATCTGATAATCATGATTTTCCGAAGAGTAGTGTTTCCCAGGGTTTCGATACGGCAAACATACGATCCCGATAAAAAATGGGTAAGATTGATAGATAAAACGTGTTTCCCCGTTTGCTGGGTGGGGAAATCAAAACGCTGTACCTCGTGACCCAGAATATCTGACAGGGTTATGGTAACAGGGGTCGGGGATGGGAGTTCGTACTGCAGGGTGACGGATTCTCTTGCAGGAACCGGATAAACCGAACAGGGAATTCCGCGGTTATTGTTTGAAACACCCACTCCGGAGGGTTCATCTGTCCAAACCAATAATGAAGGGTCGCCAAAGGCATTACAGTCGTACATGCACCAACGCTGGGCACCGGGTTCAAATTCTCCCGGAAGGGTTATAAACGGGGCGGTTCTGATTTTCGAAATGGTATGTGCCGTTCCCAGGTGCTTTTCCGGCATCGTGTCATTATACATTGCACTGATGAATTCGCGATGCAGGTGTTCAGAAGGTCCGTCACTGGTTCCCTGGTTGAACCAACCATAACGGGAATTGAAGACACCCCCCACCAGAAAATTACTGATTGTCAATGCCTTTTCAGCGATGCAGTCATTGTAATCGAAAGCGCCGCAGATACAACCATGTGTGTACATCAGCGTGTAATTATGGGCGATCCCGTTAACCTGCGAAAAATTCGCGTCGGTAATATCGGTTACAAAAAGCCGCATCATATACGTTTCGTTGGAATGGCCCACATGATGAATGAACGACTTGCCGTCATTGATACCCTGGAGCACTTTCTGGGTCGTCCACTGATAATAATTATTGGGAGGCGAAACAAGGCTGTCATAAAGGCGGATGAGGTCATTGTCCTGTGAAGGAATCCCAAAGGTCGAATAACCGTTTTCGCTGTGATTGTTCACCAGTAATTCAAGATAATCACTTCCGAAAGTTAACGGATCATCATACAGATTTTCCCCGACGAGGTAAGGCCGTTTCAGTTCACCCAATACCGGACTTTGCTGATACGTAATGGTTTTATGAACCATATGTGAAAGTTCCGATGAAGTACTAAAGGGGAAACGTGCAACAGATATTTCGGGCAATGGGTCATCTTCTCCGGGTTCTCCCCATTTCAGGTCCCCATTGGTATTCCAGTTCCCGTCGAGGGAAGCGTAATAAATATCAGCAGGAATATTATAATCTTCGTATCCGGAACCGGAAGTGACATAGCAATATAAACCACGATAAGGAACGTGTTCGATATCTCCGCCCAGCAACACATATTCAATGTTATTGTCCTGATATTGCTGGATGATATAGTTTCTGATCTTTTCAGGAAGGTCCTGGCCGGTACCTGTCGCATTGATATCCTCGGTGGTGACGATCTGTGACGTGACGCCAGTGGTGACATAATAGGCAGTAAGATCATTAAATCCATTCTGGAAGCCGGCCGGAGTTATGATCAGCATTTTATAAGCTGTTGCTGCCGACTTTTTTGCAGGATAACTTGCCATCATCGCAGGATCCTGGGCAAATGCACGAACCCGTTGCATGGCTTCCGGAGCAGCGGTGAGATTTTTCATTGCTTCGATGGAAGCAGCATCCGATTGGGTTTTTATATTGATGGTAACGGATGCATAATAGGAAATTTGTCCGGTAACCGGGTTATATTTAACCGGGGTGAAAGTGGATAAAGCAAAAGCGTATCCGTTCAGGTAACTCGTAAGCAAATGGCCCGCCTGGGTGACAGGATACAGGGCATTGGTCTGATATACTTTTTCGTTTTTGACAAATTTTGCTTCGTCCGCCCTGGAGAGAGGCAACGGGTATTGCTGTGGGAAAAGCAGATATTTCCCCTGCAGAAACTGTTCGTCGTTCCCGGTGATCTCGATGGATATGGCCTTTTCTCCGGGAGGAAGAAGAAGGGAAACCGTTTGATAGGGAAGAGCCGGTTCGCCAGGGATTCCGCTGAGCGTTGTTCCTTCAAATGAGATTTTATCCCAAGATCCTGTCCGTGTAAAGGTTGGGTTCCCGAAGGTGAAGGTTTTTTGAACATTACCTGCGTAAAGACCAGCAACCATAAAAAAAGCAAGCAGAAAGAGTACCGTTTTTTTCATGCTGAATAGAGATAGGTATATGGATGAATAATAGATGAATAAATGTTAAATGAGTACAGATGAGACAAAGATATAAATAAAAAGGTTGCCTCAGACAGTTGGGGATGAAATAGATGAATCTAAAAAAAAAGGCCATTCCAATGGGAACGGCCTTTTTGGGTCATTGAAGGATTCTTTACTTCACAAAGATTTTCTGCACGGTTTTGTCGTCACCGTTTTGTAAAACCAGGAAATAAATTCCGCTTGAAATGTTCTTCAGGGAGATGTTTTTCACAAGTTTTTGATTGACCTGAAGATTATTTTCCTGGTATACAGTAACACCCAGAGAATTGACCACCTTCAGTACTGCATTGGAGATTTTTGCTGCTTCAATTTCAACAGTAAAGGTTCCGTTGCTGGGATTGGGATATACCGAAGTGGTGATACCCTGTGTGCGATCAGCTATTCCGGTACAGTTGTCAAAGAAAATGGTTTTTGACTTTGTTGCGGGACAGTCGGGCAGGCCAACGGTTACGGTATAAGTGTGTAAACCGGCACCGATCCCCATCGTATCAATGGTGATGGAAGGGGTGGTAAAATTACCGGGAATCCAGAAATAAGAAATGGCGTTGGGAGTGGTTGCATCGAGGGTGATACTGGCATTGTCGCATACCGTATCTCCGGGTGTTGCGGCAATATTGATGATCGGACCGACATTGATGTAAGCGGTCTTCACGAGGGTATCCATCTGTCCGCCACGGTTAACGATAAGCGTTACATCATGTTCTCCGCAATCGGTATACGTCACGACAGGATTTGCATCCGTTGAAAAACCGGGATTTGCA
Organism: Bacteroidales bacterium; assembly: GCA_038244085.1. Taxonomy (GTDB): domain Bacteria; phylum Bacteroidota; class Bacteroidia; order Bacteroidales; family FEN-979; genus FEN-979. The sequence goes on along the minus strand of JBBRTX010000022.1, from coordinate 19,835 downwards.
CCGGGGAAAATCCATTCATAGGTCTCGGGAACTCCGATATACCCACCAAAAGTGGAGTTGGAGAAGGTTACCACACCATCTTTCACCACCTGGGTCTGGCTGGCATCAAATCCGGTCTCAAGATCAATCACACCCCGTTTGATACCCTGTAAAATTTCTTTCCCGGTATTGTTCTGAACGAAAGTAACAAATTCCAGGTCTTCCAGGGTAACACCTGCCGTGAGTGAGAAATTCAGGGTAACCGTCTGTACATCGCCACTGGTAAAATCAACAGGTGTACCGCTTTGGTCAGGAACCATCAGACGATTGACATGTTCCAGGTGGGTTTGTCCCTGCCAGTTCACCATGATGTTCGATTGGGTAAGGCAAAATTGAAGTACCATGTTTGTAGCGGTAAGATTCCCGACTTTGGTCATGGTGACCACTACGGTATAATCAAGCCCGGTATTGCTGACAGCCATACTCATGTCAATGTTGGAAGGAATGGCAATACGCTGATTATATTTCGGAAGATACTGGGGAAACATACTGGTGGTATGATTTCCTCCTACAACTTTAAGAAGCCCGTCGAAAGCGGCTGTCGGGTATCCTGTAATCGCGTAATAGGAATTTCTGGCGTTTGAATAGTTGTTTGCATAGGCATCACCATTGTGATTTTCAACAACGGCCACAAAGCACCCGTTTTCAAGAAGATCGTCGGCACCCATTGCAGCACCGGGGCAATAAGTGCACCAGGTTCCGGTTCCGATTTCAACGACAACCATTTTGCGATTTACCGACTGAGCCATCACGGCCGTCATGGCAAAAAGCATAACAAAAGAGAGGAGAATTTTTTTCATTTGATGGAGATTTTGGTTTGTACCTAGCAAAGATAAAAAAATAATTATAAAGATATGATACTAAGTGAATAAAAATGCCAGAGAGATTAGTCAAGCTGGTGAAGGGCATAAGCATAAGCCCCGATATTCACTGCATTTGAAGTTCCCAGTCTTGTAATACCGACCCCGGTTTTCTTTCCCGGATCATAAAGCGTCGTTTTATCGCTGAAAGGAACGGTGACTTCTATGGCTGAAACTTTCAGAAAAGCAGCCAGGGTGTCGGGGTTTTCCAGATTATATGCTTCGATTTCCATTCGGGGAAGCGAATCTCCGGCCACCGTTTCAAAAGGATGATTCATCTCTTCCACCAGTTTTGGAAGGAAAAGCGGATGTGCCCCCGACAAGCCCCCGCCGATAACCACCAGCCCGTCAACCAGGGTGATGGCATTGGCGATGGCATCACCTGCAGCAGTGGCAAACGCTTCAAAAGATCGGAGGGCAGCCTCCTGGTTTCCTTTTTTCTCCCCCATCCCGATTTTAAAGATCTCTTCGGGTTCCGGGGTACTGGCAAAATTGATTCCTGCATAATTGGCATATTCACGTCTTACCCCTCGGATACTCACGCTGTCCTCCACATCAAAGTTCCTGAAGGTTCGGTTGCGGAGGCGATTGATTTCTCCCTGGGCCGAATTATCCCCCGGAAACAGACTTCCCCGGGTCACGATACCTGCGCCAAAACCAGTTCCGAAAGTCACTCCCAGCAGGTTCCTGTATCTTTTCGGGTTTCCTGCCGCTTCCAGTTTCCGGTTGATCTCGGGAAGTAGCCCGGAGATGGCTTCTCCGTATGCAAAAAGATCGCCGTCGTTGTTGATGAAAACGGGGATACCGAATTTTTCCTCCAGCATCGGACCGAGGGCGACCCCATTCCTGAACAAAGGCAGGTTCTGCAGATCACCGATGATCCCCTTTTCATAGTCGGCCGGACCCGGGAAGGAGAAGCTGATGGCCACCGGCGCCTGTGGCAGCCTGGACTTCACCGTTCGGAAACCCTCGATGATATTCTGAAGAATGGTTTCGAGTTTATCCGCTTTTGAAGGGATGATAATGGGATCGAACATCTCTTTTTCGGCCTGAACAGCGGAAAAACGAAGATTCGTTCCGCCTGCATCCAGCGTCATGACAATACGTTTATCTGAGGAATAGGACATAGCTAATGTTTTACGGTGAAGTGATAGGTTTTTCAGGGTTAAAATGATGAATAAATATCAATGGGCTTCCAGCCAGTTATTTCCGGTATTCATATCGACAAGAAGCGGAACACTCAGTTTGATCGCGTTCGACATCTTATCCTGAACGATGTTTTTGACTTCCTCCACCTCGTCTTTAAAAACATCAAACACCAGTTCATCATGCACCTGCAGGATCATTTTTGACTTTAATTTCCGTTTTCGGAATTCTTCATAAATATGGATCATGGCCACCTTGATCATGTCGGCGGCGGTGCCCTGGATCGGTGCATTGATGGCATTTCTTTCGGCGAATCCCCGGATGGTTGCATTGCCGCTGTTGATGTCGCGGAGATAACGACGCCGGCTCATCATGGTTTCAACAAAACCGTTTTGCCTGGCCTGGAGGATCGTGTTTTCCATAAAACGCTTGATCCCGGGGTACTGGGTAAAATACTGGTCAATGATGGCCGCGGCTTCTTTTCTGGGGATGTTCAGCCGTTCTGAAAGCCCGAATGCCGAGATGCCATAGATAATCCCGAAGTTGACCGTTTTCGCATTCCTTCGCATCTCCCGGGTGACAGAAGCCGGATCGATCCCGTATACCTTTGCTGCTGTAGCAAGATGGATATCGGACCCGGAAAGGAAGTCTTCAATCATTCCTTTATCTTCGCTGAGGTGAGCGATAATCCGTAATTCAACTTGTGAATAGTCGGCTGAGAGCAGAACATAGTTATCATTTCTGGGGACAAAAGCCTTCCGGATCTCTCTTCCTTTTTCACTCCGGATCGGGATATTCTGCAGGTTGGGATTATTGCTGCTGAGCCGTCCGGTCGCCGCCACGGCCTGGTTATAAGAAGTATGAACCCTGCCATCGCGAGGGTTTACCAGGGTAGGCAACACGTCAACATAGGTGGATTTCAGTTTAGTCAGGGAACGATATTCAAGAATCCTGGAAACGATCGGATGGGTATCAACCAACTTGAGCAGGATGTCTTCACCTGTTGAATACTGTTTGGATTTTGTTGTTGTCCGGGCCTTTTCGGTAATTTTCAATCGATCAAACAGGATTTCACCCAATTGCTTCGGAGATGAGATGTTGAATGTTGTTCCTGCATCCTCAAAAATCGCCTTCTCGAGGATGGCGACCTCCTTTTTTAATTCGAGCGAAAAATCATTCAGCGCCTGGCTGTCCACCCTGACGCCCTCTGCTTCCATAGCCGAGAGAACCTGGATCAAAGGGATTTCGATGTTATCAAATAATTCCCTGGTTCCGGTCGAAACCAGCAAAGGTTCAAATATTTTCTTCAACTGAAGGGTGATGTCGGCATCTTCAGCAGCATATTCTTTAATGGTCCCGAGATCAACCGACCGCATATTCAACTGACCGGCTCCTTTTTTCCCGATGAGCGCTTCGATAGGAACCGGAACGTAATTAAGGTACATCCCGGCAAGGAAATCCATGTTGTGGCGCATATCTGGCTGAAGGAGGTAATGTGCCAGGAGGGTGTCGAAAAGCTTTCCTTTAACCTCCACATCGTACCACCTCAGAACGGAGATGTCGAATTTCAGGTTTTGTCCGGCTTTTTCTATCGATTCATCTTCAAAAACCGGTTTAAATTCACCGACAATCGCCAGGGCTTCATTGTAATTGTCGGGAACCGGGATGTACCAGGCTTCATGAGGAGCGATGGCAAATGAAAAGCCAACCAGCTCGCAGGCACTGGTGTCAAGCCCGGTTGTCTCCGTATCAAAACAAACACTTTTTTGTTTTTTCAGCAGATGGAACAGCTGAACCCGCTTTTCCGGTGTATCCACCAGGTGATAGGTATGCTCTGTGGTCTTGATATCACCATTTAATTCAACCGCCGGTGAGCTCTCATCGGATTGAAAACCTGGCTCATCAAAAACGGAAAGCTGTCCGGATTGCTGCTTGATCATTCCTTTTTCTGTAGCCTGGATGGTCTCTCCGGTTGACTGTGCCACCGACATCCATGTAAAGACCCGCTGGGCAAAGGTTCTGAATTCAAGCTCGTCAAGAATTGCCTTCAAACGTGCCTTGTCAGGTTGTTCCATCACGAGTTTGATCTCATCAAACGCGATGGGGACATCCAGGATGATCGTGGCGAGGTTTTTGGAAAGCAGCGCCTGGTCTTTATGAGTGATCACCTTCTCCCGGAGTTTCTCATTGGTGATCTTGCCGGCATTTTCGATGAGATTTTCCACGGTACCGAATTCTGCGATCAGCTTTTTTGCGATCACTTCACCCACTCCGGGGATGCCGGGTATATTGTCGGAGACATCTCCCCATAACCCGAGGATATCTTTTACCTGGTCCGGCCGTTCAATGCCAAATCGTTCGCACACCTGCGCAGGACCCAGGATCTCTGCCGGATTTCCAAACTTTGCCGGTTTATAGATCAGCGTTTTTTCAGAAACCAGTTGCCCGAAATCCTTGTCAGGTGTCATCATGAACGTCTGAAAACCTGCCTCTTCCGCCTTCTTTGCCAGTGTTCCGATCACATCATCCGCTTCATACCCGTCAACCATGAGGATCGGGATACGAAAAGCCTCGATCAGTTCCATGATATAGGGGATGGATTTTATCAGGTCTTCCGGTGCTTTTTCCCGCTGAGCTTTATATGCGGCGAAGTTTCCTTCACGGATTGTCGGAGCATGCGTATCAAAAGCTACCCCGATATGGGTGGGTCTTTCATTTCTCAACAGGTCGAACAAAGTGTTGGCGAAACCAAGTATTGCGGAGGTATTGACGCCTTTTGAATTGATCCTCGGGTTTTTATTCAGGGCATAAAAGGCACGGTAGATCAGTGCCATCGCATCCAGGAGAAAAAGTTTTTTTTCGGACATAGAATAATTGCAGAAAGTTATCATACAAAAGTAACAGGAAAAAATTGACAATGGCGTTTTCAGAAAGTAAAACAGACATCCTGCTCACCACAAACCGGTTCCTTAACAATCATTTGTTTATAACTGGAAACAACTTCCTGTTGCAAACGGTTTTTCTTCCATTACATTTGGTCTCAAATCCCCTCTCTTATGGCTGCAAAAAAACCGACAGGTAAAAAGATCTTTGTCCTTGATACATCCGTCATTTTGTATAACCACAATGCCATTCATAGTTTTGAAGACAATGACGTGGCCATTCCCATTACGGTTCTGGAGGAACTGGATGATTTTAAAAAAGGAAATGATACCATCAATTTTGAAGCAAGGGAGTTCATCCGGATCATGGATAAACTCTCACAGAAATGCACCCTGACCAAATGGATTCCCCTGGGGCATCCCAAAGGCGGGAGGTTTAAAGTGGTCATGAATGAACAAAGTGAACTGGATGCCGTTAAGGTCTTCGGAGAAAACAAACCCGACCACCGCATCCTGAATGCAGCGCTGATCATGATTGCCGATAACCCTGATAAAAAGGTGATCATGGTTACCAAAGACATCAACCTCCGGCTGAAAGCAAAATCCTTGAACATTATTGCCGAGGATTTCGAAACCGGAAAGATCAAGGATGTTGATTCGTTGTACAGGGGAAATACCCTGATTGAAGGCGTCGAGCGCAGCGTCATTGATATGATCTATGCCGATGATTCAATCCTTCCGGAATATGCTGGGATTCTTAAACCAATCCCCAATCACTACTATATTCTCAAAAACGGGAAAACCTCTGCGCTGACCTTCTATAATCCCATTTCCGAGCGAATTGAGAAGATTGAAAAAAGGTCCTGTTATAAAATAACGCCACGGAATGCGGAACAGGTTTTTGCCCTTCATGCCATTCTGAATCCGAATGTCAAACTGGTTACCTTGCAGGGAATTGCGGGAACCGGTAAAACCTTGCTTGCACTGGCCGGGGCAATGGAGCAGAAAAAGAATTTCAAACAGATCTACCTTGCCCGGCCCATCGTTCCGTTAAGCAATAAAGACATTGGTTATCTGCCCGGCGATATCAAGTCGAAGCTGAATCCATACATGGAACCGCTTTGGGACAACATGAAGTTCATCCAGAATCAGTTCAGCGAGAAAGATAAAGAATACAAGGTGATTACCGAGGCCATTGAAAATGAAAAACTGGTCATTACACCGCTGGCCTATATCCGGGGACGGAGCATTTCAAATGTTTGTTTCATCGTGGATGAAGCCCAGAACCTCACGCCTCATGAAGTGAAAACCATCATCACACGAGCCGGGGAGAATACCAAGATCATTTTCACGGGGGACATCTTCCAGATCGATACGCCTTACCTGGACTCGCAGAGCAATGGCCTTTCCACACTGATCGATAAGATTAAGTATCACCCGCTTTATGCCCATGTTCAGCTGGAAAGAGGGGAACGATCCGAACTCGCCAACCTGGCCAATGAGATGCTGTAGCTAATTCTCGTAAAAAATGACCGTCATCAGGGTTTGACCTACCGCCTTCAGCGTATTCCGGTCGATGGATTCCATGTTGTCTTTTACGGTATGCCAGTAAGGATAAAATCCCGACTGTGTGGAGGGATCCAGGTGAATAATGTCGATCGTGGGTAGTTGAAGGATCTTATTGATGTAGAGATGATCATCATTGACCGGGATTCCTTCTTCGAAAAGGAAATAATTGGAATACCCGGCCTGGTTGGCAATACTCCATACCTTTTTTACATAATCGGCAGCATAAGCCATCGAGATCCTTTCCATCCTGAAAGTGGCATTGGGTGCACCGACCATGTCGAGCAGGATGCCAAATCGGGCGGTATATCCGGGTTTATGCGGAGTTTTCGCCCAGTATTGTGAACCCAATCCCCACCAGTCTTCCGTCCCGGCTTCATCGGTTTTGTCCTGTGGAGGACCATAGTCTTCGGCATCCAGTAAAATCAGATCTACCCCGATTTTTGGAGCTTCTTTGCTCATCAGCCTTGCCATTTCCAGGATGATGCCCACTCCGCTGGCCCCGTCGTTGGCTCCATCGATGGCTTTTCGGTGATTGGCGGCATCGGGATCATGATCGGCATAGGGTCTTGAATCCCAGTGGGAACAGATCATAATACGCGTTGCTGCACCGGGATTGAAAGAAGCGATAATGTTTTTCATGTTAAGCAACGTGCCATCCCATGCCTTGACCTGTCCTTTCTGAACGGTCACATCGGGAGTATAGGATTTTAATTTATTGGTCAGGTAAACGGCGCATTTCTCATGGGCCGGGGTATTGCAAACCCGAGGACCGAAATCGACCTGCTTTTTAACGAAATTATACGCAGAATCTCCGTTGAAATCAGGCACATTGATGGTAACGGGGTTTTCTTTTACCTGTTTTTGTTCAGGCGGGCGCGAAGGGGTTCCGCAGGAAAAGGCAAACAGGGCCAGTGTAATGAATGAGAGGTAAGTTGATTTTTTCATAGTAAGATTTTCAGTCAATGATATCAGATTTATGGCCAAATTTTCCTGAGAAGACAAAATCCTCAAAGGGTTTCCGGGTGCGTTCTGCCAATTCCCATTTGTAATGATGACCAGTCAGGACAGACGGATCACCCAGGTAGCCGATGGCGATGGCGGTGAGAGGCACCAGCCCTTCGGGGATTTCAAAAACTTCAATTGCTTTTTCCGGGCTGAATCCGGCCATCTGGTGCACGATCAGTCCCAGGTGAACGGCCTCAAAGGTAAGATGAGCCAGGCTTTGCCCGGTATCATAACGGAAAAGGGGATAGGGGCGGTTATTTTTTTGCAGAAAAGACCGGCCCACCGAGATCATCAAAACCGGGGCGTTAATACACCAAACCTGGTTTCCTTCATCAAGGATATCAAAGATCTTTTGCCAGGTTTCATCTCCTTTTCGACCAACGATAAAATGCCAGGGTTGCTCATTACTCAGCGATGGCGACCAGCGGGCTGCTTCAAAGAGGCGCTGAAGTTTCTCTGTTTCTACCATTTGTGGGGTAAATGCCCGGGCGCTCCAGCGGGTCCTGAGATAATCATGGAGGGGGTAAATGTTTTTAGCTTCTTTTCCCATTTCCGGATAATTTTTGCCCTTTTCTGCTCCGGTTACGGAAGGCGGTGAAAACTGTGGCCAATAAAAACAAACCCGCCATCCAGCTTGCCATTACTGCCAGGTAATCTCCATGTTTTACGTAGAAAGTCAGATCGGAAGCCGCATTCAGCGTAGCCCTGATGACCGCAGGTTCCCAGTAACGGGTAGCCTGTGAAGCATCGCCCCGCTGATCAAAAAAGGCCGAAATCCCGGTATTGGCGGAACGGGCGATGTCTCTCCGGGTTTCGATGGCCCGCAGATGTGCAAAAGCAAAATGCTGTCGGTGCCCGGGTGAATCTCCCCACCAACCATCGTTGGTGATGATTACCATGATTTGTGCCCCGTTTTTCACATATTCTGCAAAAAATTCTCCGAAAATGGATTCATAACAGATTGCCGGAGAAACCTTACAGGAGTTGACGGAAGTAAAGACTTTCCTGACTTTATCCGTCCCGATGCTGCCTACCGTTCCCCCCAGGTCGATCGCGAATTTCTCCAGGAAATTCCATCCGAAAAGGGTTGGCAACGATTCCACTCCGGGTGTCAGCTTTGACTTGTGATATAACTGGAATTTACCGGTCGAATTCAACATGATGGCCGTATTGAAGGGGTCGTAGTATAAGTCGACATCCGTAAACTTTCTTGCTGTAACCGTTCTTTCTTCTCCTGGACTTAAGACATGATGGGTAGATGCTCCAATGATAATATTCAGACCCGGATAACGGTCGATGACCTGTTTCAGGAGCATCATACTGCCAAACCGGCCCAAATCTTCTTCCGACATATACTCCTGGATGGCCGATTCGGGCGCAATCAGAAAATTGGTGGTGCTGTCTGTTGCCGGCCCTGCCAGCGACATGATCTTTCCGACCACTTCTGACGGTGGTGTGACATATTGTTCGTTGTATGGATCGATATTCGGCTGAACCACGACGAATTTTACCGGGTCGATTTTTTCTTTGTATCCTGAATAAATGACCAGGGATATTGCAATCGGGAGAAGGATAATAAGAATCCATGTGGAAAGGTAAACAAGCAGACTCTTGTTAAAGGCCGGATCTTTTGCCAGGTCTTCTTTTTTTCGCATGATCTTCCTGATGAGGAGAAACAAAACCAGGTTCGACAGGAAAATCCATAAGGTACCTCCGAAAGCGCCAGTGTACTCATACCACTGAACCCATTTGTAATAGGAGGCGAACCCGTTTCCCAGGTTTAACCAGGGCCAGTTCAGGCTCCAATTCAGGTGCAGGTATTCGAAAGCCATCCAGTAGCATACGAGGATGACATACCGGATCCACCCTGATTTGAATTTCCTTCCCGAGTAATGAAAAACCTGGAAAATGATCGCCATGAAAAGTGAATTCAGCATGACGGCCAGTGCTGCACCGATGCCGGTAGAATTTACGATCCACCAGGTGGTAAGCCCGTTCCAGAGCAGAAAGGCAGGTAAGGTGTAAAAAAGAACGCCATAACCGGAGAATTTTTCCCGGTTCCGGTTGATATGATCTTCAATCATCAGAAGCGGAACCAGCCCGACAAAAAGCAATCCCGGAAATCCGCGTGCCGGCCAGCCTGCGGCCAGGATGATCCCCGAGAGAACCGACAAGAGAAGAAGATGCCTTTTTTTCATACGAAACAAAGGTAAAAATTAAGGGTATCGTACTGTCTTGATTTTGCTGATTTCCGAAAAGATCAACTCCTTTAATTTGTCAATATTGGTTTTATTTCTTGCAGAAATAAAGACTGAAGGGGAGTTGAGCTGCCCCATCCATGTCTTCTCCAGCTCATCAAGCGTCTGGTTTGCTTTGGTGGCCGGCGATAGATCATCTTCCTCTTTCTCCAGAAAAGAATACGCATCGATCTTGTTAAAAAGCAATATCGTAGGTTTATCGGAAGCTTTGATTTCGGTCAGCGTCTCAGTCACCACGGCGAGTTGTTCTTCAAAGCCGGGATGGGAAATGTCAACCACATGGATCAGGATATCTGCCTCACGCACTTCATCGAGGGTAGATTTAAACGATTCAACCAGCGAATGAGGCAATTTGCGGATGAACCCGACGGTATCGGACAGCAGGAAAGGCATGTCCCGGATCACTACCTTCCTGACGGTCGTGTCGAGTGTTGCAAAGAGTTTGTTCTCGGCAAAAAGCTCCGATTTGCTGAGCAGGTTCATGATGGTCGATTTGCCGACATTGGTATACCCGACCAGTGCGATCCTGACCATTTCACGACGGTTTTTCCGCTGGACGGTCATCTGTTTGTCGATATCCTTGAGTTTTTCTTTCAGCAGGGAGATGCGAAACCTGAGATTCCGCCTGTCGGTCTCAATTTCCTGTTCACCGGGTCCTCTCATCCCGATACCGCCGCGTTGTTTTTCCAGGTGGGTCCACAACCGGGTCAGCCGCGGAAGCATATATTCACACTGGGCCAGTTCTACCTGGGTTCTTGCATGGGAGGTTTGTGCCCTTTTCGCGAAGATATCCAGGATCAGGTTGTTCCGGTCCAGGATCTTGATGTTCAGCGCCAGTTCGATATTCCGGACCTGACTGGGAGAGAGTTCATCATCAAACACCGCCATATCCACAGCATTGTTTTCTACCCACGAACGGATTTCTTCCATCTTCCCTTTACCCACATAAGTCCGGGAGTCGGGCATTTCGAGCTTCTGAATAAAACGTTTACCGGGAATTCCTCCAGCCGTATCGATCAGGAAGGCAAGCTCTTCAAGGTACTCAGTCACCTGCTCGAGCGGCTGCTGCCGTGTGGCAATTCCAATCAGAATGGCGGTTTCTTTTGCAGGGGTAGTATCAATCATGCGGATGGCCTTTTGTTTTTGATGCAGCGATCTTCTATATCTGGGATCTTTCAGAAACTTCTGAATCCTATGATTTCCCTCACTTCTTTGATCGTCTTTCTGGCGCTGATCCTGGCTTTCTCCGCACCCATATCCACCACCTTTTTCAGGTAAACGGAATCAGCATGCAATGCGGTGATCTTTTCACGGAAAGGTTCTGTAAAAAGGATCATGTCTTCGGCCAGTTGCTTTTTCATATCCCCATACCGGATCTGGCAGGTGTTGTAAAGGTTGTTGAAATGATCATACGTTTCCTGTGCAGAGACGACCTTCATCAGGGTGAAAAGATTCTCAATGGCCACGGGTTTGGGCTGGTTCATCTCAACCGGACCTGCATCCGTCGTGGCGCGCATCACTTTCTTGCGGAGGACTTCAGGCGGGTCGGCAAGGAAAACCGCGCTGTTCTCATTGTCTGATTTCGACATCTTCAAGCTGCCATCCAGTCCGGGAATTTTGACCAGATTCTCTTCAAAAGTATAAGCAACGGGTTCGGGGAAAAAGTCGGTTTTATAAAGTCGGTTGAACCGGTTGGCAAAGGTCCGGGTCATCTCCAGGTGCTGTTCCTGGTCTTTTCCGACCGGAACTTTATGTGCCCGGTGGATGATGATATCGGCAGCCATCAGGGTAGGGTAGGTAAGCAACCCGGCATTGACATTTTCCGGCTGCTGACGGATCTTTTCCTTGAAAGAGGTACATCTTTCCAGTTCACCCATGTAAGCATTCATGTTCAAAAGGAGGTACAGTTCCGTTACTTCGGGAACATCACTCTGGATATAAAGCGTAGCTTTTTCAGGATCAAGGCCGCAGGCAAGAAATTCGACCAGTACATTCTTCACATTGCCGTGCAGATCGCCGGGTGTGGGATGTGTAGTGAGCGAATGATAATCAGCAATGAAGAAATAACAGTCGTTTTCTTCCTGCATACGCAGGAAACTTTTCAGGGCACCGAAATAATTGCCCAGGTGTAAATTGCCGGTCGGCCTGATGCCACTTACTACAATCGTCATAGAAAAAGAATTACAGTGATTTTTAAGCTTGTTTTCAACCTACATTTTGATCTCGTCTTCATTTTTATTGAAGAAATGATATTCGAGAAAATGATAGGATGCCTGCGGTACAATGTTGATCCAGAGTTTATATTTCCGGAACCATTTCCACTGGATGCTTAATAACCCTTTGGTCAGGAATGCATGCAGGTAGGGATGAACAAAGAGGGTAAGGAACTTTTCGTTCTGTTCCCGGATCAGGTAACTGATGTTGTTCTCTATATCATCGGTAAGCAGGATTGACGGACGGATTTCCCCGGTACCCTCGCAGGTCGGGCATTTTTCCAGGATCTGAACGTTCATTTCCGGTCTGACGCGCTGGCGGGTGATCTGTACCAATCCGAATTTGCTGGGAGGAAGGATGGAGTGTTTGGCGCGATCGCGTTTCATCTCTTCTCTCAGTTTATCATACAGATTCCGGCGGTTCAGGCCCTGGTTCATGTCAATAAAATCGATCACGATGATCCCGCCCATATCGCGAAGCCTTAACTGGCGGGCTACTTCGGTGGCGGCTTCAATGTTCACATCGAGGGCATTGGTTTCCTGGTTATGTTCCTGGTTTACCCGGTGACCGCTGTTGATGTCGATGACATGGAGCGCTTCAGTATGTTCTATAATCAGGTAAGTCCCGCTTTTGATGGTTACCGTTTTCCCGAAGGAGCTTTTTATCTGTTTATCGATACCATACTGTTCGAAGATATTCGCTTTCCCCGAATGAAGTTTCACAATGCCCGCCTTGTCGGGGGAGATCTTCTGGATATAACTCTTGATTTCCTCGAATAATACCGGATCGTTGGTGATGATGTTGTTAAAATCTTCGCTCAGCACATCACGCAAAATGGCCGAAGTACGATCCATTTCGCCGATGATCTTCATGGGCGGCTTAGCGCTGGGAAGTTTCTGTGAAGTAAGTTCCCATCTTTTGTGCAATGCCCTCAGATCCATATCGAGATCGGCAACCAGTTTACCATCGGCAACCGTACGGATGATTACGCCGCAGTTTTTCGGTTTGATGCTGGTAATCAGTCTTTTCAGACGATTTCTTTCTTCCGGGCTCTTGATTTTTTGGGAAACGGAGATTTTGTCAGAAAAAGGGATCAATACCACATATCTTCCGGCAAAAGACAATTCGGAAGTGATCCTGGGGCCTTTGGTAGAGATCGGTTCTTTGGCGATCTGAACCAGGATCTGCTGATTGGGTTTCAAAACGCTGTTGATCTTCCCGCTTTTCTGGATCTCCTCTTCCATTTTAAAATCCGCAAGGGAAACGGGAGCGCCGGATAAACCCGTCTTCACATATTTCATGAGCGAGTTTACCTGTGGGCCCAGGTCAAGATAATGCAAAAAAGCATCCTTCCCGTATCCGACGTCTACAAAAGCAGCATTCAGACCGGGCATGATCTTCTTCACTTTGCCTAGGTAAATGTCACCGACAGCAAATTCATTGTTCGATTTTTCCTTGTTTAATTCTACGAGAAGTTTATCCTCTAACAAGGCAATTTCAACCTCATTGGAGGTCGAATTGATGATTAATTCCTTATTCACGTTATAATATTTTTAATCCACATGACCGGTAAACCGATCGGGGTTAGAGACGTAAGGAATTGTAGCAGGCGACTTTGCGAGGAGAAAAATCCATTGCTTCCAGTGATCCTAAATACATCACCGAAGCAATGGTTGCTTATTATTTCTTCTTATGTCTGTTCTTCCGCAAACGTTTTTTACGTTTGTGGGTAGCCATCTTGTGTCTTTTTCTCTTTTTACCGCTGGGCATAACTAATTCAGCTTAAATGATTACTTTACTTTAACTTTAACTTTAACTTGTGATTTAACCTTATTCACGAAGGACTTTGCGGGTTTGAAACTGGGAATATTGTGGGCAGGAATGATGATGGTAGTATTCCTGGAGATGTTTCTTCCAGTTTTCTCGGCTCTTCTCTTTATTACAAAACTGCCGAAGCCTCTTAAATAAACGTTTTGTCCGGTAATCATCGAGTTTTTTAAAGTTTCCATGAAAGCTTCTACAGTTGCCTGAACGGCTACTTTCTCAATACCGGTCTTGTTGGCAATGTCTGCTACAATTTCTGCTTTTGTCATTTTACTAGTAGTTGTTATGATGTTAATAATGAAGATATTCTTCTGGTCAAAACGGGGGTGCAAATATAATTTAAATTTGATTCACAACGAAATAAATCGGCATTTTTCATTTTCTTTCTTTGAATCTTCCCTCTTCGATCTTCATGATTTAATGCTTTTTACGGGCGATGGATTTTCTTTCAGGATCAGATAGGCCTTTGCACAGGCCATCGCATCGTGCATCGCATCATGGTGCTTCAGGAGCTCAATATCCAGGGTTTCGCACATCTTCTTCAGGTTCATCCGTGAAAGACGATACGTACATTCAGTCCGGAATTCCGGAACCGGCAAACGGTAATATTGAAGCGTGGCTCTCAACACACCGCTGTCGAACGAAACATTGTGTGCAACCACCAGCTGGTCTTCAATTAAACTCCGGATCACGGGCCAGACCTCCGGAAAGGTTGGCTGGTGCAGGGTTGCAATGGGAGTGATCCCGTGAACTCTCGTATTCCAGTAATTGTATTGGTTGTCCGGCGGCCGGATCAATTGAGAGAAATATTGATAAATCTCCCCGTCAACTACCCTGACCAGCCCGATCTGGCAGATGCTGTTCCTGCTGGAGGTGGCGGTCTCAAAATCGATAGCGGTAAATGTCCTGAAACTCATGACAATAATCAGAGATAGTAGAAAATGATGATGGCCGGAACAATGATCCCGATGGCCGTAAGCCAGGCACCCCGGCCGATGATTCCATTCCTTCCCCGTAGGATAAACAACCCTGTAATGGCCAGGATAATCAGTCCTGCGGCATAAAGATCCGAGAACCAGGTAAAAAATTTCTTGATGTTGTTGTAGTGAAGCGCGTTAAACTCCCGGATCACATACCGCGGGGCCTTCTTCTCCATGCTGGCCGCCCCGTCATTCAGGTCGACATAGATGGTCCCGTGGGTCATGAAGATCTGTACGTAGGAAGATCCGGCAACAAAGGTCTTGTAAGTGGATTCTTCTCCCCGGGTTTTCAGAACGGACAGAACATAGGTCTTGTCCACCACACCATTCGGCGGAAGCGGGGCCTTAAACTCCGTAAAGGTTTTGCTGTAATCAGGATGGACGAAATCTCCTGATTTAAAATGATTCAGTATGATGCCGGAAACAGCATAGATAATGGTCATACCAATACTGAGGTAACCGATGTCGCGATGAAGCGCATTGTTCCACCGCCTGAGCGTTTTGCGTTGCATTGGCTATTTCAATTCCTGGTAGGAAGTCGCTTCGATGGAGAAAGTGGAAAGATGGTCCTTCCCGCTGGCTTTCAACTCTGCACGCAGCGCAGTGATCTGTGAGAGTTTTTCGGCAGCACCCTGATCCTCGTGACCTTTGGCTCCGGTATGTACGCCTACGTTATGATTCTCAGCCGGTTTCAATACTTCGGCCTCCCATTCGTTCAGGTATTTCGTGTCGATCCTTTCCTCTTTCAGGGTCCCAAAAACCTTTACCTTACTGCCAACGAGCGCTTCATCAAATTTTGCGATCTCGCCGCCCGCGGTAATTTCGACAGCGACACTGTCGTTGTTGTTATCCACAAGAAACATCCGTTTTCCGCCATGTTTACAAGTGTGAAGTACAGTTCCCTGGATGGTGACTTGCTTTTCGGCGAGTTTTTCGGCCTGACCGGCAAAACCGGCAACCGTCACAACCGTAGTATCATTGCTGGCCGTTTCGCCTTTGTTTTGGAAACTCCCGCAGGAAGTAAACAGAAATAATGAAAGGATGATGGATAGGGATAATAGGTTCTTTGTCATGATCATATCGGATTTGAATGGAACTGCAAAGATGACAAAAAACCGTGGATTTTCAAAGTACTTATAATACCTTTCAGGTAATGAAGTGATGTTGTGAGGGGCACGGATCACAAATCCGCGCCATGTCAGGCTTGTGAGGGGTACGGATTACAAATCCGCGGCATGTCAGGCTTGTGAGGGGCACGGATTACAAATCCGCACCATGTCAGGCTTGTGAGGGGTACGGATTACAAATCCGCGCCATGTCAGGCTTTGCAGCGGACTGACCAAAAAAGCCGGTCTTACATCGGTATTTCCATAAGCAATAGCTCCGAACGCTCCGGAGCCGTGAGGTGTAAGTCCGTTATCCCGCTGATTCCCAACCCGTCTCGCCTTTCCATGATCATATCCTCCCATTGCAAAGATCCTTCCAACAGGAAAAGATATACCCCGTGTTCCGGATTCTTAAGCTGATAATCTGCGCCATGGCCTTTTTCCAAAGTGATCAGGGAAAAATACGCCGACTGGTTGATAAAAACCGCCTCCGCCTCATTTGGAGAGACAATCCGTTGCCATTGGTTGATCCTTTTTTCAGGATCATACGTTTTCTGGTCATAACGCGGTGTGATATTTTTCTTATCAGGATAAACCCATATCTGCAGCAATCGCACCGCCTGATCGGGTAACGGGTTGGTTTCTGAATGAAAGATCCCGGTTCCCGCCGACATGATCTGAACATCATTTCTGCGGATCCGGAATTGGTTGCCCATGCTGTCTTTATGTTCCAGTTCCCCTTCATGAACAATGGTGATGATCTCCATGTTATCATGCGGATGCATGTCAAAACCCTGGCCTCCTGCCACATAATCATCATTCAGCACCCTCAGCGTTCCAAACCGGGTCCGGGCCGGATCGTAATAATTCGCAAAGCTGAAAGTATAGCTGGTTTTCAGCCAGCCATAATCAGCAGATCCTCTTGAGTTTGCCTTATGCAGTATCTTTTGCATCGTTTATTGTTTTATGACTTCAACATTTACCAACATTTTTATCTCGTCACTAACCATGATACCACCGGTTTCGGTCACCACATTCCACAACAACCCGAATTCTTTCCGGCTGATCTTTCCGTTAATCTCAAAACCCGCCCGGGTATTCCCATAAGGATCGACCATAATGCCGGTCGGTTCAACTTTCAGATCAATATTTTTTGTGGTACCACGTATGGTAAGATCACCACTCATAATAAGTTCCGAATCAGAATTCTTCTTCAATCCGGTAGAAACGAAGTTTAATTTGGGATAATTCGGAGCATCAAAAAAATCAGGTGATTTCAAGTGAGCATCCCGGTCAGGCGTTCCTGTGGACAGGCTGTCGATATTGGCAGTAAATTCCGCTTTAAAATCTGAAAAATCGGCAGAAACGGAAGTGGTTTTTCCTTCAAATTTCTCAAATTTCCCGGTTATCGTTGAAATGACAAGATGTTTTGCCTTAAACATGATTTCGGTATGTGATGGATCAATGACCCATGTTGTTGCTTTGTTTTCCATTTTTTTATGAATTAGATTTTGTGTTAAAATGATGATACAAAATTACGGGGGATATTACGCCTGTAAAAGGGACAAATCAGGGGAATGATGGTAAAAATTGAGGTTCAGACAGGATTGGCCGTCCGGAAGTCCTGCAGCGAGAGGCCGGTATGGGTTTTAAAGAATTTACTGAAATGGGATGGATCTTCAAACCCAAGGCTGTACCCGATTTCCTTAACGGAATTCGGCGTGAAAAGGGAAATTCTTTTTGCCTCCAGGATCAGTCGCTCACGAATATAATCCTTTGCTGAAGAACGGATCGCTGAATTGATCACCTCATTCAGGTAACCGGGCGTCACATTCAATACAGCGGCATAATCCTTTACCTGGTGCCATTCCTGGTAATGGGTTTCAACCAGGTCCTTGAAACGCTGCACCAGCGATCTGCCCACTTCCAATTTCTGGGTATTGGTTTCAGGCGTGAGGTCGCAGCGGGTATTACATTCGATGAGAAAAAGTTTCAGGTAGGCGCCGATGCTTTCATATTTCAGGTCATCATTCGATTGATAAGCCTTGAGCATCTCCCCGGCAAAGGACTTCAGGTGGGAGATGGTTGTTTTATTCACGAAGAGCGGAGGGGTTTCATTCCGGTCGGCAAAGAGTTTTAACCCGCTGATGAAATTTTCGCGGATGCTGTTTTGCTGCAGGAATTCCGGCGTAAACAGAATGACCATCCCCGTGGGCGAAGGATCTGAAAAAACCTGGTGAACCTGGCTGGGACTGACGAAAAAGATATGATCCGGCTCGATCGGGTATTCGATAAAATCAATGACATGACGACCAGTAGCGGTGATTGACCAGATGATGGAATAATACTGATGCCGATGCGGATCTTCCGCGATCCCGCCATATTCATCCACGCTGTCCTCCAGGCTCCGGATCAGGAAAGGAACCGGCAGGGTGCCATCGAGGAGTTCGAGATTGTAAATCTTTGCTGACATAAGGTTATTACTTGCAATCCTGCTCAACCCTGATTACCGGGCTGGTGTCAAATCCCATCCTTCGTGCCGTAGCAAGCAGTTCATTGATGTTCTTCTCATCAAGTACCGGTGTCCGGCTTAAAATCCACAAGTATTTCAGAGAAGGGTCTCCGACAAGTACAAAGCGGTATTCCGGATCGAGTTGAAGCACCCAGTAATTCCCGGAGAACGGCCAGAAGAATTGAACCTTCAGGCGAGCCGGTTGTTTTGGATCCGGTACCCAGGCCTTGCCGGTTGCTTCACTTTCCAACGTGGGGTCGTATTGCTTATGCCCCCGGTTCAGTACGGTGATTTTCCCATCACTCCTGAGCGTATAAGTAGCCGTTATGCATTTCAGCCCTTTTTCAAAACGATTCGGAAGCCGGAGGATTTCATACCAGGTCCCGGTATATCTGGCCAGATCAATCTGCCCGACCGACTGAACTTTTGTTTGCGTGGAGGACATACACGAAGTCATTAAGATTATGAGGAATAATGGTTTCATATTATCAAAGATAACAATTCTATTGTGACCTATTGTGCCTATTGTGGTAATTAAAAAATTAATTGTTAATGGTTGATTGACAGACATTCTGCTTGAAAACCACTAATTTTGATCCTTAAAAGAGGCCAAAATGAGAAAACAGGTTGAATTGTCGGAGGTTTTGCAGGAAACACTGGATAACCTGGATGGTAAAGGGATTTTACTCGTAGCGGGTGATCCGCCCAATCCCATGACCATTGGCTGGGGAACCGTCGGTCTTATCTGGAACAAACAAATCATGACGGTGATGGTACGGCCGGTGCGTCATACCTTCAGCCTGATGGAATCGGCAAAGGACTTTTCGGTATGTATATTACCGGAGGAATATCACAAGGAACTGAATCTCTGTGGAACCCAATCAGGGCGGGATATCAATAAACTGGAAGTCTGTAAGCTGAATATCGAGAAATGCAGCAAGGTGGATTCTTTTTTTATTTCCGAATCCATGATTCATTATGAATGCCGCATGGTGCATAAGCATTTCCTCGATCCTGCTACCCTGGATCCGGCCATTACCAAAAGGTTCTACCCGAAAAAGGATTTTCATAGGATATATTACGGGGAGATTGTGGGGATATTCCGTAAATCGTAACAGGGACACTCATTTTCACCATGGATTACAAAGATTTACTAGAACGCGGATGACACGGATGTTGCTGATTTACACGGATCTTTTGGAACGCTAGTGACGCGGATGTTGCTGATTTATGCAAAATAATTTTATCCGCGACCATCCGTATAATCCGTGTTATCCGTGTTCTCATTTGGTTATCCGTTTTGTGTTTTTTAGAACGCTAATGACGCGGATGTTGCTGATTTATGCAAAATAATTTTATCCGCGACCATCCGTATAATCCGTGTTATCCGTGTTCTCATTTGGTTATCCGTTTTGTGTTTTTTAGAACGCTAATGACGCG
>JBBRTX010000021.1:0-57355 GCA_038244085.1 Bacteroidales bacterium | reverse complement strand
CGTGTCATCCGCGTTCTCATTCTATTATCTGCGGTGAAATTTACTTTTATCCGCGACCATTCTTATAATCCTCGTCATCCGTGTTCTCATTCTATTCTCTGCAGTGAAATTTACTTTTATCCGCGACCATCCGTATAATCCGTGTCATCCGTGTTCTCATTCTGTTCTCTGCAGTGAAATTTACTTTTATCCGCGACCATCCGTATAATCCGTGTCATCCGCGTTCTCATTCTGTTATTTGATTAATCAATTAAAAATTTGCATTTTTGTTAAAAATTGACCTTTATGGTTTCGGTAATGATAAAGTCGCTCCTGGGTTCTCTGTTTTGCCTCATCTTGTTCTCAGCGTCTTCACAAACTGCATGGCGTCAAAAAGAGTCGGAAGTCAGGGTCTTACTGAATCATCAGGATGATGCCCGAAAATTATCCAACCTCCGTCTGAACGGCGATATCCACGCATCGGCCGGATTCGCCCTCATGTATGTTACTCCGGCTGAACTCGAAGAAATACAATCGGTCGGGCTGATGACGGAAGTTACAAAACCCGACCTGAATCATTATTTTAAGGATTTCTGGAAAACAAGGGATGCCTATCACAGCTATGAAGAGATCATTTCCTTGATGGACAGTCTTGTTGGTGCCTTTCCAACGATCTGTCAGAAAATAACTTACGACACCACCCTCCAGGGAAGAGCGATTTCCTGTTTGAAGATCAGCCGGAATGTTTCCCTCAGCGAAAATGAACCCGAAGTACTCTTCGACGCCGGAATTCACGGCGATGAGATCGGGGGACCGGAAAACCTGATCCGGTTCGCCCAATATCTCTGCACCGGCTATGGTTCGGATCCGGAAATCACGAAAGCCATTGATACCAGGGAGATCATCATTTACCCGATGGTGAATCCCGACGGCCGGGCCAACATGTCGCGTTACAACAGTAACGGCATTGATTGTAACCGCGACGGTGGATACATGTGGAACGGGGAAGGAAACAGTCCTTCCGCCTGTTCGCAGATTGAAACCCGGGCCCTCCGCAACTGCATGTACAATCATCATTTCGTAATTCATGTAACCTATCACAGCGGCATACAGGAGGTGATCTATCCCTGGTGCTACCGTGCCACGCATGCTCCCGATTATGCTGCCCTGAACCAGCTGGCCGGCATCTATTCCTCCGCTTCAGGCTATACAGCCCTCCCCTATCTCCAATCGTATGCAGATTACCCGACCAACGGTGAAACCATTGATTACAGTTACGGCGTAAGCGGAACCGATGCACTGACCATGGAGATATCGAACAACAAACAACCCCCCGCATCACAAATTCAGTACTATTTTGATGTGAACCTTCCCTCGATGATGGCGATGATAAAGAATGCGGGGTATGGGATTGAAGGCATGATAACCGACAGTCTCACCGGCGCACCGGTTCCGGCCGTGATCTTTATCAACGATTTCTTCCCCGTTTCCACTGACATTGCCGTTGGTGATTATCACAAATACCTTCCTGCCGGCACTTATACCATGAAGGTCATGGCCAATCATTATCTTCCCAAAGCCATCAGCCAGGTGATCATTGTCAACCGGGATTCCACGGTGCTGAACATCCGGTTGACGCCCGATCCGGGTCAGTATGCCGCGAAGATCGCCGCAGTGGTCATTCCCGGCAATAATCCCCAGGATGTTGCCTTTACGCCCCGCATCATTGGCGCTCCCGACAGCAGCTATTATTCATTGGGGAAGAATGGCTGGATAATCGTGGATATGCAGGATACCCTTCGGGATATTCCGGGCGATGATTTCAAGGTGTATGAAGGAGATGACACGCCGGAAGGCTTCTCCTGTTTCGCCGGACAAACCATCGACGGGCCCTGGATATCTGTTGGAAACGGTACCGGGACCTTTTCATTTGACCTTTCCGGAACCGGCCTGACTTCCGCCCGTTTCATTAAACTTAAGGATGACAATGATGGCCTTCCGAATACCAATCATGCAGGTTTTGACCTGGATGCCATCGAAGGCTTTTTTCTGAACACCTCGGTTCCCGGCCCTGACGTACCCAACGGGCTGGTGGTTCGCCTGTTTCCCAACCCGGTAGTAGATGAACTGACGGTAACTACAGGAAACACTTCTTTTACGGGGCTCCTGACGATTTACGCTGCGAATGGAAAGTTGCTGTTCTCCGAACCCATACATAACGGCACGGCGAAGGTCGGCACCCCAAGCCTCGCAGATGGAATCTACATTTTGAAGCTAAGCAATGATCGGACTTTTTGGACCGGGAAGTTTAGGAAAGATAAAAGATAAAAGGCAAAAGATAAAAGGAAAATTGTTTACTTTTGCCACCCATACCTACACACACCCTCTTGCCCGGATGGCGGAATAGGTAGACGCGTTGGTCTCAAAAACCAATGAGAGCAATCTCGTGCCGGTTCGATTCCGGCTCCGGGTACGGAAACACCCCTAAAACCCACACCAGTTGTGGGTTTTTCTTTTTTGGGTATCCTAATGGGTACCCAAAAGATTTTTTCGATGTTTTTGTTGTTAATTTCTACCCTGAGTAAACTCATTATACCTAATTTCAATTCGTTCTCTGTCGGGATAATACTCTTTTCGGGTTGGTAAGATGAGTTTTTGATTGTGGAATGCTTGCAGGCCATACTGGAGCATAGGCCCATCGTGTTCTTCCAAAACATCCTCACGAACTTCAATAAACAAATCGGGGTTTATCCCAAGAATATTTACATCGAATGCGGCGTGATGAATTTTACACAGAGAAATACCATTTGGAATGACAGCATCCCCTTTGGGTTGATTGTCCGATATAATATGAGCTGCATCTAAGAGTTCTGTGTGTTTTAATCTGCAAAAAGCGCATTGCTCGCGGTAAACATGGATTACTTGATCACGAAATTCACGTTGATGTATCCTGACTTTTACTTCTTGTGTTAGATAGGATCTTAATAATTTTTTATACTCCATTTCAGGCTCATTAACCATGCTTGGCTCTACTAAAGAAGATAGGGCTCCCTTGGAAATTTTAGCTGTGAGTATCTCCGGCATATCTTCTTCAATATATACAGGAAAAAACACCTGATAAAATCCTTTTTGTCTCGTTCCGGCAAAATATATTAAGGGTATTTGGTTTCGCCATATTTCACGCAAACCAAGATTATCCCTATGATTCGGATCTTCACCCCTGTAGCGGTAGTTAATAAACCCTTCATTGGAACGATCATCCTGGTAAGGATTTTTGAGCGATGTTGTAATAGAGATAGGTAGATCACATAGTTTTGGCTTCCAAATCCCAGTGTATCCAATCAATGGCACTCGCTCACCTTGAAATTGAAATCCATTCGTCAATAACTTCCAGGGTAAAACTTCACCCAACTTGTCAGTTTGTTCTTTCAGCCAAATAAAGGAAGCCGCTCGAATCAGTGTATCTCTTTCGGAAATATTCATAGACAAGTTGTTTTAAATCTCATGCGGTTTAAAGATGTTCTCTTGATACCAAAAAAATGAACATTTTCATATTTCCACAACCTCTTTATCCTGAACTCGCCTGACATTCACATTGCTGAATATCCGCTGATATGCATCCCCTTCAAACGTATGGATCGGTACCAGGTTTTTCGGCTGGAGGGCGGCAACCATGCGTTGCAGCGTTTCAAGATCGGCATGACCGCTGGTATGAAGATGATGAACTGAGAATCTGCGTCCTTCAAGGTATTTGATAAACCGGGTGGTTTTCTCGTCCTTCAGGTAGCCACTCCACATGGAATAGATCAGAATTCCATGGTCGATATTTTTATATCTTTCCAAGTCAGATTGCATGGTGGGCCTTACAAGCATCACGATATTCCCAGGGTTGGCATCAATCTCATCCCGCGTAATCTTAAATCGTGCCAACCGGTTAAGAATATCTGAATGACCTTTTTTATCCATCATCTGGCTTAACCGGTAAGGATAAAAAACCTGTAATTCCGGAAACCTGGACGACGGAAACGGGATGCCGTTTTCGCCTCCTAGTTCCGTCAGGATATGACCGATGTAAAAATCAATTACCATGGTTTTGCCAGTGGCGCGGCAGGCTTTGTAAATGGAGACAAGCCGGTCGATGTTCTGGCCTGAGGTATAAATCAGATTGATCCCGTTGTGCGATTGAAACAGGCTTCCCAGGCGTTCTTCGATTTCAGGTTCTGTCAGAAATGGTTCCCGGCTCCGGCCGATCGTTGTTCCTTCCATCAGGAGATAGTCAACATTTTTCATCGCCTGGTGTGTAAACCAGTCAAATGCTTTCGCTTTGCGCCCGTGATGGCGGAAGTCACCACTGTAGAAAAGTGATTTTCCGCCCGACCTTACCAGGAATGCGTAGGCGTCGAATGCCGAATGATCCATCAGGTAAGGGATTATCTCGATGTTCCCGATGGTGAACGGCACCCCGGATGTGAAATAAACCACATTGGCCAACTCTGCCGAACCATTGGTAAACAGGTTGGTAATGTTCATCAGGTCATGCGTAGCCTTGCCCATGTAGAATTTACAGTGGTTATTTATATATCCTGTTAAACCGGTATGATCCTGGTGAGCATGCGAAAGAAGCACGGTAATTTCCACTCCGGGCTCACTTTTGTAAAGTCCCGGAATATCGGGGAGTATTCCTGTCGTGATCAACTGATCAACCGGAAGTTTGGCGGATTCACCAAAATCTAATTTCGTATGATCGGGGTTGACCAGGGGCATCCCGAAATCAATGACGATCCTGGTTGTTTCGGTCCAGACCTCGACGCAAGATCCGCCTATTTCATGGGTGCCACGGTGGATTTTGAAGTGCATATCGTTACCAGTTTACCAGTCCTGATGCTGAAGTGTAATTAAATGTTTTGAGATTTTTCAGAAACCCTAGCCCATGTTTAGCACGAACGATGTTCATCACCTCATGAAATTTTTCCCTGGCAGAGCTTTTATCGTTATAATTCGAAATAATCAGTACCGGGATTATTTCCCTGATTGCAGTCGGTTTGACCCAACCGGGATTGATCAGACCTATTTTTTGTTTTTGTATCAACATTTCATTGACTGCAAATTCCAGTTCGTTTTTCGGAAACGATGCAAACAGATCGTAGTACATTCCGATCTGCATGGGACTCAGGTATATCCCGGAGGTATTGGTGCCATGCTTGTATTCAATCAACAGGATATTACCCTCCCTGTCGAGTGCAAGAAAATCAAGTTCATTCCCGATCGCTCTGTTCTCAAGGTGTTGACCAAAGTGCACTGAGTCTAATTCCGAAATTTCCTTCTGCAACTTTTTATACTTATCCCTGATCGGCCCCATTAGGATTGATTTCTCGTTCTCATCGGCATAGCCAATCACCGCCTCCTTGTCAACAATTACAAAGTCGTCATCTGGCAATCCATGAATTCCATATTTCCTTGATAATTCATTCTGAAAGTAGCCCTCCTTTTTGTTGTTGTAATACCTGTCGAATTTTGGATCACGGGCGACTTGTTGAAGAACTTCCTCAAGGTCAATCTGAAAATTTGCACTTGTATGTTTGTGGCCAAACAAGGATGATGACATTTTTTGGTAGGTATTGTCTCCATCCACAGCAATTTTTGCTGGATCGTTCGTGCTTCGGATTTTGACGATCCTGGTTGTTCCGCGATACACGGAAATCCATTCTTGGTCGGCATTCCGGCCGATCTGAAAATCCATGTCCTTGCTGTCTTTAACGAAATCAAACAGCCATCTCATTGCTCCTCCCGGTTCAATCAGCGCTGAAAAAGAATCAGAAAGTTTTCTGTTGTAGTACATTGTCTGTTAATTTAGTGACGGATAAATTATTGTTTGTCTTCTTTTTCCCGGGGATCTTCCAGGCAATCCCCATGCTCAGCTGGTAATAATCTGTTATTGAATTCAGGTACCCGGCCACCGAGAAATCGGCTTGGAGATGGCCATTGTCCTTCAATTTGGACTCTTCTTATAGTCATAACTTCAGGAGGCGTGGCAACCCCGAACCTGTCGGCTGAAAAGGTCGAATCAACTGTAGCTTGCGAGAAGGTAACTGAACGAATTAAGCTCAGAAGTACCCCTGGAAGAATAAATTTCACTTGTTTTTCTTTGAGGTATCTGAACACTTAAGCAATGGCTAAAAACAATGTTTTTGCAAATTCAACAACTTCAATCAGTTTTCTTGCATTCATATCAGTTTTATCCATTTCAGAAAAGTCGACCTCTATCCTGTCATCCTTACCCTGTGCGTTTATTTTATCATTGCCAAACTCTATTTTTATACTGGTGGCAATTTTTTGAGTAATAGCTGATTTTTGCTCATCATACTGATCAAAATATTTGCTGTTGCCTTTGAACATCGATTTGTTTATTTTGAAAGAAAGCTTACAACTCTCAGGATTTTCAATACTTCCAAGACCTTCACTCTTTGGCAAATATAAAAATGATCCTTTCTTTGCAGAAGATTTGCTGACATCGTTGCAATCAAGCATTAGCTCATGGTCACAGATCATATCAATGGTTCGTACATTCTCTTTTCCTTTTAAGGTTGATATTTCTGATCTGTCGATCAGATACTTATTTCGCTTTGCCCATTCAACAAGATATTCCTCAAATTTTTCATTGAAGTTGAATTTCCTACCTTTACTAATTCTGAATACTTTGCTTGCCATCAAGAATACCGCGATGATAACAATTAAACCAGAAAGATCTTTGACTGCATCAAGGAGATTTTCATTGTTGTAACCCTTAAAATGCAGGTTGATGATGATTGCAAACGCTCCAATTGCACTAAAAATTACCGTTAAATACTTTTCGAGATGATCATTGGACATTTTCATATGATGTTTATTTTGAAGAGATTAATATACTCGAACTACGGTGTTTGGAAAAATGTTTCACAACCTACTTGACTTTTATGATAAAAAAAACGATTAAACCCAATCAGATCGTCCTCGATGTTTCTTGGGTTCTTCTTCAAATCAATCGTCTTAATAGTTAAGGCTCTATCGTTGAAAATGATAGTTTCTTCGATATTGACTGCATAAAACGATTAAACTGACCCCTCTTTACCGATTTAAAGTGACCCCTCCCATTTTTACCCTTTTTTCCTGATATTTTCTATCACCAGGCGGTTACACAAATATACATTTTTTCGTTACCAGTATTTTTTCAATTTAATTTACCAGTTGCTGTCTTTTTCTTAAAGACTCCCCGCACATTTCAATACGGTGTGCATTATGAACAATACGATCAAGCACAGCATCGGCTATGGTTTTCTCACCAATCACATCATGCCATTGTCCCACGGGAAGCTGCGCTGTATTAAGAGTTGAACGTTTTCCGTGCCTGTCTTCAATGATTTCTATGAGTGCCGAACGGTTATGACTATCCAAAGGCTGCATCCCGAAGTCATCGAGTATTAGCAGGTCCGTTTTCTCTATTCTGGATGTTTCCCTGATGTAAGATCCATCAGCTTTTGCCATTTTTAACAGGGCAAAGAGCTTTGAAGTGCTTGCATAAAGCACCTTATAACCCAGCATACAGGCCTGATTTCCTAGGGCAGAAGCAATTTAGTTGATGTTAAATCTGACCAACTATAATCAATTATGCTGTCTGGCAGTGAACTAAAATCAAGAAAAATGAGGGGTCACTTTGGACCGTTTCCCGGGGGGGCACTTTGATCCCTTTTGGAGCTAAATCGGCATCTCTTTGAGGGGGTCAGTTTACTCCGTTTCTGGGGGGTCAATTTGATCGTTTTCTCAAGGTCACAATCATGTATCCCTTCCAATGAAGAACGTATTTTACCGTCGCTTGTCGATTACGAAATGGTTACAAGGGGGCGGGCCCGGGTACGAGTAGGCGCAAGGCAAATAACAATGAATAAGCCAATTACCATAAAAGGAGGGATATCCGGAAACAAGAAACTTTTGTTTTATCAAACGATTTAGAAATTCAAATTTGTTTGATAAAAAAATCGGTAGTCATTGTCGAAAAATCTATCATTGAGCCAAATTTTTTCATCGCTTCATCTTGCTTTAAGGCTACAAACCAAGCTTCCATATTGGCTTTGGTGTCAAAACGCATGTCCATAAACCAGCTACCTGCTTCATCAAGTCCTAATTCCCGGCTGATAAACCCATGTTGTGTTTTAATTAATCCAGCTCTCACACCTTTTTCTGCGTCGATGAATCGTTCGGGAGTAATACTCTCTTTAAGTTTAAATTTTGCTGTTTCTATGTATTCCATTTTACAAGTTTTTATCTCTTTTGGCAACAATGCCAAACATTGTTTTGATTACAAAAATTTCCACCCCGAGCATCACGATAGCCACGATTGTACCTGTTCCAAATGTTCCCGCCATAAGTGCTATAATAACACTTTGTAATTCTATTAACGCTCTCACAATGGTCATTATGGCTATGGTTTCAGGAATGCCTACCAAGGCGACAATAAGCAATGCGAAACCAATGGCAAGGTTTCTTGCACCAAATTCGTAGGAAGCAAATTTTGCAGCGATGCCCGATAAATCGATGCCCTCTTTGCTGTTTTGAAAAAGTGCATCAAACTTGAAATAATTGGAAATACCAAAGGCTAAATTTGCCGAGGCCAACAGACCCACTAAAATTCTTGTCCATTTAGGGACTAAATTTTTTGGATTCATGGTTTTAAGATTTCAATTGTTTCATTGCCGTTCCCCAGTCCTCCAGATGATGAACTGTGGTAAGTTTTCCATTTTCAATTTGGTGAATATCAATCGTCATAATTTTAAACGATTTCGTGCCATCAGTCGGTAAACCCATAAAATCGCCATTGGGTGTACCGCTTGCAATGCTTCGTACCACTACTTTATTGCCTTCACTAATCATATCTTGCGGTTCCCATTTAAGGTCTGGAATTAGTTTCCAAAAGAAGCCGATTTGTCCAATCAATTGCTCTTTGGTTTTACTTTCTACCGAACCATTTGAAACGAAATTGTCGGCTAATATTTGTCCTAATACCTCTGCAGTATTCGTTTCTGTATTTACGGTCAGGCATTTTCTGTAAAATACGGTTAACAATTCTTTGTTGTCCATTTTTTTATGATTTTTTGGTGATTAATAATAACGGTGCAAAGATGCAGCCGTTGCGAAACTCACACAATGGACAAACCTGCCTTTATATGGTACTTTTGAGAAAGTTTACTTTGGAAGGTGTTTTTCCCGAAATTCTACTGGAGTAGTGTTTGTATTTTTTTTGAAATATCGAATAAAATAAGCGGGGTCTTCAAAACCTAAGTCTTGGCCAATTTCTTTGATAGAAAGGTTGCTGTGAACTAAAAGGCGTTTAGCCTCAAGTAAAACTCTTTCGTTGATAATTTCCTTTGGTGTTTTACCTAAAACTTTAGAAGTAGCTTGTCCGAGCCTTTTTTCAGAAATAAAAATTTGTATTGAGTAATCGTTTACTGCTTTCAGTCTGGTGTAATTGGCGTCTAATAAATCCCGGAATAGAATCGTATAATCAAGGTCTGCACTTTTTTTAATTTCATCAAAACCTTGTTTGTGTTTTTCCCGCTCTGCTAAAAGTAAAAAGTTGAACAGATAGTTTTTAAGAATGAGATGTTTTACATTGTCGGCAGGTAAGTTTAGTTCTTCGGTAATATTATCGCAAATGATGACAAATTTCTGAAAATCGCTTTGGTTAAGGGTAATCATTGGTTTATTGGCAAAATCATTAAATAAACCAGAACCACGCAAGAATCTTGTATCCGTTTCGGTAGTACAATAAAATTCTTCTGTAAAAATTAAGACACGACCCTCATAGTTCAATAATTGGTCAAACTGGTGAACTCTATCCTTGTCGATAAACAACAGGGTATAGGGTTGAATTTTCATTTTTTCAAAATCTACATAGTGGGTTGGCTGGCAATTTTCAAAAAGGAAGACATGGTAAAAGTTAGTTCTGTGCGGTGTTGTTATAAGGGTTCTGTTTACCTTGGTTAATTTTTCTAACGGCACAACTTCAACCTGCAAGTCTGCATTTTGTTTAAATTTTACCTTTCTAATTTCGTCAGCCATTGTAGAATAAAACTGTAAAGATAATAGTTTGTTCATCAGATGATGTTGGTCAAAGGATTATGTTCAAGAATTAAGTGTTCATCAAATAAGATTCATTTCTTCCACAAAATCAACCACTTTCAAGTAATCTGGAACAATCAAAAGTCGGATAATTGGTCAGTTAAGTGTGCAGCGACGGCAAATTAGATGGCTCTTTTACTTCATGTTACAGAAAATCAGGGTGCTGAATAGGGTTTTCCATCTGTGGAAAAGGCAATTTTAAACCAAATAGATAGAAGAACTAGGAAATTCTAAGTAATGCATGAAATTAAAATTTAGATTTACTAACAAACAACTCTTTAATCCCATTTTTCCCTGTCATAATAACAATCACATGGAGTATTTATGCCTGGACATAAAATACGTTTGGATAGCAGGAGAAAAACAATATTATTACCTGCTTACCAATTGCCCATTCCTCCAATTTTTTCAATACACCATCAAGTCTCGATCCTCTGGATATTAAATATTTGGTTAAATCTATGGTTGCGTGCTTGAAATTATTGTAAGAAGTGACGATCAAAAGGCCCTTAACGTCTTGCCCGAACGATAGGTGGTTGAAAGGACTTTCTCCTGGTTAGAAAGTTACCGAATACTCGGCAAAGACTATGAATACATGACTGATACAAGTGAAACGATGATTCAATTAGCAATAATCAGGCTTATGCTTAACAGAATCGAAAAATAAAATCAAAACAGTTTCTTATTGTTTTAAATGATTTAGGTGGATCGGCAAGGAAAGAATTATTTCCTTAGATTTGCCAAATAATGCAGTGTCCGAAGAATTAATGAAGATTTTACTCATAGCCCCTTGCTCAGTTCAGGACCAGCGTCCTGAATCAATGGATATCCCGCAGCTTACCCTCTCGCTGATTGCTGCGCTTACGCCCCCCGAACACGAAATACAGATTGTAGAAGAGATATATGATGAGAAGGTGAATTTTGATGGCGATTATGATGTCATCGGCATTTCCATCATGACGCAGACCTGTATCAGGGGTTACCAGATCGCCAACGAGTTTAAAAAACGTGGTAAAGTGGTCGTGTTCGGAGGAATCCATGCCACGGCGATGCCCGACGAAGCCATCCGTTTTGGCGACGCGGTGGTCATCGGCGAGGCAGAAGGCCTCTGGGATATCGTACTGGAGGATATCAAACACCATCGGTTAAAGCCCTTCTACAAACTTGACCACCTGCCCGACCTTCAAAATCATATTAGTCCCAGGAGGGATCTGATCAAGTGCTCATCGGGAAAATTTTCCATTGTACCCATCGAAACGACCCGTGGCTGTCCGTACAATTGTGATTTTTGTACCGTTTCAAGGTTTTTTGGCACCAGGCAAAGGCACAAGCCCATCATCGACATCATTACCGACATTGAATCAATTACGGCAAAAAACCTTTTCTTCCTCGATGATAATATCACCGGCGATAAACGGTATGCCAAGGAGTTGTTCAGGGAGATGATCCCTCAGAAAAAGATATGGGTAGGGCAGGCGTCGGTGCAGATTGCAGGCGACCCGGAGCTTCTCAAACTTGCCTACCAATCGGGATGCAGGGCTTTGCTCATCGGCTTTGAATCCATGTCGGAATCGGGCATTAATCAATACCGCAAAACATTAAAAACCGTTGAGGAAAACATCCTGGCAGTAAAAAAACTCCAGGATAACGGCATCATGACCATGGCGTCGCTTATTTTCGGACTTGATTCGGACACGACCGAAGTTTTTGACATTGCACATGAATTTCTCACGCGCTCTAAAGTCGGATTCTTTTCGGCCTGTGTGATGACACCATACCCGGGAACACCGGTTTTCAATAAGTTACGTTCGCAAGGGCGCATCCTGACCGATGACTGGAACCGGTTCGACGCCTCCAAGGTGATCATCAGGCCTGAAAATATTTCTCCCGAAGCTTTATTGGAGGGTTATGAAAAAATAAAATGGCACTTCTATTCCAACTTATCCATTCTGAAACGTTCGTATCCCAATATTAAGATCGGTTTCTGGGAGGCGATTTTATACTTCACCCTGAACAAAGGCTACCAGAAAAGGAACAATCCTTCTACTTTTTCACAGATATTTCAAAACGCCCCCGGCAATCCGATCGATTTTGATGTGGCGAAGTATGTGGAGGCAAAGGAGATTTGAAATACCTGATTGATACGACCAACAGCCTGCTTTGCCTGCATTCTCTAGTTGTTGCTCCGCTGATACCTCCCCGCATGGCCCAGAGCATCCAGGATTTCACGGGTAAATCCGGCCGGAGGCATCAGAGGCATGTCGTCGGGTAAGTCATGGCTGTTTGGCGGTAGCTGGCTGATGATCCGGTCGCAGGTGTTCCTGATACGCTCTTCCTGCAGCGCATCAAAGATCTCAAATGTCTTTCCGAAGCGGTCGTTGTAATCAACCATAGCCAATACGATGATTCAATTTGCAATAATCAGGCTTATGCTTAACAGAATCAAAAAATAAAATCAAAACAGTTTCTAAGTCATGGTAAAGATTTTTCTTTACATTAGACTGCAAATCTGATGCTGACCAGCACCTTGCCTTTGATATAGAGCGAAAGTTGACCGGGTACCACCCCATTGGTCCAGGGTGCAATTCCCGACCATCACATATATAATGTACCCCAATATACTATTATAGAACTTAATATGATGATTAACAAAGAGCTGATATCTTTGTTATTTTCATTTGGTGCGGATATAAAAATTTTGGTTCATCAAAATAATCCGTACCTAAAGAAAGATATATTTTTGAATTACCCTGGACTTTAGTGGATACGCCGATCATCCTGACCAGCGAATGCTGGTGATGATTGACTTTGCCAGGGAATTGATTTATAAAAGATAGCGTGATCAATCGAAATCGGCTGAGGATAGTCAATCATATCGGCCTATCCATTCAGATGTAACTTTCAATCATTTTGTTACAACACTTAGAGACTGTTTAAAATTATAGTATTTCCTTTGTCTGGAACGACCTCTCCCTGCCCTCCCCTTGAAGGGGAGGAGGCGTTATTCGTTTATTATTAACATGTATGTTGAATTTAATCTGTAAAGCTCTTTAATCAACCTCATCCCCTGCACTCCTTCTCCTCAAGGAGAAGGGGACGGGGGGCGAGGTTCATGGGTTATTTCCTCGTCGCTTGCGACGAATTTACAAATCATTTTTCCTATTGATACCTCGCTGCTCTGCGGCAAGGAGTTTTAATTGTCAGTGATAAAAATCAATTGTTCAAATTTGGCACCCTGTCTCCCTCCCCTTCAAGGGGAGGGCGGGGAGAGGTCATTGCCAGTCAGTTAAATTTTACAAATCATCATCAGCTATAATAAAATCAAATTTTAATCAGTCTCTTATTCCCATAGTTTAATAATTTTACCAATATTTTGAAGGCTTCAAACAGGAAGAAAAGGATCAGCCGCTAACGGAAAATAATCACACCGCTGAAGGATAGGGGGTCGATCGTGGCTGTTCAATTAGAAGTCATAAGTGTTTAATTCAACAATTTAAAATATCGACATCATGGTTTCAAATATTCAAAAAGAAAAAGCTGAACTATTCTTGAAATATCATCAAGACAAAGAAATTCTGGTTCTGTTAAACTCGTGGGACATCGGAAGTTCTAAATTAATTGAAGCAAGTGGCTATAAAGCAATCGCAACAACGAGTATGGGAATAGCTGCTTCTTTAGGATATCCTGACTGCCAGGTAATACAATTGTCAGAAATGATTGAAGCTATTACAGGAATCGTAAGCGGAGTAAAAGTTCCGGTAACTGTGGATTTTGAAGCCGGATATGGAAATAATTTAAATGAAATAATTAATTCTGTTCAAAAGATAATAGCAACAGGAATAGTTGGATTAAACATTGAAGACAGTATTGATTTAAATCCGATATTAACTGACGAGATGGAATTTTGTGAAAGAATATCAGCCATTCGTGCATTATCAGATTCACTGGGTTTTCATTTAGTAATTAATGCAAGAACGGATTCATTTTATACCTCTTCTGGTTCGACAAGAGAAAAATTATCTGAATCCATCAAGCGTGGTAATAAATACCGGGAAGCTGGCGCAGACTGCATATTTATACAGCCTGTATGGGAAAAAGAAACGATTGCAACTTTGGTTAAGGAAATTAATGCCCCAATTAATATTCTTTCGAATCCTGGAATTGGAGCAGGCGTACTCCCCCCATCCGTGCGTGAACTGCAGGATTTAGGGGTTGCCCGTTTAAGCCTTGGATCAGGTTTGATGAAAGCTACGTTAGCTTTAATTAAAAAAGTTGCTGACGAACTTTCTGAAAAAGGCACTTACAATATTTTATTAGATGCTTTAACACCACTTCCCGACACTGCATTGGCCTATCAAATGGCAATAGGGTTGAATAAATGAAGAACATCCACCAATAGTTAAATTGAATGCTCGCAACCAATTTTCTCCACAAAATCAACCACTTTCAAGTAATCTGGAATAATCTAAAGTTGGATAATTGGTCAGTTAAGTGTGCCTCGTTCAAATGCGAAATGTGCGGTTCGAAATATTTCACCCCTCACCCTTCTCACATATAGGCCGGGTTTAACCTCATTCTTGATCTCTTCTGCAAAACGAAGGTCGGCGACCGGCAGATCGTTATGAAACCAGGATTCGCGAAAGGTCCGGCACCATGAATTTCATTTTCCCGAACTACCTGACGGATCTTACTTTGTCCCGGAAATTCAAAGAAAAAGAGCATAAAAAAAGCCACCGGTTGCGGTGGCTCGTTTTAAAACTAACTTACTTTGTTCAGTTAACCTTGTACCTGACAAGTCGGGATTCAAACTGCAGGTTACCAGTATAAAAGAAAGAATGGGATTTGATTCTTCCAACACCTTTTCCATAAATGTCATAGGTGTATCTTATGGGAAATTGTTCAATATTCGGCGGTGCCGGAACGACCGTTTGACGTGAAGTGATGGACTGGATTGTCCCGGCTGGTATGGTAACAAGAGAATCCTTACCTGTCATTTGAACAGTTGCCGTATAAAGTTCAGGGTGGGCTGTATCTACTGAAAGAATTTTAGTGAAATTATCATCCGAAGCCATAATAAAGCCGTTACTTGTAACCAAGTATCCGGAAGAATCACGTAAGTAGCTTGGCCATTGCATGCGGAAAAGAAAGCGATTTTCAAGAAGTTTTTTATAGGTAAAACCACGAATAACCGTATCTTTTTCGATATAAGCGCTGTCAAATTTTCCTGTAGAGGTCGCGACTCCGTTTGAGTCAAGTTCAAAGCCTTCGTAAATCCAATAATTTCCGACTTTCAATTGATAATAATCGGCTTTAGGCGTAATGACGGGTTCTTCAGAATCTTTCTTACAAGAAGTAGTCAAAATACCTAAAACAGCGATGAGCAGGATTACCAGCTTGTTCATAAAAGGTGTGGGTTAGGTTAATAATACTTAGGACTTTTCACTTAATAACGGAAATATTGGATGGATATTATTGGCAGAAATGTAATAAACCAATCCGGTTTCACGGGGAGGTCTCACTTCCCATTTCGCCCTTCGCCCCTCACCCTTCACTCCTCACTCTTCACCCCTTTGACAGCGCATGATCAGCCTGTTCCTTTTTTTCATATTTTAGCCGTTCATTGAGAATGGATTTTATGAAAACAGCAATAATCATCCTGCTGGTAATTCTATTTCCGGGGTGCCTTTTTTCCCAGCAACCGGTTCTGCCACCGGTAAGGAACAACTTCAAAAATCTCACTTCTTATGCGGAGCTGTCGGCCTATGTAAAATTGCTGGATAAAAGTTCGGAATTGCTGAATGTTGAGGTGATCGGACAATCGGTGAAAGGAAGAAACCTTTATGCCCTGATGTTCTCAACATCGAAATTCGGGAAAGACAAATCGAAGATAAAGGTGCTCATCTTTGCACAACAGCATGGCAATGAGCCCTCGGGGAAAGAGGGTGCATTGCTGCTTGCTCAGGAGATGCTGAAACCCGAAAACAGGCATCTTTTCGATAAAATTGATTTTGTGCTGGTTCCCCAGATGAATCCCGACGGTTCGGCGGTCAATAAAAGACGCAATGCCCATGACGCCGACCTGAACCGCAATCACCTCCTACTTACCGAACCCGAAACAAGCGTACTTCATTCCCTTTTTGACAAATTCCTTTTTGAGGTTTCCATGGATGTGCATGAATATTCGCCTTATGGTGAGGATTGGAAAAAATACGGCTACCGGAAAAATGCGGACATAACGGTTGGGACAACGACCAACCTGAACGTTGCTCAGAAAATCAGGAATCTGTCCGACAGCAGTTACCTCCCCTTCATACTCCGTTACTTGACCGACAGGAAGTTTTCATCCTTTGAATATTGTCCGGGCGGCCCTCCGGAGGTTGAATCCATCCGGCACAGCACCTTCGACATCAACGACGGGAGGCAGAGCATGGGGATCCTGAACACCTTTTCGTTCATCCAGGAGGGCATGAACGGGAACGACAGTGTTGAAAACCTTCGGCACCGGGCCGAAGGGCAGATGACCGGTATGCGTGGATTGCTGGAATATGTTTACCTGAACAAGGATAAAATCAAGGAACTTGTTGCTGAGGAGCGAGAAAAACTGATCTCCGGGGCTGCAGGTCAGGAACTGTCGGTTCAGTCGGAACATGTCGGGAACGGTCAAAAACTCATCATACCCTTATTTTCTTATTATTCCGGGGTTGATTCGGTTGTTACCGTAATCGATTACCGGCCTGTTGTCAGATCGTTGTATGATGTCTGCAAGCCGGCAGGATATCTGATTCCGAAAAAGGACACCGCCCTCGTTGAATGGGTTGCCCGACAAGCCTTCAAACAAGTTCCGTTTATCAATCCGGCATCATACAAAACTGAACAGTATACCATCAATGCCATCGATTCGATTGATTTTGAAGGAGACATCATTGTGAACCCCCACATCACCCTGCAGGAATTCAATGGAATGGTTTCGGGTACCGGTTATATATTTGTCCCGACGGATCAATTGAAAGGCAACATGATCGTGCTGGCTTTGGAGCCCAATTCGATGGTTGGTTTGGTGACCTATAAAAAATATGCATCTCTGTTAAAGGCCGGGGAGGTTTTCCCGGTACTCAGGGTTGTTAAGAAGACCCGTTGACATTTGAAAAACCGATCAT
This sequence comes from Bacteroidales bacterium, assembly GCA_038244085.1. Classification (GTDB taxonomy): domain Bacteria; phylum Bacteroidota; class Bacteroidia; order Bacteroidales; family FEN-979; genus FEN-979. The sequence continues at coordinate 40,067 of JBBRTX010000021.1, read as the reverse complement.
CATCCGGCCGCCCTGGTCTCAACTAAAAAGCTTTCCATTAGCCATATCGTGATATCTATGAATCGGCTTTCGCATCGGAGACCTACCAGCAATTGACCGCCTGCAACAACCTCACGGTTACCTCAACGGGATCCTTGCAGGTTGATGAGTGGGTCGGGCTGGAGTGGTTCCATAAATATACCTGAAGGTCTTGTTGATAGAATTTTTCACAATTTCGAAAAAACAGCCCGGGTTCTTTGTTATTTGACTATAATTATATATTTTTGATTGGTTAACCTTAACCCATCAGAACATGAAAAAAGCGGGACTCCTTTTTCTTTCGGTTTTATTTTGCTTCGTCGCATCTTCCCAGAACATCACCAACTATCAATTTTCGGCCTCTGCCGGAACCTTCACGCCGCTTTCGGGAGGCACTACCATGGCGCTTAGCGGTGGGACAGTGAACGATGGCTGGTTCAACGCGGTTCCGATCGGTTTCACCTTCTACTACATAGGTGTGGCTTACACATCAATTTCAGCTGCTACGAATGGATGGATGACCTTTGGACAAGATATTTCCAATGCCTATTCATCAAATAACCTCTCCTCATCAGGGCTTCGGCCTTTGGTAGCTCCATTATGGGGCGATCTTGACATTCAACTCAGCACCAACTTCAGCTACCAAACTATGGGAACGGCACCGACCCGTATTTTTACCGCCGAGTGGCGGAATGTTAAATGGGGTGCCAGCGCCTCAGGTGCAGTAATTTCATTCCAGGTGAACCTCTATGAAGCAACCGGAAAAATCGAATTCGTTTACCAGCAGGAACCCGCCAGTGTGACAGTTTACGCCTCAATCGGGATAACGGCCTCCGCGACAGGATCCGGACAATATCTTTCACTGAACGGAAGCGGCACAAACCCGACGGTCAGTTCCACAAGTTCGTATAATTACATCTGGACAAAGCCAGCCAATGGTCAAACCTATTCATTTTCATCGCAATCGTCGAGCCCCGATTCACCCGTTAACATGACATTCTCCTCCATCACCCAAACCAGCATGACGATGAACTGGGTTGACAATTCGACCAACGAGACTTACTTTTTGGTCGATTTCTCGGAGGATGGGATTAACTATTCTCAAACCAGCATCGCAACGACAAGCGTTGCAACCACAGGAACAGCTTACATGACCACAAGAACCGGTCTGCTGCCCGGGGTAACCTATTATTATCGCGTCAGCGCTTGCAATGAAGGAAACGCCCCATCAGCAATGCTAACCGGTAACTTCGCGACCTTGGCTCCCGGCAATTTTGTTTCGGTTACCAGCGGAAACTGGAGCAACGCCTCTACATGGTCAACCGGCTCGGTTCCAACCTGGCTCGACAATGTGACCATCGCCGAAGGGCATACCGTGACCATTGATGGTTCATGTATCTGTTATGGCCTGACCGTCGGACAAGGAATCAGCGGAGTGTTAAGGTTCGGGACAACAACCGCATCTCTGACAACCTTTCGGGGAGTGACTGTTGCAACCGGGGGTATCTTTGACGCCGGCGCTACCAGCGGGGCGAATCTATCTCACCAGTTGAACATTGGCGGCAGTTTGGCGACCGGATCAGGAACAGGAAATCTGTTGGTGAACGGGACATTTAACATGTATATCGGATCAACTTACGGCAAGTGCAATGTCACTTTTTTCGGGATTCCTGATGCCAGCGTGTCTGGAAGCGGATCCATAAATTTCCACACAATTACCCTTAATAAGGGGACGACAACTGCAAACGCCTTAGTGACGCCGCCCGTTCTTGAATTCATGTCTGCCTTCACTGTCCAGGGCAGCGGAGCAACGGGATTCCTTTCGAGCCATACTGCGGGTACGTTAAAGATCGGTGGGACCTTCGCAATGACTAACCCTGTTTATTCAACCGCAGCGTATATCATTCCGGCCACTGGGGCGCTATGGGTAAACAACCCTAATTTTACGGTGAGCGGGATGGATGGAAACCCCGCCAATAATGGACTGTTGAAGCTTTCATCAGGCACACTGAATATCGGAGCTGTGGTTGGTAATACCATGGGAGCAGCTACCGGTGCCGTGTTTTATATTGAAGGCGGTATCATGAATATCGCCTGCCGGCTCAACACCTCCAATGCAGTCATATGGCACCAAAGCAATGGTGAGGTAAAAATCACCACTGTTGGAAACGCAACCGCCAGTGCACCAGGATTTGGATTGACCAATTCAGGCAGTGTCTTCAATATGTCCGGAGGTACCCTATACCAGGTTCTCGCCAATTCCTATAGTTCTGTTTCAAGCAGAATTGATTTTTACAATAATGCTGGCACCACCAACATTTCGGGTGGGACGTTACAACTTGGAAACAGTGCTTCAGGAACAACGGCGCTAACCTTTCGGATAAGGGGTACGGCCCCAAATGTGTTTCTCAGCAACGCATCAGCGAATCACAACCTTACGCTTTCAGAGGATTTGACGATCAGGGGCAATCTGACACTGAATGGGACTGGTGTTTTTCTGAATAATAGCAAATCATTAACCATGACCGGGATGAATGGGACAAACCCGGGAAACATAACCATCGGCGCAGGATTCACCTTCACGGCTAACTCCTCAGCATCCGCTTTGTTAACTTTCAACAGCAGCCATGGCAATCAGTCACTTACGAACAACGGGACCATCACTGGCACCACCACTCCACAAATCCCCGGTCTTGTCATTAATAACACCTTCGGTGGAGAAGGGACAGTAACGATCCCAGGCGGACTTTCCATCATCGGGAACGCAACCTTAAACCTAACAAAAGGCACGTTGAATGTCGGAACAGGAATCACCCTGGGAACGGCCAGTACGACAGGATTTACCTACCTTCAGGGCAATGGAGTCATCTCAGGCACCGTGACCAGGAATTATGGATCGGGCACTGTTAATTACACATACAATGGCACCCTTTCGCAGATTGCCGGACCGGAGTTGCCTTCTTCCATCACCGGTACGCTTACGATCAACAATGGCAGCGGCGTAACACTGAATGCACCATTGCAGGCTGGTAAACTTACCCTTACGTCCGGAACCCTGACAACCACTGCAACGAAAATGCTCACCATTTCCGGAACTGCTGTCGCTGATCTGACCTACACAAGCGGGCAGGTCAACGGGCCACTTCAGCGCACACTTAAGGTAAGCCAGGGCACCGGTTCGACCTTTTTATTCCCGTTGGGAAAAAGCAGTTACCGTCCGCTTGAACTTGTTAACCCGATCACGAATGCCGGGGGAACGGTTGTGATCAAAGTGGAGGTTTTTGATGCAGCCTGCGGTGGCACTCCCGGAACTGACATGAATGCACTGAATTCCGACCGGTACTGGGTTGCCGAGATCACGGCGGGATCTGGAAATTTCACCAGCACCACCGTCCGGTTGACGGAAACAGGTTTAACGGTCAACAGCGGGTTAGGGAAATCGGCTACCCAAACCGGCAGTTATGACCTGGTCAGTTCTGCTATTCCTTCCGGCAACACGCTGATTACCGATCTGACGACCAGTCTGGGCTATTACGCGATCGGATTAAAGAGCATGCAATATGTGAGCAGCACCACAAATCAAACAAACACCGGTATCCTCCGGCAGGCATCTGCCGACCAGCAGATCATCGGAATCCAGGTGGTCATGAGCGGGAATTTAGATCCGGCCATCCTATCTTCGATGACCCTGAACACCAACGGATCAACCAGTGCCGCTGACCTTACTTCGGCAAAAGTCTTTTACTCCGGAACATCAAATACGTTCGCTGCAACCAATCAGTTCGGCACAACCTATCCAAGCCCTTCCGGGTCATTTACGATCACCGGTTCCCAGGCACTGGCTGAGGGAACGAACTATTTCTGGCTTGCCTATGATATCTCCCTGAATGCAGGCAATAATGATCTCGTCGATGGCGAATGCAATTCGATTACCGTGAACAGTTCAGCCAAAACGCCGACGGTGCAGGCTCCCGGGGGATCGAGGACCGTGAAGGGTTCGCTGACAGGCACCTACACCATAGGATCGTCAGGCAGCTATCCAACACTCACGGGAGCCGGAGGATTGTTTGAGGCAGTCAATGATGGCGGGCTAAAAGGGAACACAACCATTCAAATCGTTTCAAATCTGACGGAGACCGGCACATTTGCCCTGTCAGAGATCTATGAGGCAGGCGGGTCCGGATTTACTCTTACCATCCAGCCAGACGCCGCCACCGAGAGGATCATTTCCGGAGCATACGCAGGCGGACTGATCCGGTTGAGCGGGGCCGACCGTGTCACCATCGACGGAAGGTCGGGCGGCGCGGGAACCTACCTTACGATCATCAATACAGCCACATCAGGAACCATCGCACCCGTTCAGCTTATCGGGACTGCCGAAGGGCAGGGATGCGCCGGCATCATGATCAGAAATTGCAACCTCAGCAATGGCCATAACGGATTCAATTCGTACGGGATAGCCCTGGGAGGCACCTCCCCGGATGATGCCGGGTACGATCACGACCAGGTTACCCTTCAGAATTGCAGCATTTCCAAGGCGTTCTATGGCATCTACGCAAAAGGCAATTCATCAGGGACCTTTAATGACCTGGTGATCTCAGGGAATTCGATCGGTTCACTGACAACAGGCAGTGAAATTGCCGCTGTCGGAATATACGCAGAGCAGGCGCCGGGTTCAATGGTTTCAGGGAACACTGTTTTCAATATCTTCAATGCCACGACTGAGCCCCGCGGAATTGAGGTTGCAACAGGATCCATTAATTCAACGGTTTCCGGAAACGAGGTAACTGGCGTCCGCTATACCGGGGCATCGGCGTTGGGAGCGATCGGAATTTACATCAGGCCCGGCTTTATCATCGCAAACATCAACGTTGTGAACAACATCATTAGCGAGATTTCAGGGGTGGGTAACAGTATACCCATTAACAATGGCATCTTCGGTATCAAAGTCACCTACTGCCAGGATGTCTTTCTCTACTACAATACAGTAAACCTCTCCGGAAATGTAAGTCATGCAAGTTCAGGTGACAAAAGCGCCGCATTGTATGTTACCGCAGGGGCTACACCGATGAGGATCCTGGTTAAGAACAACATCCTGAAGAACACCATCATCAATACCGCTGCCAGTGCGACAGCCTATGCTTTATATTCAGACATGGATCGATTCAATTTCTCCACGATCGATTACAACGATTATTTTATCGAAGAAAGCCAGGGGCGGCTGGGCTATATGGCTGGAAGCACGGCAACCACCATCTATCAATGGAGAACCATCACCCAGCAGGACCAGCATTCGACAGGGGATGACCCGTTGTTCACAAGCACGACCGACCTGCAGCTTGATTTTTCATCGCCTGCCTACCATACCGGAGATCCTGTGGCCGGCATTACCACTGATTTCGCGAATGTGACAAGGGATGCCACCACCCCGAGTATGGGAGCATTGGAAACAGCTCATGACGGCCAGGGTCCTGTTATCAGTTACACTTCGCTGACAAACACCTCATTGCTTTCGGACAGAACCCTTACAGCCACGTTGACAGATGACACCGGCGTACCCGTTTCAGGGCCGGGCCTGCCGGTCCTGTACTGGAATATCAACCATGGAACCTGGAATGCCGCAACCGGTGTATTCATCAGTGGCAGTGATTATTCGTTTACCTTTGGGGCGGGGGTTACGACCAGCGACAGCGTCTTTTATTTTCTTGCTGCTCAGGATACCAAGGCATCGCCCAGTGTAAGTGTGAATCCGTCCACCGGCGCAGGCGGATTCAGCTCAAATCCGCCGTCATGTTCAACAAAACCGGTCAATCCCAGTAGCTACAAAATCCTGCTCGGCCTTACCGGGACGATCACCGTGGGAAGCGGTGGAAACTACCTAACCCTGACCGGAGCCGGAGGGTTGTTCCAAACCATCAATGAAAATCTGCTCAGCAGCAATGTGACCGCATCGGTCATCAGCGACCTGTCAGAACCCGGAACCTATAGCCTGCTTAAATGGTCGGAGGAGGGTGCCGGCAACTACACCCTTTCGATCGTGCCCGACGGAACCACAGAACGGCTCATTGCCGGTAATGTGGCGGCCGGGCTGATCACCCTGAAAGGGGCATTAAGGGCGATCATCAACGGGAGCCCTGCCGATACAACAGCACGTTATCTCAGGATCCGTAACACCAACGCAAGCCCGGTGATCCGCTTCCTAAACGGAGCCCGATACAATATGATCAGCAACTGCCATCTTGAATCTGCCGTCACCGGGAATGGCGTCATCTCTTTCAGCACCTCTACCGTTTTTGCAGGCAATTCAAACAACCAGATCCTTCGCAACGCCATTCACGGACGCACGGATGCCGTCGGGGTGCCAGCGTATGGCATTCATTCGCAGGGGACTTCCGCCAATCCCAATAAAACAAACACCATCCGGGGGAATGAGATCTCGAATTTCAGTTATATGGGCATCCGTATCACCCCAACGGGCAATGGCGGAGAATGGGTGATCAGCGGAAACAGTTTTTTCAACGACCTTGCCACGCCGCCTTCGACCCCACAGCGGGGCATTTCATTTGAAGCGGGCAACCTATCATTCGGAAATTACATCGCCGGGAATTATATCGGTGGCGATTCCCCCCTGTGCGGCGGTGAGGCATGGGAGAATAGCAGCACCTCATACTCTTACGGGATATACATCAATTCCGGGTTTGCCTCCAATTATATTCTGGACAATACTATTGCCAATTTTTACCAAAACAACATTGATGGGTGGGGTTTCTATGGCATCTATGTGTATGAGGGCTGGTGCCAAATCAGGGACAACACCATCGGGAATGCTGTCCTGTCAAAATCAATCCGGTCTGCCGCGGAAGATGGCGAGTTGTATGGGATAAATGTGGTCTCCTCCATGAAATGTAACGTTGAAAACAACACAATTGCAAATTTAGGGTTCACCGCCTCGTCGGGTTCCCCCATGGCTTATGGAATTTACGTTTATGGCGCAAACATCAAAATGAATAACCTATACGGATTGGGTCATTGCACAAATTCCGGCATTTCTCCTACCGTTTACGGTGTATATAACTCCGGACTGTATATGGCGGATGCAGAAATCTCGAATAATTCCATCGCCATCGATGGTGGTTTGTCGGCCGAACCACAGATTTACGGCTATTATGATTACAGCTACACAGAAAACGCCTACGATTTTTTCTATAATTCGATCAGTATTTCCGGACCGGCGACGACCTTTTCCGACACCTATGCGTTTTACAGAGATATCGATGCGGCCATGACCATGAGCAACAATGTTCTGGCGAATTTCCGGTTAACGAACGGAGGCGGACAAGCCTATGCCGTGTTTATAGCCGACACAGGCAACCTGGTCTCAGATTTTAATGACCTTTACTGTCCCAATGGATTTCTTGGCTATTATGATGATGAGGATATACCGGACCTCCCTGCCTGGCAGACATCCACTTTAGGCGATCAGTTCTCGATCAGCAGCGACCCTCTTTTCACGAACAACATGAACGACCTTATGCCGGGAACAGGTTCACCGCTTATTTTCGCTGGTGTTCCCCTCCCTGATGTCGACACCGACATCAGCAGCAACCCTCGGGATCCGGGTGCAACTACCATCGGATGCCATGAATCAGGAATCTTCACGAGCAAGACCTGGAACGGAAGCGTTTCTTCAGACTGGAACGATGGCAGCAACTGGACGCCTGCAGGGGTACCGGGGGTATCCGATAATGTGGCGATCCCGTCAAACACCTTATTTGATTCTGAGATTGAGACTCCGGGGATGAACTGCGGAACGCTGGTCATTGGCAATTCAGCCTTGTTCAAACTGATCTCAGGAGGGATCCTCACCATCAACGGCAACCTTGTTCTCCTCAACGGAGGAACGCTGGACAACAGTGGATTGGTAAACCTTAAAGGGGACCTGAGAAACCTGGGCACTGCTGAATAGGATAAGGGGTTATTTTCCCCCGGTGATTTCAGCCTTTAAAAACGTGACCACTCTTTTCAATTTTTCGTTTAACAGGATCGTTTCCAAAAGAGTCCGACACTCTTCCATCCGGGCAGTATGAGCGATCCGAGGCCGGCCAAATTACTTTCAGGTATTCGCCTGGCGTGGGTCCGGAGTTACCGAAAAATTAATTAGAAGAGCAAAGTGAAAAGAGTATACTAAAATATTATTCAAATATCTTGCCGTTGGCCATGTAATGAACGATGTTGAGATCGCTGTCGAGCAGCACCAGGTCGGCATCATATCCTTCCTGTATCCTTCCTTTGCCTGGCAGCTTAAGAATCTCTGCCGGATTCGAGGTGATAACCTTCAATGCCTTTTCAAGAGGAATCCCCTCAATCAATACAGCATCCTTTATCTCCCTGAGGTTGGCTTCAGGCAAGCCCATCTCGATTTTTACGAGCTTGCCGGTTACAGGATCAAATCCGGGCAGTGATCCGCATCCGTCGGAAGTGAAGGTAATATGCTCCAAAGGAACCCCGGCTTCAAGAAGTTGCTTCAAGGCTTTCGAGGGTTTGATCTCCTCATCCGGGAAGTAAGGCCAGGAGCTCGTGGTGAGGTCGATCCACCCGAGTTTTCCATATTCCAGGGCATCTTCAAATATCCAGGTATTCCGGTTACAATGGGTCGGGATAAATTGTTTATATCCCAGTTCACTGTTTGCAACCACTTCATGGATCGGACGGAAAGGATCTCTGGCGTCTCCCATATGCAGGTTGATGATGCCGGCTTTTCCGCCGATCATGCCGGCGGTACGGGCATTCCCGGCCAGCCGGGCCAGCTCGTTTGTTGTGGGGCACGAGGAGCGGTGGTCGGAGATGGCCAGTTCGCCGATGCCGATGATCTCTTCAAAGAGCGCAATATCTTTTGCCGTATCCCCGGTGATGGAAGGCGACGGGAATTGGTAGGAACCAGTATACATCCATGCCGAGACTCCCTCACAGCGGAGGGATTTGACTTTCATCAGCACGCTCTCCACCGAGCGGGTGATCCCGTCGGTTCCGAGGCAGCCAATCACGGTGGTTACTCCTCCTTTGATCATCATGCCGATGGTAAGTTCGGGCATGCGGGTAGAAGGGCCGCCCTCCCCGCCTCCACCGGTGATGTGGACATGCGAATCGATGAATCCCGGAACGAGCCTGAGCCCGGCAGCATCAATGACCCTGGCTTCAATTCCGGCAGGAGGATCAATATGATCAGTGACGGAAAGAATGGTTTTCCCACCGGCCAACACATCCTTTATTCCCTGGAATTCAGGAGCGTAGATCTCAGCATTCTTAAAAAGAGTCAACATAGTTTCAAGAATTATTATTAAATGTGAAAAAAAAACAAAATATTTTTTTTTCACATCGTAAAAGTAATATTTTTGCTTTACAAGAAATGAACTCATCAGCCATGATCCGACGACGAAATATCCTGATCGTAATCTTATTGTTTGTTTCTTTTTCAGACGGCCTTTGTGTAAACGGCCGTTTTTTAGTTGTAGGGGGAGGGAGTGAAAAGAACGGCTTGAACAGTTGGAGTACTGCTGCCTATACCTGGGCGACACAAAACGGAAAGGTCGCCATAATAGGAATGGAAACCACTGGAGGTTATGTTTCCTACTTTATGAACCAGTGCAATGCGAGGTATGTCAGGGAGTTCGCGATCACCACCCGCGACAGCGCCAACAGCCAGGCGACCTTTGACACCTTAAAAAAGTATGACTTTATCTTTTTCAGGGGCGGCGACCAGTACGCCTATTATTTGCAATACAAAGGAACCCGACTGCTGGAGGCCGCCGACAGCGTTTACCACCGGGGCGGAGCGATCGGCGGAACTTCGGCCGGGCTCCATGTCTTATCAGAGATCGTTTATACTGCGCAGAGGGGTTCTGTCTATCCCTACGAATGCATCGAAAACCCCAACAACCAATATGTCACCCTGGCCAATGACTATATGCACCTCTTCCCGGGATATGTATTCGACAGCCATGTGGCCGAAAGGGGGAGGTTTGCCCGGACCTTAACTTTTGTGGCCAATTGGAAACTGAACCATAGCGAAATGATCACCGGGCTAGGAATGGATGACATGACCTGCATGGCTATTGATGAGAATCTCATCGGAACCGTTTATGGAACCGGCGCTGCAAATATTTACCGTGCCGTTGGCAGTTCCGCCTTCTCCCTCGGCAACGGGAAACTGCTGGCTGATTCGGTTGAGGTGATCCAGCTCTTGCATGGCTGCACCTTTGATTTTAATTCAGGACAGGCCGGTACCGGATGTTTTACAAAGCAGTTGACTCCCCCATCCCTGGAAGAGACCGGGAATTTCACCTTGTTTGCCACCGGCTCCGACAATCTTGCTGACAACACAACCATGCTAACAGCCTTCAGCCTGGAGGCCGGGTTGGGTTCCGATACGATCCTGATCCTTACTGGCTCCGACATGACCCTGGCGGAGTCGTTCCGCAACCAATTGCTGGTGTCAGGCGCATCCCATGCGGTCATCGGCCAGGCACTGGCAGCCAACGGTGAGAGCCACGACCTGGGCAAATTGATCAGTGAAGCAGGAAAAATTCTTTTTGTGAAAAATGACTGGCTCACCCTGGAGGCATTTCTTGCCACGACAAACGGTACGCTGCTCAGCCATAAAATCCGTGAACCTCGTGCAGTCCTATCTTTTGCAGGCAATAATGCACGGTTTGCAGGCCACACCGTGATTGAAAACTACCTGACCTCCGGGGCCTCTTACTATGCCGAACTGACCTTTCAGAAAGGGCTCAATCTGCTGAATCACACTGTGATCATGCCCGACACTTACCTGAATTCCAATATTTATGAAAACACGACCACGGCCGTTCCCTATGTGATGGTAAACGATACCCTGCGTTACGGCATCTGGCTTTATAAAAAGAACTGGGTAAAATACCATGTGCAGGATTCGGCAACATGGCTGAATAGTTACGGCACCTCGCCGGTCATGATCCTTCAGAACAGCGGTACAAGCGGCGGTGTTTCGCAGCATACTTCATCGGGCAACCCGGGTTCGCCGCGGATGGTGGGAGGTTTTGGAAAAATGACCCTGACCCTTGCCGATGAGACAACCCCTTTCAAAATGGGGAATCATGTTGAAATGGGTATACCGTCGGTCAACTGTGCAGTCACATTCAGCATCATCCCGAATCCGGCATCAGGCAAGGTAACCATAACCGGCATCCCCCGAAATTCAACCATTATGGTGTTCGACATGACGGGAAAAAGGTTTTTTAGTTTAAAGGACTGTGGTGAACAGGCTACGATCGACTTTTCGGATCTCAACAAGGGTCCGTACCTCATCCGGGTAGCAAATCCAAAGGTTTTTAACGGTTTCAGCACGCAGGTTTTAATCAAGGAATAGAAATGACGGAAAAAAAGAAACTCCCCCACACCCTGATCATCGTACTCACCATCCTGGTCATTTTCCTGGCGTTGACCTGGATCATTCCGGCCGGCCATTTTGACCGGAAAGTGATGAACGGCAGGGAGGTTGTTATACCCGGCACCTATCACCAGGTTGACCGTCACCCGCAGGGGATCATGGAATTCTTTACTGCCCCCATCAAGGGGATGATGTCTGCCGCACAGATCATTGCCTTCGTGCTGCTGATCGGAGGTGCCTTCGGCATTGTCAACAAGACCGGGGCGATCATGGCCGGGTTGGCGAGCATCCTTGAAGTTACAAGAAGGCGGCCTGAGTTCAAAAAGTTCATCATTCCGGTGATCATGTTCCTTTTCTCCATCGCAGGAGCCACCTTTGGCATGTGCGAGGAGGTAATGGTCTTCATCCTGATCACCATACCGCTTGCCATCGCATTGGGCTATGATTCGCTGACCGGTATTGCCATACCCTTTATCGGCGCAGCGGCAGGATTTGCAGGAGCTTTCAGCAACCCCTTCACCATCGGGATCGCCCAGGGAATCTCAGAGATCCCGATCTTCAGCGGCTGGGAATACCGGATCGTGGTCTGGCTCATCATAACCTTCACTGCGATTGCTTTTGTCATGCTGTATGCCAGGAAGATCGAACAAAACCCTTCGAAAAGCCTGGTCTTTGAAATTGACCGGAACAGGGAGCTTACGATCGGAGAGGCAACTGAGGAATTTTCGTTCACCCTGAAACGTAAAGTAGTGCTTTTCATCTTTTTTGCCTCCATCGTCATGCTGATCGTCGGCGTAAATGTTTGGAACTGGTACATCAATGAAATTGCCGGGTTGTTCATCGCCATGGGTATGCTGGTTGCCGTGTTTTTCAGGCTGCCTTCCAATTCCGCCGTTGCTGCTTTTGTTGAAGGAGCCCGCGACATGATGACCGCTGCGCTTGTGATCGGCCTCACCAGGGGAATGCTGATCATTGCTACCGACGGAAAGATCATTGACACCATTTTGAACGGGATTGCCGGGATGGCAGGGAATTTTCCCAAGGTGATCTCAGTCCAGTTCATGTTTGTTTTCCAGGTGGTGATGAACTTTTTCGTCCCGTCCGGGTCGGGTCAGGCCGCTTTGACCATGCCCCTGATGGCGCCACTGAGCGACCTGATCGGAATCACCCGGCAGACAGCCGTTCTCGCATACCAGCTGGGCGACGGACTTTTCACCAATATATTCCCCACCAGCGGGGTTACTATGGGAATCCTGGCCATTGGTAAGATCCCGTATGACAAATGGATCAGGTTCATGTTTCCGCTGTCAGTAATATTCCTGATACTTGCATTTTTACTGCTGATACCACCGGTTCTGTTGTTTGTATGGCATTAAATTTTAACTGCTAAAAAATAAATACAAAATGGTAAAATGGCAAAATGGTAAAATCCGGTTAAGCCTGATCCTCCTGTTCTTTCTGCCTGGATGTTTACTGTTGTTCTCCCAGTCGATTGCCAATATGAATGGTTCACTTTTCATTATTGGTGGCGGGAAACGCCCCCCTGAAATGTTTCAACGGATGATCCGCGAATCAGGTGTTGACAAATCAGGATATGTGGTTATCCTGCCCATGTCGAGCGAAGATGATTCAGCCTGCTATTTTGCACAGAAGGCGTTCCTGGATGCCGGTATTACTGCGATTTCCTGCTTTGATTTCGGGAAGATACAGCCAAGGCCTTCCTGCATAGATTCAATCACAAATGCCCGGTTGGTCTATATTCCCGGGGGCGACCAGCGAAAATTCATGCAGATTGTTCGGAGCACGCCGGTTTATAAGGCCATCCACTATGTGTATGACCATGGCGGCATGATCGCCGGAACGAGCGCAGGGGCTGCGGTGATGAGCAAAATGATGATTACTGGCGATGAGTTTAAGCATCCGCAATATACCGGTGATTTCAAGACCATCGAAGCAGATAACATCGAGGTGGCCGAAGGGCTTGGATTGGTCACAGGGGTCATCATCGACCAGCATTTCATCAAAAGGATGCGCATGAACAGGCTCATCAGTGCCGTCATTGAACACCCTGACCTTGAGGGGATCGGAATTGATGAATCAACCGCCATTTTCGTCCGGGGAGGAACTGCAGAAGTTGTTGGATCTTCTCAGGTGGTTGTGATTTCCCATCATGGAAAACAGTCAAGTGTGAAAAACGGGTTGCTGGGTGCAAAAGACCTCAGGCTGGAAGTGTACCTGCCTGGTGATAAATTTGAAATGAACCGAATCAATACGTCTAACAAATAACTCGCTTTATGAAAAAAATCTTCACTTACCTTTTATGCCTGTTACTGTTTCCGGCCATGGTTCTTGCCCAAAAACGGCCTGTGACCGGTACGGTTACATCCCTGGGGGATAATAATTCCCCGCTTCCGGGGGTCACCGTTGTTATCAAGGGCACCACGGATGGAACCGCAACTGACCCTGACGGAAAGTTTACCCTCAACGCATCCCCTGATGCCATCCTGGTCTTTTCTTATATCGGAATGTTGCCGCAGGAAATATTGGTGGGTAAACAGACGGTCATCAATGTTGTCATGAAATCGCTGGCAACAAACCTCGGGGAGATGGTGGTGACGGGCTATTCAAGTTCCAGCAAGAAACTGATATCCGGTTCATTTGGCGTTGTTAACGAGACCCAGATACAGAATATCCCGATCAAAACGCTTGACAATATGCTCCAGGGCCAGTCGGCAGGACTCTCCATCAGTCAGAATGCCGGAACGCCAGGCGGGGCAATGACAGTAAGGGTGAGAGGAAACAGTTCCATCAACGCCGGCAACGAGCCATTGTTCATCGTTGATGGCATTCCAATCAACCAGGAGAAGAGCCAGCGTATCGGGTTCGGGGGCCAGCAGGTGAGTGGCCTTACCGACATCGGCCCGAACGAAATAGAGTCGGTTACGATCCTGAAGGATGCAAGCGCCACGGCCATCTATGGCGCCCGTGCATCAAATGGTGTTGTGGTGATCACAACAAAAAAGGGGACACAGGGTTTATCGAAAACCGCGGTCGACTTCAGCATGAATCTGGGCTGGCAGGCGTTTCCTAAAGAGCGCAAGCTGAAGATGCTCAATGCAAAACAATATGCCGAATACAAGGGGATTTCGGCCTCCGATTCAATTGATACTGACTGGCTGGATGAGATCACGCAGAAAGCGCTGATGATGAATTATGACCTGTCGCTCAGCGGGGGAACAGATAAGACGAAGTTTTTCATTTCAGGTGCCTCTTTTAAGCAGGATGGCGTCATTAGGGGCTCTTCCTACGATCGTTTGAACGGCCGGCTTAACATCGAACATAAACTATCCAAAGTTATTACGGTGGGAGGAAGTGTAGCCGTGAGCAAATCCACGAGCAAGCGGGTTGAAGGGGACGACACACTCAATGGCCCTTTGCCCAATGCCATTTCAGAACCGGCCATCTACCCGGTTTACGACAAAAACGGGAATTTCGACGAATCTGGTCCTTATGCAAATCCCGTAGCCATCGCAAAAAATGCGGTCAACAATGACTATACATTCCGAACCATCGGCAATGCATTCTTGAATTTCCTAATTGTCAAGGGGCTGAATTTTAACACGAAATGGGGCTTTGACACCTATTCATACCGCGAACACAGCTATGATCCCATTACCACCCGCCGTGGCGCCCGGTACAACGGGACAGGAATCGAAGCCACCACGAATGTTTCAAAACTGGTGAGCAACAACGTACTTACCTATACAACAACTTTCAGTGAAAAACATTTTCTGGATCTATTGGCCGGCTATAGCTTTGAGGACTATACGAATGCTACAATGTATACTGATGCCGTTGACTTTCCCGACGAGCGCCTGCAGTACATTATTTCTGCCGGTACGATTCGAAGCGCCACAGCCAATTCATGGGATCGCGGGCTGAATTCGTTTTTCGGGCAGGCCAAATACAATTTCAGGAACAAGTATATCCTTACCCTTACCGGCCGTGCCGATGGATCTTCCAAATTCGGGGAGAACCAGAAATACGGCTATTTCCCGGCAGGTTCATTGGCCTGGAGAGTCTCGGAAGAGAAGTTCATGAAACCGGTTTCGGTAATCAGTGACCTGAAGTTAAGGGTCAGTTACGGATTGACCGGTAATGACGGGATCCCCGATTTTCAGTCCCTCGGACTCTATACCGGCAGGCAGAATTACAATGGCCAGTCGGGCATCGCTCCCTCCCAGCTGCCAAATCCTGACCTCCGATGGGAAACAACGCAACAAACCAATGTCGGACTGGATATTTCTTTGCTGAAAGACCATATTAATATTATTCTCGATGCCTATTACAGTAAAACAAAAGACCTCCTGATCAACGTGCCGATCCCCTTGTCTTCCGGCTTCACCTCGGTGATGTCAAATGTTGGGGAAATTGAAAACAAAGGGTTGGAATATACCCTGAATTCTCTGAACATCGATAAAGCTATTAAATGGACCACCGGCTTCAACATAGCTATTAACATAAACAAAGTTACCCGTCTATACGGTGATGCACCGATCGATGTAAGCTCCTGGGGAAACAACCGTATCATGGTCGGAGAGCCGCTTGGTGTTTTCTGGGGTTACCGTTCGCTGGGCGTTGATCCTTCCACCGGGGATATTGCATTCGATGATGTCAACGGCGATGGCAAAATAACATCCGAAGACATGACCGTGATCGGTAATCCGAACCCGAAATTCAGTGGTGGTCTGACAAACATTTTCACATACAAACATTTCGAACTGAATCTCTTTTTATTCTTTAATTATGGAAATGACATTTATAACGGTGAACGCATGTACATCGAAGCAATGAAAGGACCTGACAACCAGCTTCAGACCATCCTTGACCGCTGGATGAAACCAGGCGACATCACCAGCGTACCACGCGCTACTGAATCGGATCCCAATAATAATAACAGGAACAGCTCACGGTTTATTGAGGACGGATCGTATTTAAGGATCAAGAATGTGACACTGAGTTATTTATTTGGTCCTAAGTTTTGTGAAAAACTGAACATCCGTTTTGCCAAACTATTCGCCACTGTCAGCAACCTCTATACTTTCACCAATTACAGTGGGATGGACCCGGAGGTGAACTATGCCGGGAGCAGCAGCGTACGTATCGGGACCGACTTTTTCACAGCGCCCCAGCCGCGGGGATATACATTTGGCCTGACAGTGGGGTTTTAACGTTAAAAAAGTAAGAAAATGAAAAAAATAAAGATCACCCAAATGCTTAAGAGAACGGCGGCGGCCTTGTGCATCCTCCTTTTCATGACTTCCTGTGAAAAACTCCTGAATCCAAAGCCCAATGATGCCATCACTTCCGAGGATGCCATCAAAGATGCCAAAGGCGTTGAAAAAGCCATCGTGGGGTCTTACAGTGCCATGCAGTACAGCAGTTATTATGGCCGTAACTACCTGGTCATGGGCGACATCGCCACCGACAACCTGGCATGGACCGGGACTTCGCCCGATTATAACCAGATTAACAATAACGCCATCCTGGCCGACAACCTGATTGTCCTGGACATGTGGGCAACTCTCTACGATGCCATTAACCGTGTGAACAATGTCATTGTAAAACTCCCGGGCATCGGCAACATGAGCGAATCTGCAAAGGATTATGCACTCGGGGAATGTTACTTCCTGAGAGGATTGCACCATTTTAACCTGGTCAGATTATGGGGTGCAGTACCGATCAAGCTTAAACCAACCACCGGGAACCTGGACGAACTGCAGGTGCCCCGGAACAGTGTGGAATCAGTATATGCCCAGGTTGTCAGCGACCTTTTGCAGGCCGAATCGAAACTTTCTGAGTCGAATGCAACAGGCAGAGCAACCAAAGCTGCTGCCAGGGCGCTGCTGGCCAAAGTTTTCCTTACACGCTACAACATCCTGAAAAACACAACAGATCTTGACAATTCATTGCTTTACGCAAATAGGTTACTCAATGATGCAGCGTTTGCCCTGGAGAGTGACTTCAATACACTTTTTAAACCCGATGCCAATCGTGAATCTATTTTTGAGATCACTTTTAATCCACAGGATAACAATGGGCTGGCGGTATATTATTTCACCAAGTTGATGGCCGGGAGGTATGAATTCGCCCCTACTGATACATTGAAAAATTCGTTCGAACCCGGAGATCTTCGCAGAGACTTCTCCATAAAGGCTGATTCATCCGGCTTTCTTTACGGGAATAAATACAGGGATATGACAACGGGAACCGACCGTGTTTACGTTTTTCGCCTCGCAGAAATGTACCTGATCAGGGCAGAAGTGAACATATACAAATCAGGACCTGTTGAAGATATCCAGGCTGATATAAACGCAATACGTCAAAGGGCGGGGCTGACCGATACTCCTGCCGCCGACTATGCATTGCTGCAGGCGGCTGTCGAAAATGAGCGCCACCATGAATTTGCTTTTGAAGGGCAGCGCTGGTTTGACCTTATACGCACCGATCGCGCCATCATGGTCCTTCCAAAGGTAACATCCAGAGATCAATACCTGTTTCCGATTCCGCAGGCCGAACTTCAGGCAAATATGAACCCCGGCATGTACCAGAATCCGGGATATTGATTTATTAATGATTTTTTAACCAGAAAAACTGAGTTATGAAAAAGATATTATTCAATACCAGCCTGATCGCGGGTCTATTCCTCTTCCTTTTAACATCGTGTAAAAAAGAAGAGCAGCCTGTTCCGCTGGCCAGCACCCAGGCCGATTTCTCCTATGTCGTTTCAAATAACGGCTATGCTCCCAGCACCGTGACCTTTACCAACCATTCGGTCATGGCAAAAGGATATCACTGGGATTTCGGTAATGGACAGACCTCAACAGAAAAGGATCCGGTGGTGAATTATGATTCTGCAGGCATCTATGAAATTACACTTACCTGCACACCGGAAAACAATGTTCAATATAATAAACTGGTCAAGGCAGTGGGTATCAATGTGAAAAGCCCCGTAGCTCCGGCTGTCAATGTGCTCTATTTTGGCGACCGGAGTTCCGGTAAGGTAAAATTTGTGGTCCTGGACGGAAATCCTCCAATCGTTCAGGAATTTGCTGAAAGTGACATGGACCGCGTATATGGAATTGCAGTGGATACCGCTCATCGCAAGGTATATATGACTGATTATTCCGGCGGTGCAATTTACATGGCCAATGCAGATGGAACCGGGATGACAAAAATCGTCACCACCGACCTGGCGCTCGATGGCCCCTATGCCATTGTTGTCGCCGGAGATAAAATTTACTGGGCCACCCAGGGCGGTATTTGGAGCGCCGGCCTCGATGGTTCCAATCCTGCTGTTTTCAATGATTTCGGGGGAAATATTCCCAAACAACCCCTGGATATGGATTTTGACCCGGTTGCCCAAAGATTATATATTGTCAACGACAGGTATGATGTGGCCAATGGCGGTGGCCTCTGGAGTGTAAACCTTGATGGCACAGGACTGACCAATATCATTCCGGATCTTGATGCCACAGCACTCGATCTTGATATCCCCAATAACAGGATGTATTTCTCCGCTTTCGCAGTGGCAGGTACTGCCATTACTGAGAATGGGAACTATTATTCCAAACTTGACGGAACCGGGATTCAAAAGTTCAGTGATTCTGGGGCAAAAGCAACCTGGGGCATTGCCCATGACCCGGATGCAGGAAATTTGTACTGGGGCATCCGTGCTTCCAATTCGGGGCCCGATGGAAAAATTGCCAGGGGAAACCCGGACGGGGGGAATCAGTCGGATTTTCTGACAGGGATTAACCCATACGCCATGACCATTGCGAAAATCAAATTATAACATGACCCTTGCAGGGTGAATTTAAAACGATACAAAATGAAACTACATAAACTTTACCTCGTTATAATGGTCTGCTTGATTCTCTTTGGAGCTGATCTCATGGCATGTACCACAATTATTGTTTCGGGAAGAGCCAGTCCTGACGGACGTCCTCTGCTCTGGAAGCACCGGGATTCAGATGAAGAGCAGACGAAATTGAAATATTTTGCTGAAGGGAAGTATCCCTTCATCGGGTTAATCGATGTTTCTGATACACTTGCAGAAAACGTATGGATCGGCACCAATAGCGCTGGTTTTTCCATCATGAATTCGGCATCCTACAACCTGAACAACCCGGATACCTGCAAACGCAAAGACCAGGAGGGGATCATCATGAAATTGGCGCTGATGCGCTGCGCCACCCTGGCTGATTTCGAGCGGATGCTCGACACCATGCAGCGGCCATATGGAGTTGAATCCAATTTCGGAGTGATCGATGCACAAGGTGGAGCCGCCTATTACGAGACCGGTAATTTCGGCTACCACAAGATCGATGTTAACGATCCGGGAGCAAGTCCGTTCGGCTATATTATCCATACCAATTTCTCCTTTTGCGGCGAAAAGGACATGGGCGGGGGATATATACGTTACCTTACTGCTGAGAAACTCTTTTCACAGGCAGCCCAGACCAACGATCTCTCGGTGGACTATATTCTGACCAATGTCGCCCGAAGCCTTCAGCATTCCCTTACCGGGGTTGACCTGTACAGGGATTTACCTGAAAACGAAAGTGATACCAGGTTTTCTTACTTCGAAGACTTCATCCCGCGCTATATATCCAACTCTTCTGTTATCATCCAAGGAATAAAAAAAGGAGAATCGCCCGACCTGACAACCATGTGGACCATAGACGGCTGGCCACTGGGCTCAGTGGTTTTCCCCGTGTGGGTGTGCGGTGGCGATCAACTTCCGGCTATTCTTACCGGCGGAACTGGCAAAAGGTCTTCGCTTTGCGACTGGTCAGTGAAATTGAAAAAACAATGCTTCCCGATTGTTGCAGGTTACGGAGTGCGTTATATCCTGGTGAACAAACTTGTTAACCTTGAAAATACCGGTACTCTTCAGAAGATTCTCAGGATTGAGCATGAATTGTATCCCGGGTATTTAAAACAATTAAATCAATGGAGAAAAGACGGGATATCGAAAACAGACGTCCGATCCTTCTATTCCCGGGTTGAAAAAAATATCACTGAAGAATTTACACACAATTTTAATTTGCAAAAAGATTAATTTTGAAAATAAACATTAAACCTTAAAAACAAATCTTATGAAAAGAAATCTACTTTTACTTCTCCTTTCGGTCATGTCCGTCGGTGTTTTTTCTCAGGCAACACACAATCTTTACTATGGCGACCGGTCAACAACCTCAAATGCCTATGTCAATCTCCTGGTTTCACCACCGGTGGTGAGCAATTTCAGTTATACAGGACTGAGCAAGCCCTATGGACTGGCCATTGATACGGTTAACAATAAACTTTTCACCACCGACGCGGCAATGTATGCGATCTATAAATCAGACCTTGATGGCAGCAATTTCCAGATGCTCCTGGATTCCAATAACTGCACGCTGCTGAAAAAACCGCACGAACCTTATGGAATCATCGTTCTGAACAATAAGATTTACTGGTGTGCTTACGAGGGTATTTACAGTGCAAACCTTGACGGAACCAATCCTCAGGTTGCCTGGGATTTCACTACGGCAGGCCCGGAACTGCCGCTTGAGATGGCTTTTAATCCCGGTGATAATTCCATTTATCTGGTCAATGACAAGTATGATTACAGCGGAGGGCTTTATAAACTTGCGAACACTCCGGGCACGACAACTTTAAGCCTGGTCATTCCGTTGGTTGACGGAACAGCCATCGCGCTGGATACAAAAAACGGCAAGATCTATTTTGCCGCCTATGGTGTTACCGGTTCACAAGTCACAATAGATGGAATTTATCAATCCGACATCAACGGAACAAACATTACCAAAATAGGCAATTTCGGCAGCAAGGCCACATGGGGCATGGCGGTGGATATGATGGAAAACAACATTTTCTGGGGATTTAAAGCCAGCTCGGCTGGTGCCGATGGCAAGATCATTAAAGCCAACCTGGATGGTACGGGACAGGTGGATTACCTAACAGGCATCAACCCAAATGGCATGGTACTCGACATTTACAGAAATCCAACGGGAATCGTAAATTCTTCAGATAAAACGGCTGTTTCCCTGTATCCCAATCCTGCATCGTCGGTACTGAACATACGCATCAGCGGTCAGGCCATGGTCAGCATCTTAAGTACGACTGGAAGTAATCTCATGAACACACCAGTTAACAACACGGCCACAATTGATCTGAGCGGCTTTGCAGCCGGGCTATACTTGTTACAGGTTAAGACTGAAACGGGCATTGAAACTTTTAAATTCAGCGTGGCCCGGTAATACAGGGTACAATTCTTATTTCAGAAAAAAAAGAATGGGAAGAGTGAAGTGCGAAACATTTCACCCGTCACTCTTCCCATTTCAGCCATGATCCTTCGTCGGTAACGCCACCATCGGAAATAGGCAGAACAATGCCAGGATCAGGTTATTTGTCTTCATCTGATTTTATTTTTTCAGGAATTTGGAAAAGTATATCTCACCATTGTCCATTTGTGCTTCAATAAGGTACATGCCGGGCGTAAGCCCTCTTACCGAAACGGTATTCCCGGATTTATAGACTGCTGTCAAAACGATCTTTCCGGTGAGATCCGTGATTTGAATACCGGCAACAGGTAAATCCGTATTCAATCGCAAATAATCTTCAGTAGGATTTGGGTAAATCGTGAATGATTTTTTAACTGAATTTTCAAAGATCCCTGCCGGGGAATCTACAAACTTGTTTATCTGGTAATCGAACGAGGTATGATAACTTGCATTATAGAAAAGAGCGCCTGAATAGGGCACAAATCCCTCGAATGAAGAAAAATCGACGCCATATTCGCCTGGCAAAGGACACATCTTTGTTCCTGCCTTGGTGCCATCACTGCCCCATACTTCTCCATTCTGAAAACAAAGCGTATTGTTGAGCACAGTTAAGTAGGTAGGATAATATACAGAGTCTGTAACACGGACGGTACCCGCTGTAGTCCCGTCGCTTAACCATAATTGAGTATAGTGGAGTGAATCCCAGGCAGACATATACAATTTATTTTTGTAAGCCGTAAACCAACTGGGCTGGAAACCCCTGATACCATTAACTAATGAATGATCTGCTTTGATGAGGGTAGTCCCTGCTGCGGTACCGTCGGTAGCATATAACTGGTAAAAAATAGAGGTATCTGCTCCGCTGAAATATAACTTGCCATTAAAAGGAGTTAACTCTTGCGGGTTCAATCCATACCCCAGGTAAGTATTAATGTTGGTTATACGCGTTGTACCGGCGGTAGTGCCGTCAGACGTCCAGATTTGCCGTCCGTTTACACCATCATCTGCAGAGAAATAAAGCTTGCTGTTAAAGGCCGTAAAACCTGCCGGATAGGAACTGCCATAAGGCCATGCGGCGCCTGTGGCGTTTATTTTTTTGATCATTCTGGTTCCTGAAGCCGTGCCATCAGTGATCCATAATTGGGAGTAATTCGTGCTGTCGTACCCACCAAAAAAAAGCAGGTTATTAAAAACAAAGAAATTGAAAGGAGCGCCGTTTCCAACCGTATTCATTGTTTTAAGCAACTTTGTGCCTGAGGTGGTTCCGTCGGAAACCCAGAGCTGGTAAACAGGGGTGGTCTGAATTGAATCACAACCTGAAAAATAGAGTTTGCCGTTGTACTCTACCGGTTTGGACCCCATTATCGCACCCGCATAGGGTTGCGTGCCCGCGGCTGTTCCATCGCTTGACCATAATTTTTTGGTGTAATTGTCCGAAAAAAATAATTTACCATTAAAAACAACAAAATTAGTTAATGAGGTCCCCCATCCCTGATTATTTTCATTATTAATTCTTTTCACAACTGAGGTTCCTGCCTCCGTGCCATTGCTCACACAGAGTGAGTTATGGTAATTTGCTTCAAAGGTGGCGGAAAAATAAAGATTCCCGTTAAATGGGGTAATACTCCCGGGGTTTAAACCAATTGCACCATAATAATTAATTTGTGTGACCTGTTCAACGTGTTGTGCAAGAACTACACCGTAAAACAAAATACTTAAGAATAAAGAAATGCAGATTTTTTTCATGGTTTCAAAATTTTAATAGTGCGTTAAAAAAATGTTGTATTGACCAAAGGGTAATCAATCCCATCAATATCGGTCACTGTTTGACCGGAATTATTTTCGCTGTTGTTATTATTTTTACACCCTGCTGAAAACAGGAGTACCAGATCTGTGGTAAAAAGGATGTCTTTCCTAAAGAAAGAAGGGCTGGGAGCAGTTTCAACATCGATTTCCAGGTATATGTATTATAGAAAATAAAATTAATGTGAATAAAAAGCCGGAACAATAACTCATTTGCGCTATTTTTACATTACAGTTATATATCAACCAGGCCCGATAAATGCACCGTTTTATCTGCTTTTTACTTCTTACTTCCCATGCGCTTTGTTCGGCGCAAACAAGGGAAATTGACAGCCTAAAGCATTTGCTTACCTCAACGCACAACCCCGATATTAAAATGGAAGCCGCATTTGCCTTATGCGACAAGAATCAGTCACTGGGGACAGATGCGTTATTCGGGTATTTAACAATTGCCAGGCAGATCGCCACGGCAAAAGATGACCGACCCAAAATGGCAATGGCGGATTTTTATCTTTCCATTTGCCTGATAAAAGAAGGATTACTCGATAGTGCATATAGGGTTTGTAATAATCAGCTGCAAAAATTGAGTTATGATAACAAAACAAGAAAGCCTTACAGCAGGCTCTCCATACAGAAGGGACAAATCCTTATCCGCCTGAATAAATACAAAGAAGCGCTGGCACAATTTTATCATTTGTTGAATGAAGCAGAAAAGCACAACGATTTAAAAACCCAGGTAAATACGATCATTAATATTGGCTGGGTGAACATGGAAATGGGTCAGGACCAGGAGGCGTTGAAATGGTTCCACAGGGCATTGCGAAGGGAGGGCAACGGTGACTTTTCGCAAACCAACAATATCCTTTTTACGAATATGGCCGCCTCTTATTGTAACCTTAAACAAAATGATTCGGCAGAATACTATATCAAAATGGCCATTGACGTTTGTCGAAAATGTAACGATCTGCAGTCCCTGGCCAATGCACTTGCTGTGCAGGCGAGTATTTTTATTGAGCTTAAAAAACTGGTGCAGGCTGAAGCTCCTTTAACTGAAGCACTAACCATCCGTAGGGAAATAGGCGACCCTTTTTACATTGTATCCGACATGATGGAATTAGGGAATTATTATTCCCACAATAAACAAACTGCCAGAGGAATAAAAATTTGTGAAGAAGGCATTGCCATTGCAGGAAAAAACCATCTTGATTCAAAATTGCCCATATTATACGCGGCACTTGCCGAAAACTACAAAGTTGCAGGCATGCAGGGCAAATATGAAGAAACACTGGAAAAAATCATATCCCTGAAAGATTCCCTTTACAGGAAAAATTCGTCGGAAGCGCTCGCTGAGATGCAGACGAAATATGACGTTCAGGAAAAACAAAACAGGATCAATCAGCAACGGTATGAGCTGGCAATAGAGAAATACCTGTTGCTTGGCTTGCTGGTATTTTTAATATTGGGAAGTGTTTTTTCTTTTATTCTGTTCCGGCAAAATAAGAAAAAACAGCAGCTGAAACTGCAAATGATACAGGAGGAAGATAAACTGATGCGTGAAATCGCGGTAGCTTCCGGTAAAGAAAAGGAACGTAAGCGGATTGCTGCCGAACTGCATGATAACCTTGGCGGACAACTCAGCTATATCACCAGCAATATTGGGATAATCCTGGATGCACCCGTTCAGTTATCCGAGACGGAAAAGATAAAACGGCTGGGCAAAATAAATGAAACCGCCCGCAATACGATGGCTGACCTGCGAGAAACCATCTGGGCGCTGAATAAGGAAACCATGTGCATCGATGAACTTGTGGATAAATTAAAGTTGTATGCTCAGAACCAGCTTGCATTTAATACATCGCTTCATATGGAGGTGATGGAAGTGATTGCCGGCAAAACGGTGCTTTCGTCGATGGAGGCGCTCCATGTCTTTCGCATTTTTCAGGAAGCCATACAGAATGCCATTAAATACGCTGACGCCAAAACGATGATCCTTTCGGTCAGAACAAACGATGCCATGGATTATACCCTCTCCTTTACCGATAATGGGAAAGGCTTTGACCCGGATTCAACCTACGAAGGTCATTACGGGCTGGAGAGCATGAGAGAAAGAGCAAACCAGATACATGCCGAACTGCAGATCACCAGCGAAAAAGGAAAAGGTGCTACCATAAGCTTATCAAAAATAAATAGTGCAAATGAGTTATTGTAATCAAACAGGACCCGGGATAACTTTACACACGCTATGATAATTTCAATTGCCATCGTGGATGATAAATCACAAAACAGGATATCGCTTTGTGAGCAGATACAGTATTCCAGTGAAATGGAGGTTGTGTTTTCTGCAGTCAACGGCATCGATTTCCTCGATAAAATGAAAAAATGTCCAAAGGAAAAGTTGCCGCAGGTGGTACTGATGGACATTGAAATGCCCGGAATGGACGGAATTCAAGCAGTTCGGTATGCTCATGCCCTGTATCCTTCCGTGAAATTTTTAATGTTTACCGTATTTGATGATGACGATAAAATATTTGAAGCGATAAAAGCGGGCGCAAATGGTTATTTATTAAAAGATGAAAAGATCTCCCTGATCATTGATTACATTGAGCAACTGGTCGATGTTGGCGGCGCTCCCATGAGCCCGCGCATTGCCCGTAAGGCCCTTGATTTGTTAATGAAAGCCTCATTGCCGGAGAGGGTTCCGCAATCCGTTACAGATGCACCCTTATTGGAATTATCCGAAAGAGAAAAGGAGGTGCTGAAACTGCTCGTTGAAGGATATGATTACCGGTTGACCGCCGGGAAATTATTTTTGAGTACACATACCGTTCGAAAGCATATTGCCAACATCTACACCAAATTGCACGTTAATTCCAAAGCCCAGGCTATCCGGATTGCAACGAAAGCAGGGACGGTTTAACGTCCAAGTGCGAAATGTGCAGTGTGAAGTCCGAAACATTTCTCCCTTCCCACTTCGCAGGTAAGACTTAAGACCTGAAATCCCGGACCTGAACCAGATATCGTAATCAGTTGCCTGTTGCCCATTTGACAATTTCTTCAACTGAAAGATGGTCACCCACAAATTTTCCGTAGTATGCTATTTGTATAATCCCCTGCTCGTCAATAAGGAAATCGGCCCCAATCCTGTTCAGGTGTCCGTCGCTTTCGTACCTGGATTTAAAAAGTTTCGCTCCGGCCGAATGCTTTTCTCTGTAATGGTGAAATAAACCTGTCAGTGTTTTGATCCAGCTTCTCTTTACGCTGAACTGTTTGTAAAGTAACCCTTGTGGATCAGCAATCATGATAAAAGGTACGTCTTCCTGCGTGGTATAATTTTTCAGGTTTTCTTTCGAGGATTCATAAACCGAAATGATAACCAATCCACTTCTGCTAAGGGTATCATATTTCTCGAGCAACTGATGGGTGCGGAAATTACAAAGTGGACAATTTACAAACCTGTTAAACGTCAGCAGGATCTTCTTTCCTTTTAATGAAGAATTGGTAATGGTATCTCCCGGTATCCCTTTCCCCGCAAAAACAGGGATAAGTACAAGATCAGGTAATGTGCCCCCGGTTTTAATTTTGTTCTTCGGGTGGCCGAAGGAAAAAGAAGGAATTAATAAAACAGCCAAGATCAAATACAATATTCTTTTTTGCATGGTATTGTAGTCAAGTAAAAAAACAACCTGCTTAAACGTTAATCAGGCCCCCGGAAATAAATGCAGTTTCTATCTTCAGGAAGATTCTGAAAATTATATTGCATAAACAGCGGAACTTCAGGATCAACATTCAGGGTTATTGTATCCTTTGCACTGATTTGGTCATTGTGAAAAGTAAAACCAATGATTGCGGTGTGAGGATTGTTGGGAACATACAGGGTTTTAACATTACCTGATACTGTAACAACAGAAAGACATAAATTCCGCAATCCATATTGATGGTTACTTAACCCATCCTTTTCATCAATAACCAGCAAAGAGTCACCACTTATCCTGCCAATTTTCAGAACACCCCCGATATGCGGGGTTTCTATCCATGCAATTTCAATCGCCCCATCCCCGTCCAGGTCATTAATTGCGGCAATGTTCAGCCACCTGTATGGCGTTCCAATAAATCTGCTTTGAGCGTAAAGAACCAGTCTTTCGTTGATGATCTTGTATATACTGATTCCTGCACCTGACATGAGACGGGTTTGTATGGTTATAAACTCCTCCTGTCCGTCCTTATCTACATCAATTATCCTGGGCTGAAGATCTTCAAATACATAATCCTCACCAAGGGAATAATAATATTGTTTATTGTTTCTTGTGACAAGCAATCCACCCGCTTCAACTTTATCGCCCAGGGCACCGTGCGCATATCTCGTGACAGGATCCACATAGCGGGCGCTTACCGTATTGTCGCTGTTAAAGGCTACCATGTTTTCGGGTAAAAACTCATAACTAATAGGTACACTGGGCGTCTCCTGTTCCTCACAACCCTGCAATAACATCCCGACCAGAAATAGTGACAGGATAAGAACATGTTGCCGATTAATCATCATTACCAAGTTTCGTTATTGATGATTCCATGAAAATTTTATCTGGAATCATTCTGTATAACGAAAAGCGAAGGCTTATATTATCTGCAAAGTTTTTTCCTGAGCTAAAGCACTCCGCACTTTCCATTTCACCCTTCACCCTTTTCCTTTCATCCCTCACCTTTCACCCTTCACCCCTCACCCTTCGTACGTGATCCTTAAGACCTGAATTTCATAATTAATGTTAATAAGTAGGTTCAGAACCATAATCTTTTCTGTTTTTGTGTTAATTTAGTTTAAATAAGCAAACAATGAACCCTTCACTCAGAAATATTTGCGGACCATTAATACTGTGCTTTTTGTTTTCAATACCTGTTATTGCTCAGGTTGATTTAAAGGCGATTCCTTATGGAAATAATAAAGAGGTTGGAAACTTTTTGTCCGTGGATGGAGCAAAACAGTATTATGAAATTTATGGACAAGGTGAGCCTCTTGTTTTAATTCATGGCAATGGGGGAAATATTGCCTATATGAAGCCCCAGATTGAATTTTTTGCCAGGAAATACAAAGTGATTGTAATGGACTGCAGGGGAAGAGGAAAAAGCGAACTGGGGAATGACAGCCTTACCTACATGCAAATAACTAAAGATATCATCGGTATTTTAAATTATCTGCACCTTGACTCCGCTTATGTCGTAGGTAGAAGCGACGGAGGGATTATTTCCCTGCTGATGGCGATCAATTATCCACAGAAAGTAAAGAAAGTCGTGGCTTTTGCGGCAAACCTTACCCCGGACACGACAGCCCTTTATCCTTCTTTTTATAACGAAGTGATCCGGGACAGGAAACAGGCAGACGCAATGATTGCAAAAAAGGATACCAGTCAAAACTGGAAGCTTATACAACAACGTAATCGATTAATGGAGTATCAACCCCATATCACAACAAGTGATTTGCATAAAATTAAATGCCCGGTGTTAGTAATGTCAACAGACAGGGATATCATTCCTGAGGAGCATACCGTATTTATATATCGGAATATACTCAAAGCAAACCTTTGCATTTTTACAGGTGAAAACCATTATGTCACAAATAATAATCCCGGCTTATTCAACACAACAGTAGATAAATATTTAAATGAGCCGTTCAAAGGAGAAGAGAAAGGACACTAACATGACCTGATCATCAAGTTCAATTTTTATAAACTAAACAATAATATCATGGAAAACATACAAAAAAACCCAGCCCTGGTGCCTGATTTGTCAAAAAATCCGGACATCATAAAGGGAATGTACGATGCTGTCGCCAAAGGAGACTTTCCTTCTTTTCTGAACGCGATGGATCCAAACATTGAATGGAATGAATCAGAAAACTTCCCATATGCAGACAATAATCCTTACATAGGGCCACAGGCAATTGCGGAGGGTGTATTTGGCCGCATTGGCGCTGAATGGGAATATTGGACACTTTCAGATCTTGCGTTTCATGAACCCAAAGGAGAAATGATCATCGTAACAGGTCGGTATAATGCGAAACATAAGATAACAGGAAAAGTGATCAGAGCGCAATTTGCTCATTTCTGGTGGTTAGTGAATGGTAAAGCGACAAGATTCCAGCAATATGCTGATACCTTCCAGGTTAACAATGCCATGATCAGTCGATAAAACCTTACTAAGCAAACCCCATTAATAGTATTTGAATTTCTTAACCCAGTTTTAACTCCTATTATTAAAGGTTAACCCGTCATGCAGGTATCCATCAATACTCATTTCAATTCCTAAGACATTATCTTCCAGGTTTTCCGTAATTGGCAATCTTTGCTTGCATCACAGGACTTAATTGTTTTACAAGTTCAGCATTGTAAGAAACGGAACCGGTTGGCAGCAGTACTACAGGAACATTATAAATTTGGTTTGATGCAATGGCATAGGAACGTCCAATTGCGGCTTGAGAACCCTCTTTTATTTCAGGATCTACGTTTGTAGTGATGATAGAGATCGTATTGTCGCTATTACGTTCAATATCAAAAGTGCGGAATTGTTGAGGGAACTCTCTTAATGATTTTGTTTCAACCTCCCAGAATCCGTTTTCAGGATGGGATTTATCGGAAGAAGGGAACCCGGTAACATTGTTTAAATGGCGATGACCGGATACCCAGAGGATAAGATTGGGAAATGCCTGGAGTTGTTCTACGAGGTTTATCTCACTAGTATAACCAGGAGCAAATACCCAATCCATTGAGGTACCTTCACAAACATGAATGGGTACATGGGCCGCTATGATCATAAGCTGGTTAGCGTCCTGTCCTGCCTGAAGCTGAGCCATGAGCCATTCATAACGGCCTTTGTTGAGTTCGCCATGACCATAAATAAGATCTTGGGGCGCTGGGTCGGTGTCATCCTGGGTGTCATCCAGCATGATAATTTTAAGGGGCAAATCAGACTTTGGCAAAAATGAGTAACATATTCCGAATTTATTTGGTTCCAGGAAGCCATGTCCTTTTGGAGAAGATGTCGTTTTGCTAAATTCATTCATCCATTCCGCTTTCGAGAGCGAACGGCGATTGGAATCGGGGGTAATCGCAGGAATGACCCCCATCTCGGAAACAACTCCCGACCCGATAATCGCCCCGTAAGGTGTGTTTCCGTCAATGGTTCCGGTGGAATAAGTATTCTCATTCATTGCATCCGGATCGTTAAACACCATGCCAAGTTGAAGTATTTTATCGCCAACCAGGGCTTTTCGGATTTTATCGTCCACCGGTTTTGAACCAAACCAGAAATGGTCGTGGTTTCCAATTGTTGCATACCAAGGGATAGACAAATCGAGCCCTTCCGCATAATATTCGTCCTGATAATCGTTGTTTGGTCCACGAACAGGATCTTTTACCCCACCCGAATAGGGTTTAATGATTTGATGTCCGTCCATGATGTCAATAAACCACCTTAATTCATTGGATTGTGTGCAGTTTGCCATATCTCCCAAAACCAAACCCAGATCAAAGGGCTTCTGTTTATGAAGCTTGTTAATTGTTTGCACGGCTGAATTGAGAAAATGAGTGGTATATAGCATTAGCGGCGAATAACACGAATGAGCATTGGTGCCTGCCCAGGGAGCAAAAAAAATGGCCTGAGCAGGAGATTCTTTGTCTGTCTGATGTATGTCTGTCATCGTAAAAAAACGCAGAAGATTGGATACCCTTGTAACCGATGCACCAGTATATCCGGAGGGCATAAGATCGACACGTTTTTGACAGGGCAAACCGGGCCCGTAATGCCATTTGCCAAAACCATATTTCGCAAAATTTGCAGGATCATTGATCAGTACTGTTGGGATAATTGGCGCATAATCAGGAACAATTGTACGGTCAAGGGTTGTATAAACACCGGCATCCACTGGCAGGACTCCGCCTCCATTCCTCTTATTGCACGAATAACTAAGCATTACTACAAATCCAATCAGGATCAGGAAAAAAATCTGATTTTTGTTCTTAATCTTCCGCATTTTATAAGTTATTAATTTTCGTTTATTTCCAGCGCCTGATAATACCAATTCAACCGGCACAAACACCATGAACGCTGTATTTCACCTGGAAGATGCGTGGATACTTATTTAAAATTGACCACCGTCCACCGAAGCAGTCTGACCCTCCCCTCTTACTTTCTTAGAATGAATATTCCCTTGTATTTTCGGGCGTTTCAAAAGTAAAAAAAAAACAACCTGTCTCAACTTCATCGGAAATTTTTTCCGGGTAGCTGATAAAAAGAGACAGATTCTCTATTTTTGTGCTTGCTTCTTTAAATTGAGATCAGGATGGATTTACACCCATCCAATCGACAAATCCGGCCTTCATCAAAATATTATCCTATGCAAAAAAAAATAAAAGTATTTGGAGTAATTTCCCTGTTTCTGGGTGTATTGATCACTCTTGTGGCTTGTTGTAAAAAGAAGGACAACACGTTGATTCCTGTCAGGGGGACTGATTATTCCGTTGTCTCACACTGGCTTTCCATTCCACCGGTAACCAAGCCGGTTGATGTTTTTTATCTCTACCCGACTGCCTGGCAGAAACAACAGGGAGACAGTAACATTTGTACCATTGACAACCAGACCATGCTACTTTTATCAGCTTCTGCCTTTGCACGGCAGGCAACTGCGTTTGAGACCGTTGGCAACATTTTCGCTCCCTATTACAGGCAGGTGGATGGCGGATACAGTCTTGGCCTGCCACTTGATCAACGGGAGAAAGTTATCGGCGGAATCCCAACTCAGGACGCCACAGATGCTTTCGATTATTACATCAAACATTTCAACAATAATCGCCCTTTTATCCTGGCAGGACATTCTCAGGGATCGAACGTTCTGATCCACCTCTTATCGGGATACCTGAAGGATAACCCTGCCGTTTATCAGCGGATGATTGCAGCTTACGTGATCGGCTATCCGGTAACAAAATCGTATTTGGACGCCAATCCTCACTTAAAATATGCAACAGGACCTGACGATGTCGGGGTGATTATCTCCTATAACACACAAGCTCCAAGCGTTCAACCCGGAAATAACCCTGTAACTGCCGGAATGACCGGATTGGTCATAAATCCGATCACATGGATCAGGAGCGAAACGC
This sequence comes from Bacteroidales bacterium, assembly GCA_038244085.1. Classification (GTDB taxonomy): domain Bacteria; phylum Bacteroidota; class Bacteroidia; order Bacteroidales; family FEN-979; genus FEN-979. The sequence goes on along the minus strand of JBBRTX010000021.1, from coordinate 7,332 downwards.
TTGCCCTTGTTTCCGAAGGATTGGGTTCATTTATGCCTGACTCAATTCATAATTTTGTTCCGGTTCCCCAATATGCAGATGCCCGGATTGATGCAATCAACGGAGTTCTGATTTGCAGTACGGCCGATTCAAATTATCTCTATACATTGGCTCCCGGCTTTGCAAAGGGGATTTACCACTCCTTTGATTACCCGTTTTATTACTTCAACCTTCGGGCAAATGCCCAGAACAGGGTCAATCATTTCCTTAAGAAATAGAACCGTCTTCTTTTTTTCAACATCAGGCTCCCAACACATTTGCACCGACAGCAAGGATCATCGCCCGAGCTGTTGTTATTAGGGTTAAGATTCATAATCTCCGCCCGGTCCAATGACCAATAAGCCGGCTTCGGATTCCTCGAATGATGGTGATCAGTTTATGGTTTTATAAACGACACCTTACGAAGATAGGAATGGTAGGTGTGGACATTTTTCCAGGTTGTTCCGCCATTGATCGTTTTCTGTATTGTTCCCTTGCGAATCCAGGATAACCCCGACCCAACAGTCAGCGCAGTTTTGTTGTCGTATGCATCGATACCCTGGTTAAATTCATAATTTGAGTTTGATGGCTGGGAAACCCAGGTCGACCCCCCACTATTGGTAAAGAAAATCTCGTTATCAAGTGCACCCCAATATGACTCCGAATTGAGCATGATCATATGGTTGATATCCTCACCACTCACACCACCTGTCTTTTTTATTGAATCATTTTTCCAAGTAGCTCCAGCATCCGTACTTTGGATATAATGAGCCTCCCTTCCATAAACAACAATCGTATTCATGAAGGACACAACCCCAATCCATTGGTATCTGTTGTAATTATTTACCGGACTGATCGAATCCCAGGTAACACCTCCATCCAGGGTAAAACCGATAAATCCTCTGACTTTGTTGGGGATATACGATCCCACAACATATATTTTTTGAGTGGAGATTGCCCAGATGCCTTGCATCAATCCATTATGAAAAATGTTTGTATCAAAGATAGTCCATGTACTTCCGTTATCCTTTGAATGATAAACCGTACCACCATCCCCGCTGATCCAAATGTTGGTTTTGTTCACGATGGAAATCGCTGATAATTCTGTTGTGGCTTTATTAGCAGGCGTCTGCTTACGAGTCCATGTCCGGCCACCATCAGACGTTTTCAGTATGACATTGCCGGAACAAACTGCCCATACATTATTTTCATCCACAGCCCAAATATCATTAACATCTATATCTTTCAATGAGGCACTACCCTGACCTTGCCTTACCCATGTTTCACCATTGTCAGCAGAAAACAGGATCATTCCGAAACCGGTACTGTCCATATCGCCGGCAACCCAGGCATAGGGTTTCCTTGTAACAATCTTTAAATTATCATTGCTTTTGTTGCAGCTGATGAGCAATGTCACTATCACCAGTATCGAAAGTAAATATCCGTTTCTTTTCATTTTAGCGAGATTATTTTTAGTTTTACTATTAGGATCTGCAAACTTAAAAAAAATGTTTTTCCCGACAACAATCTACCTACTCAATATCTAAATGAAGATAACAGAATAAAAAAACAGAAGGGGGTAAAAAAATAAGTATCTTGTGTTCGAAATTGGTTTGCTGGTTTCTGGATTTGCTTTTATACGTTTTAAAATTGCAAAATTGGTTAATTGGTTTTCCTGATACTCTCCAATGAATACTTTTATTCATCAAGAAATTAACGGTAAATTTCTTTATTACGCTTTTTTAGCGGGAAGCCAGCAATTATTATTGCATCAGGAAGAACTAAACAGGATAAACGTTTTTCCCGTAAGAGATAAAGATACAGGGACCAACCTGGCTTCTACCATTCGTGCCGTCATCGACACCATAAAACCGGACAGATCCTATAAAAAAACGATGGGGAATATTGCTGAAGCGGCTTTAATCGGGGCAAGAGGAAACTCGGGGATAATTTTCGCACAGTTTTTACATGGTTTAAACACCGAAACAAAAAACAAACAGCTTATCAGCCTTCATGAATTTGCTGATAGCGTGAAAAATTCAATTCCGTATATGTATGAAGCCGTATCCAATCCTGTTGAAGGCACAATGTTAACGGTGATACGCGAATGGTCCGACTTTTTATCCAGCAAAAAAGAAGTATTTCACGATTTCAAGAAAGTAATTCTCGATTCGGTTGTGGTATTGGAAAAATCGCTGGCGGAAACAACCTTAAAACTTAAAGACTTAAAAAAATATGGATTTGTTGATGCAGGGGCCAAAGGATTCGTGGTTTTTATCAAAGGCGTAACTGATTTTATCAAAAACAGAAACATCAGAAATCTCGCCATCGAAAAAGCAGAAATCATTTCACTTGTTCATTCGGAAAAAGTGATTGATGAGCACCTTACTTTCCGGTATTGTACCGAGGCCATTCTTAAAAACCTGCAAACAAGCACCGAATCCTTAAAACGGTTTTTAGACCAGAATGGAGACTCAGTTGTGGTAGCAGGCTCCGTAAACACCTGCCGTATTCATGTTCACACCAACCAACCCGCTCAACTTTTTCATAAACTAAAAGATAGTGGTACTATTACTTTTCAGAAAGTGGATGATATGCAGCGTCAGCTGGAAATTGCCTGCAAAAGAAAATGGAACATCGCTTTGGTTACCGATTCAACTTGCGATTTGTCACAGGAACTGATTGACTTCTATCAAATTAATGTCGTACCAATGAATTTAAATTTTGGCGACAATCATTACCTCGATAAAATAACCATCCAACCCGAACAGTTTTACGATTTGCTGGAAAGCAGTTCTGAATTTCCAAAAACATCGCAGATTAACGAGGCTGCTTTTACCAATTTATATTCGCACCTGGCTTCGCATTACGATGGTATTATTGCCATTCATCTTACCTCGCAGTTTAGCGGAACTTATGCGAACAGCCTTAAAGCAGGTCAGCGAATTCAAAAGGAATTTAATAAACCTGTTTTTGTCCTCGATTCGAAAAATTTATCGGGAGCGCTGGGTTTGCTGGTGCTGAAAACTGCCCAAAATATTGAAGCAGCCATGACGGCAGAAGCGATCGTCAAATCCCTTGAAACTGACATTTCCAATGCAAAAATATTTGTGAGTGTGAAAGACTTAAAATTCATGATAAAAGGGGGTCGCGTTTCGAAACCTGCCGGTTTTATTGCGAATATCTTGGGCATCAATCCGGTTATTTCGATGGACGAAGCGGGTAAATCACTTTTGTTTGGAAAAACATTCAGCCAAAAGGCCAGCCTCAACAAAGTGTTTAAACATATCGAAAAAATCAGCCAGGGAAAGTCTGTATGGAATTATATTGTTTTACATGCACACAACCCGGACGGCGCAAAATATGCCGAAAGTAAAATGATGGAAATTACCGGGAAAGGACCCGTGTCGGTAGTTGATATCTCGCCCGTAATTGGCATGCACGCAGGCAACGGTGCCATTGCCGTTTCCTTGTTATTCACCACAAAAAACTAAGCCATGTTCACGTTATTTCTCCAGGCCTCGTTTGTCATCTTTGTTCTTGTCACTCTTTTATGGGCATTGAGTGCGATGATCAAAAACGTAAGCATTGTCGACCTGTTTTGGGGGATGGGTTTTGTAATTGTAAATGCTGTTTACTGTTATAATTCGGGAGACTTTTATACGCGCAAAATTATATTGTTGGCTTTTGTCAGCCTTTGGGGGCTCCGCCTTGCGATTTATCTGGCGTGGCGAAATCTCGGCAAAGGAGAAGACTTTCGCTACCGAGAATTCAGGCGAAAATATGGCGAGAACCGCTATTGGTGGGTGAGCTATTTTCAGACTTTTCTGTTACAGGGTGCCTTAATTCTATTTGTTTCCCTGCCCTTATTGGGCACCAATGCACTAACCGTTTCCAATGGATTAAACTGGATCGATTATCTGGCCATTCTTGTCTTTATGATTGGTTTTTCCTTCGAAGCCGGTGGCGACTTTCAGTTGGCACAATTCAGGAACAACCCGAGCAACAAAGGCAAAGTCCTGAATACCGGGTTTTGGAAATATACGCGGCATCCCAACTATTTTGGCGATTCGGCCGTATGGTGGTCGTTTGCTCTTTTCAGCATTTCCGCAGGAAGTTACTGGACATTTATCGGCTCCATCGGCATGACCCTGCTCATCATTAAGATTTCGGGCGTTGCATTACTCGAAAAAAGCCTGAAAGACAGCAAACCGCAATACCGTGATTACGTTCAAAAAACAAATTCCTTTTTCCCCTGGTTTCCTAAAAAATAACTATGCTGGATTACATCATTAAAAATATATGGTTCATTCTTTTTGTAATCTGGGGTTTGCCCCTGGGCTACTACAGAAGTAAGTTCAGGAAAATTGTTTACCAAACCGACAGCTGGACCATCAACATTAAGCCGGTTTTCTGGAAAGAAATCAAAGGTTTATTTGGTAATATGTATCCCGGTGATTTGAAATACAAAAGGCTCAGAAATTTTTATTTGTTTTATCTCACCATCTATCTTCTTCTTTTTATTGGTTATTTAAACTTCAACAACAGCGCGCAACATATGGAAAAAATATCAGTAGGAAGTACCGTTCCTTCATTCGAATTAAAAGACCAATTTGGCAATTTGTTCCGACTCGATTCTGTTTTGGGCAAAAAAAATCTTGTGATCTATTTTTATCCCAAAGACGACACGCCCGGTTGTACAGCCGAAGCCTGTGCCTTTCGTGACCAGTTTACGGTTTTTGAAGAGGCCGATGCAATGATTATCGGCATAAGTGCACAGTCGGTTGAAAGCCATTTAGATTTTGCGAAAAAGCACAACCTGAACTTTACGCTGCTGAGCGATACCGGCAATAAAGTCCGCAGGTTATTTGGCGTACCTGCTAACTTATTCGGACTCATCGTTGGCAGGGTTACCTATATCATCGATAAAAAAGGAAAAGTGGTTTTTATGTTCAACTCGCAAACGCAATCCGAAAAACATGTTTCCGAAGCCTTGCGTATTTTGCATGAAATAAAGTGATTAATTCAAATGCGGAAAAATAATTATATCCCGCTTAAAAATTTGTAAAATTATGGCATTTTATCAATTTCATCGGGAGCAGATTTTGAATGCTTCCGTCGACGAAATATGGGATTTTATTTCTTCACCTCAAAACTTAAAAAAGATTACTCCCGAATACATGGGTTTTGATATTCGCTCGAAAAACCTGCCCAATAAAATCTATGAGGGAATGATCATACGTTATATGGTTAAACCCGTATTTGGCATAAAGACAAACTGGGTTACCGAAATAACCCATGTAAAAGACAAATTTTATTTTGTTGATGAACAAAGAGTTGGCCCATATAGCATGTGGCACCATCAGCACATTATTAAGCAGCAAGGCGATAAGGTATTAATGAGCGACATTGTCAGTTATCAACCCCCATTTGGTTTCCTGGGCAGCATGGCCAACAAACTCGTGATTCAAAAAAAATTGAATGAAATTTTCGATTATCGAACCACGGTTCTGGAAAAAATATTTCCGGCATGAGAATCTGGTCGCTTCATCCAAAATATTTAGACGCGAAAGGCCTGGTTGCGCTTTGGCGCGAAACCTTGCTGGCAAAAAATGTTTTACTCGGTAATACAAAAGGTTATAAAAATCATCCCCAACTCATTCGGTTTAAAAGTGCCGTCAAACCGGTGAATGCAATCAATCAGTATTTAGAAGCGGTGTACGAAGAGTCGCTGCGACGTGGATATAATTTTAATAAGGATAAAATTGACAGACCTTTTTCGCATTCAAAAATCCCGGTTTCTAAAGGCCAAATGCAATATGAGAAAAATCATTTGTTGAAAAAGCTAGAGATCAGAGATCAGGAAAAATACGACCAATTATTACAACAAACCGAAATGGAAGCACATCCGCTTTTTATTGTGGTTGAGGGAGAGACAGAGGAATGGGAAATATTTTAATGTGATGAATGGATACTTATCCCACGTTATAATAATGCATATCATATTGCATTGTAAACTGTAAATCGGCTGGATGTACTGTTAGTTGGAATTTCAAGCATATAGTCAACATCAATAAGATCAAATCATTGTCATTCTCAATGTCATCATTATTGGTATAACAATTCCAGGTTTTAAGAATGTCCTCATACCATAAAAAAATTGTGTGAGTTTCCCGCTTTGCATCAAAGAGTAGGATTTTCCCTAATTCAAACAGTACCTTATCCAAAGTTCCTGCTATTCCCGGGAAAGCAAGGCCATTTTCATATAATTGGACGATTTCCTGCTGAAGCTCCGATCCATTAATATCAACAACGTCACAAACCATCAAGCTGACCAGATCCCCATTGAATAGTGCCTCATTCTCAGCGTTTACCAAATAAAAAGAGAAAACATTTTTGAACCAATCAATGGCTTCTTTCTTCCTCTCGGGGTAATGAAGCGTGATCTGGGCGACCGCCTCTGAAATTTCTGTTTTGGAATAGCAATAAACACCTTCCTCTTTCATGAAAGCAGCCAGATCATCAAGCTTGTTCATTCCAAGCCAGAATATCGTTTCCCAGAAATCTTCAGTCAGGAAATCATTAAACCAAAATTCAATGTATTCATTCCCCTGGCGTAATATGTTAAGAATGACCGCAAGGCTTTGTTCACTTCTGAGTTCAGTGAGAAGGAAGAGCGCATGTATGGGAAAGTCGTGAGTATCTTCCTTCCATTCTGTTTCCATGGAGAAATAATGAAACCGGTCGATCGAATCACGGAGCACTTTGTGAAGATCATCAATCAGGGTTTCGCGAGGCAATGAGAGGATTTCCTTGACCAGGTTATGATCAACCCGCATATCATTCCTATAAAGCTCTTCTATAAGGGGATTGGAGAATATTGGTAATGCTGAGCTCATCTTTTACACGTATTTGGAGGGTTTCTCAACCCTGTTGTTAATGGTTGTGCCGGCTCATCAAAATTCATGATGTTTTATTTTGATTTGCGATTCGCGAATTGCAAACATACATTCTCACAAAAGATAACATATTTTCTACTCTGGTTTTTATCAGTCCGAAAACACCTTGTCCACCTTCGCTTGTCCACTCACTAATCACCAATCACCAATCACAAATAACAATTAACCATAAACAATTCACCAATCAAAGATGCTCGTTTTTCGCCGTAGGGTTTTTCGGTGGGGTACCCACACGGCGAAGATTCCGTTAAAAGCCAGGCAGAGAAGTGAGTTCCGGTTTGGAGAAGAAAGATGGGAATTAAATGGAGCGTCCCGGAACGAACGGCTTGGCTGGCTTAGAAATCAAGCCGAATGT
>JBBRTX010000020.1:0-63024 GCA_038244085.1 Bacteroidales bacterium | reverse complement strand
CAGCGGTTGTTGCGGTATAGGTTTGGTTGGTGCCGACCACAACACCTGTTGCAATGTTTTTCCATTCAAAGGTGCAGCCCGTACATGCTCCTGCATCAAACTGAACAGAATCGCCGTTGCAGATTGATTGATCAGGGCCAAGCTGTGGCACTGGTGAATCCAGGATTATAATGGTTTGCCATGAAGTATCTGTGCGGTTATCGTTATGACGGACATACAATTGAACCTGGTATATGCCCGAAGCGGAATAGGTATGAGAAGTGTTTTCAATCGTTGAAATATTTAATCCTCCTGATCCCGGATCTCCGAAATTCCATCTCACACTATCGGCAGGAGGCCAGATATCCCCCAGAAAATGAATGGCAACATTCCGGCAATTCCCGATGTTGTGGATGTAGGCTTTATAACGTTGGATAAATTTTGGGATGCATGAATTATGCATATTCCCTAATGATAATATGTTTTTTACATATGAACAAGATAATCCTTGTAAGGAAGGATTATTGATTACATGCATTGAATCGCTAAACGAATCGTTGTTACCCAAATAAATTTTAGTATCAGGCCCTAGTTGAATACTTCTACCCGCTCCATAACCGATGTATGTTTGACTTTGCACAAAAGATAATGAATCAGGGGCATGCATGTCATATTGAAATAATATTGCATTTAGTGGGTTTCCAGCTTGTGCACTAAAATAAAGAAATCGGGAGTCAATGGAAAATTCTTTACCTACCGTAACCAACTCTGATCCATTAGAGATAATTTTAAAATTAAATTTCAAATTTACATGTCCGGTAAAATCATCAAACCAGCACAATTGTTGCAAAGAATCGGATCTGATTAGAAATCTACCATCCTGCGATATCTTCATAGATCCTCTGTCATCAGGCATATAGTAAGTTCGTGAAAAACTGCAGGGACTAATAACCGGTAAAGGTGCTAATCCTGAATCGGTCAAAAGGTAAGACAAAAAAGTATTCTTTTTCCCAAAGTTTAGTGCAACTATCCAAATGTCTTTATTATTTTTGTGCCGTGTAGCAGTCAACTGAAGATGAACACTATCACCAAATGGTAACGTAAGGTTTTTCATTCCACTAACAATATCTCCCAATCCCCCACTAAGATGCATATCGATTATAGAATATCGTAATCCATTACCAGGTGCAAGGTTATCTGCAGTAAACAGATAATAAATATGATCATTCCCGGGAAGATTTACGGCAAGCGATTGAGTATACCCAACACCCCCCAATAAACCATTCCCGTTAGGCATAATTTGAAAGTTTTTATTATAAACATCAAATGGTGTATTAGTAAACAAGAACATCCCATTTGAATCAGATACCGACGAGGCCTCAACTCCACTAGATTGAGCCATTAGGGTTGTGGGTAAGGCAACAGGTACACCTGAATTGAATGACATGCCTGCGTGCCAGCCAAAATACCAGTTATTCCATTCTCCTTGGGAGAAACAAAGAATGGGAATTAGTAATAAAAAAATAAAAAATGACCTAAACACTTTTCTTCAATTTTAACAAAGATAAAGAATGATATAACAAATTTGAAATGTTATACCATTCTTTATGAAAATCACTAATTCAACCTAAAAGCTCACCTTCATTTCATAATCACCTGTTAATGTTTTGGCTACACCATCTATTTTCGCATAAGTTAATGCGTTTTGTTGACTAGAAGGAATATTATTCTTTCTTACAGCAATTTGAATTGTATAGTATGTTTGCCATACCGGATCAGGCAGATATATATAATTACCCGTCACCGTATAAGACACTGAGTTGAGGCCTATTCCAACTGTCTGTACAAAATAAGGTGAAATATTTGGTTCGTCGGTAACTACTCTTGAATAACATTATATGTGTCTCCAGGTATATAACCAGGATCTGATACAGTAACCGCACAAATGACGTCACATGGCTTAATATATTGTGCAAAAATTGTTGAAGATACCCCTAGCATGATCAAGACAAGAAAAAGTTTTGTTTTCATAATCTAATATTAGTTATAAGGTTGAAATATTGATGTTTATCAGATTGCTGATTTGTTTTAGCGCAACTTAAACCCGAGTAAAATTCGATATAGTATCGCTAATTAGTTCCCATGACAGTGCAATCAACCAGCCATGGGGAAACTACTCGAAATCGTTTTTCCCCAACTTCTGAATTGAAATCTTAAACTCGAACTTTTTCATACCGTTTTTTTACTCAAACCAAACATCAACAAGCACATTTGTATCGCACTCAACCAGTACGCCCCATTGGCGTTCATCGATCGAAACAGTGAGCGTTTCACCACATTTCACCATAAACGGCCCAAGGAGGGTTGAACGGTCAGCGGTTGAAACCCAAACCGTGACATAAACATCCGGGGGCACACTGGTTGCAGATCTGACATGAATTTTGGCATCAACTTTCCCTTTTGAGGGAATTGGAGGGGGGGAAGTTCTGCTGATAAACCCGGCATAACCATCTACCGGAACATTATAAGAAGGAATGGAATAAAATGGGATTGTTTGTCCATAAGCTTGGGTTAATCCAAAAAGAAGAAATACAAGGATGATACCAGCGGTTTTTTTCATGGGAAGAGGAAAAATTAATAGGTTAAAATCAGGTAGTAAATTTCCGGTAAAGAAATGGCGAAAACAAAATCTATTTTATGTAAAATAATTACATAAAACCGTAATACAAACGAGACAATTTATGGGTTATCAATCACATTTTGTGCCGATTATAAAATCATACATCCCGATCTGGTGCACAGGCCGTACACCGGATTAAAAACCCGAGAAGAAATAACGGAAAATGAAAATGAATTCTATGAGAATATTAAGGATTTTCTGCGGATTTTGCAATCGTATTAAACATCGATACCAGTTCCAGCGTATTCTTTATATTATACCGGATTTTTAACGATTGCAATGTCTTCTCAAAGCCGGAAAGACTAAGATGCATTGCAGTTGCAGTTTCTTTATGTGACAATCCTTTGGAAAGGAGGTAAATGATCTCTTTGTGAATCGGCGATAACGGGTATTTTTCCTCAACTGCTACTTCAGGATTTAAATCTGGAGTCAAATACCGATGAGTAGCCGGGAAGAATCGTTCCCCATTTGCAGTCTTCAATATTGCATCTTTAAATTCAGCACGTGTTGTATTTTTTGTCAAATACCCTGTGGCACCTTCCTGAAACATTCTTTGTTTCCAAGCAGAAGCTACTTCAGAAGTATATATCAAAACAGGTTTACCAGGAAAGTGATCTTTCAATGTTCGGAAATTCTGAATAGGAAGCTTGTTATCAAGCCACAGATCAAGAATGAACAGATCGAATTCCAGTGGCTTCGTTTTTTCGATGGCTTCCTCAACGGTTTCTGCAAAACCAATGATGTCGATCCCGTCGCGGGAGGGGAAGAAAAATCTTTTTAAACCTGATACGATGATGGGAGCATCGTTTTCGATAACAAAAATCCGGATCATATTTTTCTGATTAGCGTTAGAATATTTTTTAAAGAGGAATAAAAATAAACCAATGAGTACCCTTTCCCGGAGCCGTTTCCAGTTCAGCCTTCCCTCCTATCAATTTTGCCCGTTCCCTGATATTGGTCAGTCCCAGTCCGACCGTGCCATTGTCATGGATGACAAAACCGGGCCCATTGTCGTGATATATGATGTTCAGGTTTTTAAATTCGACGGAAATACTGAGGTTGATTTCGCCTTTTTTCACATATTTGGCGCCATTGGCCAGTAATTCCTGAACGATCCTGACTACGTGGGTTGCCTTTTCGGGCGTTAGGATGATCTGGTTTTGATCAAGATCAAGATGGATCCTGGCCCCGGTCATATACTGCATATCCTCACACAATCCCGAAATAATCTCGCTGAAAGATAATTGCTCAATATAAACCTTACTCATCTTATGGGAGATCTGACGGATTCGGTCTGCAAGTTCAGTCAGTTTTACCTGCAGTGAAGTCTTGATTGCTGAATCAGGAATTTCAGTCGTTTCAATCTGATGTAAAAGACTCGTATAAATCGGGCTGGTCATATCATGCAACTCCATAGAGAGTTTCCCTTTCATGTTTTCTTCCAGATCGATGATTTGCCTGGCAGATGAAACCAGTTGCCGCTCGAATTTCAACCGGCTCCGTTGGTGAATCCAAAGTAGTAATAATCCCGCAGAACCCACCAATAACAATGCAATGATGAAGAAAAGGCTCATCATTCGTATCTTGTTTTCCTTTTTCTGAAGCTCCTGTTCATTGTTTTTAATCTTGAGTTCCTTGTTCTTCACATCCAAAAGAGCTGCCAGCAACCTTACCTGCCCGGTTACCTGCTTATCGTAAGCTTTTTCCCTGGTTTTGTATGCTTTTTTCTCTGTTATGACTGCCCCGGAAAAGTTTTGCCTTGCTATTTGTACATCTGAATAAGTATCATAAAGGGTTGCCAACCAGTCAAAATCCCCATATCTTGCGGCCAACGGGATTGCATAACCCGATAAACACTTCTCTGCATTGATAAAATCTTTTTTGTCAAGATAACTGTAAGCCATATTATTATAGGCAGCCATTTGAACTTCGCTGGAACTGGCTGAATCCACGGTTTTAATGGCAGAAAGATAATAGGTGATTGCACTGTCAGGATTTTCACATCGTGCTCCTATATTTATTAAGAGACCAGCCATGGCTTCTTCTGTTCCTCGTGATTTCTTCAGGAATTCAATTGCACGTCTGTGCAGAATAATCGATTGAGGAATCTCATTTTCAAACCGTGCCAGATTACCTAGTGCCGCTCCCATTTGTTTGAATAAGGAATGCCTTGATGCGATTTGGTAAGCTGTATCAAACATCCTTTTTGCGTCAGTATAATCATGTAAATTATCTTTCACTATCCCAAAATCCGTATAGGCATTTGATAAAACCGAAAAATTCCGTGTCAATGTGGTCAACCGGATCACCGAGTCCAGCAAAATAACACACATTTTATAGTCGAAGGTGGCACCATAAATTTTCGAGAGCTGGAATAAAATGATGGGCTTTTGATCCGTGAGCTTGTATTGGTCGGCCAGTTTAAGCGCCTCTGAAAAATAGAAATAGGCAGAATCTTTCTGGTTGTTAAAAACGGCTTCACCCTTCACGGTATAGGCTTTGGCCACGACAGCGGGGGAAGGTTGCCGGGTGGCTATCGAAAGGGCATGTGAGGCAAAATGGATCAGTTTATCAGAATTATTGAACTGATGAAGGTTCACCAGCGAATCAATAATTTCCAGCGAATCCAGTGCAAGTCTTTCTTTTGCCGGGTCAGGTGTTATTACCTTTTCCCGCTTTGTATATTGGCAACCCGAAATAATAGATGCAATGAAAAGGATGAATAGAAGGATAATTTTATTCTTCATTGCAAGGTCTTTGTTAGCATGGGTTCAGCCAGCGATGAAGCTTTCGAGTATTTTGCATTTGGGTGACGGATGAAGGATGATTTCCTCCAGTATTGCAGGGATCAGCATGGCTTCCCCTGTTTTAAGAAGGCTGCGGGAATCCCCGGATTCAATCGTTGCAGAGCCTTCCACGCAAAGATAGATGACGAAAGAATCAAGGTCGGAATAATCTTTTCGCAGGGATTGGTCAAGCATCAGCTGGTTGACGCTGAAATAAGGTGTTTCAACCACCGGGTTTGTCTGGTTGGGCAAAGAAGGATAATGCGTCCGGTAGGAATTGTGGAAGGTGAAGTCAAGGGCTTCCAGCGCCTCGGCGGTATGCAGCTCCCGGGGTTTGCCGTCAGCTGCAATGCGGTCCCAGTCGTAGATGCGGTAAGTGGTGTCGGAGGACTGCTGGATCTCAGCGAGGAGGATGCCGGGCCCGAGGGCATGGATCCGGCCGGCGGGAATATAAAAGACATCATTCTTTCTGGCCACTTCCTCATTCAGGATCTCTTTGATGCGATGGTTCTCAAAATAACCGAGATAGGATTTCTGGTTGAGTTCGCGGTTAAAACCGGAGTAAAGTCGTGCGTTTTCATCGGCCTGCATGATATACCACATCTCGGATTTCCCGTTCCCGAGCCCTTTCCGGGCGGCCATTTCATCATCGGGATGAACCTGAATGGAGAGATAATCGTTGGAATCGATGAACTTGATCAGGATGGGAAACTCCTCCTTGAAACGGTCAAAGACCTTTTCTCCTACCAGCTCATCCATATATACTTCCAGCAATTCGTTGAGGGTGTTGTGCTTGAGAAAACCGTTGCTGACCGGTGTTTCAGAGCCCGGAACTCCGGAAATCACCCATGCTTCCCCACAGTTCGGCAGAGGCGAGAAATCCAAACCCAGTTGAGTCCTGATCTTCTGTCCGCCCCATATCTTCTCTTTAAAGGCGGGTTTAAACTTCAAAGGATAAAGTGTATTCATGAAAATTCCCTCCCCGGTTGCTTTAAATGATTATTTTTGATACGCAATTCAGACAAATTTACATCTTTACGACAAATTACTTTTAATGATCAGGACAATTTGTGTATTTTGCGGTTCCGGAACCGGCGCAAAGCCCGTTTACCGGGTGGAAGCGGAGAAGATGGCCCGGTATTTCACCGCCCATGCGATACATCTCGTATATGGGGGCGCCAATGTGGGATTGATGGGAATCATCGCTGATACCATGATTTCGGAAGGCGGAAAAGTTACCGGGGTGATGCCACAGGGATTGGTTGACCGGGAAGTGGCACACAAGGGACTGGAAAAGCTCCACATCGTGAAAGGCATGCAGGAACGGAAAGCGCTGATGGCAGAACTTTCTGATGCGTTCATTGCCTTACCGGGCGGGTATGGTACACTGGATGAGCTTTTCGAAATGCTTTCGTGGCACCAGTTGCAGATCATCCAAAAACCCATTGGTATCCTGAATATTGACGGCTATTTTGATCCCCTGGTGGAGATGTTGAAAAGATCGGTGGAAGATAAATTTCTTCGCCCCGAACATTATGCGATCCTCCAGGTGGATGACCAGATTGACCGGTTGATGGTGAAACTGACCAACCACCAGCCGGTTGTGGCAGGCAAGTGGATTGAAGGCTTGAAGAGAGGGGATATTTAATAAAATTAACCCAAGCACCTCATCCCCGGCCCCTTCTCCATTAGGAGAAGGGGCCGGGAGTTGAGGTGAATAGATTAAAACGCAAATGATCATTCTTGGCATTACCGGAACACTTGGCGCAGGAAAAGGCACCATTGTTGAATACCTGGTGGCGGAAAAAGGATTCAGCCATTATTCTGTCAGAGCCTGGCTGCTAAGCAAGGTGCGGGCCGCCGGATTACCCGAGAACCGTGACTCCCTGTTCAACATCGCCAATGAACTGCGGGCAAAATTCGGGGCTTCCTATGTGACGGATCAGCTTTACGAAATCGCCATGGTTTCAGGTAAAGACTGCGTGATTGAAAGTATCCGGACACCCGGGGAAATAGATTCGCTGCGAAAAAAAGGAAAGTTTTATCTTTTGGCCGTGGATGCGGATCCGAGAATCCGGTATGAGCGGATTGTGCTGCGACAATCCGAAACCGACAAGATCTCTTATGCGACTTTCCAGGAGAATGAGGCCCGGGAGATGACCACCACGGATCCCGCCAAACAGAACCTTCGCCGATGCATCGAGCTGACGGATTTTACCATCCGGAATGACGGCACCCGCAAGGAACTGACCGACCAGGTGGAAAAGATCCTCCCGTTGATACAAAAAAAAGACAGGAGCGATTAGTTCCTGTCCTTCTGAAAATCCATCTTTATTTTCTTATTTGCCTACAATCAAACGGTGAACTGTAATGCCATTGTTCATCATTACTTTTACCAGGTAACAGCCTTGTGGTGTACCAGTGAGGTCAAAGGTCAGATCAGCCTCACTTGTGCATGACCTGGAGAGGATTTTCCTGCCCGTCATATCCAGGATGATCACGTCCATTTTCTTCATCTCCGATGAAATGAGATGAAATCTGCCGGTGGTAGGATTCGGTGCGATCGTGGTAGTGATATCCGGATGTGATTCAACACCCACATTGGTAAGCTGATGAATCGTCACCACCTGGGGTGTCAAGCCCGAAACCGTCACGGTGAGGCTGGCCATCCGGTCGAATGCGGTAGCGTTTTCTGTGAAGTCTGCCACGAGGTTTCCGTTTCCACTGCCCGAAGGCGTCACTGAACACCAGGAAACATTACTGGTTGCACTCCATTGTGCGTTGGTGGTCACGGTAAAAATCGCTGAACCGCTTGCCTGGGTCACAATCTGGTCGGGCGGTGTCACCGAAAGGATCGGAGCTGCTCCGGCCTGGGTAACGGTTACGACCTGGTTGGGAAGTCCGGCAACCGTCACGGTGATACTGGCGATCCGTTGTGCGGTGCTGATATTCTCCTGGTAATTGGCTGCCAGGGTTCCGTCGCCTGAACCGGCGCTGGTAACCAGGCACCATGTGGCATCGCTGATCGAAGTCCAGTTGCTGTTGGAGGTCACGCTGAAAGAAGTATTTCCGGCAGGTGACGTGACGGTTTGGTTGGGCGGTGTGACCGATAGGGTAAGTACCGAACCACTCTGTGTCACGGTAACGGTTTGCACCGACAGTCCTGCCCCTGTCACGCTGATCGTGGCGGTTCGTGGAGTGGTATTGGGATTCGCGGTATAGTCGGCCACCAACGTCCCGTTTCCGGTTCCGGAGGCGGGAACAATGCACCAGGTGTCAGAACTCACTGCTGTCCAGGCTACATTTGCCGTAATCGCGAACGAGGTGTTTCCCGCCGGTGTGGCAGGAACATTCTGGTTGGGCGGTGTGATGCTGAGCGAAGGAGCGGTCCCTGCCTGAACGACCGTTACAACCACCGGGCTGATCGAGGCAACGGTAACCGTGATGTTGGCGGTTCGTGAGGTTGGTGACAGATTCTGCGTATAGTTTGCGGTGATGGTGCCATTACCGGTACCGGAAGGGTTAACGGTACACCAGGTCTGGTTACTGACCGATGTCCACGCGGAAGTAGTGGTAACGGTAAAAGAAGTCGTTCCGGCAGTGGTGGATACATTCTGGGTTGGCGGGGTAACATTCAATGATGGCGCACAGCTGATGAAGCAGAAATTCACTTCTTTTGATACCGTATTTTCAACGATGTTGATCAGTGGCAGTGCGGTATTGACGCCGGCCCAGGATTTTGCATTGGGCATACTGGCATCGGTAAAAGTGGTTTCACTGGTGGTTCCCGGCCAAGGACAACCGGACGAATTAATGGTTCCGGGTGAGCTCATGATTCCATTGGCCGTGGTGGAATTGGCTGCCATGGGATAAAAGCCCTGGTGGCTTGAAACATTGATATCGTTGTTGCTGAGATGGGCGGTAATATAGTTTCCGTCGGCATGATAAATGATCAGGCCGTGACCGGGAATACCAACATCAAAGCCGGTTTGTTGCCGGTTCTCAACAATGAAATATTCATTGGAGGAAGTCGTATTATACTTTACCACATCCTGGTACACCTGGGCATTCCTGAGAAGTACGGTCTGCGCGGTGGTCAGAACGACCGGTGTCGTCCATCCGAAGTAATTTTTTGTCCATGCATTGTGGTGTGCAGGCTTCGTTCCGCTTGCACCATTCCATGTTCCCCCGGCCATACAATCCCAATCTCCGGTACCTTCGTATTGTCCCCCGGTGGAATAATCGACATCATAAAAATCAGGTGCGCCCAGGTTATGACCAAATTCATGACACATCACCCCGATGTTCCCCATCGAGGAAGGGCCCATTTTCTCCGGCATGGTGGTGTAGGCATCTACAAGGACGCCGTCGAAAGTCCGCTGTGCAACCGTAAATCCGGCACTGGAGAGTTCCCAGCTATGCGACCAGATATCATTGGTGTTTCCCGATTCTTCCTGTCCCCTGCCCTGGTGGATAATGGCAACGCCGTCGACAACCCCGTCGCTGTTGTTGTCATATTCGGCATAATTGACGGCGGCCTGGTTATTGGCTGCCACCACTGCATCATAAGCAAAATCACCCCACATGGGATCAGGACCATAATAGTCGTGGGTATGGGGCAAAACCACCCAGATGGTTACGGTAGTGTTTACGGTGAGCAAACCATAGGAAACTTCCAGGTAATAATCGCGAAAACTCCCGGTACCATTATAGTTCACCTGGTTCATGTAGTTGTTGAAATCGGACTGCAAATAGGTTGTCGTTGTATTGCTGAAGTTGGCCAGGATCATCAGGAGCTTCCGGACGCCGGTGGTCGGAAATCCCCCAATCATCGGAGCATCCGAATTTTTCCCTTTTAACCCGAACGCTTTCATCTCGGCAATCTGATCCTTACTGAAAAACAAGCCCTTGGAGAGGGTTTGCAGGAAAGTAGTCTCGGCAGGTGCCCGTTTACCGGGATCATTCGCCTGAACAGCTGAAAATCCCAGTTTTCCATCCGGCTGAATGGCAGCATAAACGTAGGTGCCCGTGGCATTCGACAGGATCGTATAGCCGTCGAGCGTTGTCGCCCAGTGAATGTGTTCATCTCCTTTTAGCAGGAGCATGATTTTGGAGCCATCGGGTTGGGTGTATTCCACGGGGCCCGGTTTGGCAGTTACCGCAATCGATTCAGGCGGAGTGATCAGGTAAACTAAGGCAATCAGGGCCAATAAAATGATTCTCTTCATATGAAGTCGATGGATAATAGAGATAAATAAAATCAGAATGACTTTACAAAGATACGCAACTTATCGACTGATTCCCTGATTATCAGGCACTTTTACTTGCTAACAATCAGGCGGTGAATCGTGATTCCGTTGTTCAACAGTATCTTTACCAGGTAACATCCCTGGGGGGAACCGGTAAGGTCAAAAATCAAGTCAGCATCTTCCGAACACAACCTGGAGAGGATTGTTCTTCCGGTCATATCCAGGATGGTCACTTCTGCTTCCTTCATTTCCTTACTGGTTACAAGATGAAATTTCCCGGTTGTAGGATTGGGAACAATCTCGATATTGTTGCCTGCAAGAGAACTGATTCCCACCTCTGTCAGCTGATGAACCGTAACCACCTGGGGCGTTAAACCCGATACTGTAACGGTCAGGCTGGCTATACGGTCTGCACCGCCTGTATTCTCTGTGTAGTTCGCGATCAGGTTGCCGGAACCGGTTCCTGAAGGGGTCACTGCACACCAGGGAACATTGCTGGTTGCATTCCATTGTGCATTGGTGGTGACGGTAAAAGTCGCCGAACCGGCAGCCGAAGTAACGAGCTGGTCGGCAGGCATTACCGAAAGCACCGGAGCCGCACCGCCTTGCGTAACGGTTACTGTCTGGTTCGGAAGTCCGGCCACTGTAACCGTGATATTGGCGATCCGTTGTGCTGTGGTCGTATTCTCCTGATAGTTGGCTGCCAGGGTTCCGTTACCTGAGCCTGCGGTGGTAACCAGACACCATGTGGCATCGCTGGTCGAGGTCCAGTTGCTGTTGGAGGTAACGGTGAAATTGGTGGAACCTGCAGCTGCAGAGACATTCTGGTTAGGTGGTGAAACCGACAGGGTCGGCGAAGTACCGTTTTGTGTTACCGTTACGTTCTGAACAGACAAACCGCTGCCGGTAACATAAACTGTGGCAATCCTGGAAGCGGTGGAGGTATTCACGGTATAGGAGGCGATCAATGTTCCATTGCCAGTACCTGAAGGGGTAACCGTACACCAGGTATCAGAACTGGTGGCTGTCCATGCCACGTTGGCCGATATGTTAAATGTGGTAGTTCCCGCGGGAGTGGCCGGAACATTCTGGTTCGACGGGGTTACTGTTAAAAACGGAGCCATTCCGTCCTGAACAACGGTTACGGTAACGGGGGTCAGGCCAATCACGGTAACGGTAATGGTTGCCGTTCGTGGCGTTGTGGTTAAATTATCGGAATAGGTGGATGTGATCGTTCCGTTTCCGGTTCCGGAAGGCGTTACAGTACACCAGGTCTGGTTACTGACTGCCGTCCAGGCAGAATTGGAGGTCACCGTGAAGGTCGTCTGGCCACCGGTTGACGAGACACTTTGACTTGGGGGCGTAACAGAAAGCGTCGCCAAACCGGTTCCGGTCAGTTGAACATTATCAATCGCCCAAGAATAGCCAAACGTACCGGTATAATTCCATTTGATCCTCACCTGGCTCTGTCCGGCCAACGCCGCGACCACCTGGCTGAAACTGGCAGGATTGGTAGCCGAAGTGGTGGTAAACTGCTGCAACTGAGTCCATGTGGAACCGTTATTAATGCTGTAAGAAACCGTTCCCGATGATCCGGCATAGGAGAGAAAATAATGGCTGAATGAGAGGGTGATATTGCTTAAGCCGGTCATATCCAACGTAGGCGAAACCAGATCCGCATTTTGTGTGTTGCCGGCACCATAGGCATCACTGTTCACAAAAGCATAGTTGCCGGTCAGGACAGGATTGGGTGTTTGTCCGGTGATCACGCCAAAGAGCCATACCTGCCCGTTCAATGCATTATCCACCTGCGACCAGCAGGATGGGATGGTCGTTCCGGCAAAGCTCTCGGAAAAGGGCAGTGTGTATATGTTGCAAAGGGTATTGAAGGTAAGATCATTGCCATAATAAGTGCCTGTACTGTTGGTTGCATAGGCCCGGATATGGTATAAAGTATTCGTGGTAAGACCGGTGATGGAGCTGGTAAAAGTCCCGGTTCCTGATCCGTCGGTCGTGTGACTCCCGGTGGCAACAGGGTTAGCGGAGGTACTCCAGCAAACCCCTCTGGCGGTTACGGTGGCTCCTCCATCGGTGGTTACATTACCGCCTGAAGTGGCCGTTGTCAGTCCGATGGCGGTAGCGGAAGTCGTGGTAACCACGGCTTGTCCGGGTACAAAAGTCATATCAGCACCATAGGAAGTCCCATCGGTGTTTACAGCGACAATCCTGAAATGATAGGTAGTGCCACCGGTTAGTCCGCTGATGGCAGCCGTTTCGGGAAGTGTAGTGGTTCCTGAACCGGCAGCGGTGGATGTGGTATTGTTACCATAACTCGTGGTGGTTCCCCATTGAAAATAATACGTTGTTGCGAACCCGTTGGGGTTGACGGTACCGTTCAATGTGGCTGTGGAAAGCGTAATGGCAGATGCAGCCATGGTAATAGCGGTAGGCTGGTTAGTGAATTTGAAGGAAGCAATCTTTGTCGCCCAAGGCCAGGTTCCCCCATAGGTTCCGATATATTCGTTCGTGGTCCAGAAGGTGGCATTATCCGAAGGATCGACACTCATGGCGGCATAATCGCCCCATCGTGTTGCCCCGGTCATGGAAGCGGTTCCGGTTTGGATGATGCCTTCTGTAACCGTCATCTGGTTTAATGCATCTGTCGATTTTCGCCCGGTAAAATAAATGGAAGGATACATGGACCCACTTGAAACGGTATAAGCCAGGCCCATATCGCCATTTGCATTCATCGCGACGCTTCCCAGCCACCTGGATTTCCCGTCGCCGGGATTATAGGTTGACTGTTGGTTTACCGTCCAGCTTGCACCGGTCTTGCGGTATTCATACCACCGCAATCCGGCAACACCGGATCCTACATTGACATTATGACAGGTGACAAATGAGGCATAGGTTCCGAAGTTCCGGTATTGGTTCCTGAACATAAGCCGGTCGCCGAGTCCATCCAGTTTGTTGGTCGTGCCCTGTTGCGGAATCACGCCGGTGGCAGTGCCGAGCATCGTATAGGCTGTTACCGGCAGATTCGTCACATAGGTGAAAGTCGAATTGGAAGTGGTGGTCCAGTCAACGTGTAAGGCCCATATCCTGAGTTCACTTGCTCCACCGGAAGTATTATCGTTGATATAAGTAAAATAGTTGGGAGTACCGGCCGGTGCAGCGGTGCCGTCACAATCGGAAGGCAACATCGAATAACAATCTGCACCTGCTCCGGAACCGGATCCACCGAGTAATTCCGTCTTAAAATAAATCATCAGGGCGGTGGCGTCGCCGGTAAGCATCTTACTCCGCTGAAGCACACAACCCGCGGCACCGATGAAAGGGGTAGAACCGGTATTGGTATTGAAGCGGTTGATGGCCATGTAATAACCATCCTGCCATACGCCCAGTTTGGGATAATCGGGCATGTAATCCACCAGAAAAGCATAACGGTAATAAGATCCCGTCGGATCGGAAGTCGTTGAGATGGCAACGAGTTCGTACTCAGTATAGGGCGACCCGGAACAATCGATCGCAAACTGGCTGATCAGCCATCGGTCTGCTGCTTCATCATACAGTATGACGGCATCGCCATCATTGTGGCCTGTCCAGTTGCCGTTAAATCCATTCCATATCGTGGATGTCATCACCGGCCCGAAAACCGAGGTTCCTGTTTTATTGTACATCTGCAACATACAGTTAACAACCTGCACATAATGATTCGGACCTACATCACCGGTGGGATCCGGTGGCGTTACCCTTCCTGAATTCGCATTGTTGGCAATACCATTGAAATTCATGATCGGATTCACCATGGGCTGATCGGTTGGTCCGGGATAAACGGTTTGGAGCGCGGGATCTGCAGCGGCCGAATAATTTGCCGGGATGCTCCTGAAACGGTTCGGGACTTTTCTTTCTTCATTTTCCCCAAAAATTCTTTCGAAAACAGGTTTCTTGTCGGGTTTCATTTCTCTTAACGGAATGGAAACATCCGATTTAACCGGAAGTCTTACTTCCATTACCTGTGATCTGCCGGTCAACGGCAAAAGGATTACCACCGATATCAACAGCAGCATCAGAAAATAATTTTTTCTCATAAAGGGTGATTTTATTAATTGGGGATAAAGTATTGCAAAGATAAATAACATTTAAATATCTACAAAAGGATATATTATTTTCCCTGCCGGAGATTGTCTACTTTTACACCGTTGAGTGTAAATTTCATCTCCATGAAAGAAGAGAACCATCACCGCCCGTCCTGGGATGAATACTTTATGGAACTGGCCAATGCCGTAGCAAAAAGGGCTACATGTAACCGGGGCCGCAGCGGTTGTGTGATCGTGCGCGACAAACAAATCCTGGTGACAGGATATGTGGGATCACCCCGCGGGTTGCCACATTGCGATGAGGTGGGCCATTTGATGAAAAAAGTGGAACACGAAGACGGACGGGTTTCGCAGCATTGTGTGCGCACCGTTCATGCCGAACAAAATGCCATCTGCCAGGCGGCACGATTGGGAATACCCCTCGAAAACTCAACGCTTTATTGCAGGATGACCCCCTGCCGGACCTGTGCCATGCTGATCATCAACTGCGGTATTAAAAGAGTGGTTTGTGAAAGGAAATATCATGACGGGCTTGAATCAGAGGAGATGTTCAAGGTTGCCGGGATTCTGCTCGAATATTTTATCGATGAGGTGCAGGAATACGACAAACAATAGGTTTCAATCGCGGGGATAAACCCCAGGGCAAGCCCAGGACCCAAATTCCACGGCAGAGTTGCGGGATATTACCCTCCGACTGCGTCGGGATTGTTCGTCTGACAATTTTTAATGCACTTCGTTTTTGAAAATTGAGACTCACTAATAAATCGCGACTTCTGATTTGCCATTCGCAGTGACCGATCCCCTGAACATGGCGTTTGTATTGAAGGTCATGGCGATGTTTCCGTCTTTATCTACCGCGATGATCCCGCCATTCGCTCCCTGGGATTTCAGTTTTTCGTTGATCACATAATTTGCAGCTGCTGAAAGCGATTCATTCAGGTACTCCATCCTTGCAGAGATATCATACGAAACCACATGCCGGATGAAGAATTCCCCATGGCCGGTGGCCGATACAGCACAAGTCCGGTTATTGGCATACGTTCCGGCACCGATGATTGGCGTATCTCCGATCCGGCCTTTCATTTTGTTGGTCATGCCACCGGTAGAGGTAGCTGCCGAAAGGTTTCCGTACCTGTCCAACGCTACAGCCCCGACTGTACCATGTTTCTCAGCATCGCCCGGTTGTTTCTCTTTTTCCTTTTGCAATACCTTCTGCAGGGCATCCCAGCGATCTTTTGTAAAGAAATAGGATGGATCCACGATCTCCAGACCCTGCTTCCTGGCAAAGATCTCCGCTCCCTCCCCTATCAGCATCACATGTTCTGATTTCTCCATAACCGCTCGTGCGGCTGCAACAGGGTTTTTAATGGTGGTCACTCCCGCAACGGCCCCGGCCTTCCCCATTTTCCCGTCCATGATACCGGCATCCATCTCATTTTTCCCTTCCGCCGTAAATACAGCGCCCTTGCCGGCATTGAACAGCGGGGAATCTTCCATCATCTTCACACACATTTCAACTGCATCCAGGCTGGTTCCGCCATTTTCAAGCAACTTCGCCCCTGCTTGAAGAACCGCGCTCATCTCATCCAGATACGCCTTTTCTTTTTCTGCCGGCATTACACCTTTAGCCGGTCCGCCTGCTCCACCATGAATGACCAACGTCCATTTGGCAGCGAGTTGACTGCCGGATTCCGTTGAAGGAGACTGAGGCAGAAGAAACGCGGGGAGAGGGGAAAAAAGGGAAAAGAGAACCAGTAAATAACGGGAAACAAGGTTTTTCATTTCTATAGGATTTTCTTCAACAGCTCAGTGAAATTCACGAGACCGGAAATCTGCAGTATGGTTATAATTACGGAAGCAACGATCACGCCCCGGATGAACCCCGCTCCTTTTCTCACAGCCAGGTAAGAGGCAATCAGGGCACCGATGATGCTGCCAACCGAAAGGATCAATCCATAAAGATAATTGACTTTGCCATCAATGGCAAATACGGCCAGGGCGAAGATGGCATAGAAGAAAACGATCAGGTTTTTTACGGCATTGGCTTTTACCAGGTCGTAACCTACGCCCAAAACCAGCGCCATCAGTAAAAAATACCCGATCCCCACCTGGATAAACCCTCCATAAACCCCGATGAAGAAAAACAGTACCATGTGCCACCATTTTAGCTTCCCTGCAAGGAGTTCCGGGTTTTCTTTCAGCCATTTATCCGGTTTGTAAAAAAGAAAGAAAACCATGATGATCATCGCGATAACCATGGCGATCTCGATCACTTTTTGGGTTACATCCACCGCTACATAGGCCCCAAGAACAGAACCGAGCGTGGCGGGAATGCCCAGCCAGACCGGCTTCATGGAGGTGAACATCTTTTGCCTGGTGAAACTGCCTACAGACGATAACGTTTGAAAGAAAATGCTGATCCGGTTGGTCCCGTTGGCAATGTTGGCAGGCAATCCGAGAAGGATCAGTAAGGAAAGACTGATGACCGAACCGCCCCCCGAAAGCGTATTGATAAAACCCACTAAGATTCCGGCGATGATGAGGACAATGATCTCTACCCAGGACATAGTCTAAAATCATTTTTAAATAGTAGTGACCGCGGTATCCGGTAACATTGACTGAGCAAATGCCTGGAGTGTAAGACGATTCTCCCTAAACCGGATTGCAATGGTCAAATATAGAATTTTTTTTATTTGAAATCAGGACATCCCGGCAAAAGTCTGGCCTGATTTTTATTTGATCTAAATTAAATTTGCTATTTTTGTTTTATATTTGGTTCGATTTAAAAAAACAGATCAAAAAACTTTGCAAGATGCCGTTCTATTATTCATTGGGGAAGATCCCGCATAAACGCCACACCCTATTCAAAAAACCGGATGGCAGCTTATACGCTGAGCAGCTGGTTTCAACGGAAGGCTTTTCCGACACCTCTTCTCTTGTTTATCATTGTCATCCGCCTACAGAAGTCTTGGGTATTGAAGAATCATACAGTGTGGCACCTGTCATCGCCATCGGGAATAATATGCAGCACAGGAGCTTCCGCGGAATGGATGTGAAGCCTGCCGCTGATTACCTCGACAGCCGGGTTCCGCTCCTGGTCAACAAGGATGTTCACATCAGCCTGGCTGCCCCCGGCGCTTCCATGGAAGATTATTATTTCAGGAATTCGGGTGCCGATGAGATGATCTTCATCCATCGCGGATCAGGAACCCTGAAAACGATGTACGGCAATATCGCTTTCTCTTACGGGGATCACCTGATCATTCCCCGCGGGATTACCTATCAGATTCGATTTAACGACGATGCGAACCGGTTATTGATCGTGGAATCCTTCAGCCCGATTCGATTTCCCAAAAAATACCTCAACAAGGAAGGTCAATTGCTTGAACATGCACCTTACTGCGAAAGGGATATCCGTACTCCACGGGATCTTGAAACGCATGATGAGAAGGGCGACTTTCTGGTGAAGATCAAAAGGGATGACCGGATCTGGCCTTACCATTTCGCCAATCATCCCTTCGACCTGGTCGGTTGGGATGGCTATCACTATCCTTTTGCTTTCTCCATCCACGACTTTGAGCCCATCACCGGCAGGATTCATCAGCCACCCCCGGTTCACCAGAGCTTTGAAGCTGCCAATTTTGTGATTTGTGCCTTCGTTCCTAGAATGTACGATTATCATCCCGAATCGATCCCCGTTCCCTATAACCACAGCAACGTAGATTCGGATGAGGTGATTTATTACGTGGATGGCGATTTCATGAGCCGGAACCACATCAAACACGGACAGATCACGCTTCATCCGAAAGGCATCGTTCACGGTCCGCATCCCGGTGCTGTCGAAAGAGGGATCGGTGCGAAGTCAACCAACGAACTGGCCGTCATGATTGATACTTTTCATCCGCTGCAGATCACCGTAAATGCAGGAGAAATTGAAGATCCGCAATATTTTAAATCCTGGATCATTTAATAACAAGAAAAAATTTATTGTAAAGAAATGCAAAACAACATTAACAAACCCAATAACGACTTCCTTCCGATCAACGGGACGGACTATGTCGAATTTTATGTGGGCAATGCCAGGCAGGCTGCTCATTTTTATCAAACGGCTTTTGGTTTCCAGCCTCTGGCTTATGCAGGACTCGAGACCGGTTTGAAGGACCGCACTTCGTATGTGGTTGTGCAGGACAAGATCCGGCTGATGTTTACTACGGCGCTGGTTCCCGGTTCGCCGATTGCCGAACATGTGAATCAGCATGGCGATGGCGTTAAGGTGACCGCTCTGTGGGTCGATGATGCAGGGAAATCTTATGCTGAAACTACGAAAAGAGGCGCAAAACCTTATTTGAAACCAACCATTCTTAAAGATGAACAGGGCGAAGTGGTCCTGTCGGGGATTCATATTTATGGTGAGACGGTTCATGTTTTTGTGGAAAGAAAAAATTATCATGGCGTATTTCTTCCGGGATTCAGGTCATGGAACCCAATGTACCGGCCTGAACCGGTTGGGCTGAAATATGTGGATCATATGGTCGGAAATGTCGGCTGGGGAGAAATGAATACCTGGACAAAGTTTTATGCAGAGGTGATGGGGTTTACGCAACTGATCTCCTTTGATGATAAAGATGTTTCGACCGAATACACGGCCCTGATGAGTAAGGTGATGACCAACAGCAATATGCGGATTAAATTCCCTATCAATGAGCCTGCAGCCGGGAAGAAAAAGTCGCAGATTGAGGAGTACCTGGATTTTTACCGGAGCCCGGGGGTACAGCATATCGCCTTGGCCACCGATAACATCATCGAAACGGTAAGGGCGCTCCGGAGCCGGGGAATCGAATTCCTTCGCGTCCCCGACACATATTATGACACCCTGAAAGAGCGTATCGGTAAGATCGATGAAGACATGGAGCCGATAAAAGAGCTGGGAATCCTGGTTGACCGTGATGATGAAGGATACCTGTTGCAGGTTTTCACGAAACCTGTGGAAGACCGCCCTACCCTTTTCTTTGAGATCATCCAGCGAAAAGGAGCAAAAGCCTTCGGGAAAGGCAATTTCAGGGCGCTTTTTGAATCCATTGAAATAGAACAGCAGAAGAGGGGAACGCTTTAATCTCACAAAAATATGACAGTCAACACCAACGATCCCCGTCACAAATCCTGGGTCCGGGTTGAAACGGGGAGTGATTTCCCCCTGCAGAACCTGCCTTACGGGATCATTTCAACGAAAGAAAAAAAACCCCGTGCCGCCACCCGGATCGGCGAGACCATCATTGACCTTAAAGCGCTTGCAGCAGAAGGTTTGTTAGACAAAACCGGTATTGATCCCGGGGCATTTTCCGGTAAAACGCTGAATGAAATGATCGCTTACGGACGACCCGCCTGGCGGAAGCTCCGTGAAACCTTGTTTGATCTCTTTGAAGAAAATAATCCTTTGCTTCGCGATAATCCGGTCCTCACGGGAAAAGTGCTGATCCCGGTTTCATCAGTTGAAATGCTGCTGCCTTTGCACATTGGCGATTATACCGACTTTTATTCGAGCATGGATCATGCGGTCAACCTGGGCAAACAGTTCCGTGATCCTGCCAATGCCTTGCTGCCCAACTGGAGGCACCTCCCGGTAGGCTATCATGGCAGAAGCTCATCGATCCTGGTTTCGGGAACACCGGTCTTCCGTCCTAAAGGCCAGATGCGGCCTGATGATTCAGCACCTCCGGTATTTGGCCCTACCCTGCAGCTGGATTATGAACTGGAGGTAGCCTTCGTTACCGGGAGTAAAACGGCAACAGGCGATTCGATCACCACTTCCGAAGCGGAAAATGCCATCTTCGGGATGGTGTTGTTCAATGATCTTTCGGCCAGGGACATCCAGAAATGGGAATATGTCCCGCTGGGACCGTTCCAGGGTAAGGATTTTGCCTCCGTGATATCGCCGTGGATCGTGACCCTCGATGCACTGGAGCCTTTCCGTATGACGGGCCCGGTTCAGGAACCCCCGGTACTCCCCTATCTTTCCTTTACAGGGAATCATCATTTTGACATTCAACTGGATATCTTTATTCAACCGGAAGGCGGGAAGGAATATCACGTTGCCCGCAGCAATTACAAATATCTCTACTGGAACATCGTTCAGCAGCTGGCCCATCAAACGGTGAACGGTTGCAACATCAATGTGGGCGATCTCTACGCCTCGGGAACGATCAGCGGGCCCGGACAGGATTCGATGGGATCGTTGATCGAGCTTACCCTAAATGCTTCTCAACCACTGGTATTTCCGGATGGTACAAAAAGAGGTTTCCTGGAAGACGGGGATACCGTAGTCTTCAGGGGATATGCCGAGAAAGACGGTTTGCGGATTGGGCTCGGCGAGGTGAGTACAAAGATCCTTCCCGCGAAAGCGGAAATGAAAACAACCCAACACCCATAACCATGGAAGCGGAAATCAACGCTGATCTGCGAATCGATCCGGCTGAAGTTACGCCTAACAAACTGAACGGATATATGCTCGGAGCGATCGGCCCGCGACCGGTTGCCTTTGCCAGTACGATGGATAAGGAGGGAAATCCGAATCTTTCGCCCTTCAGCTTTTTCAACACCTTCGGAATCAATCCCCCGATACTGATTTTCTCACCATCAAGGCGCGGAAAGGACAATTCGTTAAAAGATACCTACGACAACATCAAAGAGACACTGGAAGTGGTGATCAACGTGGTTTCATACGGGATGGTACACCAGGTAAGCCTTTCCAGCTCCCGGTACCCGAAGCAAACCAATGAATTCCTCAAGGCGGGATTCACCATGGAACCTTCCGAAAAGGTAAAACCCTTCAGGGTGAAGGAATCACCGGTTCAGTTTGAATGCCGTGTCATACAAATCATTGAAACCGGTGACCAGGGCTATGCCGGGAATCTGATCATCTGCAAGGTAGAACTGATGCATATCAAGGCTTCCATCCTGAATGAGGACGGAAGGATTGATCCTCACAAGATTGATCTCGTGGGCAGAATGGGCGGGAACTATTATTGCCGGGCTTCCGGCGATGCCCTTTTCGAGATCCCCATGCCGGTAGATTATACCGGAATCGGTGTTGACAGCCTGCCGGAAACCATCCGGTACAGTAGGTTCCTCACCGGGAATGACCTTGGGAAACTGGGTGGTTTACCATCGCTGCCCACGGAAGAGGAAGTGACGGGAATCTTAGAGCTGCCGGAAGTTGCGGTTTTGTTAAAAGCAGATCCTGCGGCAGGAAACAACTTAGAGCAGCTGCATCGGCTGGCCAAAAAGATGGTAGATGAAAACCAGACCGAAACTGCCCTGAAGATCCTGATGTTGTATGATGCCAAAACCGGATGAGAAATGGAAATGAATGAAATTCTGGAGAGGTTGCCGAAGCATCTCATGAGCCTTGTAATCGATCAGCCTTATAACGAATATACGGCACAGGATCATGCACTGTGGCGGTATGTGATGCGGCAGAACGTTCGTTACCTGAGCAAGGTAGCGCATGACTCTTATCTTGACGGGTTGCGGAAAACCGGGATCAGCCTTGAAATTATTCCTCAGATGTATGGGATGAACCGGATTCTGAAGGAGATCGGCTGGGCGGCCGTTGCGGTTGACGGGTTTATCCCACCCTCGGCCTTCATGGAATTTCAGGCATACAATGTGCTTGTGATTGCGGCCGACATTCGTCCCATCGACCAGATCGGGTACACTTCCGCCCCGGATATTATCCACGAAGCCGCAGGCCATGCTCCCATCATCGCCGATCCTGCTTATTCCGGATACCTGAAGAAATTCGGAGAGATTGGCGTGAAAGCATTTTCCTCCGGAAACGATTACCGCATGTATGAGGCCATCCGCCATCTTTCCATCCTGAAGGCAGATCCTTATTCTGATCATGAGGCCATCATCCGGGCTGAGCAACAGATCGGATTCCTGGAACAAAACATGGGTGAGCCTTCTGAACTGGCCCGGATCCGGAACCTCCACTGGTGGACAGTTGAATATGGACTGATCGGAACGCCTGAGAATCCCAGGATTTACGGAGCCGGGCTGTTATCTTCCATCGCTGAAAGCTATTACTGCATGCAGCCGAAAGTGAAAAAAATCCCTTACTCGCTGGAAGCGGTAAATTATAGTTTTGACATTACCGAACCGCAGCCTCAGCTTTTTGTAACGCCCGATTTTGATACCCTGACCAGGGTTCTGAACCAGTTTACTGAAACCATGGCTTTGCGAAACGGAGGATTGGACGGAATCAAAAAAGCGATTCGTTCAGAGAATACGGCAACCTGCGTCTACCGTTCAGGATTACAGGTTTCCGGAACCTTCACCGAAGTGCTGGAAAAAGAAGGAAAACCGGTCTATCTGAAAACTACCGGACCGACCAGCCTCTGTTTTGATGGGCTGGAAATTCCGGGACAAGGGAAAATAAATCACCCTGATGGCTTCGGCTCGCCGGTTGGAAGTCTCGTCAATTGCGATGTTCCGATTGAAGACGCTTCAGATGAAATGCTTCGTAAAGCGGGCATTGCTGAATTGAAGGAAGTGACACTCACCTTTACTTCGGGAATTATCGTGAAAGGAAACCTGAAAGCAACGATCAGAAAGAAGGGCAAGCTGATCCTGATGCGATTCATCGGCTGCGAGGTGAAGTACGCGGAAAAGTTGTTATTTGAGCCTTCATGGGGCATTTTCGACATGGCTGTGGGCAGCGAGATTGTTTCCGCCTTCCCGGGACCAGCTGATCCGGATGCTTTCGGGCTCCATTTCACCGTTCCGGAAGAAAAGACCCATAAAATCCAACATTCCGACCGTGCCAGGGCTTTGTTCGGATTATACCAGCGGGTAAGGGATCTCCGGGGAAATAAGGAAGCCGGCAACCTTGAGCAAATCTGGAATGAACTGGAAAAGGATCATCCGGAGGACTGGTTATGTGGAATGGAAATCCTGGAGATCCTCGCCGATCATCCTGACCCGGAACTCGACGCAAGGATTCGTCATCATCTGGAAAGAAAATCTTCAGAAAGTGTAATGACCCAAAAACTGATCAGCGATGGTCTGGCAATGGTTGGCCAAGATCCATCACGAAAGCCCTTTAGTTGAATCTATTGCACTACCAGCTGTCCTTTGAGCGTGATATCTGCTGATTTCAATTGTACCATATAGATCCCCTTGCTGAATCCGGCCAGGTTGATCTGCTTCTCCATCTGGCGGCTTACCGGCCCAAGCGGGAAAGTCAGAAGGGTCTTCCCGTCCATCCCGGTGATGGTAACTGTCGAAGCGCTCTTTATATTCCCCTGGATAACCAGTATAGCCTGGTCGTGTGCAGGATTCGGTTTTATGCTGATGGCGGTTGTATTCATGATCAGATTTTCCAGCCCGGTACAGGGAGAAATGGCAACATGACGGGTGCTGAGCACTTTACCAATGCAGGGGTTTTTGGCAAATGCAAATAAAGTCAGGTCAACGGAACCCTTGGCTTTATCCGCGGGTCCAAAGGTATATGTAGTGGAAAGTTCGGTTTTACTGCCAAAAAGACCATCCCCTGAAGTAAACCAGCTGATGGCCTTATAATTTTCTGCGGTTCCGTCAATCTCCATTACGGTTAACCAGTCGCATACCGTTGTATCATTTCCGGCAAAAGAAACCGGAGGATTATTCAGCGTAATCGCAACCGTATCATGAATGGTGGTGACACCATCCGAGATGGCTGCGATGTATTTTATCGAAGCCGTCGGAAACACCTTGGGATCTTTCTGTGTAGAGGAAAATCCTGCAGGAATGGATGACCACGAATAGGTGAAATTTCCGGATCCGCCATAGGCATTGATATTCAGTTGTGAGGAATCGCCCTGGCAAAGCAGGGAGGGGGCGCCCGAGGTGAAGGCAGAAAATACGTTGTCGAAAGTAAAGGAAGCGATTCGGGTTTGCCAGTTGCTTCCGGAGGTAAGGCTGTAGTATTCCGTTGTAAACCAGAAAGTGGTGGGTGCTGCGGGGTCAACGCTCATGCCGCTGTAATCACCCCAGCGGCTTCTTCCGCTCCAGCTGCCGGTCTGACAGCCTCCGCCATTGACGATGGTTTTCTCAGCAATGGTCATCTGGTTAAGCGGATCACTCTTGTGTCTTCCGGTGTAACGGATGGACGGGAACATGGTGGGACTCGAGATGGAGTAAGCCAGCCCGATCGATCCTGCTGTGTCCATGGCAATACTGCCCATCCAGCGGCAGTTATTGTCAGGTGCATAGGTTGACTGCTGATAAACGCTCCAGGCTCCGGTGGTTTTGCGAAACTCATACCAGCGAACGCCGGAATTTGATGAAGCCCCGTCAACCGTGTGATTCACCACCATGGCTTGATAGCCATTGAAGCCCCGGTATTGCAAACGATACATCAGCCGGTCGTCAAGCATCTCCAGCCTTGTAGTGGTTCCGAGCTGCGGAATCCCGGGAACAGTCCGGGTAAAGGAATTCACCGGGAGAACCAGTTTATTTCCGAAGGTTGAACTGGAAGGATTGGCAAAGTCGGCGTGGAACTCGTAAATACCGAATGACTGTGGAGTCCCGGTTTTGATAAAACCAAAATAGTTGGGTGTTCCTGCGGGAGGAAGCGCGCCATCGCAATCGGAAGGATACAGGGTAATAAATCCATCCGAACCCGGGGAAAGATTAAAAGCAATTCTCAGTGCATCAGGATCACCGGCAAGCATCGCATTCCGGTCATAGGCAAATGCCCCGTTACCAACCCATCCGCCCATGAAATTATTGGAGGACATATAATACGCATCTTGCCACACGCCGAACTTGGGATAATCGGGCATGCTGGAAAACTGATATTGCCAGCGATACCAGGGTCCGGTGGGATCGGGTGTCATTGAAACGGCAATCATCTGGTAAAAGCCGCCTACCGGAAGCGAAAACTGCGTGAAGATCCATCGGTTAGCTGCTTCATCATATAAAACAACCGCATCCCCGCTGTTTTCATTGTTTGGCATGCCCGTCCAGATCGAACTGTTACCATATGGGCCAAAAATTTTAAATCCTGATTTGTTATAAATCGCATAAGAACAGTTTACTACCTGGAAATAATGATCCGGGCCTGCTTCTCCGTAGGTATCGGGAGGCACATAACCTGAAACATTCGCTAGCCCGTCATTGTTGATGATCGTAGTATCACCGGGCAGAAATCCGAAATGATGCTGAATTCCGGGGTCTTTCTCGCTCCCGGGTTGTGGTTGCTGATCTTCCTTGTTTAAAAAATAATTCCTGACAACCCCGTCTTTCCACGATTTGTCGACCAACGCCGGTGTAAGCTGAAGCATATCCCGCAATGGAGGTGATACATCAAAATAGACCGCTTTGGACGACTGCGGAACCAGGGCATTCTGCTGTGCCATTGTGATCTGAAATGAAAAGAAAAAGCATAGAAAATACAGGAGAGATTTTTTCATGATAAGCGATTGATGGTCTGCAAAGATCGGAAATAAACCCATACGATGGTAACCAATTAATCCTTTTTACGTTAGAACGCTTCCTGTGCCTGGGCGAAAATGCCCCGGGAAAGCGCACCGATGGCAAAATCGATCAGGATGTTTGTCCGGCTTTTCCTGGATACCATAATTCGTAAGCCGAAACCACCCGCGGGACGGATATATCCAAACAACGGTGTTCCAAGATCCTTGCTGGAAGCAGTTGTTGCATTCAGGAAGATCGCACCCCCCAGTACCTGCGAACATCGCGTAATCGGGAAACGATACTCAACTTCACCATAAACCAGCTGTTCACCCCGCCAACGCCCCTGGATATATCCTCTTCCCGAGGAATTCATCTGGTCGAAACCGGTGGCACGCAGGTCAAAATAGGGAATCTGGCCGGAGACCTGGAAGGATCCGTATAACCAGAAGGCAAGCAGGTGACGTGGGATCTTCTTTTCCAATCCAAGATAGGTCCTGAATTCTGCCCAAAACTGTGACCCTTCCTTGTCACTGCCCATCCAGCGAAAGAAATCCCGGTAATTGACATTGAAATAAATGCCATGGTAAGGATTGATGAGGTTATCCCGTGAATCATACACAAAATTCAAACTGAGCCCGGAGACGGTATATTGCTTCGGATTGAAACCATGTAGGGTTGAATAGGCATAATGCGGCGTCATCTTCGTTTTTCCGGAATCGATAACAAGATTATTGTCCTGGATATCAAAATGATGATCAAGATGGAAGCCGATACCCGCATAAAGGTTTGGAATGATTTGCCGGGAAAGGACCTCATGAAACCGAAACCAGTGAAATTTAACCCGGTAAGCATCATCCCACGAAGATTCCTCATCCGGATCCGTTTCGATGCCGGGAACCTTGGGCAACGGACTACTATTCCCTGTACCCACCCCAAAGGTCGGAATGTTAAAAAGATAGTACCGCCAGTCGCCTTGTAAAAACCATTGGTTGTGCCCCGCAAAAATATTGCTTTTCATCTGTAGGATGACCTGCTTTTCGGTGGTGAGTTCAATGCTGGCATTGGCGGCGGAAAGATTAGTATAATCCCTTTTGCCCAGGCGAAAGGAAAAATTGCCTCCCAATCCGAATAAAAACCCGGTGGAAGGCGAATATGCCATGTAGGGAACAAATAAGGTGGTCAACCGTTCTATGGTGTCCTGAAGGTCGGGTTTTCGCTTGAAAATAACATCCAGAAGATCTTTGGGTGTACAGTCGGGAATCTTCAGTATCGATACGGTTTCGGTTCCATCCTTTTCGGAATGCGGGATCTGTGCCCGGACAATACCTGCAGTAAACAAAAAAACCAGCACGGAACACGCTCCCGCATGTTTGAACAGGTATCTCATCCGGAAAAAATTTAACGCGCCAAACTTAGAACTTTTTTCGCTACGAAAGTTGAAATGAGGGAGGAATTTAACTTGCCCACTTCCCTGAACCGGAGAAGATCGCATTTACTGTTCAGAAGAGCCGGCGAATCGCTATCTTTGCAGCACTAATCTTACCGATGTCCACACTGCTTCAGGTCGAAAATGTTACC
This sequence comes from Bacteroidales bacterium, assembly GCA_038244085.1. Classification (GTDB taxonomy): domain Bacteria; phylum Bacteroidota; class Bacteroidia; order Bacteroidales; family FEN-979; genus FEN-979. Next base: position 35,195 of record JBBRTX010000020.1, on the reverse strand, counting down.
CGTTGTTATGGAGAGAAAGTCCTTTTCCAGAACATCTCCTTTGTCATTAACCAGGGGCAGAAGGTTGCCCTGATCGCCAAAAACGGAACCGGCAAGACCACCCTGTTGAACGTCATTGCCGGGCTGGAACCCTCCGATGGCGGCACCATCACCTTTTTTAACCAGGCATCCTGTGCTTATCTCAAACAAAATCCCGAACTGGATCCCCTGAATACGGTCTTTGAAGAGGTCTACTCTTCCGAAAATGAGATCCAGCGTACCATCCTTGACTATGAGAAAGCCATCCTGACGAACGACAAGCGAGTGATCCAGGATACCATGAACCGGATGGATGCCATCAACGGGTGGGAATATGAGGACAGGATCACCCGTATCCTCACAGAACTGCGGCTAACCGATCTGCTTCAAAAAGTTGGCACCCTCTCGGGCGGTCAGCAGAAAAGAGTCGCACTGGCGAAAACGCTGATCCATGAACCGGATTTCCTGATCCTGGATGAACCCACGAATCATCTCGATATCGAGATGATCGAATGGCTGGAAGCGTTCCTTTCCCAGAATCACATCACCCTCTTTATGGTTACTCATGACCGGTATTTTCTCGACAGGGTCTGTGATGAGATCCTCGAACTGGATAACGGGGATCTGTTCAGGTATAAAGGGAATTTCTCCTATTTTCTGGAGAAACAGGGCGAAAGAATCGACAACCAGAACAAGGAAACCGAACGGGCACGGAACCTGCTGCGCAAGGAACAGGACTGGATGAACCGGATGCCCAAAGCCAGGACAACCAAGTCGAAGGCCCGTATTGACAGCTTTTATGACCTGAAAAGCATCGCCGACAACAAGATCCGTGAAACCAGGATCAACATCAATATTGAAGGTTCAAGGATGGGCAAAAAGATCCTGGAACTGAAGGATATCACCTTCCGCTATGGACCGACCATTCCCATTGTCGATCATTTTTCATACGTCTTTCGCCGCCAGGAAAAGATCGGGTTTATCGGCGTAAATGGTTCCGGTAAATCCACCTTCCTGGACCTGATCACCCATAAGATCAGACCCCTTTCGGGCAGGGTGGAAACAGGCGATACCATCCGTTATGGATATTACCAGCAGGAAGGAATCCAATTTGACGAAAATACGCGGGTCATTGATGTAGTTAAAGAGATTGCCGAAGTAGTCACCCTGGGGAATGGCGATACGGTTTCGGCCGCCACATTCCTGAGCTATTTCATGTTCCCCTATTCCTCCCATCACCAAACCATCGGGCGACTCAGCGGAGGTGAAAAAAGAAGGCTATACCTCGTCACGGTGCTGATGCAGAATCCGAATTTCCTGATCCTGGATGAACCGACCAACGACCTGGATATTTTCACCCTGACGATCCTGGAAGACTTTCTCTCCACTTTTGATGGTTGTGTGATCATTGTCACCCATGACCGGTTTTTTCTGGATAAAATCGTGGATCATCTGTTTGTCTTTGACGGGGCCGGAAAGATTAAAGACTTTCCCGGAAACTATACCCAATACCGCGCCTGGTCGGAAAAACTGAAAAAAGAAGAAAGCCGGAAGATCAAAGCGCCGGCACCTGAGAAAGAAATGGTAAAGGAACCCTCCACGGATTCGAATAAACTCTCGTTCCGGGAGAAAAAAGAACTTGAAAAGCTCGAAAAGGAAATTGAAAAGCTTGAAACCGAAAAAGCAGAAATTGAATCGAACCTGCAATCAGGGCACCTTTCCTCAGCCGACCTTCATGAAAAATCAGAACGTTTCGGATTGATCCTGAAAGAAATAGAGACCAGAACCGATCGCTGGATGGAACTCAGTGACCGGACCGGTTAAATGATGGGGAGAACCCATTGTTCCTATTAATCCTCACTCACATACGGACGGGGCAAAACCCACATAAATGGTTTGTCGTCGTATTCCACAAATGCAATATTCTTCTTGTGGAAACGCTTGACTTTTTTCAAACCATCATCGGTTTTCTGCCACAGTTCAATACAGTTCGGGTGTTCCTGAAAAGCATAATCTGCCGCTGCGCCCACAGCTATACCATATTTCTGGCTGCTGTGACAAACGTAGATACTTCTGAGCCCTTGTGGATTGTAAAGTTCAATTCTTTTGCCCTTTTCCATGATGATTGAATATTTAACGGTTTGTATTATGATTCTATAAATTCTCTCTGTAATTTAAATCCTGATCATAGCCTGGACAATCCAGGAGAAAAACTCCGGTGGTCACAATGAACCAACACGAGATAACGCTATTCATAAATGTTTTTATAAAACGCCGGGGATGGAAGTTAGCGTAGAGTAAAAGTACGATACTCAAACACGTTTCGCAATTGGGGATTCCCACATTCTCTCATTCCGGTTTTCCGTAATGACTTTTAATCAAAAAAAATATTATCTTGTTGATTTACAGAGATATTAGCAATAATGATGGTGGTAATCCATCACGCCTCCGGATGACTAAAAATGACGGATTGATGTTTAAAAAGTGGAAAAGGATTACATTTTCCGGGTATAATAACGCATGACTCCGGGGACTAGGGTGAGGACAACAATCGATAGTCCCACCAGAGCATAAAGGGTTTGTATGAAAAAACCGCCACCGACCATCCAGATCTGAATGGTTATCCAGAAGATCAGCATGATACCGAGGTAAAGTGAATAGGTCCACGACCAGTGCTTATCGGGATAAATATTGAGGAATTCTGCCCCTTTCCATACTGGCTGAAAAATCAATCCGTAAAGGATGAAAACCGGGAAGAGACCCAACACCAGGAAAAGGATCAGGGCGGGGATTAGATAATTTTGGAAGGGCGTTCCTACGAGATTGCTCAACGGCATATGCAAAGCGCCTCCCGTTGGGTCAATAACAAGCAAAAATCCGCCATAACCGGCGGAAATGATCTGAAAGAACAGGAAAAGACAAAGGATCCAGAAAGCAAAAGGCCTGAGGGAATGGGTTGTCATGCTGCAAATGAATTAGCGGGTTCGAACGGGTTGTTTGATCAGTTTTCTTATTCCTGCAAAAATAGAATAAAAAGCAATAAAACCGAGTACCGGAAGAATAAAGGGTTGCTTGAACACCAGATCCACGACATGGGTCAGCACGGTATCGTAAATAATGATAAAGCCTTTTTCAAGTGCCTGGAAGATGGAAGGGAAAAGAGCGGAAAAAATGGATGTCAGATCGAACGAAGCAAGAATGTGGGTCAGGGTTTCCATATAATTTATTTTCTGACAAATATATCCTGCCCGGGCCTGTTGAGAAAAACTATTTCTGTGAATGCCGGAAATTAAACGGTGAATGACCGAAGAGTGATGAGCGAAAAACAAAATCGGTTTATCTTTGTCCGAAACAGGCATTTCATGAAACCATTTTCCCTTGTAACCCTTCTTTTATTGCTTTCGGCCGGTATTGCTGCCCAACCCCTTCCCCATCCAAAAAACATTATCATCATGATTGGCGATGGCATGGGATATAATCATGTAATGGCCGCTGATTATTACCTGGGTCAAAAGCAGATTTTTGAGGAATTCCCGGTCAGGCTCGGTATGGCCACTTATCCTGCCAAGGCAGGAGAATTTGATCCTTCAGACCCTTTATCCAATTATATTGCCACCGGATACAATCCTTCTCTGGCCTGGAAAGATACGGCCTATCTGAAAAAAGACTTTACAGAATCCGCTGCCGCTGCGACGGCCCTTGCAACGGGAATAAAAACTTACAACAACGCCATCGGCATGTCGGTGGATCACGACACCTTGATTAACCTGACAGAATGGGCAAAGCTGATGGGGAAATCCACCGGTGTAGTCACAACGGTACCCTTCAGTCATGCCACACCCGCCGGGTTTGTCGCTCATAACATCGTGAGAACGGCTTATTCCGCAATTGCCTACGATATGCTTCTAAGGAGCCGGTGCGATGTCATCATGGGTTGTGGAAACCCTGCCTTCGACGATGAAGGAATCCCGGTGAAGGAAAAATGGGAAGGTTCTGCCTATGTGGGCGACAGTGTTTTCTGGAGTCAATTGCTGGCAGGAAGCGGGAAAAAAACGGGTTTTATCCTTGCCGGAAAGACGAAAACCGTTGCAGATTGTGATGGCGACAGCAAACCGGATTCCTGGACCGTCATCCAGGATGAGACGGATTTCAAAAAACTTACCCAAGGCGACACCCCTAAAAGGGTCCTGGGCTGTCCCAAAGTACATTCTTCCCTTCAAATCGGAAGGAAACCACGCAGTGCGGAAGGAGAAAATGCACTTCCCTATACGACCCCTTTCCTTAAAACCGTTCCTGATCTCTCGGAGATGACTGCAGGCGCTATTAATGTCCTGGATAACAATTCCAAAGGTTTCTTCCTGATGGTGGAAGGCGGAGCCATCGACTGGGCCTGTCATTCAAACCTGAAAGGGAGGATGATTGAAGAGATCAGGGATTTCGATCAGGCAGTACTGGCTGTGAATAACTGGGTGGAAAAGAACAGCAACTGGAATGAAACCCTGCTCATCATTACCGGAGATCACGAAACCGGCTTTTTGAGCGGTAAAGTGCCCTTTGAACCGCTTGGGGATAATGGTCAGGGAAAACTTCCGGACATGAATTTTTATTCATCCAATCATACCAATTCGCTGATAGCCGTTTATGCAAAAGGGGCCGGAAGCGAATGGCTCCGGCAATTTGCGGATGAATACGACAGTGTAAGAGGACCGTTTATACAGAATACGGAGATCGCACAACTGGTTCATTTCCTTTGGTCTGATGCCTCCCTTCCTGCGAGCCGGCTTTTTTTCCGGCCAAAGGCAAAATAGATCACCAGTCCGATGACCAGCCAGATCCCGAAACGCAGCCAGTTGGTGATGCCAAGTTGTACCATCAGATAGGAATTGGTGAGCAGCCCCAGGACAGGGATCAGCGAAAATTGTTTCCAGATCGAAAGGATGGTCAGACCCACTGCGAAAATGGCGAAGATCATCAACGGGAAATTGATCATACTACTTTCAGGCGAAAATCCGAAATAAACCAGGATAAATACACCCAACCAGATTGGGAGAAGATAATAGCGGCTGTTCAGGTAAGGAACGCGAAAGCTGCCTTTAAAGTCCTTCCGGAGATTATGTTTATCATCATCCAGGATGAGCACGCCACCCGAAACCAACACGAAGGCGAACAAGGTGCCGATACTGGTAAGATCGGTCACCTCGGTAAGATTCAGAAAGAGCGAAGGCACTGCTACCAGGATACCGGTAACGATGGTAGAAAAGGCCGGGGTCTTGTATTTCCGGTGAAGTTTTGAAAAGATTCCCGGTAACAACCCGTCCCGGCTCATGCTCATCCAGATGCGCGGTTGCCCGACCTGGAAAACCAGCATCACGCTCGCCATGGCGATCACCGCACTGATGGCAATGATCCCGGATAATTTGTTCAGGTGAAGCGTCTGGAAAGCAAAGGCCAGCGGATCGCCTACTGCCAGCTGATCATATTTCACCATGCCGGTGAGCACAAGGCTGATCAGGATGTAAAGGATTGTCGTTATGACCAGGGCATAGATCATCGCCCGGGGCAAATCTTTTTTTGGATTTTTGCATTCCTCGGCTGTCGTGGAGATCGCATCAAAACCGATGTAGGCAAAAAATACCCCTGCGACGCCTTTCAGCACACCCCCGATGCCATGCGGCGCAAAAGGACTCCAGTTATTGGTATTCACATAAAACGATCCCACTCCGATAATTACCAACAGGATCGCAAGTTTCAGGAGAACCATCAGGTTACTGGCGATCTTGGTTTCATAAATCCCCCTGTAAACCAGCCAGGTGATGAATACAGTGATCCCGAAAGCAGGGATGTCGGCAATAAGATGAAAATTCCCGGCAGAAGGCGCATTCATCCAGGCAACATAAGCTTCCCGCACACCGGCCGTCAGTTCATTAACGGGTATTCCTTTGGCCAGTTCGATTAAGGCCATGTGATATCCCCGTGAAGCCGTGAGATAGTCAATGCTCAGGTATTCAGGAAAATGAATGCCGATTCCTCCCAGCAATCCCGTAAAATAATCTGACCAGGAAATGGCAACAGCAATATTTCCGACCGCATATTCCATAATCAGGTCCCAGCCAATAATCCAGGCAACCAGCTCCCCGAAACTGGCATAAGCATAGGTATAGGCGCTTCCGCTGATGGGAATTCTGGAGGCAAATTGGGCATAGCACATCGCAGAAAAACCGCAGGCAATGGCGGTGAAGATAAAAAGCAACGAAACGGCCGGGCCACCGCTGGCTGCAGCATTGCCTATGGTGCTGAAAATCCCGGCTCCGACAATCGCCGCGATCCCAAGTCCGGTAAGATCCCTGACGTTCAGACTTTTCTTCATCTGATGGACATCACCCGAGTGATGCTCAGCGTCACGAAGAATTTTTTCGATGGATTTTTTCCTGAAAAGTTCCTTGAAAACCACGCATGGATTGTTTGGGTAAATGTAATAAGTTTCCGTCGAAATTGAGTAAATTGCCGGAAATTCAGTTCGTCGCAGCGGATGATAGGGAATCACTCACATCACTGCCTAAATAAATAAAAGTTAAACACATGAAAGTAGCAATTTTTGGAGCAAGTGGAAAAACAGGAATATTAACCGTTTTCCAGGCGCTGGATAAGGGATATGAAGTCACGGCTTTTGCAAGAAATCCTGAAAAGGTGACCATCCGGCATAAAAACCTGACCACCATTCAGGGGAATATCCTGGAATATGAAAAAGTTAAATCTGCTGTCACCGGACAGGATGGAGTCATCAGCACACTGGGCATTGAAGGACGGAAATATTCGACAGAACTCTCAGAAGGTACTGCCAATATAATCAGGGCCATGAAAGAAACCGGCGTAAAAAGGTTCATCTGCATGTCATCGGCCGGAATACTTGGGAATGACGCAGGATTCATTTTCGGAAAGATCTTCCTGCCCTTGTTTCTGAAGCAGGTATTTGAAGACAAAAAACGCCAGATGAAAGTGATACAGGAAAGCGACCTGGAGTGGATCATCATCCGGCCCACCGGGCTGACTGACATTCCCAAAACGGGAAAAGCGAAGATCCGTACAGGCATACCCATGGGAAGGACGGTACCCAGGGCAGATGTGGCCGACTTTATGCTGAAACTCCTCACCGATAAACAGTATGACCATCAGATGCCTTCAATATCCAGTAAATAATTCCTGAAAAACCTTAAAAGATGGATCTGAAATTAAAGGATGAATTCCTGGTAAAATGGAAAAAATATTTCGGAGAGACGGACCTTCCGTTTGTGTTTTTTTATTCAAAAACAAAGGGCGATACGCCCCTTTTCAATTCTCCTCCCGGTTGGAGTTGCCTGATCTGTGAACTCGCGAAGGTCAGAAAAGGCGAATCCATGGCTTATAATGAGACGAATCTGAAATGTGGCGGAGCCAGGCGTTACACAGGATATTCCAAAGAAATGCGAACGAACTTTGAGTACTTTCTTTCTTACGGAATTCCCGGAGAAATGGAAGGAGAAAGATATCTCCGGACCCCCGAGATGGTGAAGAAAATCATGCAGGAGATGAAGACCATTATAGCGGATGAACAGTTTCTGCTCTTCAAAAGATGGGATAAACTGGAAGAACAGGATGAACCCGATGCCGTGATTTTCATTACCACACCGGATGTTCTTTCAGGCCTTTTCACCCTTTGCAATTTTGACCAGGAAGATGGCATGGGCGTAATGGCTCCTTTTGGTTCCGGATGCGGAACCCTCATCAACCGGGTTTATTTTGAAAAGGACAAGGAAAATCCGAAGGCAGTATTGGGAATGTTTGATGTTTCAGCAAGGCCTTGTGTTCCGAAAGACACCCTTTCGCTGGCCATCCCCATGAAAAAATTTACCCGAATGATTGGTTATATGGATGAAAGTTTCCTGATCACCGAATCATGGCAGAAAGTGCAGAATCGTATCTAAAGCCAGGTAAAAAATGAGAAAGCACGTTCAGAACGGTATCCTTATCATTTTGTTTTTTAGTATTCAGGCGACCTGCTTTTCCCAGGCTATCCCCTATTTTGATAGTGTTTTTACCGGATTTTTCAGGAGAAATTCAGGAGGATGGACGGCAGGGGATGCAACGATCTCTGTTCCGCTTCCGGATCACAGGATATTGTGGCTTTTTGGCGACAGCTACACGGTAGAAGTGGACACTGCGAACAATACGCTTCCCTGTCTTTTCCAGGTCAGAAATTGTATTATGGTGCAGGATTCCCTTGACCATTCTTTCTTTAAAACCATACTGGATACCACGCAGACCGGTGTAAATCAAACACCCATAAAACTCGTCCCTAACGATACTACCCTGTTCTGGCCGGATCATGGATATGTTTGGGGCGATACCGTCTATCTTTTTTATGGAAGGATCAGTAATACGGATATGTCGAAGTTTTATGGTGAATATATTGCCAAACTCCATTATCCGGATCTGCACTTCCTTGGGCTCTTTCCTATTGCCCAAAACAATGGGATTGCTTTCGGCAGGTCCGTAATGATGGATTCAGTCAATAATTATCTCTATATCTATGGGAATAAAGTTAACTGGATCGTTTGGGAACCTTATGTTGCAAGATGTGCGCTTAACAATCCCTTTTCCCAGTGGCAATATTATACACCCTCTGGCTGGCAGAATAATGCGGATTTCGCTCAAAAGATCTGCGATGATCCGGTTTCTCCCAATTACTCCGTGATTAAAAATGCAGGCAGGTATTTCCTGATTACACAGGAAAACGGATATCTTACTTGTGGTTTGGGAAGGGAAATCTATTCTTATGAAAGTGAAACCGCTTCAGGCCCTTTCATAAATAAAAAACTGCTGTACACCGAAGAGAGCCAGTTTGACGGAAATTACCTGCTGACCTATAATGCTCAGGCACATCCTTTCTTCACAGAAAATGATGAACTGCTGATCTCCTATAATGTCAATGATGCAGTAGATACGATCTCACCTTTCATTTGCCCTTCGCAGTGTAAAAAATTATGGACCGACAAGCTGAATGCGGATACCTACCGGCCAAAATTCATCCGGGTTCCCATGAGTATTATCACAGGAAGTAAAGAATATAACTGGATTCCTTCATTTGAAGTCGTCCCCAATCCGGTAAAAAAAGGAGAAATTTTTAGTATCCTGGCAAAAAACAGTAAACTCGATGGTTGTACAATCGTTGCAACCGATGTAAGTGGAAGGGTTTTGTCTGAAGCACAAATCAGCAGGATCATGGGAAACAGAATCTATCTGCAGGCTCCCTCATCACCCGGGATTTATATTTACCAGGTTCAATTAACGGGAAATCAAATCGGAATGGTACGGGTCGTGGTTCAATAAATGAAAACAATCCTTTTCGTTGTTATGATGCGACTAGAATAGTGCATTGACCGCCGCAACGATGCCTGGAACATCAAAACCACATTCATGCTGCAATTCCAGGATGGTCCCTTGTTCAACAAAATGATCCGGTACCCCAAGACGTTTTACTACGGCTGAATATCCATGGTCAGACTGGAATTCCATGACCGCACTACCCAAGCCGCCGATAACCGTACCATCCTCGATGGTGATGATTTTCCTGAATTTGGTAAATACCTCATGAAGCAGTTCTTCATCAATGGGTTTCAGAAAACGGATATCATAAAGGGCAACCGATTTCCCTGAGGTTTCAAGCTCCAAACAAGCCTGCAATGCGGCATTTCCGACATGCCCGATGCTGATGATTGCGACATCGTTTCCTTCACGGATGCGTTGTCCCTTTCCAATCTCAACAAGACGGAAAAGTGTCTTCCATTTCGGCATCACGCCCCGGCCCCTGGGATAACGGATGGCAAAGGGACCATGCACACCGGTCTGGGCCGTGAACATGAGATTCCTGAGTTCTTCCTCGTTCATCGGAGCGCTGACAATCATGTTTGGGATACACCTGAGAAAAGAAAGATCGTATACCCCGTGGTGAGTGGCCCCGTCTTCTCCGACAAGTCCTCCACGGTCGAGACAAAAAACGACCGGTAGTTTTTGAAGCGCTACATCATGAATGATCTGATCATAAGCCCGTTGCAAGAAGCTGGAGTATATGTTACAGAAAGGAATATAGCCTGCCACGGCCATGCCTGCCGAAAAGGTGACGGCATGTTGTTCGGCGATGCCTACATCAAAGGCACGATCGGGCATCTTGTTCATCATGAAATTCAGAGAGCATCCACTTGACATGGCCGGGGTCACCCCGACAATCTTCGGGTTCATCTCTGCCAGTTCCACGATGGAACGTCCAAATACGGTCTGATATTTGGGAGGCATGTTCTGACACTTATCTTCCTGCAACTCCCCGGTTTTCCGGTCGAAAATGCCGGGAGCATGAAAAACGGTCTGACTAGCCTCGGCCTGCTTAAAGCCCTTGCCTTTTGTGGTAATAATATGAAGCAATTTGGGTCCGCGGATATCCTTGAGATCATCCAGGATCTTGGTCAACCGCACCACATCATGTCCATCCACGGGACCAAAATACCGGAAATGGAAGGATTCAAAAAGATTGCTGTTGGGGCTCAGGGTTGTCTTCAGGGCACTTCCAAGCTGGCGAACAATGGCCCTGGAATTTTTTCCGTATTTCGTGCCACCTCCCATGAGAAACCATATCTTATCCCTGAGGCGATTATAGGTTCTCGAAGTGACGATATCTGCAAGATAATCCTTGATGGCGCCCACATTCTGATCGATTGCAATGCCGTTGTCATTGAGGATGACCAAGAGGTTGGCTTTTGAAACGCCGGCATTGTTCAGGGCTTCCATGGCCATACCGCCCGTCATAGCTCCGTCACCGATGATGGCAACATGATTGCGTTGGTTCTTACCATCCAGATTGGCAGCGACGCCCATTCCGAGCGCGGCAGAGATAGAAGTTGAAGAATGACCTGTACCGAAGGCATCATATTCGCTCTCCGATATGCGGGGAAAACCGCTCAGCCCTTTGTACATCCGGTTGGTGTGAAAAGTATCTTTTCGTCCGGTGAGGATCTTGTGTGCGTAAGCCTGGTGACCTACATCCCAGATCAATTTGTCGTCGGGGGTATTGAAAACATAATGCAGGGCAACCGCCAATTCAACTGTGCCAAGGCTGGCACCCAGATGGCCGGGATTCTCAGAGATCACATCGATAATAAACTGACGGATCTCGTCACATAATTCGGGGAGTTCTTCAGGTTTAAGTTTTCGCAGGTCCTCTGGCAGATTGATCCGGGCCAGTAATTCACCAATTTTCGCAGTCATCTGACGTAGCTAATTCCCAATAAAATAATTCATACAAGCAGCAACAGGACTTTCGTTTACATCCTTTGTTAAAGCAGTCCCAGATCAAGCAAGGCGGCCTCGGAGATCATCTCTTTATCCCACGCGGGTTCAAAAGTAAGCTCTACCTTAACCTCCTTAACACCGGTAACCTGCTTTACGGCTTCCTGCACCTGGCCGGGCATATCCTCTGCAACCGGACAATTTGGTGTGGTAAGTGTCATCAGGATGAACACATTCCCGTCATTATCAACCCTGAGTTCGTAAATCAAACCCAAATCAAAGATGTTGACAGGGATCTCAGGATCAAAAACGCTCCGGAGCGCTGCAATGACCTGATCTTCCAATAACCTTCTGTCTGTTCCCATATTGATGTCTTCTAACAACAAAATTACGGTTTTATGATCAGAATATTGTGTTTTTGCTTGTTTTTATACCCCCATTTCGGCTTTCTTCTGCCGTTTACGGTCGTTTTCATTCAGCGTGATTTTCCTGATCCGGATGGATTTCGGGGTCACCTCCACATATTCATCATCCTTGATGTATTCCATGGCTTCTTCCAGCGAAAATTTAATCGCAGGAACGATGACGGCTTTATCATCGGTACCGGAAGCCCGGACATTGGTAAGCTTTTTGGTTTTGGTCACATTGACCACAATATCGTCACCCCGGGTGTTTTCCCCAATCACCATACCCGCATAGATCTCATCGTTGGGTTCAATGAAGAATTTCCCGCGGTCCTGCAGTTTATCAATGGAATAGGTAATGGCCAGTCCGGTTTCCATGGCAATGAGCGATCCGTTATTCCTTCCGGGAATATCTCCCTTCCAGGGTTCAAATGCCTTGAAACGGTGAGCCATGACGGCTTCCCCTTCGGTAGCGGTAAGAACCGGGTTTCGTAATCCGATAAGTCCGCGGGCCGGGATCTCAAATTCCATGATGATCCGGTCGCGTTTGTTTTCGATATGAAAAAGATCGCCTCTTCTGCGGCTGACCAGCTCGATCACCTTGCCCGAAAAAGCTTCAGGAACCTGAACTTTCAGTAATTCAACCGGTTCATTCTTCTTCCCGTCAATTACTTTGGTGATGATCTGCGGTTGACCCAGCTGAAATTCATAGCCTTCGCGTCGCATGGTTTCTACCAGTATGGCGAGATGCAAAATCCCTCTTCCGAAAACGAGGAATTTATCGGCCGAATTGGTTTCTTCCACTCTCAAGGCAAGATTTTTCTCGGTCTCTTTGAATAACCTGTCGCGGAGATGCCGTGAAGTAACGAAAGTTCCTTCTCTGCCCGCAAAAGGGGAATTATTGACCGTGAAAACCATGCTCATGGTAGGTTCATCCACGTTGATACGTGACATGCCTTCCGGATTTTCAGGATCTGCGATGGTATCACCGATCTCAAAATCTTCGGGACCGAGCACCGCGCAAATTTCTCCTGCCTTAACTTCATGTTTTACTTTCACCTTTCCGAGTCCTTCGAAAAGATAGAGTTCTTTGATTACGGATTTGGTAACACTTCCGTCATTTTTCACGAGACCCACCGTCATTCCTGCCTGGATACTTCCACGGGTGATCCTTCCCACTGCAATTCTTCCCACATAGGAGGAATAATCCAGCGAGCTGATCTGCATCTGAAGCGGACCTACGGTCGCAAGCGGAGCAGGTATGTATTCAATGATCATGTCGAGAAGATAGGTAACATCTTTTGTGGGTTTTTCCCAATGTTCCGACATCCATCCCTGTTTGGAGGAACCATAAACAGTCGGGAAGTTCAATTGATCTTCCGTGGCATCGAGGGAGAACATCAACTCGAACATGGCTTCCTGAACCTCGTCGGGGGAACAGTTGGGTTTATCCACCTTGTTGATGACAACAATCGGTTTCTTCCCTAGCTCCAGGGCTTTCTGCAATACGAATCGGGTTTGGGGCATCGGACCTTCAAAGGCATCCACGAGGATCAGTACCCCATCGGCCATATTCAGAACCCTTTCAACCTCCCCACCAAAATCACTATGGCCGGGCGTGTCGATGATGTTGATCTTCACACCTTTGTATGTCACTGAAACATTCTTGGATAAGATGGTAATCCCCCGTTCCCGTTCCAGGTCATTTGAATCCAGGATCAGTTCCCTGACTTCCTGATTATCCCGAAAAAGCTTCACCTGGTATAGAATCCGGTCGACCAAAGTGGTCTTTCCATGATCAACGTGTGCGATAATGGCTATATTTCTGATTTCCTGCATAATAACTCGTTAAAAATAACATTTTTGAAAAGAGTTTGCAAAGGTACGGATTTTGGGAGTACCTTTGTGCCAATATTTTATAAATCCGTGTTTTCCGGTTACCGAATTTAAATTCCTCTTCTATATACCATCCTTGGTTATTTGAAATCTGTAGATCTGAAATCACATAATTTTATTTGAATGATTACATTTAGTGAATTAGGCATTCAGGAAAATATACTGCGTGCCTTGGATGATCTTGGTTTTGAATCTCCCATGCCGGTACAGGAAAAAGTGCTTCCCATACTGTTGAAAGAAAGTATTGATATTGTTTGTGTCGCTCAGACCGGCACAGGTAAAACAGCGGCTTTCGGACTTCCCCTGATCCAGCAGATCGACACAGATGCCCGCCACGTGCAGGCTTTGATTTTATGCCCTACCCGGGAACTCTGCATTCAGATTGCAGGTGACCTGAACGACTTTGCCAAATATCTTCCCGAGCTGAAGGTGCTTCCCGTATATGGTGGCAGCAGCATGGAAGTACAACTGAAAGCCTTGAAAAAAGGCGTCCACATCGTGGTAGCAACCCCGGGTCGTCTGGTTGACCTGATCGAAAGAAAAGCCATGAAACTTCACCAGGTGAATACCGTAGTTCTTGATGAAGCCGATGAAATGCTCAATATGGGATTTCAGGATAGCATTAATTTCATCCTGAGTGAAGTACCCGATGAACGAAACACCCTCCTCTTCTCTGCAACCATGCCCAATGAAGTGGCCAGGATTGCAAAGAATTACATGCATAACCCGATGGAAATCACAGTCGGGAATAAAAATTCAGGTGCCGAAAACATTAAGCACCTTGTATTTACGGTTCATGCAAGGGATAAATACATTGCCCTGAAAAGAATCGTGGATCTTTACCCGAACATTTATGGTATTGTCTTTTGCCGTACCCGTCGTGAAACACAGGAAGTGGCAGATAAATTAATCCAGGATGGTTACAATGCCGAATCACTGCACGGGGATCTTTCCCAGGCACAGCGCGACATGGTGATGCAGAAATTCCGGATCAGGCATGTACAGTTACTCGTTGCCACCGATGTGGCCGCACGCGGACTGGACGTGAACGACCTTACGCATGTCATCAACTACAACCTCCCCGACGATCTGGATGCTTACACTCACCGCAGCGGCCGTACCGGTCGGGCAGGAAAAGCAGGGATCTCCATCGTGATTATCAACCTGAAGGAAAAATTCCTCGTCAAACAAATCGAGAAGAAGATCAACAAGACATTTATCGTTTCCAAACTACCCGGTGGCCGAGAGATCTGTGAAAAACAGCTCTTTCACCTGGTTGACAAAATGGAACAGGTTGAAATAGAAAATTCAGAAATCGATTCTTACCTGCCGGTTATTTATAAGAAACTGGAATGGCTGGAAAAGGAGGAGATCATCAAACGTTTCGTTGCACTGGAATTCAACCGGTTCCTGGAATATTATAAAGGAGCCAAGGATATCAATGTAAAAGAGAGCGATAAGGGTGATTCTTTCAGTCGCAGCAGTAGCAGCAGGGACAGGAATGCCGGTTCTTCCGACAGGGGCAGAAAATATGATGACCGCGGCGGAAGAGAAAAAGTTTGGGACCATGGCGACAGGAAAAGAGGGGAAGACAAGGGCTGGAATTCGAAGAAGAGTTTCAGTCATGACGAAGAAGAAGGATACACCCGAATGCAGATCAACCTCGGGAAAGAAGAAGGACTCAATCCCCGGGCCCTGATGGACCTGATCAATGAGTATACACCCGGTAAGAAGATCCCTATCGGGAAAATCGAGCTGAACAGAAACTCTTCGGTATTTGATGTCGGAAGTACCTTCGCCAAATCTTTACCCAACCTGTTGAAAGAAGCCAATTTTAACGACAACGGGGTAATTGTAACCATGGCCAAAGAAGCTTCAAAAAGCCGGGTCTCCTCTTCGGATGATCGTCGGCCAGGTTTCAAAAAAGACGCCGGATACAAAAAAGATCCTGGATTCAAGAAAGAGAAAAGAACCAGGAAATAAAATCCTGGTGATAAATAATGCAAAAAGAGCGGTTGATGCCGCTCTTTTTTTTTCTTCAGGATGATCAATGAAGCTCCTCGCCGAAGCGAGGCTGTTATGGCAAAGGGAGATACAATGTTCCTGAGTTGTTGCCTTTTTGCCAGTCAAGACGATAGTAGGTCGGGCACTCCACGCCGGTTACCGGCTGACCATTGGCATTATAACCGAAAGTCAGGGTAGCGCTCTTATCAGCTACGGGAAGTTCATGTTTCTTAATTCCGGAGCAGGGATCCCATCCACAGGATTGTTTCAGGACAACCGACTGCTGAATCGTCGTATAAAAGGCTTCCCCGTCGCGGTTGGTTCCCCAAACCACCAGGTTGTTATAAATTCCGCTTGTACCGAAACCGTCGATGGTGATGACCAGGTTGGTCAGCGTTCCGGTGATGGTGCGTTGGCGGGCGATGTTCCAGGTTCTTGAGGTATTATCATCAAAAGTAGCCTCAACACTTCCCCATACCTTTTGAACAATCGAAGTCAGGGAGGTTCCAAGTTGCCAGAAAACACCTCCGCTTACATTCTGGAAATGCTTGGTTCCGTTCAAGGTGACGGAGTGGTTGGTTGCGAGTTTTACAATATGAAAATTAATCATTCTTACGATGGTGGTTGCACCGGGAGTGATCCAGTATTCTCCCACTTTTTTGGTAACAGTAATCTGACCTTCCCTGAAACGGGTATTGCTGCAATTGTTTCCATTGTAAGTAATATAATAAGTGATGGAATCATTGGCAACAACTGCAGAATCAACGGTTGCGTTGCACGGAGGCATCATCGTGGATTTCAAACCATTATTCCCTGAGAGCACCTGGGTTGCATCATTGAGCGCTTCGTCAGATACGTCCTCGAAATTCTGTTCATCTCTTGATAACTTCTGCAAAGAAGTGGTTGACTCCGGTTTGGGATCCGTTGTCTTTTCTTTTTTACAACCTGTAAAAGTGATTCCTGTTACGACGAGGATCATCAGTAGGATTTTTGGTAGTTTCATGGTTTCAAGGATTAAGTTATGATTGATTTTTGTTGTTTTGTTTGAATAATACACCCGCAATGGCTTTTACCCTGATTCGAAAGGAAAGTTTTTTACTTTTTCGTGGCAACAATGAAGGAAAGCCTTGATACAGCGCAAACTCCAAAAAATCCTTTTGCTCCGTTGCTCAGGTTGGTACTTACATTGGCCTGGGTGGTACCGAACAATCCGCCCTGCCAGTTGGTTTCGGAAAGCAAGGCCCGGATGAATTCAGCATGTTCGGGCGTTAATGAATATCTTCGTTGTTCGATGACCGTACCAGCCGGGAAAGAGACTTTTTCCATTTCAGGGGCAAAGATCTCCGTCACATCAATCGTTGGAAGCGTATAAAACAGAAGCCGTGCCCGGGTCGTCGCGGTATCGGCCAGGGTATAACCGGGCACCATCGACCAGTCCATTAAGACCTCCCACATGGCTGGGTTGCCGGTTTCGAAGGCGCTGGCCACAAAATCAACGTGATACAACATATCTTCACTGTTCTTCTGATAAATCAATGGATCAAAGTTGATTTTCTCTGCCATTTGCGCTTTGGCCGTAAAAGATTTATCACCTTGAAAGACCAGCAAAGTGTACGTTTTCCCCGCAGTGGCAATAAAATTCCCGCGAGTCAGGTAGTTTCCCGGAACAAGGGTTGATTCCGAAAGAACAAAGGAAGAATCTTCGGTATTGATGATCACATTGGCACCGGTAACCGGTTTGGGTATCTCATTCAGCGATGAAACCGGATATCGCAGTTTGATCACCTGGCTTCCCTGGATGTCGGTCAGCATGCCATCCACAATAATCAGATCAGGAAGGGAACCCTGGTTTATCCATTCCGTCTCCTTCACACATCCGAAGAAGGAGAGAAAAGCCAACAACCCGATGCAACTTTTCTTCATCAGAATTTGAATTGATAATTGATGGATGGAATCATTCCTGCAACCGAAATCGTGGTCGGAACCAGCTGGTATCCGCCATTCAGATTCGACGGCACCACAAACTCCCCGTCACGGTTGATCCGGTTAAAATTCACCGAGAAGGGGTTATTTCTCCCGTAAACATTGTAAATGGTCAGTGACAGACTATGCTGGTAACGGTTCGCCGGTTGGCTGAAAGTATAGGCAATCGAAAGGTCAAGCCGATGGTAAACCGGGAGACGGTCGTTGTTTTTTTTCCCGTAGACCGGCACACGGTAACCATTGTAGTCATAAAACCCGATTGGCGAAGTGATGGCTGCCCCGGAAACAAGAATCCAGTTTCCTGAAAAATTCCAATGCGGATTGGCAGCATAGGAAAGGTTGATGCAAAGATCATGCGGACGATCATAAAAAGCAGGATAGGTTTCCCCATTGTTAATCTCCGGCGTTTGAATGAAAGCACGTGACCAGGTATAGGCAATCAGGCCGGTCAGCTTTCCCGTCTGTTTGCTCAACATCAGCTCAATCCCGTATGACCAGGCCTTGCCAAAACGAAGCTCTCCTTCAACCAGCGGGTTGTACAGCATGTTTGCATGATCTTTATAATCGATGTTATGCTGAAACCATTTGTAGAATCCTTCGGCCGAAAACAGGAACATTGAGTGTTTCAGCTTCCGCGAATAACCAAGGGAAACCTGGTCGGAAGTTCTGGGTTGAATGTTCGGCCCGGTGGTTGCCCAAACCTCGAGCGAGGTGAATGGACTGGTTGAGGTGGATAAAACCTGCATGAACTGCGTGTTTCGTGAATAGTTGACCTTCAGCGCGTTATTCTGGTCGGGTGCATAAATGAGGTTCACCCTCGGTTCAGGACTGAAGTACCAGGCATAAACGGCAGATCCGGTCACGGTAACCGTATCGATCACCTGGTGATTCACATCAAAGTAATAAACGGATGTCGGGCCGAGATCCTGCCACAAGGGAAGGCGAACTCCGTAACGCAAGGTGAAATGTTTTCCTGCTTTCTGCTCGTTGCCAAGGTACAGGGTGTATTCCATCGATTGGTTTAAGGGAATAATCGGTTTTTCTTCATCATTGGTACTAAAGGAAAAGTTAACATTTCCCGGGTTGGTTTTGTGAAATGCCGTCTCAAATCCCGCTTTCAGTGTGTTGTTCGGATTCAGGTACCAGGTAAAATCCGTTTTAGCGGCAAGATTCGCAATGGAAGAGGTCCAGAAATGGTTTTGTTCGCGGGAAGTATACAAATAATAGTTATACCGGCTGTAATAAACAGTGGTATTGGAAAATAACCGGCTGCTGAAGGTGTGATTCCAACGAAAGATCCCGGCGAGGTTATCCCACCTGATGCCATACGTACTGATGGAATTGCCTGCCGCCCGGTTAAAAAGATCGTCGCCGTAGTAAAAGGTCAGAAATACCCGGTTGTTCTCATTGATTCGGTAATTCAGTTTGGCATTGATGTCATAGAACTGAATATCAAAAACGGTGGACGTCGTATTCAGAAATTTCAACCAGTTGATGGTAGATACCCTGCCGGAGAGAAAAAATGATCCTTTATCCTTCACAATCGGTCCTTCCAAAGAAAGTCCCGAGGCATACGGGCCAATATTACCTGAGAAACCAAAGCGTTTCAGGTTCCCGTTTTTGGCTTTTATATCGATCACGGAAGACAATCTCCCGCCATAATTGCAGGGAAAATCACCCTTGTAAACTTCCGCTTCCCGGATGGCATCCGGTGAAAGAACAGAAAAGAAGCCGAACAGGTGAGAAGGGTTATAGATCGGTGCTTCGTCGATCAGGATCAGGTTTTGGTCGCTGTTTCCGCCTCGAACATAAAACAAGGCAGATCCGTCACCGAAAGAATGGATGCCGGGAATGACCTGCAGGGACTTGATCACATCGCGTTCACCGCCAAAAACAGGCATCCGGGATAACATCTCCGGCGACAACCGGAATCCGCCGTTACCGGAGGATGAAAAACTACCCGCGTTTCCCCCCGAAACCACCTCGACCTCTTTCATGTCAATATGCATCTCCCGGAGGTCAAAAGAAATCTTCTGATCAGTCGTCAGCAAAATCGTCTGACTTCCTTTTTCATAACCCATGAAAGAACAAACCATTTCATGAGGTCCACGCGACAAGGTCAGCGAATAAAAACCATACGCATTGGCCGTGGTCCCTTTGAATGAATGACCTTCATAGACATTGGCCCCGATGAGGGCTTCACCCGTTGCCTTGTCCCTGACAAAGCCGCTGACCGTATAGCTGGAGAGCATCTTTTTTTCGGGAATGCCTGACTGGCTGGTCTTCATCCGCAACACTACCTGGTTTTCGATTACCTGGTATTCGATTCCTGTACCAGTCAGAATCTCATCCAGTATCTGACGGATGGCTTTCTTCCTTGCATGAACTGTAACCTTCTGTTTTACCGGTATTTGCTGCGGACTGTAGGAGAAATTGATGCTTCCAAGACGGCTGATGGCCGAGAGTACTTCTTCCAGGGGTTTTTCACGCAAATGGATAGAAATTCGCTGCTCAAGATCTTGAGCAGGCAGCGAGGAGAAAAAACATAGGAAGGATAAAAGAAAAAGGAACCGATATTTGTTTTTTTTCTTCAAGTAAAAAAGGATTCGCTAATTTTTACAACCGTTCCCGGAGATTTGTGTGCTGTTTCCCGACTGAATAATGGTAAGATCCAGCGTCGCTTTCAGCACATTCAGGATGGCTTCAGGCGATTGCCGATCAAAGGTGGCAGTGACCAGGCAATTGGCCAGTTCAGGGTTTGTAAGGATGATATCTGTATGATAGACTTTGTTGAGTGCTTTGAGGATTTCTGAAAGGGCCTTGTTTTCGAAGACAAACCGATGCGTCTTCCAGGCCATGTAGTTCTGATCTTCATTCTGGCTTTTGGTGATCTTACCGGAAATAATTTCCGCCTTTTCCCCCGGGTTTAAAATGACCTGTTCGTCCGGCTGATCCATATAATAGAATGCCACCCGGCCTTTATCCAGGATCACTTCCTGTTTTCCGTTTTTACCGGAAGTATTCACATAAAATGAGGTTCCTAGAACCGCAATCCTTACATTTTCGCTGGAGATGATGAAAGGTTTTGCCTGATCGTGGGCCACCTGAAAATAAGCTTCCCCGGTAAGGGTGACCTCTCTTTTGGTCCCTTTAAACGAAGAATATTTCAGCGTAGATCCGGTATTGAGTAGCACCGAAGTACCGTCGGGAAGATTCTTTTCGAGGATTTCCCTGGTAGCAGTAAAGGATTGCCTGGTAATGCCGATATAATAACGGATCAGGAAGAAGGCCGGTACCGCAAGTAAGAGGAAAATCGCGGCCATCTTTAACATCCGGCTGACATTCCACCCTTTGTTCACATACGTTTTGGTTTCCTGCGTCTGCCAGGCCTGTTTTTCAAATCGTTCCCACTCTTTTTGTACATCGATCTGATCGACTGTTTTCCGGTCAATTTCTGACCAGGATTTGCGATATTCTTCAAAAAGCTTCTGGTTTTCCGGACTTTCACTCAGCCACCGGGAAAGCTGTACAATCTCCTCCTCCCCGGCTTCGCCGCAGAGATATCTGATAATCAGATCGTTTTGATATGGAGAAATTGTATTCATCTTTTTTATTCCTATTAATACACCCGAGTTATGGTTTACCCTTATGATTTTTTCAAAATTTTTATCTTCGCACCTTTCGCCGCATATGTTCCAGGGCTTTCGACATCTGGGTTTCCACGGTTTTTACTGATATTCCTAATCCTTCTGCAATTTCCTTGTATTTTTTATTCTCAAACCGGTTCAGGATAAATATTTCACGACATTTCTCCGGAAGTTCAGCGATGGCCGAGTCGATACTCCGCCTGGTTTCCGCCTCCGACAGTTTATCCGGTGGTTCATAGGCCTCCGCGGCGAAATGATCCTCCAGGTTGATGATATCCTTGTCAAATTTCCTGTTGTCCCGGAGAAAATTCAGGCATTTGTTCCTTACAATCGTTGAAAGATACGATTTTACCGGTTTGGAGAGATCAATGGTTTCTCTTTTTTCCCACAAGATGAGAAAGGCATCATGAACGATATCCTTTGCTGCATCAGCATCCTTCACATATCCAATGGCAAAAAAAACCAGACCTTTGAATTCACTGGTGAACAGGGCACTAAAAGTTTTTTTGTCAAGGAAAGGCGAGGGATCTGTCAAGCGGGGTTCGGTTTGGAAGCTTCTTTTCCGGATGCCGTCTGAATCCTGAAAGCCAGCGCATATAATTTCATCTGCTTGATCATGGAAGTAAGGCCATTGGAACGGGTTGGAGAAAGATGCTCCTTCAAACCGATGGTATCAATTAAACCCATATCCGCTTCCAGGATCTCTTCCGGTGTGTGGTTTGACAAAACCCTGATCAGGAGGTTGACGATCCCCTTGGTAATGATTGCATCGCTGTCGGCTGTGAAAATGATTTTCCCATCAGCCAGGGAGGAGTGGAGCCATACCCTCGACTGGCAGCCAGTGATCAGGTACTGGTCGACCTTGAATTGAGGATCGATCATGGGCAATGATTTTCCCAGTTCAATGATGAAGTTGTATTTGTCCATCCAGTCCTCAAAAAGTGAGAATTCGGATACGATCTGATCTTCCATTTCTTTGATGGTCATGGGAAAAAGTTTAGCTGAACATTTTTTTCACAACATGGATGGATTCAGCAAGCTGATCAATCTCTTCCGGCGTATTATAAAACGCAAATGAGGCGCGGATCGTACCGGGGATTTTAAACCACTCCATCAGCGGCTGTGCACAATGATGACCGGTACGTATGGCAATGCCCATTTTATCGAGAATGGTTCCGGCATCATATGGATGAATGTTTTCCAGATTAAAGGAAATCAGGCTGGTCTTTTGGTTGGCCCTTCCCACGATCGTGAGCCCTTCGATTTCCATCAGTTTCTTGGTTGCATGATCCAACAGCATGGATTCGTAGTCAGCAATCTGCTGTATACCGATCGACTCCATGTAGCCGATTGCGGCATTCAGGCCGTAAACCCCTTCCACGTTTGGGGTTCCTGCTTCAAATTTAAAAGGCAGTTCATTAAAGGTGGAATGATCATAAAAAACTTCTTTGATCATTTCACCACCAAGCTGATATGGCGGCATGACATCCAGGTATTTCTCTTTCCCGTAAAGAATGCCGACTCCCATCGGAGCATACATCTTATGTCCCGAAAAACAATAGAAATCGCAATCCAGTTCCTGCACATCCACGCCCAGATGGGAAATCCCCTGTGCACCATCCACCAGAACAGGAATATCAAACTGATGTGCATATTCGATAATCTCTTTCAGCGGGGTTACAGATCCCAGCACATTGGAGGCTTGTGTAATGGCTATCAACCGGGTCTTTTCATTGATCAGCGATCTGAATTTATCAATTTCCAAGTTACCCAGTTCATCAATCGGAATCAACCTCAGCTTCGCTCCTCTTTCTTCACAGATGACCTGCCAGGGAACAAAGTTCGAATGATGCTCCATTATCGAGATCACTACTTCATCCTCCTTTTGGATAAATTTCTTCCCGAATGAGGCAGCCACGAGGTTGATCGATTCTGTGGCTCCCTTTGTGAAAATGATCTCGTAGGGATTGGGGGCATTGATAAAACGCTGAACCTCTTTTCGCACTGCCTCGTATTTTTCCGTAGCCCGCTGGCTGAGAAAATGAACCCCCCGATGAATGTTGCAGTTATCCGTCTTGTAATAGTCAGTGATGGCGTTGATCACCTGGTTGGGTTTCTGCGTGGAGGCAGCATTATCAAAGTAAATCAGCGGCCGATTGTTTACGGTCTGATGAAGGATGGGGAAATCTTCCCTTATTTTCTTGATGGGAAATTCAACAGGCATTCTCTTAAATTTTGCTGATATCAATCATGAATTCAGGATGTTCGGGCGTACTGCAATGCAACACACACTGCTCGCAAATCTGCAGATCTCCCTGCAGCCGTTTTTTGATCATGTCTTCAATCCTTTGACGCAAAGGCTCAATGGCGATATGACTGACTACTTCGTCGGCAAAGGCGAACAGGAGCAACATCCTGGCACTTTCCTCACCGATACCCCGTTGCATCATATAAAACATGGCCTCCGTGTCGAGTTGTCCTGTCGTGCTGCCATGACTGCATTTCACATCATCCGCATATATTTCCAGGAAAGGCTTGGAGTTGACTTTCGCCGTGTCGGTAAGCAGAATGTTACGGTTACTCTGATAAGCATTGGTTTTCTGGGCGATCTGCCTTACCAGTACATGGCCATTGAACACCCCTGTGGCATGTTCATCGAGTATTCCTTTGAACATCTCACTGCTGGTGCAGCCGGGTGCCCCATGGTCAATGTAAACATGATTATCGATGTGTTGTTTGCGATCCATCAGGTAAAGGCCATACACTTTCGCAGTACTGTTCTCACCGGCAAAGTCGATCCGGGTGTTGTTGCGGATCAGGCCTCCGTTGAGAGAAAGAAAATGCGACTCCAGTGAAGCCGTCCTTCCCAGGTGAAAAACCGTGGTATTGACCAGGGTGGAATTGTTGTTGAGGTTCTGCAGTTTGTAATGATCGAGGCTGGAACCTTCATCCATGAAAATCTCGGTAACAATATTCGAAAAACTGCTCTGGTGGTTATAGGAATCATCGCAATGCACGACAGCAAGCTGACTGTTTTTCCCGAGGATGATTAGGTTTCTTGACTGAAGGAAAAGGTTTTCGTTATTCCGGATCACATTGATCAGCTGAACCGGTTTTGTTGCATGAACCTGGTCAGGAACATAGATAAAAATACCATCCTGCGAAAACGCGGTATTCAGGGCAGTAAGGCCGTCTTTTGCGGTATCGGCATACTTCCCCAGGTGTTTCTCAACGAGTTCGGGATAACGGATCATGGCCTGTGAGAGACTTCCGAGAATAATCCCGTTCCCCAACTCGATCAGCGGAACTTCCTGTGAAACATACCATCCATTGAGCTGCCCGATCATGGCGGTATCGAGGTGCGGTATGTTACAGCGCAGGACATTCTTCATATCTCCTTCGAAAAAAGGAATGAAATGATAATCATATTCCCTGGCCAACGTCTCTTTCAGATCCGTGTTTTTCCATTCCTCCATCTTACTGGTGGGAAAGCCCAGTTCCCGGAAAGCAGCAAAAGCCGAATCACGGACATTGGTGATCTTTTGCGTATCATTTTTGATGATCTGCGCCCGGTTTTTCTCAAAAAGACCGATGATCCTTTCCGGACTGATGATCCCTTTTTCTTCCATTTCCATCCTGAATACTTTATTATATCCGAATCCTATCCTATTCAAACTCCTTCTTGATCCAGTCGTAACCTTTCTCTTCCAATTCCATGGCCAGTTCCTTCTTTCCTGTTTTTACGATCTTCCCTTCAAAGAGAACATGCACAAAATCCGGAACGATATAGTCGAGCAGCCGCTGGTAATGGGTGATGATGAGAAAGGCATTTTCTTTCGTTCTGAGGTTATTCACCCCATTGGCGACAATCCTTAGTGCATCAATGTCCAGACCTGAATCGGTTTCATCCAGGATCGCCATCGAAGGATTCAGCATGGCCATCTGGAAGATCTCATTCTTCTTTTTTTCACCGCCCGAGAATCCTTCATTGACCGAACGGTTCGTCAGGTTCGACTGGATCTCCACCAGTTTCTTTTTTTCTTCCATCAAATGGAGAAACTCCACGGCCGGCATGGGATCCAGGCCATGATACTTGCGCAGTTCATTTATCGCCGTTCGCATAAAGTTGGTCATGCTGACGCCGGGAATCTCTACCGGATATTGGAATCCCAGGAATATACCTTCGCGTGCCCGCTCTTCAACCGGGAGTTTTAACAGATTTTTTCCGTTAAATGTAATTTCCCCTTCGGTGACATCAAAGACTTCCCTCCCGGCAATGACGCTGGCCAGGGTGCTCTTTCCAGTCCCGTTGGGACCCATGATGGCATGTACTTCTCCTTTATTTACTTCCAGGTTAATCCCTTTGAGGATCTCTTTGCCATTAATGGAGGCGTGCAGGTTTTTGATTGATAACAACATGTATCTTGTTGGTTTATGAGTATTTTTTTTGAGGAATGATAACGGGATGGTTTATCCGACACTTCCTTCCAATGATATCGATAACAATTTTTGTGCTTCTACGGCAAATTCCATCGGGAGTTTATTCAGAACTTCCTTTGCATAACCGTTTACGATCAGCCCGATGGCGCTTTCAGTATCGATGCCGCGCTGCTGGCAATAGAAAAGCTGATCTTCTGAAATCTTTGAGGTGGTAGCCTCATGTTCTACGATGGAACTTTTATTTTCGACCTGGATATAAGGAAAAGTATGTGCCCCGCATTTATCACCAAGCAACAGTGAATCGCATTGCGAATAGTTGCGGGAATTGATGGCATTTTTACTGATCCTGACCAGTCCGCGGTAACTGTTCTGACCTCTTCCTGCCGAAATACCCTTCGAAATGATCGTACTCTTTGTATTCTTGCCAAGGTGCTGCATCTTGGTCCCTGTATCGGCCTGCTGAAAATTGTTGGTGACAGCCACGGAGTAAAATTCCCCCACAGAATTGTCACCCAGCAAAATACAACTCGGGTATTTCCAGGTGATGGCAGATCCGGTTTCAACCTGGGTCCAGGCGATCTTGGAATTGCTTCCTTTACAGATCCCCCGTTTGGTGACAAAATTATAAATCCCGCCTTCTCCTTTCTTATTACCCGGGTACCAGTTTTGAACGGTAGAATATTTGACCTCGGCATCTTTCAAGGCCACTATCTCTACGATGGCTGCATGAAGCTGATTTTCATCCCTTTGCGGAGCAGTACATCCTTCCATATAACTGACATAAGCCCCTTCCTCTGCCACGATCAGGGTTCTTTCAAACTGACCCGTATTGGCGGCATTGATGCGGAAATAAGTGGATAATTCCACCGGACATCTTACCCCTTTCGGGATATAGCAGAATGAGCCATCACTGAAGACCGCTGAATTCAGTGTGGCAAAATAGTTATCGGTATAGGGAACCACCGATCCCATGTATTGTTTAACCAGGTCTGGATGTTTCTGAACTGCTTCGCTGAATGAGCAGAAGATGATACCGAGTTTGGAAAGGGTATCGCTGAAAGTGGTTTTTACCGAAACACTGTCCATCACGGCATCCACGGCAACGCCAGAGAGTTTTTTCTGCTCATCGAGCGAAATGCCCAGCTTTTTAAAGGTATCCAGTAATTCGGGATCCACTTCATCCAGACTGGCCAGTTCTTTCTTCTTTTTAGGAGCCGCATAAAAGATGATATCCTGGAAGTTGATCTCCGGATAACGCAAATGTGCCCATCGGGGCATCTTCATGGTGAGCCAGTGCCGGTAAGCTTTCAGACGGAATTCCAGCATAAACTCGGGTTCGTGTTTCTTTGCAGAGATAAACCGGACGGTATCTTCACTCAATCCTACCGGGGCAAAATCGGTCTCTATATCTGTAACGAAACCGTATTTGTAATCACTCTGGGTAAATTCATCCAGGTATTTATTGGTTTCGGATTCCATTTATTCACAATTTAATTTTATTGAAGACACATTTCATACCAGTTGAACAATCCTGCCATTATGGCTTTATTGCTTTCTTATCACTTTCGTTCTTCAGATCTGCAAAGTTAATAAGAATCATTCTAATGAAGCACGATTTTGTTCTTTAAATCATAACGTTAAAAGCTCCGGAGTATTTCTTCTTCCTTAATCTCTCATGGCATTCCATCCCTGAGCAGTGATCTCCATGACCTGTCCGTCACTGGTAATCAGTAGTTTATCATCTTCAGCCCGGGTGATATGTCCGACGATGGCGATACCCGAGAGATCTTTTATCTTTTCATAATCGGCCTGGGGAATGGTAAACAGCAATTCATAATCCTCACCGCCATTCAACGCACACACAGCCGGGGCAATATTGAATTCGATAGCCAATTGCCGGGTTTCCAAAGCAATGGGAATCTTTTCCTCATAAATTTTACATCCTTTCCCTGATTGTTTGCAGATGTGAAGAATCTCGGAAGCGAGTCCATCGGAGATATCGATCATGGAGGTAGGATGAATGTTCAACCCAATGAGCAGATTCCGGATATCGGTCCGGGCTTCCGGTTTAAGCTGCCTTTCCAGAACATATTCATGACCGGTCAGTTCAGGCTGCATTTGCGGGTTGACCTTAAAAACCTGTTTTTCCCGCTCCAGGAGAAGCAGGCCGGTGTAAGCTCCGCCCAGGTCACCGGTCACACAGATGAGATCCCCTTCGCGGGCTCCGTTACGGTAAACCACCTCGTCAGCCAGTGCCTCCCCGGTAACGGTAACCGAGATAAGCAGTCCTTTCGTGCTGGAACTGGTATCCCCTCCAACCAGATCCACCTTATATTTATCACAGGCCATCCGGATGCCTGCGTACAACTCGTCGAGCGCCTCGAGCGGAAAACGGTTGGAAACGGCAATGGATACGGTGATTTGCCGGGGCACCCCGTTCATGGCGGCGATATCAGATATATTCACCACCACTGCTTTATACCCAAGATGCCTCAGGGGCATGTATGTGAGGTCAAAATGAACCCCTTCAATCAGCAGATCTGTCGAGATCAGCATCAGCTTTCCCCCGGTATCGATCACCGCCGCATCATCTCCTATGGCTTTTATTGTCCCTTCGTTGCGGGAAATAAAATTTTTCGTTAGCCGGTCAATCAGTCCAAACTCTCCCAGGTCAGACAATTCCGTTCTTTCCGTCTTCTCCTTTTGCGGTTTCCCGTCTTTTTTCGAATACATAGGGTAATTTTTTTACAAAAATCGGCTTTTTCAGTATAAAAAGGTAACAAAAAAAATTTAAACAGGAGGCATTATTTTTTCTATTCAGCCGTTATCCTTTATCTTTGCACAAACCATACATTATTAACTAACAGTAAAACTCATCATGAAACAAGTGAAATCTTTATTAGCTGTCTTTTTGTTAGCAGGAACCTTTTTAACGTCCTGTAGTAAGAGTGATACCACGAATCCCGTTGACGAAACGCCTTCCATCAATTTTGTCGGAGCGACAGGTTACATATCAGCAGATGCAACGCTAACGGTTGGTGAATCATTTAAGGTTGGAATCAATGCTTTTTCAAACGCCACTTCAGGTTCAAAACTGACTAAACTGACAATCACAAGGGTATTCAACAATATCCCTGTTACCCAGGATACCATCCTTAGCACCGCAACCCTTAATATCGTGATCAATGCAACTGCTGCTGCTTCGCCCGGACCGGAAAAATGGTATTTCAAAGTAACTGACAAAGATAACCAGTCGAAGGAAATCTCTTTGACCATCACGACCGTTGCCAATGCCGGCGATATCAACACATTCAGTATGAAGATCATGGGGGCTCAGGCAAGTACAACCGGCAGTTCCTTTGCTTCCATCGACGGATCGGTTTATGATCTTACGCTGGCCAAGCTGAACGCGGCCAAGGTAGACTGGATGTATTATTACGGGGCAACCAATCTTGCTACCATTGCAGCACCGAGTGATCCCTCCGCCACTGAGGTTTTCACCGGAACCAATGGTCCTGGCTCCTGGTCGGTTCGCAATGCAACCAAATTCAAAGATGTTTCCACGACCGTAGATTTCGCTTCGGTTACCGATGATTCCAAGATTATTCTGGCTGCAACAGGTTCAACGGTTACCCTCATTCCCCAGCTCAGCGCCGGGAAGGTTCTTGCCTTCATTGCTGCCAATGGTAAAATGGGTTTGATCAAGGTAGAAACCATCACAGGAAACAGTAACACAGGATCCATGACGATTTCGGTGAAGGTTCAGAAATAAATTTCTGCTTCCATCAAAAAATAAAAACCGCAAGGACACAACACGATGTGTGCCTGCGGTTTTTTATTTACAAATAATACTACCAAACCAGGTTTGTGTTTTTCAAAGGATCAATTTTGCATCCCTGTTCCTTATCCATGTTTTTCACAGTATTCCACCACAACCGGTAAGCCTGAAAGGCCTGCGTCATGATTAATATCTGTCATCGTAAAAAACCGCATCAAACGAAGCTTTAGTTTTATTTTCATTCTGACTCCAGCTGGTATTAATGATGAGTGCCAATCCCAATATGGCCAGGGAATAAACTCGTGTTTTGTTTTTCATAGGTAATTTAACTTTTAAAATATCTGAAACATCGCATTTACGGCTTTCCCTCATTGTGAGACAAAAGTTGATCAGGTTTTTTTTTTACTGACAGCCATTTCCCGGAAATGAATTCTATTCTGCTAAACATGAACGCTGATAAAAGAAAAAAGAAAATATTTGCCACCTGGCTGCCAACCAGAATGGCTATCGTAAAATCAGCAATCAAAACCTGGGCAAAGTAAAGACATGCCGGCCGGATGAGAAAAAGATCCATCACTTCGCTCAGACCAAATTCGATGAGTAAATCTGCCACGATCCTGCGATGGATCTGAAATTGTGAGAACGCCTTTTCTTTCGGAAACTTCCTGAATTGATTCAGGTAAATGACCACATAAAAGCCGATGAATGCCCCGAAAGACCCGGAATAAGATGCAAGAAGCCTGTCGTCCTTGAGCAGCATTGAAACCCAAGCAAGAAGGTAAGACAAGCCGGCACTGACCAATTCAGCCAACCCGTATCTTTTTAAGAAGAAGTAAATCTTATTTGTCCAGAGGATTCTGCGCTTCATTCCGGAAAAACCTTCAACCGTAAACTGTCGTTCTTGAAATCCTTATTGATAAAATACCGGATATCCTTCTGATTCATAGCATCCAGGGTTTTCCAGTCCGCTTCATCCCTGTCTTCCAGTTCGTTTTCGTGCAATAATCCTTTCCTTGCTTTTATCTCATTCAAAAGAATCTGTTTGGTGGAGGTAATTAAATTAAGATAGTTCCGGAGCGCTTCTTCAAATGAATAGATGGTGATTTCATATTTGTCCAGTTCCATCAAAAGGTTTTTCTTATTTATGTTTGCAATACTCAGGAATTTCAGCGTGCAGGCCGAAATCTGCCGGATATAATATTCCTCCGTTGAAATGGTTTCAATGAGTTCAAGCGCGGGAAACACGTTGGGTTTATTATGGGATACCGTTGGAGCCGTCCCGTTATTTTTTGCCGACAGATAATCAAATGCTGAAAGGGTATATACATGATTCAGCAAATCGTACTGGATATCACATTCATACACTGCTTTATCCAGCATATCATTGATTTTTTTATCCGCCTCCTGCTCTGCAACAATATTATTCACCCAGCTTCCGTAAAAGATACCGATAAATGCACCCAAAATCGTAGTAATCAGCAGGAACAGGATCTCATGTTTCTTGATCAGTTCTCTATGGGAAATGGACAGAACCGTCAACACAATCACCAGCACACCAATGATCAGGGATATGGTTATAATCATATTAAAATACTTTAAATGGTTTTCCTTTCCGGGTAAAATTACAAATTAAATTCAGGCCGCCCCTGACGTTCAAGCGGATCCTAACCTGCCCGGGATCCACTATCTGTTTTAAAATTCCACATTTCTGTTGATATATTCGGATTGATCTTTTATCACCTGGGTATATTCTTCCAGCATTAATTCTGAAGAGATCAGGAAATCGGCCGTTGACCGGTTGCAGGCCGTTGGAATGTTATAAAGCACGGCTATTCTGAGCAAGGCCTTCACATCCACGTCGTGCGGTTGTGGCTGCATAGGATCCCAGAAGAAAATCAGGATATCAACCATTCCGTTTACAATCATTGAACCCAGTTGTTGGTCACCTCCGAACGGACCGGATTTCAAAAGGGTAATGCTGTTTTCAAGAATATGGTTCTTTGCACTTTTCGCAAGCAAAGCTTCCTGAACGAGCCGTCCGGTAGTTCCTGTACAAATCAGTTTGTGCCTTAACAAAAGCGTCCAGTTCCATTTTACCCATTCCACCATGTCTTTCTTCAGGTTGTCATGGGCAACCAATGCGATATTTTTTATACTTTCCATAAGATCACCGGGTTAACAATAAAATCGATCATTTCCTCCTAATGCGGGATAAGAATAAGGATCAGGGTGAGTTCCATATGTTGGATAGATGATCAATTAACTACCGTTATTTTCCCTGAATAATGCTTTGATCCGCTTCTTACACTCAGGATATAAATACCAGTGGTTAAAGTTGCCGGCACGTCAATCTGACCAGTACCGTTAATGAACTGTTTTGAAACAACTTGTCCCTGCATGTTGATAATAAAAATATCCATATTCCCTAAAGGAAGCGCATTACAGCTTATTTTGTCACCGGCTTTTAGAGGAGAACTGAAATCACAGATATCGCTGATTACCGGCTCCGGCCCGATTCCTATCAGGGTAGAATAAAAATATTCATCTTTTGAACTAGGCGTCCATGTCACATTGTCGTAATTGTCATATAACCTAAACGTAAGATTCAGATTTTCATCATACAACTCCCTTTCTCTCCATGAATCTGTCCAGGTCATACCCGGAATTTCAAGCGTCTGGCCGCGCCTCTCTATCTGTAATTCCTGGGCATTGTATGTCCATACTGTTCTGTATCCTTTGGAATACTCAAAATTCTGTAAGTTTATGTCCTTGTGGTATTCTTCATTCTGTTTCCCGGAAGAATCAAATTTTTTATACTCAAACTCGACAAAATTCGACTGGGTAACATTATACAGATATCTAATGTACTCATTTTCAGCATTATTCTGATAAAACGATCTTGTCTCTTGTTGATCATGAATCCAGGTTTGAGTCAGATCATCAAAACTATCATATTCCCCAACCGTATTATTACCATTTTCATCATAATGAAAGATGAACCGGCTAACCTGCATCCAGGTTTGAGAGATTTCATCCCAGTCCATCAATGATGATTTTATCTTCCATCCTGTCAAATTGTATTCATATTCGATTTTCCAGCGATTAACCCAGGCACCCAGGATCGGATTCCATAAAAAATAACTTTCCCGGGTTGCCTGACCTTCTGTATCATATATAATTTCTGTTTTCTCATAATTCAACCAGTCAGAATTATTCCATACCTGGCTAATACCGAATTCGTAATTCCCGGAAGCATTGACAGATGTGATATTTCGACTGCTGTTTTTCCACGTCATCGTTAAGATTTCCAGTGATTGAGAAATTCTTTCAGTGGAATTAAGGGTATAGGTTACATTTGTTTTTGATCCGGAAGTAAAGACATTATTAACCTGATCATAATTTTTCGATTCATTTTCATAATCCCGACCGTCCGTAAGATAAAATGTATGCGCATTTTCAATCCATGAATTGTCGGTTTTGTTCCATTTATATCTCAGAGTGCTTTTCAGCGTGTCTGTGTTATAGTACGCATAAATATCTTTATCTATTCCGGTCCATTGCGAGAGGTTGAAATCCCAGTAAACATATATATTTGAAATAATTTTGCCTCCATTATCATAGCTTTTAATTGTCCTGTTGGACTTTCTCCAGCTTGAACTATTGTTATCCCAACCCCAATGCCAGATTGAATCACACTTCCATTCTGAGCCTGATATACCCTGATCGTTTACCTGACCGGAAGGCATAGGTTTAATTTCAGGCTGGTGACCCTGCGTTAAAATTACCTGTGAATTCAGGTCATTGCAGAAAAAGAAAAACATCAATGATGAAATCAGTATTAGTTTTTTCATATGGCGTTTATGATTAGATGAGTAAAAGTATGAAATAAAAATTAATGGTTCTCAGTAGGAAATGACTGCATCCGGATTTTCCAGCGTAGCGGTCTCCTGCGGGTTTAAGTTCAAATCTGTTACAATTTTGGTCCGGGAAGGCCGCCAGAAGACCAAACTGAGTATCATTAATAGCATAATACCCAGGTAAATCACATCACTGGTAAACATAAAAGCGAATCCTGCCAAAAATGAGGGCCCTTCGAGGAATGCATATCTCATTATGAGGATCCCGCGATAAGATGTCATTTTCATCTTCAGCGAATCCGCTGCATTTATTTGTTTAACCTTGATAACATAAAGAATAAGACTGGCTAGAATTCCTGCTGCTGCAATAATCGGAACGATATAGCGAAACGTTTTCATAAATTCCGGATCTCCCAATTCAATTTTTTTATTCAACGTTAAAAATAGTGCGATAATTGCAAACACCACTTGTCCGGCTATCAATGCCAGATGCACGATGGTAAGCACCCAGAAATAAGCCCTGGATGTTTGTCCTGTTGTTTCCATATGATGATTCGTTAATTTGAGTTTGAAAATGATCTTTCCCTGCAATGCTAAAGTACGCTATTTATAAATTCCGGTATTATTTTTTGTTACGCGCCACGCATTACGCTCGTCCTGCCGATTTCATGAAACATTTCTTTCATTACACAGAGGTACACAGAGCAGTCACGGAGATACGCGGAGATCACGCATACATCTTTCTTTTCAAACTTTCATTAATCAATATCCACCCTCTATCACATCTATTCTTCCGACCCCGTCAGGAGTCGCCAGTAATTCCCCGGATTTAGCTATGGGCGACCCCTCCGAGGTCGGGATTATTACGATTCATCATGCTATAAACGGGAGATCCCTCCGGGATCAAGGAATTCCAAATTTATTCAACAGAAAATAATTTCATCACCAGTCACCAGTCACCAATCACCAATCACTAGTCACCAGTCACCAATCACCAGTCACCAGTCACCAGTCACCAGTCACCAATCACCAGTCACCAATCACCAATCACCAGTCACCAATCACTGTCTAATTTGAGTGATTTATCCCATTAATATCGATTGCCGCTTTTAATTTACATTTTGATTATTTTATGATAGCGATTTAGTCCGATATTGTTTTTTATTTCCTTTAACGACCCTTCAGTAAATGCAGTGCTTGTTTCCTTTCGTCACTTGACACGATTTTGCCTGCAATGAAACTCCTCGCCGCAGAGCAGCGAGGTATCTGAGTGGAACTTATCTTTTCTCTTCGCAGCAAGCTGCGGGGAATTAATCCAAACACCACTCCCGCTTCACCCCCTCTCATGTAGGAGGGGGAAGGGCGTGAGGCTGATTAAACCCTAACAATTCGCCAGATGCCGAATTGCGTTTTTTCGTCTCATGTCACGCGTCACGCGTTACGACCTTTGCCTGC
Source organism: Bacteroidales bacterium (assembly GCA_038244085.1). GTDB lineage: Bacteria > Bacteroidota > Bacteroidia > Bacteroidales > FEN-979 > FEN-979. The sequence continues at coordinate 397 of JBBRTX010000020.1, read as the reverse complement.
ATTGATCGACTACCGGCATATCACCGCCAGTTTATTTTTTGCTCGTTAAGTCTATATATTTTTGATCAATTTTTTTGCAAAAGTCATTATGTTTAAGGTCGAGCAATTTATCGTCAAATAAATCAACTCGATTTATCGTATAACCATTATCTTTCGCTTCTTGTAGTTTCGTGTCAAAATAAGCCAAATTCCTTATTCTATCAATTTGTGATTCTGATACAATTTTTAGTTTTGTCAACTTAATACTTGTGTTCGATGTGTCAGCTTCCCTGAACTTCGGCCATTTAAAATTAGAGTAAAAACTAATTTTATTTGAACTTTGCCTTATGAAAAAAACACGATTTACAGAAAGCCAGATCATTTCGATTCTGAAACAGCATGAGACGGGTATTAAGGT
>JBBRTX010000019.1:0-69495 GCA_038244085.1 Bacteroidales bacterium | reverse complement strand
GCCGCGATATAAAAATCAGTTTTTTCGCCACCGGTGCGCCATTTCAGCAATAACGGTATCTGAACAAAACCAAGCGTAATATCCCGGGTGGTAGGCAAACCATATTGTTTGTCATCATATTTGGCTCCCAAAATTCCGTAGATATGGATTTGTTTTAAAAGCTATTGATCCTTTTATGGTTTGGTTAACCTGTCAATGATTAATGATTTATGCCTCCAAATCGATTTCCAGTATTCCTGCTTTTCTAAAATGAGAATAAGAAAAATCCAGTATAGGAAATCCTTCAAAAAAAACTAGATGCACTAAAATCGTCCCCGATTAATCCCAATATCAGTTTGCAGCGTCATTGGGATGACAAATATATAAAAAAACTTTTACGTTTCACAAAAATAAATTAATTCTATAAAAAAAAATAAAAACAGTCAAAATGGCTCATAATTCTTTTTATATTTAGTTTCTTTACATTTCATTGTCATTTAAGGCCCGTATAGCTGATTTACAGTAGGTTACAACCTACAAAATCATTCGCTTGCCGGATCGTTTTTAAAAAAAAACAGGAAAATTGGTTTTTGACTATAAAAAATCACAATTTTACATCATCTTCGCAAATCATCGTCATTTCAATAATTGGTATCATGAGAAAAAAATTCTTTTTGTATATTTTCTTGTTTCAGGCATTGATACTGATGCTCCTGACAGGTTGTAAAAAAGATTTCAAATTTGACAAGGTAAAAGCCCCCATCTGGGAGCCCGATCTGGCCTTACCCCTGGTACAGGATAACATGACTTTTGAATCGGGAATCACGAAAAGCGGAACGGAAAATAATTTTATCATCGATGAATCAGGGAATATTTCCATCCTGTATTATTTTAACAATGATGCTTTCCGGATCAAGGTTGACGAATTGCTTCAACTCCCATCCTACTCCTTTTCATTTACGCATCTATTTACCCTGGCCGAACAGCAGGTCATTTCAGTTCAGGATCTTATCCTGCCCATCCAGACCTATACGCTGAATCTTACCCAGGATCTTCCAGGCATCCGGATTGACAAGATATTAATCAAAGAAGGCGAAATCGTAATTAATACAAACCACACTTTCAACAACCCGGGAAATCTGACCGTTTCTTTTCCTGAAGCCACCAAAAACGGGGTTCCATTCATTGCAACCCTGTCATCTTTCGTGCAGGGGCCGGACAGCCAGGTAGTGGATCTTTCTGGCGTATTGTTCGATCTGAGGGGAAACCCCGGTCAGGTGACCATGAAAATAGGTGGAGTCCTGAAAAAATCAACACAACCTGGTGTCGGAGATGTGGCAAACGCAACATTTAACCTTGACATCAAATCGATTGGCAGGTTTGAAGGTTTCCTGGGGCAAAAAACCATTGACCAGGAAGAAGATTTTGTCAGGATCAATCTTTTCAACAACGCTTATTCCCAGGGGACTATTTATTTTGAAGACCCTTCTGTAACCGTTACCGTCATCAATTCAATCGGTATTCCAACCCGAATTACCATAAAGGAGATAAAATCTGTCAACCTCAACTCCAATGTAAGTCTTGACATTACACCTCTTCTTGGAAGCAGTTCAATATTTGATGTCCCGACTCCGCTCATTACCGATACCAAACCGGTATCAAAAACCGTGGAATTCAACAACGCGAATACCAGCAACAGCATGAATCCCTTCTTTAACCTGAAACCCGACCGTATATATTATAAGATTCAGACAATGATTAATCCTGCGAATGTGGGAACTAATTTCTTCAGCGATACCAGTTCTTTCCACTCAAAGCTTAATGTAATGCTTCCCCTATATGGATATTTCGACAATCTGATTATACAGGATACTTTTGATTTCTCATTGGGAGAGCAGGAAAATGTGGAGAGCGCCAAACTCCGGACAAAAATCGTCAACGGAATACCACTCCTTGCCAGGATGCAGGTCTATTTTACGGATGACGCTTATCGCAAAATCGACTCACTGACCGGCAATGACAACATTGTCATTCAGGAAGCGCCGGTTGATCCTGCCACTCATCTTCCTTATCCTGGTCAGTTTGGTGTGAAAGATACTTCTTACTTCCTGGATCAGCAAAGAATCAAAAAACTGCATGGTGCCAAAAAAATGCTTGTCAGGGCAGTATTGAATTCTTCCGGAAATGGGCATCAGAACGTGAAAATCAAAGCTGATCAGGCATTGAAACTGAATTTTTCAGCATTTGTCAAACTCAGGGCAAACATTAATAAGTAATCTTTAAACAGCAAAATCATGAGAAAAATGAAAATTTTCGTTGCATCACTCTTGCTGTTTTTACAGGTCCCCCTGATATTAATGGCCCAGCACGATCTTACCTTTTACCAGATGGAACGGGTTCCTCAACGTTTATCATTAAATCCTGCGTTCATACCGGCTGATAATTCTTACCTCGGACTTCCTTTCATCTCTGAAACTAAATTAAACTTTAGCGAACCCGTCCGGTTTAACCAGGTTTTTACAAAGGAGGCTGATGATTCGCTTTTGCTTAATCCCGAGGTTTTCCTGAATAAGTTTTCGAAGAACAACAGGCTGCATATGAATTTTAGTACTGCGGTTTTCTCCTTCGGCACAAAAATCAGTAAGGGGAAGTATTTTATCAATTTCAGCCTGAAAGAAAAAGTCACACAGGACGTCAGCCTTCCGGAAAACTTATTCAGGATGCTTTGGTATGGCAATGGCTCACCCGAGTTTTTCGGAAAATCCACCACTTTCTCTCCAAGGATGTCCGGATCGGTGTATGATGAATGGGCCTTAACCTTCGCAGGAACCGCCATGGATCATAAATTAACCTATGGAATTACAGCAAAATACCTTGCTGGATATTTCAATGTCAAAACCCGGAAAGCCGATTTTACTTTTTACACCGATACTGCCTTTTATGACATCCATTTAAGCTCCGACATGGAAGTGATGACTGCGGGAGTTTACCAGTCAGACCAGTATTTTGATCAACGGGTTTCGTCCATCCTTTTTCCGGGAAACCATGGGTTGGCTATTGATATCGGCGCAACCTACAAGATCGATGATCGTTTCAGTGTCAGTGCAAGCATGATCGATCTGGGGTTCATCAGATGGAAATCGAGAACCATGAGTTTTGTCAGCAAAGAACCGGGCAAGGAATTCATCTATTCAGGTATGACCATTGACAATTTCATGGAGATGTTTACGGATTTCAGTTCTTTCGGGAGAAAGATTTCCGATAGTCTCTTCAAACTGATCAAGATCGACTCAGTAAAAGATGTGAAATATACTGCCGGAATACCGGTTCGGTTCAATGTGGGCGGCTCATTCCAGTTCACCCCAAAAAGTTCGGTGAACCTGCTGTTAAACGGCGTTTCCTGTAATCATCATTTTTATACCGCCATTTCGGCAGCCTATACGCTCAACTGGACAAAAGCCCTGGCCCTGAATGTTACCTATAGCATTTATAACAGGCAATATACCAATGTCGGATTGGGGTTTACGTTGAACGCCGGTCCTATTCAGTTGTACCTGGTTTCGGATAATGTTCCTGGTTTCATTTTCCAACGAGGAACCAATAACGGCTCGTTCCAGTTCGGGTTGAATATCCTGATGGGACGATCAAAAGCCAAACCGCTGCAGACAGAAGAGGACGAATCCTGACAATTCTCCGGACTATTCACCCTGAATTATCCTGAATATGGCCAATAATTATGTTTTCCATAAAAGTTTAAATTTTTTCGATTCAACAGCGATCGTTGTCGGTTCAATGATCGGTTCGGGAATCTTCATTGTGAGTGCCGATATTGCCCGTCAGGTCGGTTCGCCCGGCTGGCTGATGATCGTATGGTTGATCACCGGCCTTATGACGTTATTCGCCGCTCTCAGCTATGGAGAGCTCGCCGGCATGTTTCCCAAAGCCGGTGGGCAGTACATCTATTTGAAAGAAGCATATAACCCTTTAACCGGCTTTTTGTATGGCTGGACCCTGTTCACGGTGATACAAACAGGAACCATTGCTGCCGTGGGAATGGCTTTCGCTAAATTTTCAGGTGTGCTGATCCCGGCCATCAGCGAATCGGTGGTATGGTATAAGTTCCGTTTCATCCAACTGGGCCCGGTACAGGTGGTGGCTATCCTTTCGATCGTTTTCCTTACCTGGATCAATACGCGGGGGATTCGCAGCGGAAAAGGCGTGCAGAATTTCTTTACTTCAGGGAAAGTATTGTTGTTGATCCTTTTCATCATCATCGGCCTGGCTTTTGGGATGAACAAAGAAGCGATCCATCTGAACCGGGCTGTGTTCTGGGAACCTGCCCGTCTGGCTGGCGGAGCGCTTATTCCCCTTTCCGGTTTTGCATTGGTTGCCGCAGTTGGAATGGCCATGGTCGGCTCACTTTTTTCTTCAGATGCCTGGAATAACATCACATTCACGGCCGGAGAAGTCATCAACCCGAGAAAAAATATACCGCTGAGCCTGCTTACCGGTACACTTCTCGTAACGATCCTTTACCTGCTGGCCAACTGGGTTTACATCAGCGTGCTTCCGCTCAGGGGTGATGTTTTGGGTGAAAGCGTTTTTTCAAGAGGGATGCAGTTTGCCAGTAACGACAGGCTCGGAACGGCAACAATCTATACGCTCTTCGGGGATTACGCTATGACAATCATGGCCGTCTTTGTGGTCATTTCCACTTTTGGATGCAACAACGGCCTGATCCTTTCCGGGGCTCGTGTTTATTATGCGATGGCGAATGACGGGATGTTCTTCCGCAAGGCCGGTCAGCTGAACAAACAGGGAGTACCCGCCCGGGGCCTGGTGATCCAGGGGTTGTGGGCAAGTCTGTTATGTCTTTCGGGTAAGTACGGCGATTTGTTGGATTACGTTGTATTTGCGGTTCTGATCTTTTATGTGCTGACCATTTTCGGCCTATTTCTTCTCCGCCGAAAACAACCCGATACAGAAAGGCCCTATAAAGCCTTCGGATACCCTGTCATTCCTGCGCTGTACATCCTCGCCGCCACACTGATCCTGGTAATTCTTCTGATCTATAAGCCAGATTATTCATGGCCCGGACTGGCACTGGTTCTTTTGGGATTCCCGATTTATTTTCTCTGGAAAAAACGAAAACCGGAAAATCAACGTTAGTGACCTGTGATAAGACCAATACTCAAATACACTCTGCTGCCGCTTTTACTATTATTTGGACTTCCCGGGTTGAAGTGCCAGTGTTATAAGGGTAATAGTGCATTCAATGCCGGTGAAAAAATAAGTTATGAAATTTCCTACAACTGGGGACCGATCTGGGTGGATGCCGGACTCGTCACTTTTTCAATAGAGAAAGAACTTTTCAACGGAAAAGATGCCTGGCATCTTCGGAGTGTCGGAAAAACCTATTCTTCGTACGATTTCTTATTCAAAGTCCGTGATTATTATGATTCATGGGTTGATCCGGCTACCTTCAAATTTCATGAATTCCGCAGAATGGTTTATGAAGGAGGATATACCGTGATCAACAATATGCGATATGATCACAAAAAAGAACTGATTTATTCGACTACAAAAAGCAACAATAACCCGGTACGATTTGACACACTGAAAGGAAACGCCTGTGCTTTTGATATGGTTTCTGCCGTATATTTTGTGAGAACACTTGATCTTTCAGTACTCCAGAAGGATATTAAAACACCGGTTTCCGTAATGATTGATGACAATATCTACAACATCTATATCCGTTATTTGGGTAAGGAAATTGTTGAGGACAAGAACGGAAATCGTTACAATTGCGTCAAATTCTCCGCCCGGATGGTGGAAGGAACCATCTTCCGCGGAGACGAAGATGTGATCGTATGGGCAACCGACGATTCCAACAAAATCCCGGTCTATATTGAAGCGAAAATCCTGATTGGTACCATCAAAGCCTACCTGAAGGATGTAAAAGGCGTGAAATCCCCTTTAAAGCCTTTGAAATAAAGGCAACAGAATCACTGAATCTTCTCCAGTACCTTTTCCAGCGCACGGTTGAATTGTTCCGGATCCTCAATCATCGGATAATGGCAGGTCCCCTTAATGTGAACTACGTCATAACCGCACGAGGCATAGGTTTTCAGGGATTCCTCATTCGTTGGAATATAATCAACATTGATGAGGAACAACTTCATACGAAGTTTCTGCATCAATTCTCTTTCACGTTCCCAGTAATTGAAACTGGCCGAAATGATTTCGATTCCGGACTCTTTTTCCATCGAACGAAAATTCTTAACGACCCTGTCTGCAATGGCTTTTGGTGTTTCTTTAGTCAGCAATGCCTTCCTGGCAAAGGTTTCACAGGTATTGGTGAAATTAATCTTTAAAAGAAAAGTGAGCATGTCAATCTGCGTCTGGATCTTATCGGGCATCGGTATGCCTGCATTTTTAAAATTATCAATCCCCACGATTCCGATCACAGCTTCGGGACACCGGTTGGCTGTCTCAAGGATTACATCGCCTGACATCGAATGCCCGATCAGGATTACATTTTTAAGCTGCAGTTCGTTTATCAGGGCGCAAACATCCTCACCAAAAACTTCCATCGTCCAGAAACTCCGGTCTTTTCCCGAGGCTCCGTGCCCGGGAAGATCTAATGTTACAACCTGGTAGTTCTTGCCGAAGTATTTCACCTGTTCATCCCAGTATTCCTTATTGATGAATGCTCCATGAACGAACAACAGCGTTTTTTCGCCCTGTCCACCGAGGGTGTAATGAATGGGCAGATTTTTGTATTGAAAAATCATTTTACTTTAATTTAAATCAATTGTTTTACAAAATTAAAAATCTTTCCTGTTTACGCCTGAAATTATTATCAAAACAGGTCTGTTATTTTACTCCGGAAATTCCAATCAAATTCAACTGAAGAGTTATGATTTTAAATCTTATTTTTACCTCAAAATTGTTCATTCACATAATCACCTTTTTCAGATGAGAAAATTTATCATATTCCTGCTGGCAGCAGGGTTAGTTGGAAGCATCGCCTGTAAGCGAGCCGAAAATAAAACCGATCAGAATGAGACTCCCCTGATCGAAAAGAAGGAGATGAAACTCACCAGCGACGTAATGACCCCTGAGGTTCTCTGGTCATTTGGCCGCCTCAGCGAACAGGAAGTTTCTCCCGATAAAACCTCAATTCTGTATGGCATTTCCTATTACGATGTTGCCCAAAACAAAGGCAACCGGGAGCTCTATACGATAGGTACGGATGGCAAAAACCTGAAAAGGATCACCACCACCCGATTCAGTGAATATTCGGCAGTATGGACGCCCGATGGAAAAAAGATCGCATTCATGTCAGCTGAAAAAGACGGCATGCAATTGTGGGAAATGAGCCCGGATGGAAGCAACCGGGTGATGATCTCCGGCATCGAAGGCGGAATTACCGGCTTTAAATATGCTCCCGACGGAAAGAAAATCGCTTATACCAGGGAAGTAGCGCTGGATAAAACCACGAAAGACATCTATCCGGACCTGCCCCTGGCTTCCGGTAAGATCATCACCGACCTGATGTATCGTCATTGGGATTCCTGGGTTGAATCTTACAGTCATCTATTCGTTGCCGATTTTGACGGATCCAAATTATCAAAGGATATTGACATCCTGAAAGATGAACCGTATGAAACTCCTTTAAAACCTTTCGGAGGAATGGAACAGATCACCTGGAGTCCTGACGGAAAAACCCTCGCTTATACTTGCCGGAAACTGAAAGGCAGGGAATATGCGGTGTCTACCAACTCCGATATCTACCTTTATGACCTCACGACCGGAAAAACCACCAATTTCACTGAGGGAATGATGGGTTATGACGTCAACCCAACCTATTCTCCCGACGGGACCAAACTGGCCTGGCTGAGCATGGAACACAATGGTTACGAGTCGGACAAGAATCGTCTGTTCATCGCAGATCTTACCAATAACGGAAAGAAAGACTATTCGAATGATTTTGATCAGAGTTCCGAAGGTCTTGCCTGGAGTGATGATTCCAAATCGGTTTGGTTCATTTCCGACTGGCACGCCACCGACGAAATTTACCGTCTGGATATTGGAACCGGTAAAATCGTTAAACTCACTGATGGCATTCATAATTATACCGGTGTAGTTCCTGCTGGAAATACGTTGATTGCCTCCCGTGTTTCCATGTCGATGCCCGCTGAGCTATATTCGGTCGATCCTGGCAACGGAAAAGACACCCAGCTAACTTTCACCAATAAAGATATCCTGGATCAGCTTGCCATCGCCAGTGTGGACAAGCGCTGGATCAAGACTACCGACAATAAGCAAATGCTCACCTGGATCATCTATCCGCCACATTTTGATCCGGCCAAAAAATACCCAACCCTGCTCTATTGTGAGGGCGGTCCCCAAAGCACCGTCAGCCAGTTCTGGTCATTCAGGTGGAATTTCCAGATGATGGCCGCCAACGGGTATATTGTAGTAGCTCCCAACCGCCGCGGCCTGCCCGGGTTCGGCAAGGAATGGAATGAACAGATCAGCGGAGACTATGGCGGACAAAACATGAAAGATTACCTCAGCGCCATCGATGAAATGGCAAAAGAACCTTTCGTGGATAAAGACCGTTTGGGTTGCGTGGGTGCGAGCTACGGGGGATTCTCTGTTTACTGGCTTGCCGGCAATCACAATAAGCGATTCAAAGCATTTATCGCTCACGACGGGATGTTCAACCTTGAGTCGCAATACCTGGAAACCGAAGAAATGTGGTTTGTCAACTGGGATCTGGGAGGATCATTCTGGGATAAAGCCAACAAGATTGCTCAGCGTTCCTATGCAAATTCGCCCCATCGTTTTGTCCAAAACTGGGATACGCCTATCCTGGTGATCCATGGAGAACTGGATTACCGTATCGTGGCTACCCAGGGGATGCAGGCCTTCAATGCTGCTGTTCTAAAGGGAATTCCTGCCGAATTCCTCTATTTCCCCGACGAGAACCATTGGGTCCTTAAACCGCAAAATGGAATTCTGTGGCAGCGTACTTTCAAGTCGTGGCTCGATAAGTGGTTGAAAAAGTAAAACCTGTTTTTAGATTTCAGCCGGAGAAACTTAGAATACCAGATGAACAATTCCCTACAGGAAAAGGTAAAGCAGGCAGCCGGATTGATCCGTAAATCAAGATTCACAACGGCATACACGGGAGCAGGTATCTCTGCTGAAAGCGGTATTCCGCCTTTCAGGGGCAAGAACGGCATCTGGGAAAAATATGATCCCTCGACGCTGGATCTGAATCATTTTTTACAGGATCCGACCACTGCCTGGAAGACGATCAAAGAAATTTTCTATGACTTTTTCGGCAAGGCAAAACCCAACCGGGCACATCTCATCCTCTCGATGATGGAACAGCGCGGACTGGTTAAAAGGATCATCACCCAAAATATTGATAATCTTCACCAGGAAGCCGGAAGTAAGCTGGTTTATGATTTTCATGGAAACTCGAAGAAGATGATTTGCCTGGATTGCTTAATGCATTATCCTGCAGCTGAGATCAACCTGGATCATCTTCCGCCTACCTGTCGGCAGTGTGGTGGCTTACTGAAACCTGATTTTGTGTTTTTCGGGGAAGGGATTCCGGAAGTGCCATTAAATGCAGCTTTTGACGCAGCTATCGTGTCAGATGTCTTTCTCATCATCGGTACCACCGGACAAGTGGTTCCGGCGAATCAGATTCCTTTCATGGCGAAACAAAACGGAGCCAGGATCATTGAAGTCAATCCTGAAAAATCAGCCTATACAGAAGAAATAACGGATATTTTTCTGAAGGGGAAAGCCACAGAGATCATGGAGATGCTGGCAACTGCTTTATTTCCCTCTTCCTTGGAGGATGATAAGAACAGTATAGATGAGGATCTTAAAATCCATGGCCAGTGACATGTTCTCAATATAAAGCAGGTCAAATTTAAGTCTTTCGATCATCTGATCCACATTCTCAGCATAACCGTATTTTACCTGGCCCCACGATGTGATGCCGGGTTTTACCTTTTGGAGCAGCCGGTAATGGGGTGCACGTTGGAGAATCTGGTCGATATAAAACTGCCGTTCCGGACGAGGACCCACCAGACTCATATCGCCTTTCAACACGGTAAAGAATTGGGGAATCTCATCAACCCTGACTTTGCGGAGGAATTTTCCAAACGTGGTGATACGAGGGTCTTCCTTTGAAGAAAGCATCGGACCATCGTGCTCAGCATCCTTGTACATGGTTCTGAATTTATGCATCAGAAAGGGTTTTCCTTTCAACCCGACCCGTACCTGTGAATAAAAAACGGGGCCACGGGAGTTCAGTTTGACAATGATGCCGGTAACCAGCATGACCGGAAATAATAGGATCAGGCAAATGATTGAGATTCCAATATCCAGAATCCTCTTGATGCTCATCTGCCAGTCGGGCATCAGATCAGGGTAGATCTGGATCAGGGGGGCGTGAAAAATGGAGGTCGTTTTAACCGATCCAACCAGGATGTCCTGCATAACCGGAATAATTTTGATGACTACTTCTGTGTCTTCGAGTTGTGTGATGATCTTTTCGATGGTGTGATTTTCCGAATGTTCAATGGCGATAATAACCTCTTCGATGCTGAGATCGATCACCAACCGTTTAAGGTTTTCCACCCCACCCAAATGAGGGATAAACTCCGAAAGTTTATAACTATCATACCCTTCCGCATTAACGAATCCTACGAACCGGTTCCCGGAAGACTTTTCCTGGTTTTCGATTTCATGATAAATCGAAACGGCATTCCCGTTACTACCCACAATGATGGTATTGAACCCGATGATCTTGTTCTGGATCTTAAAGGCAGTGCGGGAAGTGAGAAGAAACCGGAATGATGCGGTAAAGAACAGATGTAAGGCAAAAAGGATGAAAAAAAAGAGGGTATATGTGTTATTCGAGATGATGACATCATCCAGTATCAGTGTAAAAAAAAGGATGGTAACACCAAAAAAAGTGATAATCACGGTTTGACCGAATTCCTTCAGTCTGGCCTTACGGTATATTTTCCGGTACGTGCCGATGAGAATGTAGAGTACAAGCCAGAAAACAGGAATCACCAGTAGTCCAAGGTATAACTTGATGTCTCCCAGTACCTGGTCAAAATGTTGAAAAACGGAATGATCTACTGTATATTTCCGGTAAAGAAAAAACAATACCCAGGCAATGAATGCCGCAGCCATGTCGGCTGCAATATATTTAAACACCTGGAGTCTTCTGTTCATGTCAGTATCCGGTTAAAATTACTTCGGGGAAGAGAATGTAACGAGTTTCAGGTTATCGATCATAATTTTTGTATGATCTGTTTGTGCAAAAGTCCTGATTAAAATTCTGATTTTATCCGCTGTGGCATTCGCCTGCAGTGTATTCGAAAGGTCAATATAAATCTTTTTCCACTGTCCTTTGGTATCAGCAAGGGTCACCACATAGGATGGTAACACGAGGGGTCCAAAATAAAAAAGAAGACCTACGTCCACTAGGTTATTGGTATTGAAATTCATTTCAAGATAGGCATTTCCATTGGGAAGATCAATGGGGTCATGCGACATACATTCGAAATATTGATTGATCGAGTCCATGGTAACGATACCTGAGTGGTCGCCTTCGAAAGTTTCCGGCGATCCTGAGCCTGTTTTTTCAATGGCTACATCACTGCTCCGCGTAGTATCCAACAGCATGCTTACCTGCTCAAAATCCTCCTTGTACAGAAATCTGGTTTTGGGCTCGTATACCGTACTAAGCGTTCCAAGCGAAATGGTACTGTCCTGAACAAAGTTGACCGTACGGTCGATTCGCTTGTAATAAGGATAATTGACGCGAGTGGCCGCGATCCCGTCTTTCTTAATACCGGCAAATACAGTGATTTTTGATTTTGAATTTCGCAAAACAGGAAATCTTGCCGGCAATTGAAATGTTCCCAGGTATTTATCATCGATGTACACCCAGGCATCCGTGATTGAACTCGAGTTGGTTCCCTGGGTGGAATAGTCGGTAGTAAGCGCAATGGATTCAATCTTCAGATAGGAAGGAACAGTCTGATCTCCTTCGAATTTTTCGCATGACCATTGCGTCAGCAGTAAGGGCAGGGACAGGAAACAGAAAATCTGGAGTAACTTTTTTCTATAGGCCATAGATGGATGAACTGTGTCCCCGGTTTAACGGCGGTATGTTGGTAATATTGTTATATTCCCTGATAAAAGATATGAACAGTAAGAAGATTTCCGGCTTTAAAGATTCCCCGTTGCGTGATTGATCTTTTCGATGATCTTATGCGCAACTTCCAGGGCCATGTAACCATCGTTGATCGTAACCGGTGGAATGGAATTATTGATGATGGCTGAATAAAAACTTTCCAGTTCAGTCCGGATGGCATTATTCAGTTTGATCTCGGGTTTATCAAAAATGATCTGTTTCATCCCCTTGCCCTGACCGAGATCTATCAGTAATCCTGATTCAGGATCAGCATCTGCCGCGGCATCCTTGATCCTTACCACCTCCAGCTCCTTTTTAAAGAAGTCGATGGCGATATAAGCATCTCGCTGAAAGAAACGTGATTTGCGCATATTTTTCAGAGAGATCCGACTGGCTGTAAGATTGGCAACACATCCATTGTCGAATTCAATACGTGCATTGGCGATATCCGGCGTGTCACTGACCACGGCCACACCGCTTGCACTGATCTTCCTGATATTGCTCTTCACTACGCTCAAAACAATATCAATATCGTGTATCATCAAATCAAGAATGACAGGAACATCGGTACCCCTTGGATTGAACTGAGCCAGACGATGCGATTCGATGAACATCGGCTTGTTGAAATAACTCTCGGCAGCCAGAAAAGCAGGATTAAAACGCTCAACATGCCCTACCTGAACCTTCACATTCGCCTCACCCGCTATCTCGATCAATTCCCTTGCCTCTTCAAGCGTAGTTACTATGGGTTTTTCTATAAAAACATGTTTGAATTTCTTTAAGGACTTTGATGCACATTCAAAATGAGAAATGGTTGGTGTCACAATATCCACTACATCAACAGCATCTACCAGTTCATCAGGGGTTTTGAATCTTTTGATCTGAAATTCCTGTTCGACTTTCACCGAATTCACATCATCCGGATCATAAAAGCCTACCAGATCAAAACCCTGGATTTCTTTTATACATTTAATATGAATTTTGCCAAGGTGTCCGGCACCCAATACCCCTATTTTGAGCATGTTATCCTGAATTAGTGGAAGTATATAAACATTAAAAGAGCCGGAACATTCCCTCTTCCGGTTCTTATTTTGCAAAAGTAGTTTTTTAAACTGTTGATTTTACTAATTTCGTGAAAAAATTAACACGCTACAAACCATTAATTACGTTACAGACATAATGATTGATTCCTACAAACATAAGGGATTACGACAACAACTGGTGGAAACCATCCGAAAAAAAGGGATCATCGATAACAATGTCCTGAAAGCCATTGAAACCGTACCCAGGCATTTCTTCTTTGATTCATCTTTTCTGAAATTTGCATATGAGGATAAAGCTTTTCCGATTTTAGCAGGTCAGACCATCTCACAGCCTTATACGGTAGCCTTCCAGTCGCAATTGCTTAGAGTCAGCAAGGGATATAAAATTCTGGAAGTAGGCACGGGATCGGGTTACCAGGCCTGCATCCTGGCTGAGATGGGCGCAAAAGTCTTCAGCATCGAACGGCAAAAAGTACTCTTTGATAAGGCACAGAAATTCCTTCCCTCCCTGGGTTACCGGATCAAGTTGTTCTACGGCGATGGTTACAAAGGACTCCCTGCCTATGCTCCGTTCGACGGGATTATCGTAACTGCCGGCGCACCCTTTATTCCCGAACCTCTGTTAAGCCAGCTGAAAGTAGGAGCTACACTCGTCATTCCCGTTGGCGCCAGTGATATCCAGATCATGACCACAGTTACGAGAACCGGTGAGTCGGAATGGGAAAAGAAAGAACATGGGGCGTTCCGGTTTGTGCCATTGCTGGAGGATAAAAATTATTAATCACGGGTATGTACCCCAGGGCAATCCGACGTACAAATAAAGATTGATTTCTCGGATATCTTTTTGATTTATTTTTATATTTTGTTGTCATTGTTAGATTTTATTTAGCTTTGATGTACAAATCCCGATATTATGAAAAAAATTATCCAAATTTCCGCAATCATCCTGATGTTGGCTGCCTGTTCATCCGAAAGGTTGAATTTTCAACAATTACAAAACCGTAATGGCATCTATTTCCAGGCGAATAAGGACAAACCATACACGGGAGAAATCGTTTCCTTTGTAAATGGTATCACTGAATTTGAAGGCCAAATGGAAAACGGGCTCAAAAAAGGAACCTGGACCTATTTTTATCCGAACGGACAAAAAAAGATGGAAGGTAGTTTTACAGAAGGACAAAAAGAAGGAAACTGGATCACCTGGAAGGAGAATGGACAACAGGAAAAACTGGAGATCTATAAAACCGGTAAAGTCCTGACTGCTGACGGGAGACTCATCGATCCTGAAGCAATTGTTACAGACACGGTTATCGAGGTGGTGGCTGAACCAGTTCAAGCAACCGTGGCAGCTCCTGCCAGACCCGCCCGGAAAACCGTTGTTGAAAAGCAGGAAAAACCAGAACCTCGTGTTGTCAGAGAGGAACCCCAGCAGCAACCTATAGCCTGGCAAAGGTTACGCGGAGGCCCCGTCAAAACGCTGGATGGCATTCCGTATACAGGCCCTGTCGTTAAATACCAGTCAAACGGAGAAAAGGAGTTGGACGGATATTTTGAAAGGGGACGCAAGTCCGGAAAATGGACCTATTATGACAAGAAGGGGAACATTAAAGTTTTCAAATATTATTAAACCTCTTTTGCATCCGCTTACGGAAAGCAAGCCCAAAGCCGGTAATCATCATAATGGCTCCGAACCATAGAATATTGATGTAGGGGTTCATGATGGTCTTTATAACGATATAATCCGGCTGAACACCAACATACGAGATGTAGGTGTAATAATCTACCCATAGAAAATGCCGGGTATCCGGATTATAAACATCGCCCATTTTGGGGTTCCGGTTCACTGTGGGATATAATGAGAACTCTTTTTTATACTGACCCATTTTGCCTTTCAGAAAATCGACCTGGTAAACCGTTTCATTTCCTTTTCTCCAGTTGTTCGTGTAAACGACATGAAATCCCCCCATATAAAGGGTATCTCCTCTGATCATCAGCAAATTCTCTGTGTTTGATTTGCTGTCGCCGAGGTCAAAACGGGAAGTGTTCGCGGAGATCGTCTTTGAATTTGAAAAAGTCATTACCGTACCCAGCACAAACAGCGTAAATCCGATATGTGTAATGATAGCTGGGATATTACGCGAACCAGTATTGAAGATGAGGTTGTATAAGGAAGAGAAAATGGCGAACAGAACGAAAAACAACAGAAGCAGAAAATTCACCTGCCTTACGATCCCTGTAAAATAGAACGGAACCAGCAATAGTAAAGCCATCACTGCCGGGACGATCATCTTTCGCATAAAAGCCTTAGGATCATTATCGAAATAATTCAGGAATTGCGTGAAAGCCATGAATGCAACGATCAGCAGGACAAATGGCAATTGCCATTTATTGTAAAAGGCAACCGGGTTTAAGGGTGGAGCAATCCCTGTATGAAAAAGGGAATTTACAACCGGAATGGAAGTGGTAAAGATGATCTGGAACGCCGCCAGGATAATGATGATCGATCCGATAAACATCCAGAATTCACGCGACATCATCAGTTCCTGCTTTTTTGATGAAAACTTCTTCACATTGATCGCGATAAACACGACGGTTATAGCCAGATATAGCAGCAGGAAGATCAAGAGCTGACCGGTCATTCCGTTATCCCTGAAGGAATGTGCAGAAGTTTCGGCCAGAACCCCGCTCCTGGTTAAAAAGCTCGCATAGAGAACCAGTACATATGACAAACAGATAAAAGTAAATGCTGAAAACAGAGCGTTCCGCTGTTTCTTTGAGATGATCATAAAATGCAAAGCCGCAACCAGCGTCATCCATGGAACGAGTGATGAATTTTCCACGGGATCCCATGCCCAGAATCCTCCGAAAGTAAGTGAGACATATGCCCAGGCACCACCGAGAAGTATACCGGCACCCAGGAGGGTAAGAGCAAGTATCGTCCAGGGAATAGCGGGCCTGATCCATGAATAATAGTCTTTTTTAACCAGGGAAGCAATCGCATAGGAAAAGGGAATGAGTGTAAGCGCATAACCCAGGAAAAGGATCGGTGGATGAATGGTCATCCAGATATTCTCAAGGAGGGGATTGAGTCCATTGCCATCTCCAAGCAATTGCAGGTATTCTGCATGTTCGAAGATCGAAACGGGTGTACTTCCGAAAGTGTCCCTCAACAGGCTGAAAGGACTTCCGCCGATTTTAATCGAAAGGAACTGAACACCCAGCATCATGGAGGTCATAAAAACCTGGGAAAGTGCCACAACCGACATGACCCTGCTCTCCGACTTTTTCTCGATCAAAAGAACAACGACACCAATCAATGCCTGAAAAACGGCCCAGATCAGGAAACTTCCCTCCTGCCCTGCCCAGAAACAGGAAATAATGTATTTCATCGGCAGGGTGGTCGAAGAATACTGCCAGACGTATGTATATTCGAAATAATGATTGAAGATCAGATAATAGAGGATCGTAGCAACCGCCAGCAGGGAAAAGGTATGAACCATGAAAAATGTCCGGGCCAACGATTTGAAGGAAGAACGCTCCCCCTCTTTTTTCCGGGAATAAGCCAGGTAAAAAACCATCGCCAGCAACGCGGTAAAAAAGGCAATCCAAATAAAGGCTGTTCCCAGTTGCCCGGGTATCAAGTGTTCTCCAATAAAACGAATGTTCATATATGCATCTTTGATTTGTGCAAAGGTACATTTTTCATCTTTACCCGGGAAATTTATACATTCGCATAAAATTATACGAAACATGATAAAAATCGGTTTGATCGGCGGATCCGGTCTTGAGAATCTTAATCTCCTGGAAAACAGGAAAGAGATAACTGTTCAAACACCTTACGGTGAGCCCAGTTCTTCTTTTTACAAAGGAGAATTCGGAAATGCGGAGGTCTTCATATTATCACGTCATGGCAGGGATCACAGGATAACCCCTACCCATGTAAACAACCGGGCAAATATTGACGCACTCAAACAACTCAGATGTGATTATGTGATCGCAACCACGGCTTGTGGAAGCCTGAGGGAAGAGATTGGTCGCGGTCACCTGGTTATTCCGGATCAGTTTATCGATTTTACCCGATATCGTAACACCACTTTCTTTGAAACCTTCGAACCGGGGGTGCTGGGCCACGTTGCCATGTCGCATCCCTTTTCGGAAGAACTCCGGGAAATCATCGGTAACACGGCCAAAGAGATGAAACTGAAAATCCATCTCACCGGGACGGTTGTCACCATTGAAGGACCCCGGTTTTCAACTCGGGCCGAATCAAAGATGTTCAGAATGCTGGGCGCTGATGTGATTAACATGAGTACCGCTCCTGAAGCGGCGCTTGCCAGGGAAGCTGGCCTCCCTTACGCAGCCATCGCGCTTTCTACCGATTATGATTCATGGAAAGAAGATGAAGAACCGGTTTCCTGGGAAGAGGTTCTGAAGGTTTTTGAGGAAAACGTTAAGCAGGTAACTGATTTGCTGGTCAGTGTGATTAAAAAGTTATGAACATGCAAGCATTCTGCCGGATTCATGTTTTTTACATCAGACAAACCGTTACGCGTTACGCGTAACACGTGACACGTAACGTCCTTAACAATTAACATTTCACCCTTCACCGTTCACTGAGTTTGCCCTATCCTAAAGAATCTGTCTCAAAATCTCTATGGATCTCTGTGCATCCTCAGTGTAACTCCGTGAAATAAAAAAACGTTTCACCCTTTATAACTTACAACTATTTAGTGTATTTAAAGCTTTTCCCAAGGTATCTTGCTGAAGCGCCAAGCTGTTCTTCAATTCTGAGCAACTGGTTATATTTAGCAATACGTTCCGAACGGCAGGCCGATCCCGTCTTGATCAATCCGGTATTCAGGGCAACGGCCAGGTCTGCGATGGTGGTATCCTCGGTTTCGCCGGAACGGTGGCTGATCACAGCGGTATAAGAATTCCGGTAAGCCATATTGACAGCGTCAATGGTCTCGGTAAGTGTACCGATCTGATTCACCTTGATGAGGATCGAATTGGCCACACCTTTGTCAATGCCTTGCTGCAATCGTTCAACATTGGTTACAAAAAGATCGTCACCCACGAGCTGGATTTTATTCCCCATTTCCGTGGTCATGTATTTCCAACCCTCCCAATCGTCTTCAGCCATTCCGTCTTCGATTGAGATGATCGGGTATTTGTCCACCCAGCCTTTCCAGAAATCCACCATTTCGTGCGGGTTCAGTTTTTCGCCTGTAGATTTGTGAAGATGATAAACATTCTCCTCGGGAATGAAATATTCGGAAGAGGCCGGATCCAAGGCAATATAAATATCCTTTCCGGGAACATAACCGGCTTTTTCAATTGCTTGGAGGATCACCTTGATGGCTTCCTCATTGGATTTAAGATTCGGGGCAAATCCGCCTTCATCACCTACATTGGTTGACAGACCGGCTTTTTTTAGTACATCTTTGAGGTTATGAAAAACCTCTGCGCCCATCCGGATGGCATCGGTAAAGGAAGCAGCTCCAACCGGCATGATCATGAATTCCTGAAAGTCGATGGAGTTATCCGCATGTGATCCACCGTTGAGGATATTCATCATCGGAATGGGAAGCGTATTGGCGCTCACCCCGCCAATATAACGGTAAAGTTGTTGGTTGGTCTCCTGTGCAGCCGCATTGGCAACCGCCAGCGAGACACCAAGGATGGCGTTGGCGCCGAGATTCCCTTTGTTGGCGGTGCCATCCAGTTCGATCATCTTTCTGTCAACTTCGGTCTGGTCGGTGACATACATGCCGGCCAGTTCATCTGCCAGCACATTATTCACATTATGAACGGCTTTCAGCACGCCTTTTCCCATGTAGATGTTCTTTTCACCGTCGCGGAGTTCCACCGCTTCGTGAATGCCGGTGGACGCACCCGATGGAACGGCAGCACGTCCCAGGATACCGCTGCTGGTGATCACATCGACTTCAATCGTCGGGTTTCCTCGTGAATCGAGGATTTGTCTTGCATGAATTGATATTATTGTGCTCATTTCTATTGTTTTAAAACCGTTTAAGGTGTTGATTAAATCTTTCTTTAAATATACAAAATAAAAAAAGGATAAAGTATCTGATACGTTATCCTTTAGTAGCTTAACCGCTTTACGGTTATTCTTTTGTTTCGGGAGTTCCCTCTTCGGTTGCTGGTTCCGGTGTGATTTCCGGGGTTTTCGGAGCAGCTTTTTTGGCTTTCTTTACTTCAGCAGTCGGTGCAACTTCGACATCAGAGGTTTCCGTCTTTTTCTTTGCAGAACGACGGGTCGTCTTTGCCTTTGCTTTGGTTTTGGCTTCATTTGCGCCCAGCATGGCTTCGTTGTAATCCACCAGTTCCATGATACACATATCAGCATTATCTCCCAACCGGTTTCCGGTTTTCAGAATGCGTGTATATCCTCCGGGACGATCGGCGACTTTTTTGGAAATCTCCCTGAATAGTTCAGTGACGGCTTCCTTACTTTGAAGATAGCTGAAAACAAGTCTCCTGGAATGGGTTGAATCATCTTTCGAGGAGGTGATCAGGGGTTCAATAAAAGTACGAAGCGCTTTTGCCTTAGCAAGGGTCGTGGAAATCCTTTTATGAAGAATCAGCGAAGCAGCCATATTTGACAGCATTGCCTTCCTGTGTGAGCTTGTTCTTCCTAAATGGTTGATTTTCTTACCGTGTCTCATTTCAATTATTCCTTATCTAATTTATATTTAGCTGTATTCATTCCAAACTCCAGTCCTTTGGATTTCACCAGTTCTTCAAGTTCGGTGAGTGATTTTTTTCCAAAATTGCGGAATTTGAGAAGATCGTTTTTATTAAAGGCAACCAGGTCGCCAAGAGATTCCACATCGGCTGCTTTGAGGCAGTTCAGTGCGCGAACCGAAAGATCCATATCAACCAGCTTGGTTTTCAACAGTTGACGGATGTGCAGTGAGGTTTCATCAAATTCTTCTGCAACGGCTTTTTCGGCTGTATCCAGCGTAATTTTTTCGTCAGAGAAGAGCATAAAATGGTGAATGAGGATCTTGGCAGCTTCTTTCAGCGCGGTTTTAGGATGAATGGATCCATCAGTTTCGACATCCAGCACCAGCTTTTCGTAGTCAGTTTTCTGCTCTACGCGGAAATTTTCGATATGAAATTTCACATTGCGGATGGGGGTATGAATCGAGTCAATGGGAATTCTTCCAAGAATTGCAGTCGGGTTAAGGGTTTTGTTCTCTTCTGCGGGAACATAGCCTCTTCCTTTATCAATCGACAATTCAACGGTAAGTTTCACTCCCGGTTCCATGTGACAGATTACCACATCAGGATTCAATACCTGGAAAACCGAAAGGAACTTGTTGATATCGCCAGCCTTGAAAACATTCTGCTGTCCGATTACCACGTTTACCTTTTCGGAAGATTCCGATTCGATCTGACGTTTAAAACGGATTTGCTTCATGTTCAGGAGGATTTCGGTAACATCCTCAATCACTCCTTTCACCGTAGAAAATTCCTGATCAACGCCTTCGATCCTTACAGAAGTAATTGCATATCCTTCGAGTGAGGAAAGCAATATTCTTCTTAATGCATTACCGATGGTGATACCAAAACCGGGTTCCAGGGGACGAAATTCGAAAATCCCTTTCTGGTCATCAGCTTCGACCATAATCACCTTATCGGGTTTCTGGAAAGGTAATATTGCCATAAAATGCCTTTTAGTAAATGAATAAATATTATTGCCCCGGGAAAAATTACAGGAATCCCCGGTCGATCAAAATTATTTCGAATACAATTCGACGATAAGTTGTTCCTTGATATTTTCCGGAATATCGACTCTTTCCGGATAAGTCATGAATTTACCTGCCATCAGCGAGCTATCCCACTCCAGCCATGAAAACTGGTTTCCGCGTGAGGATAAAGCATCGGTAATGATCTCGAGCGAACGTGAACGTTCACGAACACCGACGATATCACCGGGTTTTAATTCAGCAGAAGCAATGTTGAGCACTTTTCCGTTAACCACGATATGACGATGACCGATCAGCTGACGGGCTGCACTACGTGTTGGGGCAATTCCGAGGCGGTAAACCACATTATCAAGGCGCGATTCAATCAATTGAAGCAACACTTCGCCGGTAATTCCTTTTTTACGTGAAGCCTTCAGGAAAATATTCCTGAACTGACGCTCGAGGATACCATAAGTATACTTTGCCTTCTGTTTCTCCATCAGCTGCATTCCGTACTCCGATTGTTTTGCTCTTCTCTTTGTTTGTCCATGCATTCCGGGAGGATAATTCTTTTTCTCGTAGCTCTTGTCGGGCCCGAAAATGGGATCTCTGAATCTTCTCGCAATTCTTGACTTAGGACCTATGTACCTTGCCATAATATTGTATGAAATTTAATGATTAATCTGTGATTAAACCCTTCTTCTTTTAGGCGGTCTGCAACCGTTGTGAGGTAATGGCGTGATGTCGGTAATTTCCATTACTTCTATTCCTGCGGCATGCAGCGTCCTGATTGCGGACTCACGTCCGGCACCCGGGCCTTTAATGTATACTTTCACCTTGCGGAGACCAAGATCATAGGCCACTTTGGCCGCATCCTGCGAAGCCATCTGGGCAGCATAAGGGGTATTTTTCTTTGATCCTTTGAAACCCATTTTCCCTGCCGATGACCAGGAGATTACCTGTCCTGCATTATTGGTAAGGGTCACGATGAGGTTATTGAAAGAGGCATTCACATGCGCTTTTCCGATAGCATCTATCTTTACAACCCTTTTTTTAGAACTTTTTTCAGTCTTTGCCATATCTGTTATTTACGCTTTCTTAATTACAAAACTGTACCAATGAGAGGTCTTCAGGATTATCCTTTCGTAGCCTTTTTCTTATTGGCAACGGTCTTTTTTCTTCCTTTACGGGTCCGGGCATTGTTCTTGGTACTCTGACCACGCACCGGGAGGCCGTTACGATGACGGACGCCGCGGTAACAACCGATATCCATCAAACGTTTGATGTTCATCTGTACTTCCGAACGAAGCGATCCTTCCACCTTCAAATAGTCATTGATAAAAGTACGGATCTTACCCTGGTCTTCATCATCCCAGTCCTGTACTTTTTTATTCAGATCAATGCCGGATTCTTTCAGGATTTTTTGAGCTGTGCTTCGACCAATCCCGTAGATGTATGTCAATCCGATCTCTCCCCTTTTATTTTTAGGTAAATCGATACCTGCAATTCTGGCCATACGTATTCCTTATTAATTGTTTTAACGATTATTATCCTTGTCTTTGTTTGAACTTAGGGTTCTTTTTGTTGATAACGTACAATTTCCCTTTCCTGCGAACGATCTTGCAATCAGCTGAACGCTTCTTAATGGATGCTCTGACTTTCATGATACTTGGTTTATTTGCTTTGTTACAGGATACCCTGTATATTTTTTATTGATATCTGAATGTTATTCTTCCTTTTGTTAAATCATAAGGCGACATTTCAATTTTGACTCTGTCACCCGGGAGGATCTTGATGTAATGCATCCTCATTTTCCCGGAGATATGAGCCGTAATCTGGTGCCCGTTTTCCAGTTCCACGCGAAACATGGCATTTCCCAGTGATTCCACCACTGTACCATCCTGCTGGATTGAATTTTGTTTAGACATTTATTTTTCGTTTATACTTTGTCTGGTTCAAGTACCTCTTCGATAAACCTGAATGTGGAAAGCACATCGGGTTTGTCATTCTTCACCACTACCGTCAGCTCGAAATGTGCCGATGGCATTCTGTCAGCCGTTCTGATCGTCCACCCGTCCCGGTCCTGGGTGATGCTTTTTGTACCCAGGTTAATCATGGGCTCAATACAGATCACCAACCCATCCTGCAATTTGATTCCTGTTCCCCTTTTTCCGTAATTGGGAACATCCGGTTTCTCGTGCAGTTTTCTTCCGATTCCATGTCCAACCAATTCTCTCACCACACTATATCCGAAAGACTCAACATAATCCTGAACGGCGGCACCGATGTCGCCAATCCTTTTTCCAGCAACGGCATTCTCGATGGCCAGAAAAAGTGATTGTTTTGTCCTCGTCAACAAGTCCAGCACCTCCGGTTTTACTTCCCCAACAGCAAAAGTATAGGCTGAGTCTCCGTATAAACCGTTCTTGATGCTTCCGCAGTCGATCGAAACGATATCACCATTTAAAAGAACTCTCTCT
Source organism: Bacteroidales bacterium (assembly GCA_038244085.1). Classification (GTDB taxonomy): domain Bacteria; phylum Bacteroidota; class Bacteroidia; order Bacteroidales; family FEN-979; genus FEN-979. The sequence goes on along the minus strand of JBBRTX010000019.1, from coordinate 46,034 downwards.
CCCGGTATTCCATGAACCACTTCTTCATTGACCGAGACACACAGGGTTGCCGGAAAACCGTTGTACCCTTTAAAACCCGGAACCGCTCCCTGCGATCTCAAATATTCTTCAGCAATTCTATCCAGTGTTTGGGTGCTGACCCCGGGCCTGATATTTTTTCCCACTTCCGCGAGTGTCCTGCTAACAATCAGGGCATTCTCCCGCAATATTTCTATCTCTTCAGTGGTCTTTAATTCCATTCAGTAAATCTTAATCTTACGAGCCGGTTGCACTAAAGGCCGAACGACCTTTAATTCTGCCGGATTTGGTAAGTCCGTCATAATGCCTCATCAGCAAATGACTTTCAATTTGTTGCAATGTATCGAGTACTACCCCGACAAGGATCAGCAATGAGGTTCCACCATAGAACTGGGCAAACTGTGTGTTTACACCAACCAACCGGACCAATGCCGGCATGATAGCAACGAACCCAAGGAAAAAAGATCCCGGTAAAGTAATTCTTGACATGACATTATCAATGAATTCAGCTGTTCTTTTCCCAGGTTTAACGCCTGGAATAAATCCGCCGTTTTTCTTCATATCCTCTGCCATCTGATTCGGATTCACCGTGATAGCGGTATAAAAATACGTAAACACAATGATCAGAATAAAGAAGGTCAGGTTATAAGGCCAACTGTTGAAATCCGTAAAAACCCTGGCAAAACCAGTCATAGTTTCCGAATTGGCAAACCCGGCCAGCGTAAGTGGTAAAAACATGATCGCCTGGGCGAAGATGATTGGCATTACACCGGCTGCATTAACCTTTAACGGGATATACTGCCTGACGCCACCGTATTGTTTGTTTCCCACGATTCGCTTTGCGTACTGAACCGGTATTCTGCGCGTTCCCTGTACGAGAAGAATGGTAACCAGGATTACAAAAACAAGGAAGGCCAACTCAACAACAAACATGACCATTCCACCGCCTTTTTGTTCCATACGTGAAACAAGTTCTCCGAAAAGTGCAAAAGGCAGTCGGGCTATGATACCGATCATAATGATGAGAGATATCCCGTTTCCGATTCCTTTATCAGTAATTCTTTCACCAAGCCACATGACGAACATCGAGCCGGCTGTGAGGATAACGATGGAGGATATTCCGAAGAAAGAAATGACTGAATGATGCGTTATACCTGAACTAAAGGGATAAACTGCCTCCGGAGGAAGTTGGGAAACCAGATTTGCGATATAAGCAGGGGACTGGAAAATCAGGATGAACACTGTAAGATAACGGGTGATCTGGTTGATTTTCTTTCTTCCGCTTTCACCTTCTTTCTGCAATTTCTGGAAATAGGGAATTGCCATTCCCAAAAGCTGGACAACGATGGAAGCAGAGATATAGGGCATGATTCCGAGTGCAAATACCGATGCATTGGCAAAGGCTCCACCCGAAAACATGTTCAACAATCCAAGCAAACCCTGTGATGACTGATTTTGCAAATTGGCAAGCATGCTGGGATCAACACCGGGAATGACAATGTACGAACCAAACCGATAGACAAGAATGATCCCCAGCGTGTAAAGAATCCGCTTTCTGAGATCTTCAATCTTATAGATGTTTCGAAGCGTTTGAATAAATTTTTTCATCAGAACAGATTAAATAGTATTGACACTACCACCAACTTCTTCAATGGCCTTTTTTGCCGATGCAGAAAATGCATGAGCGGTAATTTCCAGCTTGGCCGTCAATTCCCCTCTTCCGAGGATCTTGACCCGGTCGCTCTTGGAAACATAACCACTTTTGTGCAACACTGCGGGAGTAATGACTGTTATATTCTGTTTTTCAAATATTGTCTGGATAACATCGAGGTTGATTCCTTTATACTCAACGCGGTTAAAATTCGTGAATCCGTATTTAGGAACACGTCTTACCAAAGGCATCTGGCCACCTTCAAATCCAAGTTTTTTCGAATAACCTGAACGTGATTGTGCTCCTTTATGCCCTCTGGTGGAAGTACCGCCCTTGCCGGAGCCCTGACCTCTTCCTATCCTTTTTGATGTCTTTGTTGAACCTTTGGCAGGTTTCAGATTACTTAAATCCATTTTTTCTGAGTTTTATCTTGATGATTACCCGGTTATCTTTTTATAACTCTACTACGGTTACGAGATGTCTTACCTTCTCCACCATTCCTAAAATCTGAGGAGTGGCATCTTTTTCAACCGAATGTTGCATTTTCCTGATCCCTAATGCCTGGAGGGTTCTTTTCTGCCTTAAGGGGCGACCAATGCCACTTCTGATCTGGGTTATTTTAATCTTTTTCATTTTGTTTCTTCAGGATTTGAATTATCGCGGCAAATTAGCCGTTGAATACTTTACTCAGTTCAATACCTCTCAGCTGTGCGATCGTATGCGGATCACGCATTTTCATCAGGGCATTGATGGTAGCTTTTACCACGCTGTGAGGGTTGGAAGATCCTTTGGATTTTGCCAGCACGTCTTTCACGCCGACACTTTCCAAAACAGCACGCATGGCACCACCGGCAATTACGCCCGTTCCGGGAGATGCAGGCTTCAGGTATACCAGTGCGCCACTGTAATTACCCAGCTGATCGTGAGGAATGGTTCCCTTTAAAATGGGCACCTTGATGAGGTTTTTCTTGGCATCATCAATTCCCTTTGCAATGGCAGCCGTTACTTCTTTTGCCTTGCCCAGTCCATATCCTACCACACCATTTTCGTTACCAACCACTACGATGGCAGAAAAACTGAAGGTCCTTCCCCCTTTGGTGACTTTCGTAACCCGCTGGATGCTTACAAGGCGATCCTTGAATTCGATTTCACTTGACTTAACTCTTTTTATGTTCACGTTTGTCATAAATGATTAAAATTTCAGGCCACCTTCTCTGGCTGCTTCCGCCAGTGACTTGACCCTGCCATGATACAAATATCCGTTACGATCAAAAACAACAGTAGTAATCCCTGCTGCGATTGCCTTCTCGGCAATCAGTTTACCAACCATTTTGGCTTTCTCAACCTTGGTAACCTTTTGAGCTGTCATTTCTTCAATCTGGGAAGAAGTTGAAGTGAGGGTTATCCCGTTAAGATCGTCAATGATCTGAGCGTAGATTTCCTTATTGCTTCTGAAAACACTCAAACGAGGCCTGTCAGGAGTCCCATGTACGATTTTCCGTACCCTTTTTTTGATCCTGAACCTTCTGAACTCTTTTCTATTCTTGATTGCCATTCTATAGTAGTTTTACAAATGAATCTCAATATTACTGGCCAGATGCAGATTTCCCTGCTTTCTTCTTGATTTCTTCACCAAAGAAACGGATTCCTTTACCCTTGTAAGGTTCAGGTTTACGCAGCGAACGAATCTTTGCAGCAACCTGTCCAATCAGCTGCTTATCGATCGACTTTAAAATTATTGTATTATTTTTTCCTCTCTCGGCAGTAGTCTGTACGGTAACCTCTTTCGGAAGTTCCATGATGATATTGTGCGAATACCCAAGAGCAAGGTCGATCTGCTGGTTGGTTGCCGTAGCTTTATATCCAACCCCTACGAGTTCCTGAACAATGGTATATCCTTCGTCAACCCCTTTGACCATGTTTGATAACAGGGAACGATAAAGTCCGTGCATCGAACGATCCTGGCGTTCTTCAGTATTCCTGGTCACGTGAACGATGTTGCCATCTACCTTGACGTTGATCCTGGAATCAACCTGCTGAGTGAGTTGTCCGAGTTTTCCCTTAACCGTTACCAGGTTGGTATCGCTAACGGTAACCGTCACGCCGGCAGGTAAGGTAATTGGTAATTTTCCTATTCTTGACATATCCTTATCTCCTCTTCAATTAGCTGATGTGACATAAAACTTCACCACCGATTTTCTTCACCCGTGCTTCTTTATCCGTCATCACTCCCTGTGAGGTTGAAAGGATGGCGATGCCTAATCCGTTCAGTACCCTGGGAAGATTTTCAGAGTCAACATATTTTCGGAGACCAGGCTTGCTGATTCTGTCGAGTTTGTTGATCGCCGAAATCTTGGTGACAGGATGATACTTCAGCGCGATTTTAATCAGTCCCTGTAAGTCATCATCTTCAAATTTATAATTCAGGATGTATCCTTTTTCATAAAGGATTTTGGTGATTTCCTTCTTCATGTTGGAAGCCGGAATCTCAACGATTCTGTGGTTTGCCAACACGGCATTCCTGATTCTTGTCAAATAATCTGCAATGGGATCCGTAACCATGATCTAATGTATCTTTTGTTATTGTTTAATCTTTTCCTTTGTAAGCATAAATTACCAACTGGCTTTTCTCACTCCCGGGATAAGTCCCTTTAAGGCCATCTCTCTGAAATTGATACGCGATACGCCGAAGAGTCTCATGTATCCTTTAGGCCTTCCGGTAAGTTTACACCGGTTGTGGAGGCGAACGGGTGAAGCATTTTTCGGTAACTTTTGCAGCGCGATATAATCACCTGCATCCTTCAATGCTTTTCTTTTCTCTGCGAATTTTTCAACCAGACGTTCTCTTTTCTTTTCCCTGGCTTTGATTGATTCTTTTGCCATATCCTTATTTTATTTTAAAGGGTAATCCAAATTCTTTTAATAAAGCATGACATTCTCTGTCGGAACCCGCTGTGGTGACAAAAGTAATGTCAAGTCCGTTGATCTTCGAAATCTTGTCGATATCGATCTCCGGAAAGATGATCTGTTCGGGAATGCCAAGGGTATAGTTTCCACGTCCGTCGAAACCTTTATCATGGATACCTCTGAAGTCTCTCACCCGCGGGAGGGAAACTGAGATCAAACGATCCAGGAATTCATACATCTTGTCGCCACGCAGGGTCACTCTCACACCGATTGGCATTCCTTTTCTCAATTTGAAATTGGAAATGTCCTTTTTTGATTTGGTGGGAACAGCTTTCTGTCCGGTGATCATTGTCATCTCGTTCAAACCGTTTTCGATGTGTTTTTTATCAGTGATGGCGATTCCCAGTCCCTGATTGACACAAACCTTAACGATACGGGGAACCTGCATGTTGCTCTTGTAACTGAACTGAGTCATCAATGCGGGAATAATCTCCGTCTTATATTTTTCTCTAAGTCTTGGAATGTAAGCCATTATTTTATTACCTCCCCTGATTTTTTAGAATAACGTACCGACTGATTTTTTTTGGTGTCGATTTTTCTTCCGGTTCTGGTCGGTTTACCGGTTCCATCGATAACCATTAAGTTGGAGATGTGCACCGGCGCTTCTTTTTTCAGAATACCACCCTGGGGGCTTTTTGCATTGGGTTTGGTATGTTTTGATACCAGGTTCACCCCTTCCACAATCGCCCTGCTCTTCTCAATGTTTACCTTGAGTACCTTCCCCTGTTGCCCTTTGGAATCACCGGCAATAATCATTACCGTGTCGCCTTTCTTTATGTGTAACTTCTGCATGGTTTTTAAAATATACTTTACAGCACTTCAGGTGCTAAAGAAATGATTTTCATGAATTGTTTTTCCCTTAATTCCCTGGCCACAGGACCGAAGATACGGGTACCGATCATTTCTCCGGCAGCATTAAGGAGAACCACCGCGTTATCATCGAAACGGATGTATGATCCATCGTTTCTGCGGATTTCTTTCTTCGTCCTTACAACCACCGCCTTTGATACGGTTCCTTTTTTAATATTCCCGGAAGGAATGGCATTTTTTACGGTAACTACGATTTTATCACCGATGGATGCATACCGTTTTCCAGTCCCTCCCAGGACACGGATACAAAGTACTTCTTTTGCTCCGCTGTTATCAGCAACCATTAGTCTTGATTCTTGTTGTATCATGGCTATTTAACCTTTTCTAAAATTTCGACAAGTCTCCAACATTTATTTTTACTTAGCGGCCGGCTTTCGGCAATCCGTACTTTATCACCTTCGCTGCATTCGTTTTGCTCATCGTGAGCAACGAAACGTGAGCTTTTCTTTACGAATTTTCCGTATTTCGGGTGTTTCACCTTGCGTTCAACTTCAACCACAATGGATTTCTCCATCTTGTTGCTGACCACGATGCCGGATTTTTCCTTTCTCAGTTTTCTGTTTTCCATTTTTTATCCTGATTATTATTTCCCCTTGGTTAAGTTATCTCCGTTGAGAATTCTGGTTCTCAGCTCCGTTTCAAGGCGCGCAACGGTTTTCCTGTAAGCCTTGATCTTATTCGGATTTTCCAGAGGTGAAACAGCATGGTTCAACTTCAGTTTTGTTAACTGCTTTTTTTCCTCTTCCAAACGTTCGGTGATCTCACCGGTCGTTAGCTCTCTGATTACTTTTTGTTCCATTTTATTGAAAGGCGATTAATGTTAATGTGAACCTGATCGTGCTTTATTCGATTTCATCCACAAAATCTTTCCGCATCACCGTCTTGGTCATCACGGGAAGTTTTTGTGCTCCAAGGCGTAACGCCTCTTTAGCAATTGCCAAGGAAACACCCTCTATTTCGAATAAAATCCGGCCCGGGTTGATACGTGCCACGAAATACTCGGGAGCACCTTTACCTTTTCCCATGCGGACTTCCGCAGGTTTCTTAGTAACCGGTTTATCCGGGAAAATGCGTATCCAGAGCTGACCTTCACGTTTCATATGACGCGTGATGGCCTGACGGGCAGCTTCGATCTGACGTCCCGTAATCCATGCCTCATCCAGGGTTTTGATACCAAAAGAGCCGAATGCAAGCTGATGGCCACGCTGGGCGTTGCCCTTCATTTTACCTTTCTGCTGCTTCCTGTATTTGGTCTTTTTAGGCTGTAACATTATGTTGTATTTAAAAAGTTATACCTTATTCTTTTATTATTTTCTCGGGCCTCTGCTTCTTCCGCGATCATGGTCACGATCCCTTCCATGTTCACGATCACGATCGCCTCCTTTTCCGTGAGGTGATGAAGATTGTTTAACCTTCATTCCGACAGGTGCAGATGGCATCAGATCAGGCCGTCCATAGATTTCACCTTTACAGATCCATACTTTGATTCCGATTCTTCCGTAGGTAGTATGTGCTTCTGCAGCTGCATAATCAATATCTGCCCGGAAAGTATGTAATGGAATTCTTCCTTCCTTATGTTGTTCACGACGGGCCATTTCGGCACCACCTACACGACCTGAAATCAGAACTTTAATTCCTTCGGCTCCGATGCGCATGGCTGAAGCGATGGAGGTCTTGATCGCGCGACGATAGGATATTCTGCCTTCGATCTGGCTGGCGATGGTAGCGGCAACGATCACTGCATCCAGTTCCGGACGTTTGATCTCGGAGATATTGATCTGGATCTCTTTCTTGGTGATCTTTTTCAATTCTTCCTTCAGTTTATCCACTTCCGTCCCGCCTTTTCCGATGATGATTCCCGGCCGGGCCGTATGAATCGTAACGGTAACCAGTTTCAGGGTTCTTTCGATGACGATCTTTGATATTCCAGCTTTCGCTAAACGGGCATTGAGATATTTTCTGATCTGGTCATCTTCCACGAGTTTAAGCGCGAAATTCTTACCACCGTACCAGTTGGAGTCCCAGCCGCGGATGATCCCTAACCTGTTCGCAATTGGATTTGTCTTCTGTCCCATTCAAAATTCCTTTTAAGTATTCGGTATCGTTATTCTTTGGTTTTTGTTGTTTCTGTGGTTTCCACATTTACAATCCTGCTGTCAACAACGAGTGTGACGTGATTGGAACGTTTGCGGATACGGTGTGCACGCCCCTGAGGAGCTGTACGGATACGTTTCAGCATTCTTCCACTATCAACAGAGATCTCTTTAATATAAAGGTTGCTGTCTTCCAGACGAACACCTTCGTTTTTTGCCTGCCAGTTGGCAAGAGCCGACAATAATAATTTACGTACCCTTGCGCTGGATGCCTGCGGTGAGTTCTTAAGCATATGTAATGCTAACTCTACTTGCTTCCCTCTGATCATATCTGCGATAAGCCTCATCTTACGGGGAGATGTAGGACAGTTATTCAGCTTGGCAAAGTAGAGGGTTTTCTTTTCCTCTTTGCGCTTTTCGGCTCTGGTGCGACTTTTAACTCCCATAGTAATGTGTGATTATACTTATTTCTTACCTTTATCTTTATTTCCGGCATGGCCCCTGAATATACGGGTGGGTGCAAATTCACCCAGCTTATGACCTACCATGTTCTCGGTTACGTATACCGGGATGAATTTATTTCCATTATAAACGGCGATGGTCTGGCCTACGAAATCAGGAGATATCATTGAACCCCTCGACCAGGTCTTAATAACAGCTTTTTTCTTTCCTTCAGCAGCTTCCAAAACTTTCTTCTCAAGTTTGAAATGGATATACGGACCTTTTTTAAGCGATCTGCTCATAATGCTATGTTATAAATTATTTCTTCCTTCTTTCAATGATGTACTTGTTGCTGCTCTTTTTCTTCGAGCGGGTCTTATATCCCTTTGCAGGAATACCCTTGCGTGATCTGGGATGACCTCCGGTTGCCCTTCCTTCACCTCCACCCATCGGGTGATCAACAGGATTCATAACGACACCACGAACGCGCGGACGACGGCCCAGCCAACGGCTTCTTCCTGCCTTCCCTGAAGATTCAAGGTTGTGGTCAGTGTTTGAAACCATACCAATGGTAGCTTTGCAGGCCTGCAGGATCATGCGGGTTTCGCCCGAGGGCATCTTGATGATGGCAAATTTGCCGTCACGTGACATCAGCTGTGCATGGGTACCGGCACCTCTGACCAACTTGGCACCTTGTCCGGGACGCAGTTCAACGTTGTGAATGATCGTTCCAAAAGGAATCTCACTCATGTACAGGGTATTTCCGATTTCCGGTGCAACACCTTTTCCTGATACAACGGTTTGTCCAACCTTCAGCCCGTGAGGAGCGATGATATATCTCTTCTCACCATCCGCATAAACGACCAGCGCGATGCGGGCTGTCCTGTTCGGATCGTACTCGATGGTTTTCACCAATGCGGGAATTTCTTCCTTATCCCTTTTGAAATCGACGACTCTGAACATCTGTTTATGTCCGCCACCGACGTATCGCATGGTCATCTTACCTTCATTGTTTCTTCCACCGGTCCTTCTTTTGGGAAGTAAAAGGCTTTTTTCAGGCGTGTCGCAGGTAATGTCATCGAACGCGCTGATCAGTTTAAAACGCTGACCGGGAGTTGTTGGGTTATATTTCTTAAGCGCCATCTATTTAAATATTGCTGTAAAAATCAATAGTTTCACCTTTTGCCAATGTTATAACGGCCTTCTTGAAGGAAGTGGATTTGCCGGAGATAAAGCCCCCCTTGGTATTCCGGGTTTTGGCTTTCCCCGGAACAATCATTGTATTGATTTCGGCCACTTCAACACCATAGATATCCTTTATCGCCTTCCTAATCTGAAGTTTGTTGGCCCTCTTATCTACCAGAAAACCGTACCGGTTGAGCTTCTCGCCCATCTGGGTCATCTTTTCGGTAATAACCGGTTTTAAAATAATACTCATTGGTATATGTTATTAATGGTCTAATTCAAAAATTAGTTCTCGTTTTGCTCATGAATCTTTTCGATCTCCTTTACAGAACTCTCCGTGATCAGAAGACGGGAAGCATCGAGGATCTCATAGGTGTTCAAATCGGAGGCCTTGATGATCTTCACTTTTCCGAGATTCCTTGCTGAGAGGGAAACATTTACCTCCGTTGCGGCCATGACCAGCAGTGTTTTCACATCTGTCAGCTGAAAGCTCTTCAGCAATTCAATGAACTGCTTCGTCTTGGGAGCATCAAACCTGATATCTTCAAGAATGGTGATATTGTTATCCTGTGCCTTGTAACTCAAAGCAGATTTCCTGGCCAGTCGCTTCAGTTTCTTGTTTAACTTAAAACTGTAGTCTCTCGGATGTGGTCCGAAAACCCTTGCACCACCTTTATATAAAGGATTCTTTATACTACCGGCACGTGCTCCGCCTGTCCCTTTTTGTTTCTTCAGCTTCCTGGTACTACCGGTCAGATCTGATTTCTCCTTGGATGAATGCGTTCCCTGACGCTTGTTGGCCATGTGCTGCTTAACATCCAGGTATATTGCGTGATCATTCGGTTCAATGCCGAAGATGGCATCATCCAGGGTGACCATTCGTTCGGTCTTTGCGCCTTTTGCGTTATAAACTGCTACTTCCATCGCTCAATAATTACATATGCTCCATTGTGTCCTGGTATTGCACCTTTTACAAGGACCAGATTTTTATCTAAAATGATCTTCAGTATCTGAAGGTTGATAACTTTTACTCTGTCACCACCCATTCTTCCTGCCATCCGCAATCCGGGAAATACCCTGGAAGGCCATGAAGATGCACCAACTGATCCGGGGGCCCTGAGACGGTTATGCTGACCGTGCGTGGCTTCACCGACACCGGCGAAATGATGACGTTTTACAACGCCCTGGAAACCTTTTCCTTTGGATATCCCCACTACATCGATATATTCACCTTCGGTAAAAATATCAACACGGATAATATCCCCGAATTGTTTCTGGTGATCCGCTTCAAAACGGGTGAACTCAGTTACAACCTTCTTCGGTGTGACCCCTGCTTTCGCAAAGTGGCCTTTTAAAGCCTTGGTCGTGTGTTTCTCTTTCTTATCTTCAAACGCCAGTTGAATCGCCTCGTATCCTTCTTTCTCCTTCGTCCTCACCTGGGTTACAATGCAGGGACCCGCTTCAATCACCGTACAAGGAAGATTCTTCCCGTTGGCGTCGAATATACTGGTCATCCCAATCTTTTTTCCTATTAATCCAGACATCTCTTTAAATTTTTCTGTTCAAAAAATGAAGTACCGATCAAACTTTAATTTCAACCTCTACACCACTGGGAAGTTCAAGTTTCATCAGTGCGTCGATGGTCTTGGAAGTGGTACTGTAAATATCCAGCAATCGCTTATATGAACAAAGCTGGAATTGTTCCCTTGATTTCTTGTTGACAAACGTCGACCTCAAAACTGTGAAGATCTTCTTGTCAGTTGGCAGGGGAATCGGACCACTCACTACCGCACCTGTAGCTTTTACCGTCTTAACGATCTTCTCAGCCGATTTATCAACCAGGCTATAATCGTATGACTTCAGTTTTATTCTAATTCTCTGGCTCACTTTTCTGTTTTTTTTGTTAGATCTTATTCAGCACTCAATACCTGATGTTATTAATAAACAGGGACATACCCTTTGATCTTAAATAATATTTCCTTCATGATCTCCGGAGGTGTAGCTCCGTAACGGGAGAATTCCAGCATGCAGGTAGCTCTTCCCGAGGAAACACTTCGCAGGGTGGTCACATATCCGAACATTTCTGCCAGGGGAACCTTCCCTAAAATTACCTGGTCTCCGAGTCGTGACTGAACTTCTTCAACATGTCCTCTTCTCTTGTTCAGATCGCCGGTTACATCGCCCATATATTGACTCGGTGTCACGATCTCAAAATGCATGATCGGTTCCAGCAATACTGCTTTTGCTTTTCTGCAGGCTTCCTTCAACGCGATACCGGCAGCGATCTGGAATGCGAGTGCATCAGAATCTACACTGTGGTAAGATCCGTCGATCAGGCGCACTTTGATGCTTTCCATCGGGTAACCGATGATCGGTCCATTCTGGAAACCAGCTTTCAACCCTTTTTCAATGGCAGGAATAAATTCCCTGGGGATATTTCCACCTTTGATTTCATTGATAAACTGTAATCCTTTAACACCCTCATCAGCAGGAGAAACTTCGATAACGAGATCGGCAAATTTCCCTCTTCCTCCGGTTTGTTTTTTGTATACTTCGTGATGAAGTACCGTATTGGTGATGGCTTCTTTATAAGCAACCTGGGGATTTCCCCTGTTACAGTCAATATTGAATTCTCTTTTTAAACGATCGGCAATGATATCCAGGTGAAGTTCGCCCATTCCGCTGATCACCGTCTGACCTGTTTCATCATCCACCTTTACAATAAATGTAGGATCTTCTTCTGATAATTTTTTCAGGGCGACCATCAGTTTATCAACGTCGTCCTGGGTCTTGGGCTCGATGGCCATGTTGATCACAGGTTCCGGAAAAACCATCGTTTCAAGAACAATCGGATGTTTTATATCGCAAAGGGTATCGCCGGTATGAATTTCTTTAAATCCGACAGCAGCGCCGATTTCGCCAGTTTCGATTCGTTTGACCGGGATCTGTTTGTTGGCGTGCATCAGCATCAGTCGCATGATTCGTTCTTTCTTGTCGGTATTGGCATTCAGAACAATGGAACCGGCATCCAGTGCACCGGAATAAACCCTGAAGAAGGCGATACGTCCCATGAAAGGATCGGTAGCAATCTTGAAGGCGATGGCGGTGAAAGGTTCTTCGGTATCCGGGTGACGGATTTCTTCTTTTTCCGTGTACGGGTTGATCCCTGTAATGGCAGGAATATCAAAAGGTGACGGAAGGAATTTAATGATGGTATCGATGAGTAACTGAATGCCTTTATTTTTGAAAGCTGCACCGCAGATCACGGGAGTGATGCGGTTTTCGATCGTAGCTTTTCTAACGGCCCTGATAATTTCTTCTTCGGTGATGGTGGATGGATTCTGGATGAATTTCTCCAGCAGGATATCACTCTCTTCGGCAACGCCTTCGATCAGTTTTGTCCGGAATTCCTGAACTTCGTCTTTCAAATTTTCGGGAACCGGAATTTCAGAATAATTCTTTCCTAATGATTCATAGTCTTCCCAAACATAGGCTTTGCCACTGATCAGATAAACCACACCCCTGAATTCCTCTTCAGCTCCGATGGGGATCTGCACGAGGACAGGGTTTGCATAAAGCCGTTCCCTGATCTGGTTCACGGCTTTGAAAAAATCGGCTCCTGTACGATCCATCTTATTGATAAAACAGATACGGGGAACGTTATATTTATTGGCCTGTTTCCAGACGGTTTCGCTTTGAGGTTCAACACCGCTAACGGCGTCGAAAATTGCAACAGCGCCATCGAGAACCCTGAGCGAACGCTCCACTTCAACGGTAAAGTCGACATGACCCGGGGTATCAATGATGTTGATGCGGTATTTTTGTTGCTGGTAGTCCCAGTAAACAGTGGTTGCGGCTGAGGTAATGGTGATGCCCCTCTCCTGCTCCTGGATCATCCAGTCCATCGTGGCAGTACCTTCATGTACTTCCCCGATCTTGTAATTGATCCCGGTATAATACAGAATACGCTCCGTCGTCGTGGTTTTACCCGCGTCGATGTGCGCCATGATGCCGATGTTCCTTATATTTAAGAGGTGATCTGACATTTCCGTATTATCTGCTTACCGCTGTTAACTATTCGTTAAAACCTGAAATGGGAGAAAGCCTTGTTGGCTTCAGCCATTCTGTGTGTATCTTCTTTTCTTTTGAAAGCAGCGCCTTCTTCTTTAAAGGCAGCAACGATTTCGGCAGCAAGTTTCTGTCCCATGCTTTTTTCATGGCGTTTCCTCGCATAGGAAACCAATGCCTTCATTCCGATAGAGCTTTTTCTGCCCGGGCGGATTTCAGAGGGAATCTGGAAAGTGGCACCTCCGATACGGCGGCTGCGTACCTCTACAGAAGGGGTTACGTTGGCCAGTGCTTTTTTCCATACTTCGAGCCCGTCTTCCTTTGTTTTATCCGAAACAATATCAATGGCTTCGTAAAAAACATCATAAGCTATGTTCTTCTTTCCCTTTTCCATCAGGTTGTTCACAAATTTAGTAACCAGTGTGTCACTGAATTTGGGATCCGGAAGGATGGCTCTTTTCTTTGGTTTTGCTTTTCTCATATTATAATTATGCTAATATGGTTTCAACCGATCTTAAATTACTTTTTATCTTTTGGTCTCTTGGCACCGTATTTCGACCGTCTTTGTTTTCTACCTTCAACTCCCGAGGTATCCAGTGCACCACGGATGATGTGGTAACGAACGCCGGGAAGATCTTTTACCCTACCGCCACGAATCATTACGATGGAGTGTTCCTGGAGATTGTGACCTTCTCCGGGAATGTAAGCATTCACTTCTTTTCCGTTCGTAAGACGTACCCTGGCTACTTTCCTCATTGCTGAGTTCGGTTTCTTCGGGGTAGTGGTATATACCCTTACACAAACACCACGGCGTTGCGGACATGAATCCAGTGCCGGTGATTTGCTCTTATCCGTAAGCTTTTTTCTTCCTTTACGAACCAGTTGATTAATTGTAGGCATATCAATACTTTTATTACAATTTTTAACAAAAAAGCCCCGTTTTTGGGGAGTGCAAAGGTATAAAAATATTTAACATCCAAACACTCCGGAGGTTAATTTAAACCTTATTTACTATTTTTTTTGAAATTTCCTGCAAGAGATAGGCAAGGAAGGTGGGATAATATAAAGACACCCGTCTGTTCTGGTATCCGGTTACAGTTGGAACTGACCCCGGTCGAAACCTATATTGTCTAAATCTATCAGGTTTCCTATTCTTCTCTCTAACATTCAAACAAAAGCCGCTTCCGGTTTTTGAGGGTGCAAAAGTACAAATTAAAATGACAGTTCCAAGGGTTTTCTTGGATTTTTTGAAATATTTTGCAGAAAAGTACCTGGAACAGGCAAAAGTGAATTATTTGGTCCCCGGGTCGCCATCGCTGAGTGGTTGTTATTCCCGTTATTCAGATTATCGTTGGTTGCCCCAATGTGGTGTTATAAAAATTGATGATTGATCAAGGAAATGTGAAGTAAAGTTTGAAGGAATTCCCCGGAAGATGGTACCTTTGCACCCCCAAATCTCACCATTGTGACCGACATTTTACAAGATCTGAATGAAGAGCAGCGTAAAGCTGTACAGGCAACCGAAGGTCCCGTAATGGTGATCGCAGGAGCAGGATCAGGAAAAACGCGTGTCTTAACCTATCGCGTCGCTCTCCTGCTGAATAATGGGGTTGATGCTTTCAATATCCTTGCACTCACCTTTACCAACAAGGCAGCCAGGGAGATGAAAGAGCGGATCATCAAGCTGGTCAATACTTCCGACGCACACAGCGTATGGATGGGCACTTTTCACTCAGTTTTTGCCCGGGTGCTTCGGATCGAAGGTCACCGTCTGGGATATCCTTCCAACTTCACGATTTACGACACCGATGATTCCAAAAGACTGATGAAATCCCTCATCAAGGAAAACAACCTGGATGACAAGATCTATCCTCCGGGTTATATCCTTCACCGGATCTCTTCCGCCAAAACCAGTCTTATCTCATCCAAGGATTACAACGAAAACACCGAATTCACCGAATATGATATGTCAGCAGGAAAGCCGCTGACAGGTAAGCTCTATCTGCAATACCAGAACCGGTTGACCAGGGCCTCAGCCATGGATTTCGACGATCTGTTGTTCAACATGAATATCCTGGTTCGCGATTTCCCGGAAGTCCTTTATAAGTACCAGCAGAAATTCCGTTATATCCTCGTGGATGAATATCAGGATACTAATTATGCCCAATACCTGATCATTAAAAAACTCGCGGCCAACAATGAAAATCTTTGCGTGGTCGGCGATGATGCACAGAGTATCTATGGTTTTCGTGGTGCAAACATCCAGAATATACTCAATTTCAGAAGCGATTATCCTGATCATCAGGTTTTCAAACTGGAACAGAATTACCGTTCCACCAAAACCATCGTAAACGCCGCAAATAAGGTCATACAACAAAACAAACAGCAGATATTCAAGGAGATCTGGACAGAAAACGAGGAAGGTTCCAAGATTGCCGTGTTGAGGTCATCAACCGACAATGAGGAAGGCACACAAGTGGCCCAGTCGATCTTCGAAAATAAAATGAACGACCGGCAGCCCAACTCGGCTTTCGCAGTGCTATACCGCACCAATGCCCAGTCACGTTCCATCGAAGAAGCCATGCGCCGGATGAATATCCCTTGCCGGATTTATGGCGGTCTTTCTTTTTATCAAAGAAAAGAAATCAAGGACCTCCTATCCTATTTCCGGCTGGTGATTAATCCCAAAGATGAAGATGCCCTGCTGAGGATCATCAACTACCCGGCCCGGGGTATCGGTAAAACCACCGTCGAAAAACTGATTGTCGCAAGTGACCAGCATAAACTTTCCATCTTTGAACTGATTGAAAGGAATGATTTGCTTGCCCAGGAAATTACCGGGGCAACGCTGCAAAAGATCACCGGCTTTATCACCATGATCAAGAGTTATACGGTAATGCTCAAAACCCGCAATGCTTTCGACCTGGCAAAGCACATCGCTACTTCAGCCGGGATTCTGAAGGAACTGTATGAAGACAAAACACCCGAGGGCGTAAGTCGCTTTGAGAACATTGAAGAGCTGCTGAACGGCATCAAGGAATTCACAGAGAGTTCCGGCCCGGTCGCAAAACTGTTGATCACGGATTTTTCAACCGAAGATATTGAAAACCCGCTTCCGCCGGTCATCAGGGAGGAACTTGTGGACATTGAAACCGGCGAACTGGACCTTTACCCTGAATCATCTGATGGAATCGAACCGAAAAAGATCAAAACACTCGACCAGTTCATGCAGGAAGTCAGCCTCCTTACCGACCTGGATTATGGCGAAGATGAAGACAAAGATAAAGTGACCCTGATGACCATTCACCAGGCAAAAGGGCTTGAATTTCCTTATATTTACCTGGTAGGCCTGGAGGAAAACCTTTTCCCATCCATTCAATCCCTGAATTCGAGAGCCGACCTGGAGGAAGAACGCCGCCTGTTTTATGTAGCCATCACCCGTGCACAGAAAAAGCTTACACTGAGTTACTCGGAAACCCGCTATAAATGGGGAAACCTGACCGTTTCAGACCCCAGCCGGTTCTTATCCGAAATTCCCGATGCATACCTGGATTTCCCCAGAAAACCTGCACCCAGGGTTCAGAACTTCCCGGGTTCCGATCATTTAACCAAATCCATCACTCCTCCGCAAACCGCAAAACCGGTCAACCTGAAAAATTTCTCAAAACTGGCCGGTATTCCGACAGGACAAGCCCCTTTAACGGTCAATGATAGCGAGATACAGGTGGGAATGCAGGTAGAACATGACCGTTTTGGGAAAGGAAAAGTTATAGGTGTTGAGGGAGATGGCCCCAACAAGAAGGCTACCGTATTCTTTGCAGGAATTGGTCAGAAGCAGCTCCTGCTTCGGTTTGCAAAGCTAAAAGTCCTTTAAATATCTCCCTTTCCCCGGGAATATACAAGAAATCCACTTTTTCATAAAAAAAAATTACGTGCGTTTCATTGTTGGTATAATATATATTCTTACTTTCGCCATATTGTTAGCTGCATAACAATCCACATTTTATTTTTATTAACATGAAAAAGACCATCTTTTTTGTGATTGCATTATTGGGTTTATCCATCAATGCAATCGGCCAAATGGGAGTTGGCACTATCACACCCGAACAATCTTCAATGCTGGATGTATCCAGTGATACCAAGGGTTTTCTGATGCCAAGGATGTCATCGGCAAACCGCATTGCGATTACCATGCCGGCGGATGGTTTAATGGTGTATGACACAGATACACATTCTTCATGGATTTGCAGGCTGGGTATCTGGAACGATACCGGTAACTGCTGGCAACTGACGGGGAATTCAGGGACTACCGCTTCAAATTTTATCGGAACGACGGATGCTGCTGATCTCCTGTTCAGGGTAAATAATCAGCTTACCGGCAAACTGCCTTCAGGAGGAGGTTATCTTGCACTGGGTTATCATGCCGGTAATGTTAACGTGGCATCCGGGAATATCGCACTGGGCTACCAGGCCTTACTCAATAATACCAACGGACAGGAAAATATTGCCATTGGCGCACGGGCTCTTGAATCGCAGTCGTTTATCAATTCAAGTGCTGCCTGGAGTGCTTATAATGTAGCCATTGGAAATGGCGCTTTACAGTCGAATCAACCGACGTCTTCCACCAATGGAAGCAGGAACACGGCTGTGGGTCACCAGGTACTGAATGCCAACACCAATGGCGCTTACAATACTGGTGTTGGATACAAGGCGCTTGGATCGAATACGACTGCCAATAATAATGTGGCAATCGGTTACAATGCCTTGTTCACACAATCTTACAACAACGGTGGGTTTACTTATCCCACAAACAACACAGCCATTGGTAATGAGGCCCTGTTCAGCAATCAACCGCAGGGATCCGGATCTGCAAATAATAATACTGCCATCGGATACAAAACACTCTATGCGAATACCACCGGTAATTCCAATATTGCGGTGGGAAGCCTTTCCCTCTCAACAAATACCACCGGTAGTACCAACATTTCCATCGGGAGTAATTCAATGCTCGCCAACATCATTGGTAGTTCAAATATCGCCATCGGGTCCGCCGCATTGCGCAATAATACATCAACCGGTAACAATCTGGCAATTGGCAATAATGCATTGTATCTTCAATCATATAATGCAGGGCCCTGGCCTACAGCAAATGTTGCCATTGGCGATAATGCATTAATGAATAACCAGCCGGTTTCCACATCAACAGGATATCAGAATACTGCGGTTGGTTTCAGCAGTATGCTGAACAATACAAGTGGGTACAGTAATACTGCAGTCGGCGGGCTGGCGCTGAACAATAATATGTCAGGATACATGAATTCTGCTTTAGGGCTAAACGCATTTAACGGTTCCAATTATCACAATTCAACGGCGCTTGGCTTTGATGCACAGATTACGGCGGATAACCAGGTAAAACTGGGCGATGAAAATGTAACCAGTCTGGTTTGTAAGGCGGCCTACGTTGCAACCACCACTGAATCGCCAAACCTCTATGTTGACAATACCGGGCAGATTTCCAGAAGTACCAGTTCCAGTCAGGTAAAGATGACTTCCACCGGCGGTGTGGCCATTTCTCTTACCAATGGTTCAGGATCCCCGCTGCCGAAGGGAACCATTGTGACGGCTGGTACCACGGATAATTCTTTTAAAGCAGCCAGTGCAAATTCCGAATATGCTATTGGAGTTCTGGCAGATAATTGTCCTTCAGGCTCGCAGGGATGGGTCATTGTTTCTGGTATCGCGGAAGTTCTCATGCAAGACGGTTCCGCCTCCCTGTCTGGAAACTGGGCGGGTGTGAGCGATAGCGAAGGCCGGGCCTATTTTGCCGCCTCCCCCCTGGTAATATCTGAACACGATCGGGAAATCGGGCATTGTATCCAAACAGCTGCTTCCGGGACGAATGTACTGGTAAAAGTTGTGCTGCAATTCAGATAAAGAATTGTATTTTAAAATATTTATATACATTTGCTGCGGGAAAGGAATAAGCATCATCATTTTCTTTTTAATTACGATCATCATACTGATTTGATGCAAATTTTATTTTATAATTACTTATATAAATATATAGCTATGAAAAGAACTTTAATTCTTCTGCTGATTATCGCTTTATCCAGCCCTTTACTGGCACAGGTAGGAATCGGAACTGCCAGTCCCGACCCCTCTGCAATTCTTGACCTGACGAGTTCATCAAAAGGGTTTCTCATTCCACGTGTTACGAATCATTCAGCGATTGTAAGTCCGGCCGAAGGATTAATTGTATACGATCTTACTACACATTCCCATTGGTTTTTTCAAAATAGTTCATGGATGTCGCTCTCCAGTACTCCACCCGCTGAGAATCCCTGGCGTATATCAGGTAATACAGGTAACTTCCTGTCCAGCTTTATCGGAACACTGGATACCGTTCCCATACGATTCAAGGTCAATAATGCTCCCAGTGGCATAATTGATTATAATAAAGGAAATGTGGCCTTTGGATACCGGTGTTATCACTCCGGCCTTGGAACAGGTAATGTGGCATTGGGAGCCAATGCACTGGAAAATCTCACAACAGGGTTTAACAGCATCGCTCTGGGTCAGAATGCTTTATTAATCAATCTTGTGGGGAGAGGCAATATCGCACTGGGTTCAAATACACTTTCGGATCTGTTGACCGGGAATGCCAACATCAGTATCGGAGAAAATTCGAGTCAGCAACTTAGCAGCGGAGAGGCAAATACCGTTATCGGAACGAATGCGCTTAATGGGTGGACCGCCGGAGATTATAATGTGGTATTAGGAGAAAATGTATTACACAACAATTTAACCGGAAGTAACAATGTTGCCATTGGATCGAAAGCCGGGTATCTCAATCTCGGAGGAAGTAATGTATTTCTGGGCACTAATGCCGGATATAATGAAACGGGCAGTAATAAATTATACATCGCCAATTCGAATACAACCACACCTCTTATATGGGGAGATTTTGCCAACAGCATCCTTTCTACCCCTGGCACAATGGGAATAGGAACACAAACGCCAACTGCAGCGTTGGAAGTAAAGACCATAAGTCCAACCATAAAGATAACCCACGGACCAGGACCATCGAATTCCTCCTCTTTGCTTTTCGCAGATAATACCGGCGATAAAATGATTATTTCATCCGGTTCAGTTTTTAACGGAATAAATTTTCTCAGTTCAGACGGAGAAATTAAAACAGCGGGAACTCATTTGAAATTCACTGCACAGGGCGCAGAGGATCAACTTTATTTGAACAATGCCGGCAATGTGGGTATTGGTACCTCTTCACCCACCGCAAAACTCCATGTGGTTGCCGCTTCAAATCCGCTTCAGTTGGAAGGCCTCCAAAAAGGCGTCACTACTTCTGTTCTTGTTGTTGATGACAAGGGTGTGGTAGGTGTAAATGAAGAGATTTCGCAACCCGCTTTATGGGGAAGAAATCTTGCTCCCGACAACACCTATCTATCAAATACAGCCGATAAGCTATGTATCGGGACAACGCTTACAACGGAAAAAGTTAACATCGGCGGGAGCATTTTCATTGCTAAAGGTTCTAGTACGTTTGCTAAAACAATTTATGTAGAAGGCCAACCCGGAGGGGCCGGAAATAATGGAAGTGACCTCAAAATCGCTGCAGGAGCCGGGAGCCCGCAGGTTGGAGGCTCAACCTTATTTCTGGATGGAGGTGTAAGTTCTTTGTATCCAGGTAATACTGTAATTTCATCGATCGCAACCGGGTCAGTAGGAATCAGGACCGCAACACCCACAAGTTCAATTACCCTCACCGGTTCTGTAGGTTATTCCCTCACCAGCGCTTCAGGTACATATACCGTGACGGCCAATGATTACATCATTGTTTGTACTGCGGCTACTATTGTAACCTTACCGAATGCTCCGGGAATTGCAGGGAGGACCTATACTTTTAAACGTACTTATCCTGCAGGATCACCTACAACCATTGTCGCGGCATCCGTGCAAACAATTGATGGTGTGTCGACTTATTCGATAGACGCCCAATGGAAGTTTATTACCATCGTCAGTGACGGGGTTAACTGGCTCATTATTGCAAAAAATTAACCAAGATTTCTTCCATAGAAAAGAAGGAGGCTGGCGATCAGTCTCCTTTTTTTTATTTCCCAAATAATCTTTGGTAAAAAATCGTTCGCTCATCCCTTATTAATATTGGAGCGCTTTCCTTATCTTTGCTAAAAATAACTACCATGGATTATAACACCAGCCGTCCTTCGATGATCATTCCGGAATATGGAAGAAACATCCAGGACATGATTCAATATACCTGCACCATCGAAGACAGGGAAAAACGAAACAAAGCAGCACGCTTCATTATTAATGTGATGGGGCAGATGCATCCTCAGATTAAAGATTCGGCCGATTATAAAAGAAAATTATGGGATCATCTCCATATTATCTCCGATTTCAAGATGGATGTCGATGCTCCGTTTCCGCCGCCGCCTCCACTTACCCTCAGCACCAAACCGGAGAAGGTTTCCTATCATGACAAGGAAATCGAATTCAAACATTACGGGAAAAATATTGCCATCATCATTGAGAAAGCGGCCGAATATCCTGAAGGGGATGAAAAAGATGCCCTCGTAAAAACCATTGCCATCCATCTCAAAAAATCCTATCTGAACTGGAATCGTGAATCTGTTGCCGATGACCTGATCGAAGAACATCTGAAAATCCTTTCCAAAGGAAGGCTCAAATTAAAGGAAGATGTCAGGCTCACCACCACCAACGACCTTCTGGCACGGAATAAACCCAGGAAACCCTTCAGGCCGAAACAATCCGGAGGTAAAGGCCAGGGTCAGAATGCTCAGCGCGGCAGAAAAAAATCCTGATGGGTTCCTTTGCAATCACGGGTGGAAATCCACTGAAAGGTGAAATCGTTCCGCAGGGTGCCAAAAACGAAGCCTTACAGGTGATTTGTGCCTGTTTGCTTACCAAAGAAAAGGTTACCATTCATAACATTCCCTCGATCCGTGATGTGAATAAGCTGATTGACCTCCTGAAATCGATCGGGGTCACGGTTGAAAAGATCGCACCATCCGGTTATTCCTTTACCGCCTCCTCGGTCGATATGGCTTATCTGCAAACCACAGAATTCAGAGATAAGGTCTCAAGCCTCAGGGGATCCATAATGATCCTGGGACCGCTGATCGCGAGGTACCGAAAAGGCTATGTATACCTCCCCGGAGGTGACAAGATTGGCCGCCGCAGACTGGATACTCATTTCTTTGGACTCCAGAAACTCGGTGCAACCTTTCATTATGACATAAACAGCCAGCTTTTCTCGGTTTCCGCCGAAAAACTCACCGGTAGTTACATGCTATTGGATGAGGCATCGGTCACGGGAACGGCAAATATCATCATGGCAGCGGTGATGGCAGAAGGCAAGACCACCATCTTCAATGCAGCCTGTGAACCCTATGTTTCACAACTCTGCCTCATGCTCATCAGGATGGGAGCCATCATTACCGGTGTAGGATCAAACCTGTTGCAGATCGAAGGGGTAAAAGAACTGAAAGGTACCGAACACACACTCCTTTCGGATATGATCGAGGTGGGCAGTTTTATCGGCCTTGCTGCAATGACCCGCTCTTCCTTCACCATCAAAAACGTGAATTACCAGCAATTGGGACTGATCCCGGATGTTTTTCGCCGTCTCGGGATCCTCATAGAGAAAAAAGGTGATGATATATTTATCCCCCAACAGGATCATTACGAGGTAGAATCCTTTATGGATGGTTCCATCATGACCATCGCTGATGCACCATGGCCCGGTTTTACACCTGACCTTATCAGCATCGTACTGGTAGTGGCTACCCAGGCGCGGGGAAGCGTGCTGATTCACCAGAAGATGTTTGAAAGCCGGTTATTTTTCGTGGACAAGCTGATTGATATGGGCGCCAAGATCATCCTTTGTGATCCGCACAGGGCAACCGTTATCGGACTTGACCGGAAATATCCACTTCGCGGTATACGCATGTCGTCACCCGATATCCGTGCAGGAGTAGCCCTGCTGATCGCGGCATTGTCGGCCGAAGGAAAAAGCATCATTGACAACATCGAGCAGATCGACCGTGGATACCAGGAAATCGATCTCCGTCTGCAAAAACTCGGTGCAGAAATCACCCGGATTTAACACTGCCAAAATGTCCAGATGTCCGGTATGGCAGATTTTTTGTCTGTACGGGCCATCCGGCTTATCAATAATTTAATTTGTAATGGAAGAAATGAATAAGGAAAATAAACCTATGCAGGAACAGGAAGGAACAGAAGAAATCCTGAATAAAAAAACAGACCCGGCAGAAGTCCAGGAGGAGAATAAAGAAAAAGGCGCTTCAGGAAAACACAAACATAAGAAAGAAGATCAATCGGACAATCATGCATTGGAGATTGCAGCATGGAATGACAAGTACCTGCGCCTTTTTTCCGAGTATGACAATTACCGTAAAAGAACTTTAAAAGAGAAGATCGAGTTGAGCAAGACCGCTTCTGCTGAAGTGATCATCGCACTTCTTCCCGCGCTGGATGATTTTGAAAGAGCCATAAAGGCAGCGGAGGATTCCGGTGAGAGCGGGGCACATGTGGAAGGACTGACCCTGATTTATAACAAACTGAAGAGTATTCTTACCCAGCAGGGCCTCGAACCCATAAAAGCCATGGGAGAAGTCTTTGATACGGATTTTCATGAAGCCATTACCGAGATTCCTGCCCCTACCCCTGATCTGAAAGGGAAAGTAGTCGATGTCATTCAGCAAGGCTATACGCTTGGTGGAAAAGTGATCCGGTACGCGAAAGTGGTAGTCGGAACGCATAAGGCATAACTCATAACTCAAAACCAGTAGCAAATACCCGAATGACAAAACGTGATTATTACGAAATACTTGGAATTTCTAAAAGCGCTTCTCCTGAAGAAATAAAAAAAGCTTACCGTCAGCAGGCGATTAAACATCATCCAGACAAAAACCCGGGTGACCATGAAGCGGAAGGAAGATTTAAAGAGGCGGCTGAGGCTTATGAAGCGCTGAGTGATCCTCAGAAGAGGCAACGATACGATCAGTTTGGTCATGCCGGGATGGGGAATAATCAGGGTTTCGGTGGTTTTGGCGGGGGAATGAGCATGGAAGATATTTTTCAACATTTCGGGGATATTTTTGGCGGTGGCGGTGGGAGTGGTTTTAACGACCCTTTCGGTTCAATATTTGGCGGAGGCCAAAGGGGCCGCCAGGTCAGGAAAGGCTCTAACCTGAGGGTCAAGGTTAAATTAACCCTCGAAGAAGTTGCCAACGGAGTAGAAAAAAAGATCAAAGTCAATAAATTCGTAAAATGCAATACCTGCAGCGGTACCGGCGCCAAGGACGGAAAGGCTTACCAAACCTGTTCGACTTGTCACGGATCCGGTCATACTACCAGGATCACTTCTACTTTCCTGGGTCAGATGCAAACCACCTCGACCTGTCCGAATTGTGGCGGTGAAGGCCAGGTAATCACGGAAAAATGCCCGGATTGTGCCGGAAACGGCGTTATCAAAGCGGAAGAAGTGATCAGCATTAAAATCCCGGCCGGTGTGGCGGAAGGAATGCAACTCTCGGTCAATGGAAAGGGAAATGCAGCCGCGCGGGGAGGCGCAGCAGGCGATCTCTTCGTTCAGATTGAAGAAATCAAACATGCCCACCTGGAAAGAGAAGGTGACAACCTCCATTACGAACATTTCATCACCGTTCCCAATGCAGCGCTCGGAACGAGCATTGAAGTCCCGACGATCGACGGAATCATGAAATTGAAAGTGGAACCCGGATTACAGAGTGGTAAAGTGTTGCGTTTGAAAGGGAAGGGACTTCCCAATGTGAATCAATGGGAAGGAAGAGGCGATCTGCTGATAACCATTCATGTTTGGACGCCTAAGAATTTATCCAAAGAAGAAAAAGCAACACTTGAACAACTGGAGAAATCCCCCAACTTCCAACCCAACCCTTCCGCCAAAGAAAAAGGATTCTTCTCCCGGATGAAAGATTATTTCGAATAGACATCAAATTACTGACAAATACAAAACCTGATGGATCTTCTTTCCGCAACAAACATCTCAAAACGTTTCGCCAATCACCAGGCTTTATCACACATCAACATTTCTGTCCCCGAAGGAAGCATCTTCGGCTTGTTAGGTCCGAACGGAGCCGGGAAAACTACGTTCATCCGCATCATCAACCAGATTATCGCATCCGATGAAGGAGAGATTTTGCTGATGGGAAAAAAGCTACAGCGGGATGACATCGAAAAAATCGGGTATCTTCCCGAAGAACGGGGTCTCTATAAAAAAATGAAGGTTGGGGAACAGGCCGTTTACCTTGCCCAGCTCAAAGGGCTTTCACGCCATGATGCGATGATCAAACTGAAGTACTGGTTTGAGAAATTCGAAATCACCGCATGGTGGAACCGAAAAGTAGAAGAACTCTCCAAAGGAATGCAGCAAAAGGTCCAGTTTCTGGTCACCATCATCCATGAACCGCCATTACTGATCTTTGATGAACCCTTCAGCGGGTTTGACCCGATCAATGTAAACCTGCTTAAAGAAGAAATCCTCGATCTGAAGCGCAAAGGTTCAACCATCATCTTTTCTACCCATAACATGGCTTCGGTGGAAGAACTTTGTGATGATATCGCCCTGATCAACAATTCCCACCAGATTCTGAGCGGCAAAGTTTGGGAAATAAAAAAAACTTATAAAACGAATACGTACGAGGTACAATATCTTCATACAGAAAAACGATTAGGCGAATTCCTTCCGGCAAATTACCTGATCCTGGATGAGACCAGTCATCCGGACCATTCAAGGGTAAAAATCCAGATCCCGGATAATACCCCGGCTAACGAAATGATCGCCCTGCTCCTCCCACATATTTCTATCCAGTCGTTCAGCGAGATCATTCCCAGTATGAATGATATTTTTATCAGAACCGTAACCCAAACTGCAAACTAACCGATGAAAAAGATATTCCTTATCATAAAAAGAGAATACCTGACCCGGGTAAAGAAAAGATCCTTTATCGTGATGACCATACTGGGGCCTTTGCTCATGGCAGGCATCATGATCGTTCCGCTATATATTGCCACGATGTCGAACGAAGCAAAGACGATCTCAGTCATTGATGAAACCGGCTTTTTTTTCGGGAAGTTCAAGGATGCCGACAATCTTCATTTTCATTACCTGGTATCGGATCTCGGTTCCGCCAAGGCTTCATTTAAAAAAAGCGGCGATTATGCCCTGCTTTATATCCCAAAAACCGAACTGGCCGTTCCTTCGCAAGCCATACTCTATGCGGAAAGCCAGGTCAACATGAATGTGAGATCGTATGTTAAAAATGTAATGATCAAGCAGATTGAGGAACTGAAACTGGAAGCAAAGTTGAAGGATATCCAACCCAATGTGGATGCCAAACTAACGACAGACGACATCCTGCGCTCCATCAAGGCCACCATTGATATTTCGACCATCAAACTGGGGGATGAGGGCAAAGAGGAAAAAAGTTACCCGGAGGTCAGCATGATACTGGGCATGTCCGGGGGAATCCTGATCTATTTTTTCATCTTTCTCTTCGGTTCCCAGGTTATGCGCGGAGTGATTGAGGAAAAGACCAGCAGAATCGTGGAGGTCATCATCTCTTCGGTAAAACCTTTTCAGCTAATGATTGGAAAAATCGTGGGTGTCGGTGCCGTCGGCCTTACCCAATTCCTTTTGTGGGTCGTACTGACAACGGTGATCGTTGTTGGCGTTACTTCCACTTTTTCCTCAAAGCTTCCCCAAAAGCAAGCCACGGAGAAAATGCTTACCACGCCGGGCGTTTCAATGAATGCAGGTAGTACAGTACAAATGGATGCCACTGCTATACAGGAAAAGAACGAAGGGGTTTCAGAAGTCCTTAACCGGATCAATTCCATTGATTTCCCGGTAATGATCGGGGCATTCCTCTTCTATTTCCTATTCGGTTACCTGTTGTATGCGGCTTTGTTTGCGGCCATCGGTTCGGCTGTCGACAGTGAAGCCGATACCCAGCAGTTTATGCTTCCGATTACCGTGCCGCTGATCATGGCCATCGTACTGGCTCAATATGTAATCCAGGAACCGCAGGGAACCCTTTCGTTCTGGCTTTCGATCATTCCGCTTACTTCTCCGGTGATCATGATGGTGAGAATCCCGTTTGGTGTACCTTACCAGGAAGTGATCCTGTCAATGTCGCTGATGGTGCTGGGATTTTTGGGTGCAACCTGGCTGGCTGCAAAAATTTATCGTACCGGCATTCTGATGTATGGAAAGAAAGTAAGCTACCGAGAAATCAGTAAATGGCTGAAATATTAGAACGAAAAACGAATTTATTCCGGTCCCCGCACTGCATCAGAAATTCATAAGTTCCTCATACAGTTCTTTCACGGGAAGTCCCATGATGTTAAAGAATGAGCCTTCAATACGGCTGATTCCTATGTAACCGATCCATTCCTGGACACCATAACTGCCCGCTTTGTCAAACGGTTGGTAGTTTTGAATGTAAAAACCAATCTCTGCAGCAGAGAGTTCTCTGAACCATACCGACGACTGCACATGAAAACATTTCTTTTTCTCCTTTGATTTCAGGCAAACGGCTGTGATGACCTCGTGTCGTTTTCCCGATAACTTCTGAAGCATCACAATGGCTTCTTCTGCATTGGCAGGCTTTCCGAGGATTTCATCCCCGATACTGACAATGGTGTCGGCAGCAATGATCAGTTTGCTATTTTCCAATATCGCGGATGGAAAAATCTCGGCCTTCAGTTCCGCCAAATAAAGCGCGATCTGTTCGGGTGCCATTCCAACTGGAAATATCTCATCCACATCGGGAACCATTATTTCAAAATCGAGGCCCAGTTCCTTTAACAGATACTGTCGTCGGGGCGACTGGGAAGCCAGGATCAGCTGATAGTTGCCAATGGTCCTGTTCATAGACTGGAGTAAATTAATTGTATGGAGAGAATGCCCGCTACCATGACGAGTTTACTGAGGCTGCTTAAAAAATGATAATCGGGTTCTTTCCGGGTTATCAGGAGTTTTACTGCCAGATAAGCCATGGGCAACTGGACTACGATGATAAAATACCAGAGCACGGCTGTCCAGCCCCGGTTGACAAGGATTCCCTGGAAAAAGCAGATGAGCAGGATCGTCAGGATAATGATTCCTGCTGCCATATATCTGGCTTTTATCTCTCCATAAACCAGCGCAAGGGTCTTACATTCATATGCAGCATCTCCTTTCCGGTCCTCGATATCTTTGATGATTTCGCGGAAAAGAGAGTTCAGGAATGCGAAAAGCGCATAAAAGATAAAGAACAGATTGATGTTTTTCATGTCAGGAAGTACTGTCGCAAAAACATCCGGACGGAGCCGCAGATGAAGAAACTCGAAATACCAGACCATGAAAATAACCATGGCGGAAAGAAAAGCCACAATGAGGTTTCCCCATATCAATGTCTTCTTGTATCTTGAAGAATAGAGCCACACCAGGTAGATAATGAAAGGAAAAAGAAGTCCGAGGGTGAGTGATTGCAGCCGGAACGCAAGGTATACCGCGATAATGAGTGCGATGGCATTGAGTATCCGGTACATGATTATTGCCGATCGTTCGCTCAAATCCACACCTATCTTGTTTTTACCGGGCTTATTGATCGCATCAATGCCCACATCGAAGCGATCGTTGATGATGTAACCGGCAACTGTTATCAGTACCGTTGAAAGTACGAGCAGGGAGAAGTCCAGCCAGCCCGACATCATCCCGGTTTCACCGGAAAACAGGAATGGTCGGATCAAACCGTACCGTAAGATGAACATGGTAAGGATTACGATCAGCAAATTCGGCATCCGCATGATCCGTATGATGGATTGTATTTTTTGCATGTATTGTTTTTAAGATGCGTTTCTACCAATGATAACCCTCATGATCCATCCATTTTTCCTGCATTTTAAGTACCTGCTCGATGACATCACGCACACAGCCTTTTCCGCCTGAAGCATGGGAAATGTAATGAGCGATGCGGCGGATTTCCTGGGCAGCATCAGCAGGGCAAGCAGCGATGCCGGCTTCCTGCATGATCTCAAAGTCCGGAATATCATCCCCCATGAAAAGTACTTCAGACGCTTTGAGCGAATTATCTGAAAGAAATTGATTGAAAGTTTTCAGTTTATTTTCGACGCCAAGGAAAACGTCCGTGATCAGGAGTGATTTTAGCCGGTGAACCATACAATCCGCCCTGGCTCCGGAAATGATTGCGATGCGAAACCCTTTTTTCCTCGCCAGCTGAAGGGCATACCCGTCCTTCACATTCGTGGTGCGGTAGGCCTCGCCATCATCCAGCGTTATAATGCTTCCGTCGGTTAGAACACCATCGTAATCAAACACAAAAGTGGTGATATGGGCAAGCCGTGTTTTATAGTTTGTCATTCCTGTGTTTATGATTGATGATATTTTGGGAAATCAATGAATAAATTTCGCGGTAATCCGGACACTCCTTCAGAAGATCCATATGCTTACCCAACACCCCGGAATCCTCCCTGACAGCCGGGCCGGTTTGCCGTGAAAAAACATCTTTCTTCATAGCATTTTCAGCAGTTTTCAGGATGATCGGCATCAGAAGTTCCATATCTATCTCATTTTTCCTGAGGATCTTCTCAGCAATTGCATACAGATAATTGGTGAAATTACATGCGAAAGTTGCAGCCAGGTGCAACGCAAGTCTTTGCCGGGAATTCATTTCGATTACCCGGTCAGATAAACGCCTGCCTAACTGAATAAGTTGTTCTTCTGCAAAGGTATTATTCCCTTCAATGCACAATGGAATGCCGGTAAACGGTTTTGGGTCGTCTCTGAAAAAAGTCTGCGGAGCATAAAGTACACCGGTGTTTGCCGATGTTTCATCCAGTATCTCCATTCCCGTCGCTCCCGAAGTATGAATGACTATCTTTTCGCCTACCCTGATCTTAGCAGCCAGCGGCGCTATGGCCTGGTCGGTTACCGAAATAATATACAGATCGGCTTCGCGATCCAATGCTGAAAGAGCCGGGATGTATTGGCAACTCAGGCTTCCGGCAAGTACTTTCCCTGCCTCCGGAGAACGGTTGTATACCTGCCGACTGTGGATATCCAAATCCCTGAGCGCAATACCCAGGTTTGTGGCCAGATTACCCGCTCCAATCATTACAAAGCTACGGATCATGTATGTTGAACGGTTTTACAATTTTTACGAAAATACGAATTTATGGAATCAGGCGTTCTACTTTTTACGTATTATTGCAGAAACAGAAAACCGATCAATGAAAAAAAACCTTATTAGCTTCATCCTTATCCTCCTGGCAGTGTCGGCTTTAGCCCAAAACCGAAAAATAAATTTTTCGGAAAAATCCTGGAAAGAAAACCTTGCGCTTTCAAAGGAACAGCATAAACTGATCTTTCTGGATGCCTACGCAAGCTGGTGCGGCCCATGCAAATGGATGGCCAAAAACATGTTTACCAACGATACCATTGCCGACTACTATAACGACAAATTTATTTGCATCAGCATGGATATGGAGAAAGGTGAAGGTTTGGAGCTTGCACGGCAGTATCGCATCCGGGCTTATCCGACCTTGTTGTTTATCGACGAGTCGGGACAAATTCTTCACCGCAAAGTAGGCGCCCCGCAGCGGGTGAAGGAATACATCGACCTGGGAAATATTGCACAAGACCCGGCAAGACGTTTCGCTACATTGGAAAAAAGATACCAGTCGGGGGATAATTCACCTGAATTCATTTACAGCTATCTCAATCTCGTTGCCGAATCGTATATGCCCGTGAATGACATTTTGCAGCGATATTTTGCTTCCCAAACTGAGAAAAACCTTACAAACAGGCCAAACTGGAATATTATCAACCGGTTTGTCACGGATCCGGATTCTCCTCAATTTACTTATCTCATGGCTCATCAAAAGGATTTTTCCGCCTTGTATTCGGGAGATTCGGTTCAGGGTAAAGTTTCAGAAGTCTATGAAAATGATTTGTACAATACGATGCGGAATCTGAAAGACAACGACAGCATTTACAATCAGGTCAAAGAAAAACTCCGCTCCAGGAAGTTCAGCGGAGCCGATAAAATCATCTTCAATTCAGACCTGACCTACTATCAGCGCTGGGGGAAAAATGCAAAATTCCTGAACCTGGTTTATAATGATCTTGACAGATTTTATGGTACTGATCCTGATATGCTCAATAATGTTGCATGGAGCGTTGCCAGCATGTCGGGGGAGGATAAATATCTTCAAAAAGCGCTTTTCTGGTCCCGGAAATCCAATGAATTGAAAAAGGATCCAAACTACATCGATACCTACGCGGGTCTTTTACATAAAACCGGGAATAAAGAAGAGGCAATTCGTCAGGAAAAAGCAGCCATTGATCTCGCCAGGCAAATGGGGAAACCCACCATGCAATATGAAGAGCAGTTAAAGGTCATGGAAAAATAGTTCATGGAATAAGTCCTGAAATAAAAAAACCGCCGTAAAGCGGTTTTTTTATTTCAGGCTTGTGCCGATGGCACTCCGAGATTGAATGGGGGAAGGTCGTCTCCGTTGTCCTTGATCTCTCCGTGCACCGTTTCGAACTTTGCTACATTCTCTTTCAACGCCCTGTAAAGGCGTTTGGCGTGCTGAGGGGTTAGGATAATCCTGGATTTCACTTTTGCTTTGGGGATACCTGGCATCATCCTGATGAAATCAATCACGAATTCCGAAGGGGAATGGGTGATGATGGCAAGATTTGAATAGATACCCTCAGCAACTTCTTCCGATAGTTCAATATTGACCTGGCTATTTTCTTTCTTTTCCTGCATAGTTTATCTGATTAAACTTCTTCCTTGGAAGCCATAAGGGTTTCATATTCTTCCTTACTTCCAACGATGAGGTTGTCGTATTCCCTTAATCCGGTTCCGGCAGGGATCAGGTGACCCACAATTACGTTCTCTTTCAATCCCATGAGGTCATCCTGGCGTGCATTGATGGCAGCCTGGGTAAGCACCTTGGTTGTTTCCTGGAAGGAAGCAGCCGAAATCCAGCTCTTGGTTTGTAGTGAAGCACGGGTAATCCCCTGCAATACCTGACGGGCCGTAGCGGGTTGTGCATCCCTTGCGTCGATCAGTTTCTTGTCTTTACGTTTAAGGCTGGAGTTTTCATCACGCAATTTTCTTGCGCTACTGATGGCTCCGGGCAGCAGTGAAGCGGAATCGCCCGCATCAACAACCACTTTCTTTCCATAAATCCAGTCATTCTCATCCTGGAAATCGATCTTATTGACCAACTCGCCTTCAAGGAATTTAGAATCACCATGATCTTCCACCTCTACTTTACGCATCATCTGACGAACGATGGTTTCGAAGTGTTTATCATTGATTTTCACACCCTGCAAACGATACACTTCCTGTACCTCGTTCACGATATACTCCTGAACCTTCATCGGTCCCTTGATCGCAAGAATATCACTTGGCGTCATGGCACCCTCCGAAAGCGGAGTTCCTGCTTTCACATAGTCATTTTCCTGGGCAAGAATCTGTTTGGAAGTAGGAACAAGATATCGTTTCTCTTCGCCTGTTTTAGAAGTGATGATCACTTCACGGTTTCCTCTCTTGAGTTTTTTAGCAAAAGAAACAACTCCGTCGATTTCGGAAACGATGGCCGGATCGGAAGGGTTTCTTGCTTCAAATAACTCGGTTACACGTGGCAAACCTCCCGTGATATCACCGGATTTACCGATGGCACGCGGAATCTTTACCAGGATATCTCCTGCCTTGATCTTGATTTTATCTTCAATCTGGATATGCGCTCCAACCGGAATATCATAAGTCCTGAGTATCTCACCCGTAGAATTCACGATATTGATGGAAGGATTTTTTGCTTTCTGCCTTGATTCGATAACGACCTTCTCGTGGTATCCCGTCTGTTCATCAGACTCAATCCTGAAAGTGACATTCTCGATCACATTGTCAAAACTCACCTTTCCGGCGATTTCCGACATGATAACGGCATTGTACGGATCCCAGTCGCTGATCAGATCACCTTTTTTGATGTCGTCGCCACTCTTGAAATAGAGGGTTGCACCATAAGGGATATTTCCTGAACTGAGAGGGATCCTGGTATTTCTATCAAGGATACGCATTTCGGCCGAACGACCGATAACGATTTCTACTTTACCCTTAACGCTGGTTGATTCTACTGAACGGAGTTCATCAATTTCGAGAACACCGTCATATCTGGCTTCGATCCTGGATGTACTTGCGATGTGCGCACCGGCAACCCCTCCAACGTGGAAAGTACGAAGGGTAAGCTGAGTACCAGGCTCCCCGATGGACTGGGCAGCGATAACACCAACCGCTTCTCCTCTTTCAACCATACGGCCTGTGGCAAGGTTACGTCCGTAACACTTGGCGCAAACCCCTTTCTTCGATTCGCAGGTAAGTACCGAACGGATCTCAACACTCTCCAGCGGAGAGTCTTCAATGATCTGGGCAATCTCTTCTGTGATCTCGCGTCCGGCCGGCATAATGAGCAGGCCCGTCTGGGGATGATAAACATCATGAAGGGTAACACGTCCAAGAATACGGTCAAACAGAGATTCTACCACTTCTTCCTGTTTCTTCAGGGCAGAAATGGTAAGACCACGAAGGGTTCCGCAATCTTCCTCAGAGATAATAACATCCTGGGAAACGTCTACCAGACGACGGGTAAGATACCCGGCATCGGCGGTCTTCAGAGCGGTATCGGCCAAACCTTTACGGGCACCGTGGGTTGAGATAAAATACTCAAGTACCGAAAGGCCTTCCTTGAAATTGGAAAGGATCGGATTCTCGATGATTTCACCTCCGGATGCTCCGGATTTCTGCGGTTTTGCCATCAAACCACGCATACCGGAAAGCTGACGAATCTGTTCCTTGGAACCACGGGCTCCGGAATCCAGCATCATGTAAACCGGGTTGAACCCCTGTTTATCTTTCGATAGCTGGCTCATCAGTTTTTGGGTAAGCTGTGAGTTGGTATGGGTCCAGATATCAATGATCTGGTTATATCGCTCGTTATTGGTAATAACCCCCATGTTGTAGTTGTTCACCACATCTTCCACTTCGGCTTCGGCTGCGGCGATAAGTTCCACTTTAATCTTCGGAATGATCACATCGTCAAGATTGAACGATAATCCTCCCTTGAAGGCCATTTTAAATCCAAGATCTTTGATATCATCAAGGAATTTGGCTGCCTTTGCGGTTCCTGTCTTCTTCAGGATATCCCCGATGATGTCACGGAGCGCTTTCTTGGTCAAAACCTGGTTGATGTATCCGTATTCGGTAGGAACAACCTGGTTAAACAATACACGGCCTATGGTGGTTTCAATGATTCTTACTACATATTCGCCATTTTCCCAAATCCGCATGCGTACTTTGACGATGGCATGAAGATCCGCTTTCCTTTCATTGAAGGCAATGATGACTTCTTCGGGCGAATAAAAGGTTGATCCTTCACCAGCCACTTTGTTGTCACCATCACTGCGGCGCGATTTGGTCATATAATAGAGACCCAAAACCATGTCCTGCGAAGGAACCGCAATGGGAGCGCCATTGGCAGGATTCAAAATGTTGTGAGATGCCAGCATCAGAAGCTGTGCTTCCAGAACGGCGGCATTGCCCAACGGCACGTGAACGGCCATCTGGTCACCGTCGAAGTCGGCATTGAATGCCGTACAAGCCAGCGGATGCAGCTGAATGGCTTTCCCTTCAATCAGTTTTGGCTGAAAAGCCTGGATACCCAAACGGTGAAGCGTGGGAGCACGGTTCAGCAATACAGGGTGTCCTTTAAGAATATTTTCAAGAATGTCCCAGACAACGGGATCTTTACGATCAACGATCTTCTTGGCAGATTTCACCGTTTTCACAATGCCTCTTTCCAACATTTTCCGGATGATAAATGGCTTGAAAAGTTCAGAGGCCATCTCCTTCGGGAGACCGCATTCGTTCAGACTCAACTCAGGACCTACCACGATAACGGAACGACCGGAATAGTCGACACGTTTACCAAGCAGATTCTGACGGAAACGTCCTTGTTTTCCTTTCAAACTGTCGCTGAGGGATTTAAGGGCCCGGTTGGATTCGGTTTTTACGGCACTCGCTTTACGTGAATTGTCGAACAAACTGTCAACCGCTTCCTGGAGCATACGTTTCTCATTCCGCATGATCACATCCGGGGCTTTGATCTCAATCAGTCTTTTCAGACGGTTGTTCCGGATGATTACGCGACGGTATAAGTCATTGAGGTCGGAAGTAGCAAAACGTCCGCCATCAAGAGGCACAAGCGGCCTGAGTTCCGGCGGGATAACAGGAACTACCTTGACAATCATCCATTCCGGACGGTTTTCAATACGTTTCTGACCATCCAGGAAAGATTCGAATACCTGGAGCCGTTTCAGTGCTTCACTCTTTCTTTGTTGCGAAGTTTCCGTACTGGCTTTGTGCCGGAGATCGAATGATTCTTTCTTCAGGTCGAGATGAGCTAAAAGGTCATACAAGGCCTCGGCACCCATTTTTGCGATGAATTTATTCGGATCAGAATCATCAAGATGCTGATTTTCGGGAGGAAGAGATTCAATAATGTCAAAATATTCCTCTTCCGAAAGGAAATCAAGGAAATTGATCCCGTCATTTTTCTTGATTCCCGGGCTGGTCACTACATATTTCTCATAGTAGATGATTGAATCCAGCTTTTTGGTGGGAAGCCCGAGTAGAGCCCCGATTTTGTTCGGCAGGGAACGGAAGAACCAGATGTGAGCAACCGGAACGATCAGCTGAATATGGCCGGTACGTTCC
Organism: Bacteroidales bacterium; assembly: GCA_038244085.1. GTDB lineage: Bacteria > Bacteroidota > Bacteroidia > Bacteroidales > FEN-979 > FEN-979. The sequence continues at coordinate 9,825 of JBBRTX010000019.1, read as the reverse complement.
CTTCTTACTTTTTTCTCAGTTACTTCCACACCGCAGCGGTCGCAAACGATCCCTTTGTAACGGATCCGCTTGTATTTACCACAGTGGCATTCCCAGTCCTTTACCGGTCCGAAGATGCGCTCGCAAAACAAACCATCTCGTTCCGGTTTATAGGTCCGGTAATTGATCGTCTCAGGTTTAAGAACCTCACCGCTCGAACTCTCCAGAATTCTTTCCGGAGATGCAAGGCTGATGGTGATCTTTGAAAAGCTACCAACCAATGGAGTGTCTTTTCTATATGCCATATATTGAAAATTGACGTATGAAGAATTAAAATCTTTCCTTAAATATTACGGATGCAGGGAAATCCCTATGCATCAAAGTTTACCTGCAAGCCCAGTCCGCGTAACTCGTGGACAAGAACGTTGAAGGATTCGGGAATGCTCGGATTCGGCATATTTTCACCATGTACAATGGCTTCATACGCTTTGGCCCGACCATTAACATCGTCCGATTTCACCGTCTGGATCTCAAGCAGGATATTGGCAGCGCCAAAGGCTTCGAGTGCCCAGACTTCCATTTCTCCAAATCGCTGGCCTCCGAACTGTGCTTTACCGCCAAGAGGCTGTTGCGTAATCAGAGAGTAAGGTCCGATGGAACGTGCATGCATCTTGTCATCGACCATATGATGCAGTTTCAGCATATAAATATATCCAACGGTGGTTGGCTGATCGAAACGCTCTCCCGACAGTCCATCATAAAGATAGATCTTACCGTTTTCAGGTAATCCTGCTTTGACAAGATAGCTGTTGATCTGATCCTGCGTTGCCCCGTTGAAAATGGGCGAGGTGAAACGACAATCGAGGTTCTTTGCTGCCCAGCCGAGAATGGTCTCATAAATCTGACCAAGGTTCATACGGGAAGGCACACCCAACGGGTTCAGAACCACGTCAACCGGTGTTCCGTCTTCCAGGAAAGGCATATCCTCTTCACGAACGATCCTTGCTACGATACCTTTGTTTCCATGGCGACCCGCCATCTTATCCCCTACTTTCAGCTTGCGTTTCTTGGCAATATAAACCTTTGCCATCTGCACAATACCGGCCGGAAGGTCATCTCCTACAACGGAAACAAACTTCCTGCGGTTGAATACACCGAGGGTTTCTTTATACTTGATGATAAAATTATTGATCAATGCTTTGATCATATCATTCTTTTCCTTGTCGGTCGTCCATTTGTTGGGATTCACCGTGAGGTAATCGATATCCATCAGGACTTTAGGTCCGAATTTCGTTCCCTTGGGAACTACTTCTTCCTTAAAGTTATTGAACACACCCTGGGAAATCTTACCGGTGACAAGAAGATTCATCTTATCAACCAGCTTTATTTTGAGTTTTTCTACTTCCTTGTTATAATCCTCCTCCATCTTCTTGATGTCATCTTTCTCTTTCGCTTTTGCCTTACGATCTTTGATGACCCTTGAGAAGAGTTTCTTATCGATGACCACTCCCTTCATGGAAGGAGGTGCTTTCAGGGATGCATCTTTAACATCACCTGCTTTATCACCGAATATAGCGCGGAGCAGTTTTTCTTCCGGTGTCGGATCACTTTCTCCTTTTGGTGTAATTTTCCCGATAAGGATATCGCCTTCATTTACCTCGGCACCGATACGGATCAAACCGTTTTCATCGAGTTCCTTGGTAGCTTCGGCGCTAACATTCGGGATATCATTGGTCAGTTCTTCGACACCTCGTTTGGTATCGCGGACTTCCAGCGTAAATTCTTCAATATGAATGGAGGTGAAGATGTCTTCCTTGACCACTTTTTCAGAGATCACGATGGCATCCTCAAAGTTGTAACCTTTCCAAGGCATGAAAGCAACCATCAGGTTTCTTCCCAATGCCAGTTCGCCATCCTTGGTTGCATATCCCTCACAAAGAACCTGTCCTTTCACGACTTTATCGCCTTTACGGACGATGGGGCGCAGGTTGATACAGGTGTTCTGGTTGGTACGGGCAAACTTGGTAAGCCGGTAGGAACGGTTATCGTCATCAAAACTGACCATCCGCTCTTTGTCATCACGGTTGTACTTGATGATGATTTCGGAGGCATCAACATATTCAACCACTCCGTCGCCTTCAGCATTGATCAGTACCCTTGAATCCCGCGCCACATAATCTTCAATGCCGGTACCTACCAAAGCCTTTTCAGGATTCAGCAACGGTACAGCCTGACGCATCATGTTTGATCCCATCAGCGCACGGTTCGCATCATCATGTTCGAGGAACGGGATGAGTGAAGCGGCGATGGAAGCAATCTGATTCGGTGCTATATCAATAAGGTCAACTTTTTCTTTTTCAACGATAGGATAATCGGCCAGATAACGAACCTTGACTTTCAGTTCGGTGATATCACCGTCGTCTGCCATTTCCGTCTTAGCCTGGGCAATGATTTTCCTTTCTTCTTCTTCAGCCGTAAGGTAAAGAGGTTCTTCCTGAAGCTGGACTTTACCTTCAATCACCCGATGATAGGGCGTTTCAATAAATCCAAGCTTATCAATTTTTGCATAAACGCAAAGCGAAGAGATCAACCCAATGTTGGGTCCTTCAGGGGTTTCGATGGTACAGAGACGGCCATAATGGGTATAATGAACGTCACGAACCTCGAATCCTGCTCTTTCCCTGGACAAACCTCCGGGCCCGAGGGCTGAAATACGGCGTTTGTGCGTCAGCTCGGCCAGCGGGTTGGTTTGATCCATGAACTGGGAGAGCTGGTTGGTTCCGAAAAAGGTATTGATCACCGAAGATAAGGTCTTGGCGTTGATCAAATCCATCGGGGTGAAAACTTCATTGTCGCGGACGTTCATACGCTCACGGATGGTACGTGCCATGCGGGAAAGACCAACGCCGAACTGGTTGTAAAGTTGTTCACCGACGGTACGAACTCTACGATTGCTCAAGTGATCGATATCATCAACATCCGCTTTGGAGTTGACAAGCTCAATCAGGTATTTGATGATGGAAATGATATCTTCCTTGGTAAGGATCCTTGTTTCGATCGGAATCTGAAGGTTCAGTTTCCGGTTGATGCGGTATCTTCCTACATCTCCAAGGTCATATCGCTTATCCGAGAAAAACAATTTATCGATGATGCCACGTGCAGTCTCCTCATCGGGAGGTTCCGCATTACGCAGCTGACGGTAAATATATTCAACTGCTTCCTTTTCGGAGTTGGCAGTATCTTTTTGTAAAGTATTGAAGATGATCGAGTAGTCGATGGATTGAGCTTCCTCGCTATGGATCAGGATGGTCTTGATCCCTGCTTCGATGATCTGGTCGATGTGTGCATCTTCCAGTTCCGTTTCGCGCTCAATGATCACCTCGGTACGTTCGATGGAAACCACTTCTCCGGTATCCTCGTCCACGAAATCTTCACGCCATGAACGGACAACCCTGGCAGCCAGTTTGGTACCAAGTACCCGTTTCAGAGCGGCTTTACTTACTTTTATTTCCTGTGCAAGACCGAAAATTTCGAGAATGTCTTTATCCGTCTCGAAACCGATTGCCCTTAAAAGGGTGGTAACAGGTAATTTCTTCTTCCGGTCGATGTAGGCGTACATCACGTTATTGATGTCGGTCGTAAACTCAATCCAGGAACCCTTGAAAGGGATGATCCTGGCGGAATACAACTGAACGCCGTTTGCATGGAAGCTGGTGCTGAAAAACACACCAGGTGATCTGTGTAACTGTGACACAACAACTCTTTCTGCTCCATTGATGCAAAAGGTCCCACGGGGTGTCATATAGGGAATCATACCAAGATATACATCCTGGATGATGGTCTCAAAGTCTTCATGATCAGGATCGGTACAATACAGTTTCAGTTTTGCCTTCAGGGGCACGCTGTATGTGAGTCCTCGTTCGATACATTCTTCGAGGGAGTACCTGGGCGGATCAATAAAATAATCCAGGAATTCCAACACAAAGTTGTTCCTGGCATCAGATATTGGGAAATTCTCCGCGAATACTTTATAGAGGCCTTCATTGACCCTATTCTCAGGATTTGTCTCCAGCTGGAAAAAATCCTTGAACGACCTTAATTGAATATCAAGAAAATCAGGATATTCGTATTGGATCTTTGTAGAAGCAAAATTGATCCGTTCGATTTTTTTTGAAGCCAAGGTCTTATTTTTTTTGCTCCGCATGATACGGAACAGGTGAGTAATTAAAATGAACTTTCAAAAAATAACAAACAGGTGTAAGATCTCCTGCTTTATCAGCAAGAGATCTACACCTAATTTTCTTTGTTAAGAAAGCTATTTCCCTTACTTGATTTCAACCTCTGCACCAGCCTCCTGTAATGATTTCATTAAAGCCTGTGCCTCATCCTTACTTACGCCTTCTTTGATTGCTTTCGGAGCTGCGTCAACTAATTCTTTCGCCTCCTTTAATCCTAAACTTGTCAGTTCTTTTACAAGTTTTACAACGGCTAATTTAGCCTGACCGGCTGATTTCAGAATAACGTCGAAACTGCTTTTCTCTACCTCTTCGGCGGGACCAGCAGCGGGAGCGGCAACAGCTACAGCAGCGGCTGCTGCGGGCTCAATACCATAGTCATCCTTTAAAATCTTAGCTAATTCGTTTACTTCTTTCACTGTTAAGCTAACCAGTTGTTCTGCAAAAGCTTTTAAATCTGCCATTTTTACTACTTTTTAATATTGATTATTACTGTTTCTGTTTAAATAATTGTTTGTTCGAAGGGTCGCTGCCCTTCCGGAAAAGCTATTCGGGCTTTTCCGATAACGTTTTTACAATGCCTGCTAACTTGTTACCACCGGATTGCAGTGCCGAGATCACATTTTGTGCGGGTGACTGCAGCATTCCGATAATGACACCGATCATCTCTTCTTTCGACTTGATGCTGATTAGGGCATCCAGCTGATCATCGCCGATATATACAGATTCCTGAACATAAGCGGCTTTAAGAATAGGTTTGGGTGAAGTTCTGCGGAATTCCTTGATCAATTTAGCAGGATCGTTGGCAACCTCGGCAAACATGATCGAAGTTGAACCTTTCAGCACATCAAAAAGCTCTGAGAAATCCTTTCCGGATTTTTCCATAGCCTGTCTCAGCAAGGTGTTTTTCACCATTTTAAGCTGAACGTTCTTCTTGAAACAGTTTCTTCTCAGTCGGGTACTGGTCTCCACATTCATATTGGAGATATCCGTGAGATAGAAGTTACCGGAAGCGGATAACTTCTCCGTCAGGTCAACAATAAATTGGTTTTTTTCGTCTTTTTTCATAATTTCAGCTCTCTCAAAAGTTCATTAAACGATCAGGCGGAAAAAGATTTGGGTTCAACCTGAACACCCGGGCTCATGGTACTTGACAGGTAAATACTTTTCACGTAAGTACCTTTGGATGAAGAAGGCTTCAGTTTGATAACCGTCTGCATCAGTTCCCTTGCATTCTCAACAATCTGATCCTTCTCGAATGAAGCCTTGGCTACAGAAGCATGAATGATCCCGAATTTATCTACCTTAAAATCAATTTTCCCGGTCTTTACCTCTTTCACGGCTTTTCCAACTTCCATGGTAACGGTTCCGGTCTTGGGATTCGGCATAAGTCCGCGGGGGCCCAGGATTCTTCCCAAAGCTCCTACCTTTGCCATGATGCTGGGCATAGTGATAATTACATCCACATCTGTCCAGCCTCCCTTGATCTTCTCGATATATTCATCCAGACCAAAATAATCAGCGCCGGCCTGCTTGGCTTCTTCTTCCTTGTCCGGAGTACAAAGTACCAGGACGCGGACAACTTTCCCTGTTCCGTGAGGCAGTGTTACAATACCCCTGACCATCTGGTTCGCCTTACGGGGGTCTACTCCCAGGCGGATGTCCATATCAACAGAGGCATCAAACTTCGTATTGGTAATTTCCTTTACAATCCTTACAGCATCTGGCAGGGAATAAACAGCAGTACTATCGAACTTTGTTAAAGCTTCTTTCCTGTTTTTTGTCAACTTAGCCATTTCACTTGTTTTATAAAATTTGTACTACAGCTCAAGAATCCCGGAAGGATATCAGTTGGCAAACGGAGCAACTCCGCTTACGGTGATACCCATGCTGCGTGCGGTTCCGGCAACCATTTTCATGGCTGACTCAACGGTAAATGCATTCAGATCCGTCATCTTATCTTCCGCAATCTTCTGCACCTGTTCCCAGGTCACGGAAGCTACTTTGTTACGGTTGGGCTCTGGTGAACCTTTCTGTAACTTCGTTGCTTCCAGCAACTGTACGGCAACAGGGGGCGTCTTGATGATGAAATCAAAGGACTTGTCGCGATACACCGTGATAATAACCGGAATCACTTTCCCGGCTTTATCCTGTGTACGGGCATTGAACTGCTTGCAAAACTCCATGATATTCACTCCCTTGGCACCTAATGCAGGGCCGATGGGAGGTGAAGGATTAGCAGAACCACCCTTGATCTGCAACTTAATCATTCCACTAACTTCTTTTGCCATTTTGGTAGTAATTAAAAAGTGTTAAATCAAAAAATAAATCCGGATCTGCGTCTACTCTTTTTGTACCTGCATAAAACTGAGCTCCAGCGGCGTTTTGCGACCAAAAATCTTCACCATCACTTTCAGTTTCTTCTTCTCCTCGTTGATCTCTTCGATCACTCCGCTGAAACTGTTAAATGGTCCGTCAACTACAGTCACGGTTTCCCCAACAATGAACGGAATGTTCATCTCTTCTCCCTGTTCGGCCAGCTCATCGAATTTTCCGAGAATCCGCTTGACCTCCGAGGGGCGTAATGGATGGGGTTCGCCTTTGGCACCAAGAAATCCCAATACACCGGGAACATTCTTGATGATGTGCGGAACTTCTCCGGTAAGTACGGCTTCAATCAGCACGTAACCCGGGAAAAAATTCCGTTCCTTGCTCACTTTCTTCCCGTTGCGGATCAGGTAAACCTTTTCCATCGGGATTAGCACCTGTGAGATGTACTCCTGTAAGTTCAGATTGGCAATCTCGCTCTCAAGGTATTGCTTTACCTTTTTTTCATTCCCACTGATTGCCCTTACGACATACCATTTTTTGACCAACTCACTCATGCTTCGAAAATTGATACGTTAGACGATCCGGTTTCAACATTAGATAAATCACACCGGGTGATTTAAAACAACTTGTAAAATTGAAGCAAGATGTTACGAAACGTCTCATCCATCAGGAACACCACAAACGCGATGATCAGGGAAGCAATGGATACGACAATCGCACTACCTTGCAACTCACCCCAGGTAGGCCAGGATACTTTGTGTACTAGTTCATCGTAACTTTCGGCGAAATAGTTTGCAACTTTTGACTTTGCCATTTATCTATCTAATAGTTTTGCACGGGTGGTAGGAATCGAACCCACAGCCTACGGTTTTGGAGACCGCCACTCTACCAGTTGAGCTACACCCGTGTGCAATTAAACCTCAGTTTTATATGTAGATACAGGAACCCATCCAAAAATGGATTCCTGTACCCGTTATCGTTAGAATTAGTCGAGGATCTCAGTAACCTGACCTGCACCTACGGTACGTCCACCTTCGCGGATAGCGAAGCGGAGGCCTTTGCTCATTGCGATCTTTTCGATGAGTTCAACGGTGATGGTAAGGTTATCACCCGGCATACACATTTCAACACCTTCGGGAAGAAGCATCTCTCCGGTAACGTCGGTGGTTCTGAAATAGAACTGCGGACGGTATTTGGTGTGGAACGGCGTATGACGTCCACCTTCCTGAGTCTTCAGGACGTAGATCTCGCCTTTGAATTTTTTATGCGGTGTGATGGAACCGGGTTTTGCGATTACCATTCCGCGACGAATTTCGTCTTTATCAATGCCACGGAGCAAAAGACCGGTGTTGTCACCTGCTTCTCCACGGTCAAGGATCTTACGGAACATTTCGACGCCGGTAACCACTGACTTCAGTTTCTCAGCACCCATACCAATGATATCAACAGGATCACCTGAATTGATGACACCAGTTTCGATTCTTCCTGTAGCAACGGTACCACGGCCGGTGATGGAAAATACGTCTTCAACAGGCATAAGGAAGGGCTTATCAACGTCGCGAAGGGGCAGCGGAATATAGGAATCCACTGCATCCATCAGCTCCATGATTTTATCAACCCACTTGGGCTCTTTATTCAGTCCGCCCAATGCAGAACCCTGGATCACCGGTGCATTTTCACCATCAAATCCGTAGAAGGTAAGCAATTCGCGGATTTCCATTTCAACGATCTCGAGTAATTCGGGATCATCAACCTGGTCGCATTTGTTCATGAAAACAACCAACTTGGGAACGCCAACCTGACGGGCAAGAAGAATGTGTTCGCGGGTTTGTGGCATCGGACCATCGGTAGCGGCAACAACGATGATAGCGCCGTCCATCTGGGCAGCACCCGTAACCATGTTCTTGATGTAGTCGGCATGACCGGGACAATCAACGTGGGCATAATGACGGAGAGCCGTCTGATACTCGATATGCGCAGTGTTAATCGTGATACCTCTGGCCTTTTCTTCCGGTGCATTGTCGATCGAATCGAACGACCTGTATTCCGACAATCCTTTTTCTGCCAATACCAAAGTGATAGCAGCAGTAAGTGTGGTTTTACCGTGGTCAATATGACCAATAGTTCCAATGTTCACATGTGGTTTGGAACGATTGAATTTTTCTTTTGCCATATAAAATGAAGTTTAATTACGTGTTATTTTACTAACGGTTAGTTTAATTGCATTTAACTTTTGAGCCTTTGAGCAGAATTGAACTGCTGACCCCTTCCTTACCAAGGAAGTGCTCTACCCCTGAGCTACAAAGGCGAGAGGGTGTTGAGCCACGCTTGTCGTGGCTGTTTCGTTTGAGCGGAAGACGGGGCTCGAACCCGCCACCTGAAGCTTGGAAGGCTTCCGCTCTACCAAATGAGCTACTTCCGCGAATTTACCTGTTTTCTAACTTATCAGCTCATCAGCTCACCAGCTAGTTGGTGGGGAGAGGAGGATTCGAACCTCCGAAGGCTGCGCCAACAGATTTACAGTCTGCCCCATTTGGCCACTCTGGAATCTCCCCGATTTTTTCGGCTAAATTGCTTCGCCGCTTGGTATTCAGCATTTCAATGAACAATACTTATCCCCGGTTCCTACCGGTCAGAGCCGATGGACGGATTCGAACCGCCGACCAGCTGATTACAAATCAGCTGCTCTACCAGCTGAGCTACACCGGCATAAACTTTAAAATTTTCATCTAAACCCCTGTTCTTCACCTCATCCTATCCACGGCAGGCATAATAAAAATCTCCTTTTACGAAAAGGATTGCAAAAGTATAAATTTTTAATCTAATATCAAAACGTTTTTGGGGAATTCCTTCAAAAGAAGTGAAAAAAAATCAACAATATTTATGCCCTTAAATTAAACGGACTGATTGTCAGACGGTAAGGGGTTTGAGAGATTTAGCCTCACCGCCGCCCGAACAGCCTGACCCCTCGGACATTTTTCAGGAGAGTCCCAGCCCTCGACCGCTTCTTCTCTCAGCCTCACCCCCCGGTATTTTTCAGGAGAGTCTCAGCCCTCGACCGCTTCTTCTTTCAGCCCCCCCGGACATTTTTCAGGAGAGTCTCAGCCCTCGACCGCTTCTTCTCTCAGCCTCACCCCCCGGCCCCCTCTCCTACTGGAGAGGGGGACTTGAGTTTGGCATTTAACTAGATAAAAATATAAAAAAAAACGATTAGTTGACGCTAATTGCTTTTTTTGTATTATATTTGCATCTAGTCATATAACTAGTTTAATAATTTATT
>JBBRTX010000018.1:0-71693 GCA_038244085.1 Bacteroidales bacterium | reverse complement strand
TGTTAGCTGGTGTAAAATGTAATTCTTCAAAAGTTGCTACCATAGCTTACGTCCTAAACTTTAAGCTCAATTCCGTTTGTAAATACTAATACACAAAATTAATCGAGTTAGCTCCTTCTAACTTGTCCTGGTAAAATAAAACAATGCCCGACTTCAGTAAAAAACAGCCAACAACAAATTTTGTGTATTCAACCTCTTTCATAAAATATGACCTCAGAAAGAAACAATATTTCTTATAAATCAATTACATTTTATTCCTGCTAACTACTGTATATCCGAAACATTCATACGCCTATACGCCATCTGTTAGTATATAAGGCGAAGAAAACTGTAAAACCAGATTTCGACTATTCAAAACCTTTGCGGTATCGTTTAAAATACGGAGTGGATCAAAAAGTATTCCTTTCGGATAAGGTAAAATTAAAGATTATTATGATACGTTCAATAGGATATTTTTATAATATTACTACAAACCTGACCCTTATATTTTTATCAGAATAATTGAAATCCCAGGCTGGAAGGGGAAGGATGGAGGATTTTCTGACCTGCAATCCCTTGAAAACGGCAGAACCTTACAGCGATTGCGGTTGTTTTTAAATGAAGGCGTTTGACATTCAAATTTCACCTGACCAAAAAATGACACCCCATTTGACACCACACAAAATAAAAAGCCCTGTAAATCAATTGATTACAGGGCTTTTCTGTTGTCCCACCAGGATTCGAACCTAGACCGAGAGTACCAAAAACTCTTGTGCTACCTTTACACCATAGGACAATTTGGGCGTGTGTTTGGGTGTGGGTGTGTTTTGGTCGTTTGGAGGGGCAAAAGTAGATTTTTTTTTAGATAACTGCAAATTTTGTACTTTCGTGCTGTAAAAAACATTTCCTCAAACGACATTTATCATAACGATTGCAACTCCTTTAATCATCAATACCTGAACATGAAGAAGTATCAGAAACTAAACGGAATCTTCGGATGGGCGACTTTTGGCATTGCTGCCATTGTGTACCTTTTAACCATTGAGCCTACTGCCAGCTGGTGGGATTGTGGTGAATACATTGCTACTGCCTTCAAATTACAGGTAGGCCATCCCCCGGGAGCGCCTTTGTTCCAGATGATCGGCCGGTTTTTTTCACTCTTTGCCTTTGGAGATGTTACGCATGTTGCCATGATGGTAAATGCCATGTCGGCATTGTGCAGTGCTTTCACCATCCTGTTTCTTTTCTGGTCGATCACTTTGCTGGCCAAAAGATTCATGGTAAAAGATGGTGAAATGACGGATGCCAGGATGTACACCATCTTTGCCGCTGCTCTCGTTGGCGCACTGGCTTATACATTTACCGATTCCTTCTGGTTTTCTGCAGAGGAAGGGGAAGTGTATGCCATGTCCTCCTTTTTCACCGCATTCAGTTTCTGGGCCATCCTGAAATGGGACAGCGTTGCAGAAGAGAAGCATTCTTACCGCTGGCTGGTGCTGATCGCCTTTTTGATCGGACTTGCCATCGGCGTTCACCTCCTGAACCTGCTGGTGATTCCCGCTACTTTTCTTGTATATTATTACCGGAAGTTCAAACCGACAAAAGGAGGGGTTTTTCTTACACTCGCCTTATCCATCGTTGTCCTGGCCTTCGTGATGTATGGGATCATTCCGTGGATTGTAAAGTTATCGGGCATGTTTGAGCTGACCTTCGTGAATACTTTTGGTTTGCCATTCAACTCAGGTACCATCATTTATTTCCTGCTCCTGATTGGCGGATTGATCTTCGGTCTCATATATACACGCAAGCGGGGGAAGATCGTCCTGAATACCATCATCCTGGCTTTCACCTTCATCCTGATCGGGTATTCCTCCTTTCTGATGCTGGTCATCAGGGCGAACGCAGATACGCCGATCAATGAAAATGCGCCCAAAGACGCCATCAATTTGCTTTCCTATCTGAATCGTGAACAATATGGCGATTTCCCCATTTTCTATGGACAATATTACAGCGCCCCCGTCATTAATTACGGAGACGGTTCGCCGATTTACCGTAAAGATGCGGCTGCCGGCAAATATGTTGTGATTGATGAGCGTAAGGGTACGGTTGCTGAATATGATCCGAAATTTGTTACCCTGTTTCCCCGTATGTGGAGCAATCAGCGAAAGGGTTCTGCTGAGTTTTACAAAAGCTGGGGTGGGCCTGGCGTTCCCATCACTATAACGGGTGAGGATGGAAAGACACAGACGCTGAGCCGTCCCACTTTCGGCGAAAACCTGAAGTTTTTCTTCTCCTACCAGGTAGGTTTTATGTACATGAGATACTTCATGTGGAATTTTTCAGGAAGACAGAATGATATCCAGGGTTTCGGCGGAAAGGATCATGGAAACTGGATTACGGGGATTCCTTTCCTGGATAGAGCCCGTTTGGGCCTGTCGGTGGATCAGCTCCCCGACAGCCTTAAAAACAAAGCAACCAACAAGTATTACATGTTGCCACTGCTTCTCGGGCTGGTCGGTTTTTTCTTTCACGTAAAAAAAGACCCCAGGGGAATGCTGGTAGTCACGCTTTTATTTATCATGACAGGCCTTGCCATTGTGGTTTACCTGAATCAACAGCCCTATGAACCGCGTGAAAGGGATTATGCCTATGCCGGTTCGTTTTATGCCTTTGCCATCTGGATCGGTTTGGGCGTTATTGCCCTGATTGAAACCCTGAATAAATATTTAAAGAAAGAACACCTCTCCATCGCCATTGTGACCGGGCTTACTTTATTACTGGTTCCGGGGATCATGGCAAAAGAGAACTGGGACGATCATACCCGGGCAGGAAAATACGCCTGCCGCGATTTTGCCGCCAATTATCTCAATTCGTGTGATAAAAATGGCATCCTGTTTACCAATGGCGATAACGATACCTTCCCCCTGTGGTATGATCAGGAGGTTGAAGGAATCCGGACCGATGTGAGGGTAGTGAACCTGATGCTTGCCTCAGGGTCGTGGTATATCGATCAGATGTATAAGAAAGCCTATGATTCTGATCCATTGCCGTTTAGTATGCCAAAATCGAGGTATCAGCCCGGCTCCAACGATATGATCTTTTATTACGACAGGGGCATCAAAGGTTCCGTTGAATTGAAGGATTTCATCGAATTCCTGAAAAGCGATGATCCTGCTACTTTTCTGACGGTTCAGAATGGCGAAAAGTATAAGTATTTCCCGGCAAAAAAGATCAAACTGACGGTCGATAAGGCAGCCTGCATCCGGAATGGGATTGTGCCGGCCTATCTTGCTGATCAGATGGTGGATTCCATCACCTGGACGATTAAATCGAACCAGATATACAAAAACGACATCATGTTGCTTGATATGATTGCTACCAACGCATGGAAGCGATCGATGTATTTTGCCGCTCCGTCAAGTGTTTCCAATTTCTTTGATGTCGATTCTTTCTGCTTTGTAGAAGGCTGGGTTTATAAATTTATGCCGGTGAAAGGAAAGAAGGAATATTATATCAATGGTATGGGAAATGTTGATGCGACGGGCACTTATGACATTCTGATGAACAAATGTGCCTGGGGAAACCTGAATGACCCAAAGGTATATGTAGATCCTGAAAGCCTGAACAATACAAACCGTCCCAAAATGAACGTAATGCGTACGGTGCAGGTTCTGATTGATAACGAAAAGAAAGCTGAGGCCATCCGGCTGATGGATGATTTCTTTAAGCATTTCCCGAATTCGAAGATACCGTATGATATGTACACCGTTCCTTTTGCCGAATATTACTATAAAGCCGGTGCTACGATCAAGGCAAACAAACTGGTTGAGATCTATTCGCACAATGCAAACCAGGAGCTCGACTATTATTTCTCGTTCACAGGGCAGGACAGGGAGAACTTCAGTGAAGACATTCAGCAAACGCTTGGAATGCTTCGGCGTTTGACGATGCTGACCGAACAGTTTAACCAGCCGAAACTAAAAGCAAAGATGGATTCGCTGTTTAACCTTGGACTGAAGAAATTCCAGTAACGATGAACCTGCTGTATATCACCTGGAATGTCGATCCTGATCTTTTTCACCTTGGTGGACTGACGGTCAGGTGGTACGGGTTACTATTTGCCCTGGGGTTCTTTTTCGGATATCTTATCCTGTGGAAAGTATTCAAAAAGGAGGGAATTCCCCCTGCTTTACTGGATGAGCTTACCACGTATATGGTGATCGGAACCGTAGTCGGGGCAAGGCTTGGGCACTGCCTGTTTTATGAACCGGCCTATTATCTTAGCCATCCGATCGAGATCTTGAAAGTATGGGAAGGTGGACTGGCCAGTCATGGCGCTGCCATCGGGATCGTACTGGCCATCCTGATCTTTTCAAAGGTACGGAAACGTCCTTTTTTATGGGTGATGGATCGTATCGTCATTGTGGTTGCCCTTGCCGGCGTGTTGATCCGGCTGGGAAACCTGATGAATTCAGAGATTTTTGGCGTTCCGACGACATTGCCCTGGGGGTTTTATTTCCTCAGGGCATCCAATCCTGAGGAGAGCCTGTTGCCCAGGCATCCTACGCAGATTTATGAAGCACTTTCGTACCTCATCATCTTCTTCATCCTCCGATGGTATTACTATAAAAAAGACGGAAGGACCCCGAATGGTTTCCTGTTCGGCTTATTCATGTTCCTGGTTTTCGGAATGCGGTTCCTGATCGAATTCCTGAAAGAACCCCAGGTTACTTTTGAACGAACCATGACCCTGGATCTGGGCCAATCGCTAAGCATCCCATTGATACTGGCGGGTATTGGCTTTATGCTTTATGCCCGAAGGACGAATAAAATTACGCAGTCGGCGATTTAAGCGAGTCCTTTTCCAGGATGCCTGCCGTTAATTCATATATCCTTTCCTGAAGGGCTTTGTGGTCGTTGCGGAGCACCATTCCGGGGAAGTTTCTTGTCATCTCTATTGCATACAGCAGATCAAAATTTTCCTGTGGTATGGAGAAAAAAACCTTCTTATCCATCAAATATTTTGCAAGGTATTCCTGTTCCGTTTGCCCGGGCGTTGGGATCAGGATGGCTTTCTTACCGAGGGTTACCAAATCCATGATGCTAGAATAACCTGAACGACAGATGACGAGTTCCGACTGCAGTATACACTCTTTCAGTGACGGCGTATCCAGATGAGAGTAAACCCTGATATGCTCAGTCAGATCGAAGGCTTCATTTTGTTCGGTCAGTCCCCTGACAATGATCGCTTTTAATCCGGAATCCCGGAGTTGGAAGAAGAGTTTCTCTTCGAGGATGGTTCGTTGCGGCTCCGGACCTGAAAGCAGGATCAGCAGATCGAACAGGACCGGTAGGAAAAAGTCGGCGGTTCCATTCATTGCCGAAAACCGGGACAAGGTTCCAATATACTGAACGGGAAGTTTGAAATTATCGGGATGCGAAAGTTTTCCGGCTAAACCATTATGCGGTTTGAAATCAGGGATCCAGCACTCATCGAAATTTTTTATCAGGGATCGGATAATCCGGTTAACCATCGGAGAGAGAATGTCGGAAGAGCGTGGCAGCATGACTTCCAACTGATGGGTCATGATGACGGAATATACCTTTCGGTTCCAGACGCCGTAACGGTTGTCGGACACGATGATATCAGGATTTTCCTCCATGATCAACTTTCTCAGTTGCCGGTATTCTCTGAAATATCCCCGGATCAATCCGGGAAGCTGAAAAAGTAGGGTAAGGGAAAAGGAAAGTTTTTTCCGGTAAACGACGGGTTGCCCGGAGAAGCGGATCATTTTCAGTTCAGGAAATTCTTTTCTCAGGAAAGCGTAAGGGCGGTTGTCAGCTGCAATGGTTACAGAATAGCCGGCTTCGAGGAATTTTCTTATCACGGGGACACAGCGTGTGGCATGACCGATTCCCCAATCGAGCGGACAGATTAACAGCTTTTTCTGAGGTGCTTCTTTCATGGTGATTCAAATGTAATCCAATACAAACTTTTTTGTTGATAATAATTTTCAACTTTTCGTATTACTTTTTCACAATAAGTACGATTAAGTCTGAAAATTAGCATCTCACATTATCTTCATTATCTATGTTGGTATACCAGATTGCACTCACCATGGTACCAGGGATCGGCGATGTACTTGGAAAGAAACTCCTGAATTACTGCGGAAGTGCAGAGGCTGTATTCAGGGACAGAAGCCGTTTGCTCAGGAAAATTCCCAGGATAGGGGATACGTTGGTTACGGCTTTGGGTGGCAAAACAGTGTTTGAAAGGGCTGAAAAAGAGGTTGCATTTATTGAAAGGTACCAAATCAAAACCTTTTTTTACACTGACCCGGATTACCCGGTACGGTTGAAAAACTGCATCGATGGTCCGCTGATGCTTTATTTCAAGGGGAATGCCGATCTGAATGCTTCAAAAATACTGGGAATTGTCGGCACGCGGAATGCCACAGGGTATGGCAAAGAACTATGCCATCAGTTAATCACAGGTGTTGCGGCCCATCATCCCTTAATCATCAGCGGTCTCGCCCATGGTATCGACAGCACTGCGCACCGGGCTTCGCTTGAGCAGGGCCTGCAAACGGTGGGTGTTCTTGGACATGGTCTCGACCGGATCTATCCGTATCACAACAAATCACTTGCAGAAAGGATGGTAAGGGATGGGGGATTGCTGACGGATTATCCCAGCGAAACCATCCCTGACCGGGAAAATTTCCCCATGCGAAACCGGGTGATTGCCGGGTTATGTGATGCAATCATTGTGGTGGAAGCGGCTCAGAGGGGCGGAGCACTAATCACGGCCGATATTGCCAATTCCTATAACCGGGATGTATTTGCATTTCCCGGCAGGATCGGTGATTTCTACTCAGAAGGAACCAATGCACTGATCAGGCAAAATAAAGCTGCGCTTATCCAATCCGCCGATGATGTCACCTATATGCTGGGGTGGGATGTACGGGAGAAACCAAGGGTTAGCCCGCAACGCAAAATTTTCATCGAGATGACCCCGCTGGAAGAAAAACTGGTAAATTATCTTTCTGAAAAGGGAGAGACGGGCATCGATGAACTTTGTTTAAACACGGAAATCCCCATGAGTAAGGTTTCCGCTGCCCTGCTTAACCTGGAATTTGAAGGCGTTGTGCAAAGTTTACCCGGCAAGGTTTATTTACTCAGCTGATCCTTTTTTACCTATTTTTACCACTTCACAATTGAACTGAACCTGGTATGGAAAAAGTGATCATCCAAAAGCTGAGCAAGCAGGAAACAGAAGAGCGGGCGATTTCCCAATGGCCAATCTGGGAGAAAGAGATTTCCCGGTTTGAACACACCTATGAGGGGGATGAAGAATGTCTTTTCCTGGAAGGAGAGGTGGTAATTGAAACAACATCAGGTAATTATACGATTGTTCCCGGCGACTTTGTGGTCTTCAAGGATGGGTTGAAATGTGTATGGGATATCCAAAAACCTGTCAAAAAGCATTATAACTTCCCCGAATGATGTACCTCGGCATGATGGTTGACCAGGGAGGATTTTCGATATTCCGGAAAAGTAAAAACAGCATCATTTGAAAGGCGTCGTTTTTAAATCCACAGGAAGCTGGATTACGGTCAGGTCAGAAGACGGAACACGCTATGACTGCAAGCTCAAAGGCCTGTTTCGGATCAAGGGACTCCGATCGACCAACCCGGTTGCCATCGGGGACCATGTTGAATTTGACATTCAGCCGGATGAAGGTACAGGCATGATCACCAAAATCGGGGAAAGGTCGAACTATATCATCCGTAAGGCGATCAATCTTTCCTCTGTCACTCAAATTATTGCCGCCAACCTGGACCAGGCCTTTCTGATTGTCACATTGGCGCAGCCACGTACTTCCAATGGGTTTATCGACCGTTACCTGGTCACTGCAACCGGTTATTATATTCCCGCTATCCTGGTTTTCAATAAAATTGACCTGTATGATGAAAGGTTGTCAGCTTATGAAAAGGAGCTCAAAGAAATCTACCAGAAAGCAGGTTACCCGTGTTATTCCCTCTCCGCATTGACCGGCGAAGGCTTGCAACCTGTAAAGAATCTCCTGAAAGATAAAATCAATCTTTTTGTTGGACATTCCGGCGCCGGAAAGTCTGCCCTGATCTCTGCCATTCAGCCGGGTTTAAATCTGAAAGTAGGATCCATCTCCGATTATCATCAAAAAGGAAAACATACCACTACTTTTGCCGAGATGTTTGAGCTGGATGACGGGGGGTTTATTATTGATACGCCGGGGCTGCGGGAATTTGGCCTGATTGATTTTGAGAAATCCGAAATCCCCAGGTGTTTCCCGGAGATGGAGCGCCTCTTGCCGCATTGTCAATACAAAAACTGTACGCATACCCATGAACCCAATTGTGCGGTAAAAAAGGGACTTGGAACCGGTGACATAAGCCAGATGAGATATAATAGTTATCTTAGCATCCTGAATGATGAATCTGATATGAGAAGACAATGATTGCCAGACAGTTGATCGCTGATGAAATTTTGCCCCTGAATCCGTTGGATACAGGGGAAGTCGCGCTTGGCCGGATGAGAGAACAGGGTATCAGCCATTTACCGATCGTCGATGAAAGCGGGTATACCGGACTGATTGCCGATTCTGACATTCTTGTGCTGGATTATGTCACGGAAGCGGTTGGTAAAATTCCACTTTCGATCCAGAAACCTTTTGCACGGGAGACCTATCATCTTTTTGAAGTACTGGATACGATTTCAAAGCTCAACATCTCGGTTTTACCGGTGCTTGATGAGAATGACCACTACATCGGATCAATCAAAGACACCAGCCTGATCAAGTCATTTGCAGAAGTCACCGCGGTGAATAATCCCGGCGGGATCATCGTTCTTGAAATGAGTGAAAAGGATTACCTGCTGACCGAAATTTCCCAGATCGTAGAATCAAATGATGCCAAAGTGCTCAGCATGTATATCAACTCCAATCCGGATTCAACCAAGCTGGAGATTACCCTCAAACTGAACCGGATTGACATAACGGCTGTGATGCAGACCTTCGTCAGATATGGATATACGATTCAGGCATCTTATCCCGAAGATCCTTATTCGGAAGGAATGCAAGACCGTTACAACGCATTAATGAATTACCTGAACATCTGATCATGAAGCAGTTCAGTTACCCGCTGATATCATTATTTCTCCTTTCACTGATTCTGTTTTTTCTAACTTCTCTTCCTCTTACTGCTCAAAAAAACAACCGGGATGCGGATCCGCAATTATTTCTTGTGCTCAGGAACGTCAATATTTATGGGAACAACCGGACCAAAGTATCCATTATTACCCGCGAAACACGGTTCGCCGTCGGGGATACGATCCTTTTGCCCGATTATCCTTCGCTGATCAACGCTGCGAAAGAGAATATCTTTAATACCGGGCTTTTTAATTTTGTGACCGTCGATACCACCTGTGTATCGCCGGACAAAATCCTTACAGACATTAATATCCGGGTGATTGAACGGTGGTATGTTTGGCCCTGGCCTTTTTTCGAATTGTCGGACCGCAATATCAACAGTTGGCTGGAAACAACCGACTTATCCCGGCTCACCTATGGCATTGATCTGACGATAAACAATGTAAGAGGGAGAAATGAAACGCTGAAAATACCCATCCACATTGGTTTCAATCAGCAGTTCGGGCTGGAATACCAACTCCCTTATGTTAACCGGAAGAAAACGATCGGAGCCGGTTTTGGTGCGAATTACGAGAGAAACCATGAGGTGATCGTCACCAGTATTGACAATAAACCCGTCTATTATAAAGAACCTGCACTTTATCCCCGCAAGGAAGTTGATGTTTTTGCCATTCTCCTTCTTCGCCCGAATTTTTATGCTAAACATACTTTTCGGTTTGACTACCAATGGTATACCTTTTCAGACTCATTGGTCAAAATACCCGGTTATACCCTGGATTCGTTGAAGAATCCACGGTTTTTATCCTTCGCTTACCAATACAAAAACGACCACCGCGATTTTCATTTTTACCCGTTGAAAGGATCCTACTTCGATATCGGGTTGGTAAAAAACGGGTTCTGGCAGGAGGTCGATGAACTTTATATCCAGGCAAACCTGCGGAAATACTGGCGATTGTATAATCGTTGGTATTTTGCAACCGGACTCACCGCCAAGGTAACTTTATCAGCCAGCGATGCTTATTTCCTGCAGAAAGGACTAGGCTATGGGCGGGAGTTTGTAAGAGGGTATGAGTATTATGTTATTGATGGTCAAGATTTTGGACTTTTCAAAAGCAATTTGAAATTCGCCATTGTTCCTCAGCGGGTGCTCGCGATGCCTTTTTTGAAAAGCCGGAAATTCAATACGGTTCCCTATGCACTGTACATGAATGTTTTCACGGATCTTGGTTTTGTGAATAACCGGATGGAGAAACAAAACCGGTTGAATGATATGCAAAACACGCTGTTAGTGGGCTACGGAGTCGGTTTCGACTTTACCACCTACTATGATATTGTACTAAGATTGGAGCTCTCGGTGAACGGAAGAGGAAGACCGGGTTTGTATTTGCATTTTATGGCTCCTATATAGGGAAAGTGAAATTTTGAATGAAAAAATGGACTATCTTTGCGCCTGATTTTTAGTTGATAACATCTGCTGATGAACGTTGCCCTGTTCGGAAAAACCATTTCAGAAACCGACCTTCCTTACCTTCAGATTTTTATTGACAGGCTTGGAACGATTGATGGGAAAGTATTCGTATATGCACCTTTCCTGGAATTCCTTTCGGGAAAGGTTCAGTTTCCGTCGGAAGTGCTTCCTTTTTCTGTTCAGGCCGACATTGAAGGACAGGCCGATTTTTTTTTCTCGATAGGGGGTGATGGAACTTTACTTGATACGATCACCCTGGTTGGAAATTCCGGGATCCCAATCATCGGGATCAATATGGGAAGGATGGGTTTTCTGTCAAGTATTCACAAAAATGAGATTCTTCCTGCCATGGAAGAAATCCTTCAGAAGAACTATATTATTGAAAAGCGGACATTGTTAAAGTTGGAATCACCGGCAGGACTGTTTGGCGAGTTTAATTTCGGATTGAATGATCTGACCATTTATAAAAAAGGTCCGCTATCCATGCTTACGATCCGGACTTACGTGAATGATGAATATCTTAATACGTACTGGGCAGATGGATTGATTGTGGCAACGCCTACCGGATCTACGGCTTATTCGTTGAGTTGTACCGGACCGATCATCACGCCTGATTCCGAGAATTTTGTGATCACGCCCATTGCCAGTCATAATCTTACGGTTCGTCCGATTGTTATCCCCGACAGCAGCGTGATCCGGATAGAAGTGCAGGGGAGAAATATTGATTTTTTTGCCGGGCTTGACTCAAGGATCCAGAAATTAAACAATCCCGGTGAACTGGTTGTGCGGAAGGAAAATTTTAAAATAAACCTTTTGCGATTATCGAATAAGGATTTCTACAAGACCATTCGGGAGAAGCTGAAATGGGGGCTGGATATCCGGAACTGACTTTTTTTGGAGATTTGACAGGAAAGGCAAATAAATGAGCGCGAATTGCGTTAAGTATAATTGAATTTGGAATAAAAGCGAATGCATCCTGAAAATTTTGGATTGAACAATATAACATACAGCTACAAGGGAAGGAAATTCTTAACCGGGGTTTTTTTCCCTGTCTTGTTTTTCCTGTTTGGAATGAATGGATTTTCTCAGACCATGGAAGTGGGTTTATTCGGCGGCGGTTCCTATTACATTGGTGATTTGAACCCTTCGATGCCTTTTGTGAAAACACAGATTGCGTATGGTGTGCTTGCCCGCTATAACCTTGATGAAAGATGGGCAGTGAAATTGGGCATAACCCGGGGGAAAGTGAAAGGCAATTCTGCCAATTCCTCCTTTCTGCCTGATCGCCAGTTGCAGTTTGAGAGTCCGGTGACAGACATTTCAGCGGTTGTTGAGTTTAACTTTTTCAAGTATTTCACCGGAAGCAAGCACAATTGGGTAACTCCGTATATCTTTGTGGGCGTGGGGGCTTTTTTTTATGCACCTGAAGCCGGCGGGTTCAAACTCAGGGATTTGGGTACGGAAGGGCAAACGATAGGGTATCTTGGACGAAAGCCTTATTCTTCGACAGCGTTATCCATTCCGTTTGGTGTGGGAGTAAAGATGAGTCTGACCAAGCGGCTCGCCATTGGCGCTTACTGGGAGATGCATAAAACGTTCATTGATTACCTTGATGATGTGAGTACCACGTATTATTTATATGGTCCTGCCATCGATCCGAATGTGCCTGATGAGTTTTATTCGGATCCGGCGATGACCCATGAGGTTGGAATGCAGAGAGGGAATCCGAAATCAGATGATTGGTTTTCCTTTGCCGGAATAACATTGACATACAGATTTGACCTGCGCACTAAAAAACGTTGCAGGGATTTGAAACATTAATACATTCCCTTATTGACAGGAATGAGTCTAAAGGATAAAATCCGGAAAGAGGAGCTGCCGGCTCATGTTGCCATCATTATGGACGGCAATGGACGTTGGGCGAAGAAGCGTGGGCTGGCCAGAATTATGGGCCATCAAACCGGCGTGGACGCTGTTCGTGAAACCGTGGAAGCAGCAGCAGAGCTGGGAATAAAATACCTGACGCTGTATGCTTTTTCA
The DNA here is from genome assembly GCA_038244085.1 of Bacteroidales bacterium. Taxonomy (GTDB): domain Bacteria; phylum Bacteroidota; class Bacteroidia; order Bacteroidales; family FEN-979; genus FEN-979. The sequence continues at coordinate 59,019 of JBBRTX010000018.1, read as the reverse complement.
ACCGAAAACTGGAACAGGCCTAAATATGAGATTGATGCACTGATGAAAATACTGATCAGTGCTGTGAACAAGGAACGGAAAACCTTTATGGACAACAATATCCAGTTGCTGGCCATTGGGGATCTGAAGAGCTTGCCTCCGAAGAGTTATAGCGAACTGATGAAAGCCATTGGGGATACTGCTGCGAATACCGGATTAAAACTGGTGCTGGCGTTGAGTTACAGTTCAAGATGGGAATTGGTGGAAGCCGTGAAAAATATTGTCGGGCAGGTTAGCAGGGGGGAAATTACCATTGATTCCATCACAGCGGAAACCATCGGTGCGGTTTTAACTACTTCAGCCATACCCGATCCCGAATTGCTTATCCGTACCAGTGGCGAATACAGGCTCAGTAATTTCCTTTTATGGCAGATTGCCTACAGTGAATTGTATTTTACTCCCGCCTTATGGCCCGATTTTACCCGGGAAGAATTTTACAAGGCCTTGCTGGACTATCAGGGAAGAGAACGAAGATTCGGAATGACCAGTGATCAAATTAAAAAGCAAACAAAACGATACTTAAAAAAATAACATCCCGGATGAAACTGAACCCTCTTTTACTACTGCTATTTTTCTTTTTGTTTTTCCTTCCGGGTTATGCCCAGTTTACTGTAGGAGATGATGTTTCAATTGATTACGATACGCCTAAAGAATATACCATCGGAGGGATTTCGGTGTCGGGAATCAAATATCTTGACAACAATGTGCTGATCATGATTTCAGGACTTACAGTCGGAGACAAAGTAAAGATCCCCGGTGACAAAATTACAGCGGCAGTGAAAAAGTTGTGGGTCCAGGGACTGTTTGAAGATGTTTCCATTTCGGTATCAAAAATACTGGATAACCAGGTCTTTCTTACCATTGCACTGAAAGAAAGACCCCGGCTGTCAAAATTTTCTTTTTCCGGCAGTGTTAAAAAATCAGAAGCGGATGACCTTCGCGAGAAGATGAAGATCACAGCCGGGGATTATGTTACTGATAACCTGATTATCCGGAGCACGAATATCATCAAAAAGTATTATGATGATAAAGGGTATATGAATGCTGAAGTAAGTATCGTTGCAAAAAAAGATAGTGCAACGGCGAACGATGTTTCCCTGGTGATCAACATCAAACGGGGCGGGAAGGTTAAAGTATTCAACATCACCATTCACGGGAACAAGAGTCTCACCACCCAGCAGATCACCTCAGCCCTGAAGAAAACCAAGGAAATGGGTGTTTTTAATCCCCTTAACGATATGGATAAGGTGGTTTTAGAAGCAACACGACAGGTCATCAATGTGGATTTTGTTGAAATCGCAAATGTCATCGCAAATAATGCTTATGACAACATCCGCATCCGTCTCTTCAAATCTTCAAAGTTTATCGCCGAGGATTACCAGGAAGACAAAAACCTTCTTGTTAAAAAATACAACACCCTGGGTTACAGGGATGCCAGGATTCTCCGGGATTCTCTTTCCAAAAATCCTGACAATACCCTGAACATCGATATCTGGGTTGAGGAAGGTCCTAAATACCATTTCAGGAAGGTTACCTGGGTAGGAAATACTAAATATACCGATGATTACCTGAACCGGATCCTCCGGATTTCGAAGGGAGATGTATATGACCAGGGAACACTGGAAACGGCACTGACCTATAATCCCAGCGGAAGCGACATCACCTCCTTGTACATGGACGATGGTTACCTCTTTTTCAGCGTAACCCCGGTTGAAGTGAGTGTAGAGAATGACTCCATTGATATTGAGGTCAGGATGATCGAAGGAAAGCAGGCGACAGTAAAGCGTGTGACCATTTCAGGTAACACAAAAACCAATGATCATGTGGCATTGCGCGAGTTGCAGACGCGTCCAGGGCAGCTGTTCAGCAGGGATAAGCTGATCCGTTCCCAGCGACAGCTGGCACAGCTCAAATACTTCAATGCAGAAAAGCTTACGCCCAATGTTTCTCCTAATCCCGAGGACGGTACGGTAGATGTCGATTATGGTGTAGAGGAAACCTCTGCCGACCAGATCGAGCTTTCAGGTGGATGGGGTTATGGGAGGATTGTTGGTACACTTGGTCTTTCCTTCAACAACTTTTCGCTCCGTAATATCTTCAATTTAAAATCTTACCGGCCGATCCCGTCAGGTGACGGGCAAAAGCTGAGTCTCCGCTTTCAGACATATGGCCAAGGATACATCAGCTATAGTGCGTCATTTACAGAGCCCTGGCTGGGAGGCAGGAAGCCGCTGGCATTAAGTCTTTCGTATTATCATTCGCTCTATTCAAATTCCTATGCAAGAAGCGATACCAACTATGCCTATTTCAAAATTGATGGAATTACCGTAGGATTGGGGAAAGCCCTTCAATGGCCGGATGATTATTTCTCCCTGTACCACAGCATCAATTATCAGCGATACAATACGCACAAATATTCGAGCATATTCTCATTTGGCGGAGGTGACGGGGTTTACAACGCGATCAGTTATGGTTTGATCCTGTCACGAAGCTCAATTGACCAACCCATTTTTCCAAAAATGGGATCTGAGTGGAGCATTAACCTTGAACTGACTCCTCCCTATTCCTGGTTCAAGAGTAATGTGGATTATGCAGCCATGTCTGTAAGTAATAAATACAAATGGGTTGAGTATTACAAGATCAAATTTAAAGGTTCCTGGTATATCAGCATGATTGATAAACTGGTATTGACACCCCGGATGCAGGTTGGTTTTCTGGGTGCTTACAATTCAGACCTTGGGGTTACTCCTTTTGAACGGTTCTACCTTGGAGGCGATGGGCTGACAGGATACAACAACATGGATGGTCGTGAGCTGATCGGGATGCGTGGCTATGAGAACAATTCACTTACCCCGCCTTCACAGATTATTTCCGGCACCTCCTCGGTTTCGGGCGGAACGGTTTATGCCAAATATACCCTTGAAATGAGATACCCGCTGTCGTTAAATCCCAATGCAACAATTTATGGACTGGCTTTTATGGAAGCCGGGAATGATTGGGCGAGGTGGCGCAATGTTAATCCTTTCGATGTTTACCGTTCGGTAGGAGTGGGTGTCAGGGTGTTTCTCCCGATGTTCGGCCTGCTGGGTCTGGACTGGGGTTATGGGCTGGACGAAGTTCCAAATGCCCCCAATGCAAATGGAAGCCAGTTCCACTTTTCCATCAACTCTTCTATTGATTAATTTTGAACAAATAAAAGAAGGAAATGAAGAAGATTTTATTAATCGCATTGTTCTGTCTGACAATGGCAGGATTACAGGCACAGAAATTTGCCTATGTGGATACCCAATACATCCTGGACAATTTACCTGAATTTACCGAAGCACAGTCCCAGCTGGATGAGGTTTCAGCCCAGTGGCAGAAGGAAATTGAGGCAAAATTTACGGAGGTAGAGAAGCTGAACCAGGATTACCAGGCCCAGGCCGTTTTGCTTCCGGAGGATATGAAAAAGAAAAAGGAACAGGATATTGCCGATAAAGACAAAGAAGCCAGAAATCTTCAAAGACAACATTTCGGAAAAGACGGCGACCTGATGAAAAAGCGCCAGGAACTTGTAAAGCCGATACAGGAAAAAGTATACAATGCCATTCAGGATGTTGCAACGAACAATAATTATGCGATCATTTTTGATAAAGCAGGCGCTTTGACCATTATGTATGCAAACCCGAAATATGATGTCAGCGATGAAGTACTGGATAACCTCGGGGCGACCATGAGCGGGAGAAAAGGCAAAGGGGGTGCAACCGGGACAGGTACGGGGAGTGGACCCCAGTCAAAAGAAGGGAAAAAATAACCATCCCGCTTAATGCTTGTTCCTAAAGAAATTATTCTTATTTTTGCATTCCCTTATTTTATTCACTTATCTAGAAAAGAACAACATGAGAAAAGTTTTTAAAGTTATTGCCATCCTCGCTGTAGTATTAGCAAGTGGCTTTAATTCGCAGGCACAGGCACCCGTTAAGATCGGTTATGTAGATTTTAATACACTGGTTGCTGCAATGCCGGGTATTGATTCTGTCAAAGTTAAGCTTCAGGTTTATCAGAAAACCCTTTCTGATCAGCTAGATGCAATGCGTGCTGAATTCGAAAGCAAGTATCAGGATTATCAGGCAAATTCGGCTGGTATGTCAGAACTGATCCGCCAGGACAAGGAAAAACAACTCCAGGATCTTCAGGCACGGATTGATGCTTTTCAGCAGAAAGCTCAGACTGATATGCAATCAAAACAGCAGGAATTGCTTGCGCCAATTGTTGATAAAGCAAAGAAAGCCGTTAAGGAAGTAGCAAAAGAAAACAAATATACCTTCATCATGAATGGTATTGAAGATATTCTGCTTTACTCAGAACCAACGGATGACGTTATGCCACTCGTTAAAAAGAAATTGGGGATTTTATAAAGTACGATCCGCCAAAAAAAAAAGAGACTGCTTTTTCGGAAGCAGTCTCTTTTTTTTTGGTTTCAGGATTACAAATTGATATAACGGTTCGAGGCGATTTGGGTGTTTTTCCTTACCTGGATTTCATATATCCCGGCAGGGAAGGGTTGCATGTCAACCATGATGGTTTTGCCATCCAGTTTGCCCGACAGGATTTTTCTTCCCGCCCCGTTAAAAATAATAAAATCACCATCCGAAAAAAGATCACTGACTTTGATGGTCAGGTTTCCCCTGACAGGATTTGGAGAGAGCATAACGGGACTGATCGCATCTTTTTCGCCTATTCCGATGGTTCCGACTTCGAAAGATACTTCCGGCGAAAAGGCTGAAGCGCTGCCTGACTGGTCGAGTGCCTGGATACTGCATTGATAGGATCCTGTCGGCAGGTCCTTGATGATCCAGGAGGTATTGTGACCAACATTCCCTGGTGAATAGACTTTATAAAATCCATTTTCAGGATTTGAGGGAGCGGGCATGACATTCATCACGCCGGAAGAAGTTCCTGTAATCAAAGAATAGGTAAGCGCGGGAGCCGGGGTTGTGTTGTCGGCGGGAGCCAACCAGGAGAAAGTCACATCATGATCGTCGACCGATGCAGACAATCCGGCAGGAACTCCCGGAGGTGTATTCACCGTGAAAGTATTTGTGTTCGACATATTTCGGTACAAACGGGTCATCGTGGTTCCCGGACCATCGGGCGGGATACCGAACAACAGGAAGTCCGCATCACCGTCATTGTCAAAGTCGCCGAAATTGATCTGGCTGAAGTAAAGATCCGGCAAGGATACCGAGGCAAGGTTGAAATGACCCGTTCCGTCGTTCATGTATATCCTGGAAAGCGCATCCCCGCAACAGAGCGACCCGGTAATTCCAAGGTCAGGGAAACCATCATTGTTCAAATCGGCTGCATCAATTCTTCCGACCCATTCCCCTTCCAGTGTATCACTGGAAGAAACAAAACCGCCATTGCCATCATTGAAATATATTTTAACCGCGTAATCACTCAGCATGGTCGCCCCCATATAAATGATATCCAGATCCTGGTCATGGTCAATATCCACGAAAAGGCCATTACTGTAGGCTACTCCAAAAAGATTGATCCCGGATTCATGAAAAATGCCATCATCATTTCGGTAAATCTTTGTGATGTAACTTGTATCGTATGCACCTGAAATCAGGAGGTCCTGATCTCCGTCGTTATCGTAATCGCCGGCAGCGATGAAACTGTTAAGACAGGCAACGATGTTTTGCGGAACATGGGTAAAGGTCCCGTCACCGTTATTTTTGTAAAGTTTTGTAACGGGATTGTTGTAAAGTGTATCTCCGGAAATCAGGATATCGAGAAACCCATCCTTGTTATAATCCAACCAGATGGCTTCACCCGCGGCAATCCCGGTGATGCTGACACCGGATGGGGTGAAGGCTCCATTGTCATTCCTGTACAGAATGGTAGATCCTTCCCCGATGGGATTCGTTCCACACAGGAGTAGATCCATATCGTCGTCATTATCATAATCTCCCCAATTGGCACTTCCCAGCGATAATGCGGCAAAAGAGGTTGTTTGTTTGGTAAACGCTCCATCTTTGTTCCGGTATAAACAAGTGGCAGTTCCGGTTTCATGAACCCCGGCCATGATCACATCCAGGTCGCCATCCTTGTCATAATCCCCCCAGCTCAAACCTCCCTGTGAACAATCCAGAAAGGATGCGGGTTGTACCTGGAAAATCTGAGCCCTGAGCGTCAGACCTGCAGTCAATAGAAGAAAGATACAGAGATATCGCATAAATAGAAACTTGTTAAATAATAGGATCATACCAGCTTGCATACATATTGTAATTTTTCGAGATCCGGTTTACCTGTCCTTCGAGTAAATCCTTATCGATATCCTTGATTTTTACGGCAGGAATCCCCGCCCATACGGAGCCTGATAAAACGATAGTGCCTTCTTTTACAAGGGCGCCGGCACCGATGATGGAATTGCTGTGAATGATGGCCCCGTCCATGATGATGGCCCCCATGCCGATCAGCACATTGTCGTGTATGGTACATCCGTGAACAATGGCATTGTGGGCGATGGATACATTATTTCCGATCGAAACCGGGGCTTTCAGGTAGGTACAATGAATGATGGCTCCATCCTGGATATTGACATTGTTCCCGATGCGGATCGAATGAACATCTCCGCGAACGATCGCATTGAACCAGATACTGCAGTCATCTCCAGTGATCACATCACCGGTGATGGTGGCATTATCCGCCAGGAAACAATTCTTGCCAAACACCGGTTTCACTCCTTTTACTGACCGGATAACTGCCATTTTTACAGGATTTTATTCGTTCTGGGGAAATCGAGAGAAAAATGCAAACCCCTGCTTTCATGCCGTTTCTGGGCCATCCTGATGATAAGGTACCCGATGTTGATCAGGTTACGGACTTCGAGGATACGGGGCGTAAGGATTGATCGGTTATAGAGATCCTCGGTTTCGTGGTACAGGATATCCAGCCGGTCGAAGGCGCGCTGCAAACGCAGGTTAGACCTCACAATCCCGACATAGCTGCTCATGATGGATTGCAATTCTTTTAACGACTGCGTAATGAGGATCATCTCTTCGTTATACACCATCCCTTCTGCATTCCAGTCGGGTATGCCCTCCTGGTGAGTGATATCTTTCACCCTTTCCATAGCATCCTTGCTTGCCCTGTGGGAAAATACGAGTGATTCGAGCAGTGAGTTGGAAGCCAGCCGGTTTGCGCCATGTAATCCGGTGCAGGCACATTCGCCTGAAGCGTAAAGATTGGCAATGGAACTTCTTCCGAATTCATCCACTTTGATCCCGCCACAGGTATAATGAGCGGCAGGAACCACCGGAATCATATCCCTGGAAATATCGATTCCGATGCTAAGACATTTTGCATAGATCGTCGGAAAGTGACTGATCAGGTCATTTTTATGAATATGACGACAGTCGAGATAAACATAATCGTCGCCCGACAACTTCAATTCATTGTCAATCGCTCTTGCCACAATATCTCGCGGAGCCAGGGAAAGGCGGGAATCATATTTCTGCATGAATTCCTTGCCATCAGTGGTTTTCAGAATGGCTCCAAATCCCCGGAGGGCTTCTGAGATCAGGAAGGAGGGCTTTTCTTCAGGATAATATAGGGCGGTCGGATGAAACTGAATAAACTCCATATTTTCGATGGTGCCTTTTGCCCGGTACACCATCGAAATGCCGTCGCCAGTGGAGATCCGGGGGTTTGTAGTGGTACTGTAAACATGTCCCGCACCTCCTGTCGCTATCAGGGTTATTTTTGACAGGATGGTATCCACATGATGGGTCTTGGGTTGAATCAGGTAAACCCCGTAACAGGTTATATCCTTGGATTTCCGGGTCACCTCAATGCCAAGATGATGCTGGGTGATGATATCAATGGCGAAATAATCTTCCATGATATCTATGTTGGGATGTTTCCTGACCTGTTCGATCAGCGTATCTTCAATTTCTTTTCCCGTGCTGTCTTTGTGATGAAGTACGCGATACTCGGAATGCCCGCCTTCTTTGGCCAGGTCATATTTACCGGAAGTGGTCTTGTCGAATTTGGTCCCCCATGCAATCAGTTCCCGGATTCTTTCTGTGGATTCGGTAATACAGATGCGGACAATTTTCTCGTCACACAATCCATCCCCGGCAATGATGGTATCCTGGATGTGTTTTTCGTAACTGTCAGGAGTATAGGTCACTGCAGCGATTCCACCCTGCGCGTAACTGGTTGCGGTATCCCCCAGCTTTGACTTGGTCACGATACAAACTTTTCCATGGTCGGCGACCTTTAAGGCAAATGTCAACCCGGCTATCCCGGAACCGATGATCAGAAAATCAACTTCTTTTCTCATTTTACTGGCGGCTGGAAGTAAGTCTTCCGGTTAAGATAATAGTGGCTTTCAAATTTTTCTAGAGATCCAGCAGGATGCCGAAAGGATCTTCCCCTTCCGTGAGCATTTTCATCGGATCTTCGATATATTCTTTTATTTTCACCAGGAACCCGACCGATTCCTTCCCGTCGATTACCCGGTGGTCATACGAAACGGCAAGATACATCATCGGATGAATTTCAACTTTCCCGTCTACTGCCACCGGACGGTCCATGATTTTATGCATACCAAGAATGGCGCTTTGCGGCGGATTTAGTATCGGAGTAGACATCATTGAGCCGAAAATGCCACCATTGGTGATCGTGAACGTTCCCCCTTGCATCTCATCAAGGCTGATCTGACTTTTCCTGGCCTTTTCTGCCAGTTCACGGATCCTGATTTCGATTTGCGGTATGGTCATTATATTGACATTCCTGATAACGGGAACAACCAGACCTTTCGGAGCGCTGACGGCAATCCCGATGTCATGATAATCGGGAATCAGCAGTTCTTCGCCGTCGATCATTGCATTTACTTGTGGGAAATCCAGCAGAGCCAGGGATACAGCTTTTGTAAAAAAGGACATGAATCCTAAGTTTATGCCATATTTTTCTGAAAAAGCCTGTCCGTATTTGCTCCGGATTTCTATGATTGCACGCATATTCACTTCATTGAAAGTGGTTAGCATGGCAGTTTGATTCTTAACGGCAACTAATCTTTCCGCAAGTTTAAGCCGTAAAGTGGAGAGCTTCTTTCTTTCAATATTCCTGCTATAAACGGTTGAACCTGATTCGTTTTTTTTGCCGGATAAAAACTGCTGAACATCTTTGCTTCTGATTCTTTTCGACTGCACATTGCCCGAGATCTCTTCGCGGTTCAGCTTCTTTTCCTCAATGATCTTTTCTGCCTGCGGAGAAATGGTTTTGGCTCCTGCCATTATTTCAGAAGTGCCTTTCAGGTTGGTCCGGATTGGTTTTACCGCCTCTTCAGACTTACCCGACTTTTGTTCGGCTTCCTTAGGTTTTAAGATTTTTTTTCCGGCTTCGGCAACAGAATCGACGGTGGCGATTACCGTTCCTACGGCGATAGTTTCGCCTTCCTTAACCAAAATTTTCAGCAACCCGTTTTCGGGAGCCGACAGAGGGAAGGAGGCCTTATCAGAATCGATTTCCACCACCTCCTGATCCTTTTCTACCTGTTCTCCGTCATTGCAAAGCCATTTGGCAAGTTGCACCTGGGTAATGGATTCGCCCGGACTCGGGATAATTATCTCAAAGATCATGGACTTTTTATTGTTTTTTTATTAAAAAATGGAATCGCGTATATTAAAAAACATTTTTATTCGTTATCCTTATCTACTCATCGGGACGATTCTCCAAAATAAAAACAAAGGTACAAATATATGCTCATTTCTACCCCTTTGTCATCTTCCAAGCCTGAAACCTTTTTATTTCGAATATAAACCTAAACCAATCTGACCATGAGAACAAAAACAGCAATTTCCGTTATTTTACTTATGATGGTTATGGCCATTTCTTTTACTTCCTGTAAAAAGGATAAGGCCGTAACAACCGTTAAACCTTCCGATGCCACCTGGGTCTCTGATGATGGACAGGCGCAGAATATCTTCGATAATGTGAAAGTTTGGTCTGATCAGGCCATGCAACAATCCAAATCAAAAGCTACGTTGTCGGATACCATCTGGATGGGAACCTGTGTGTTGGCAACGCTCGATCTGAGTGCTGTACCTTATGTTCTGACCATCGATTTCGGCGCATCCAACTGCCTGTGCCTGGATCAGATTTACCGCCGGGGGAAAATCTTTGTCTCATTTAACGGATCTTATTGGGCAACCGGAACGGTGATTGCTTATACCTTCGAAAATTATTTCGTAAACGATCACCAGGTATTGGGAACAAAAACTGTGACGAATTTGGGTAGGAATGCCGCCGATCATCTCAATTGGTCGATCGTTGTCGACGGGCAGATCATTAAGCCCAATAATGGAGGAACAATTACATGGATTTCTTCTCACAACCTGGAATGGATTGAAGGAGAAGGTACCATTGGTATTTGGTGGGATGATACCTATCGAATGACCGGGACTACGAGCGGAGTAAGCTCGGATAACAAGACCTATTCGGCAACCATTGAAACGCCCCTGGAGCGTACACTAAACTGTCAATGGATTCAGAAGGGCGTAATCAACTTTGTCGTTCAGGATCTGCCTTTAATCGTTCTCGATTATGGAGCCGGAACCTGTGAAGACACGGCTACGGTGACCATCTCCGGTCTGACCTACACAATCCATATGTAAATCTTAGATAACCTGGTCTTCGCGCTCGGCACAATGAAGTTTGCAGCTCGTATTTGCAGCTTCACAGGTACACTGCCCCAAGGCTTTTTCGACGATCAGGCGCTGCTGGATCTTATGTAACCGGCTCGATCCGGTTGCAGGACTGCCGCTCGCAGGACGCGAGGTAAGCTGAAGCGGAACCTGCAGGAAATTATGAAAAACATACCTCCAGGCGCCCATGTTTGCCGGCTCTTCCTGGATCCACTCCCAACGTTCAACTCCGGAATATTTCTCAATGATATTCCGGAGTTGTTTTACCGGTAAAGGATACAATTGTTCAATCCGGATCAGCGCCATATCATCCTTCTGCAGTTTCTCCTGCTCAGCGCGGATGTCATAATACAATTTCCCGCTGCAAAATACGACCCGTTTCACATTCCCCGGATTGGCTTTCTCATCATCGATCACTTCTTTAAAAGCACCGGAAGTGAAATCCTTTAATGGGGACACACAGTCCGGATGCCTGAGCAGGCTCTTGGGAGTGAATATGACCAACGGTTTGCGGAAAGAGCGATGTAACTGGCGGCGCAGGAGATGAAAGAAATTGGCAGGCGTGGTACAGTTAGCGATCTGGATGTTGTAATGTCCTGAAATGGCCAGGAAACGTTCCAGCCGCGCACTAGAATGCTCCGGGCCCTGTCCTTCATACCCATGCGGGAGGAGCATGACCAGTCCGTTCATCACTTTCCATTTGTCCTCGGCGCTGCTGAGGTACTGATCGGTGATTACCTGGGCCCCATTGTTGAAATCCCCGAACTGGGCCTCCCAGATGGTCAGCGAATCGGGTGAGGCAAGTGCGTATCCATAATCAAATCCCAATACGCCATATTCGGAAAGTGGTGAGTTAAATACCTCAAATTTCGCCTGATCTCCGGCAACATGCTCAAGCGGCGTATAGGTTTCTTCTGAGTCTTCCACGGTAAGGACGGAATGCCGGTGCGAGAAAGTGCCCCGCTGGGAATCCTGGCCACTAAGTCTGACCGGGAATCCCTCCCGGACAAGCGTTCCATAGGCCAGTAATTCTCCCATCGCCCAATCCAGGGTTGCCCCGGGGGAAAGCATGGCTCTCCGGTCTTCCTGAAGTTTGATGATCTTACGAAAGAAAGGTTTGTTTTCGGGCAGAGCGGTGATTTTTTCTCCGATTTGAAGAAGGGTCTTCTCGTCAACTGCTGTAACCGGTGATTCCTGAAAATCCCCGGGTGTGGCCTTTTTTATGTTTTTCCAGAGATCACCCAGGAAAGGTGCAATATCTCCCTTAATAATTTCTTTTGATGATTCAAAACTGGATTCAAGCTGATCATGAATTCCTTTCTGGATGGAAGGATGATCCAACTGTTCAAGAACCCCTTCTTCTTTGAGTTTTGCCAGATAGATTTCCATCGGGTCAGGATGGGTTTCTATGAGTTTATAAAGGATGGGCTGGGTAAAACGGGGCTCATCGCTCTCGTTGTGGCCATACTTCCTGTAACCCAGAAGATCGATAAAAACATCCTTGTGAAAAGTCTGCCGGAATTCTACCGCAAGTTGAAGGGTGAAGGCGACCGCTTCCACCTCATCTGCATTCACATGAAACACCGGGCAAAGCAATGTCTTGGCTAAATCGGTGCAATAAGTGCTCGACCGTCCGTCAAGATAATTGGTGGTAAACCCAAGCTGATTATTTACGACAAGATGAATGGTCCCGCCGGTTTTATAACCTTTCAGTTCTGACATCTGCAGCACTTCATATACAACCCCCTGACCAGCAATGGAGGCATCTCCATGGATCAGAACGGGGATGATCTTGTTCTGATCTCCCCGGTATTCCTTGTCGATCCGGGCACGGGTTATTCCTTCAACTACAGGATCCACTGCTTCAAGATGGGAAGGATTGGGTGCCAGGGTTACTCGCAGATCCGATCCACCGGAGGTAGCAATCACACTTGAAAAACCCAGGTGATATTTCACATCGCCAAGCAATTCTTCATCGGCATATTCTTTTCCTTCAAACTCGGAAAAAATCTGACGGGTTGGTTTTTTCAGGATGTTGCCGAGCACGTTAAGCCTTCCACGATGCGGCATCCCGATAATCACTTCCCGGATGCCCAGCTCTGAACCTTTTTCCAGAATCTCATCCAGCGCAGTGATTAGTGATTCGGCCCCCTGAAGGGAAAAACTCTTTTGTCCGGGAAATTTTTTGTGGACGAAATTCTCGAAAATCACCGCTTCAGACAGTTTTTCCAGGATATGACGTTTCTTTTTGTTGTCGAATGCCGGGGTATTGGATGTCCCTTCCATCTTCTTCTTCAGCCATTCAAACATCTCCTGATTACGGATGTAGGTGTATTCGACTCCAATGGACTGACAATAGGTCTGGTGCAGTTTGTCAATGATTTGTTGAAGGGTTGCATTTCCGATGCCGATTTCTTTCCCTGCCTGATAGGTCTTGAGCAGTTCATCGGGGGAAAGGCCGAAGTTCTCCGGATCGAGTGTGGGTGTATATTTCCTTCGGGTTCTTACCGGGTTGGTTTTTGTGAATAAATGACCTCTCTGTCTGTATGCATAAATCAGGTTGATTACCTTGAATTCATTCGGGATCATAAAGGCCTTCCCGTCTTCAGCCTTATAATTTGTACGGGCGAATTCAAATCCTTCAAAAAATTTCCTCCAGCCTTCCTCAACCAGGGAGGGATCCCGGTTGAATTTCTCCAGCAATTCCTCCATCACCGCATTGTCGGAAGTATTCAGATATGAATATTTGTCCATGATTATGGTTTTATCTTCAATCGCAAAGTTATACAACTAAATTAACACGTTTCAAAAAAATGTAACTTTGCAACGGAGTGCACCTCCACTCATACCAGCGCTTCGTTTTTTGCTTATTAAATCGGGAAAAATCAGGAAAAGAAATGGAAAATATCAGGGAATATATAGAAGCTAACCGTGACCGGTTTTTACAGGAATTATTCGGATTGATAAAGATCCCTTCCGTCAGTATTGAATCGGAACACAAGGATGATATGCTCAAAGCGGCTGAATATTGGAGGAAAACACTTCGGGAAGCGGGAGCCGACAATGCAGAAATTATGTCCACCGAAGGGAATCCTGTGGTATATGCGGAAAAGATCATTGATCCTGCCCTTCCGACCATTTTAATTTATGGACATTATGATGTGATGCCGGTTGACCCGATTGAATTATGGGAATCACAACCCTTCAAGCCGGAAGTCAGGGATGGAAAAATTTTTGCCCGAGGTGCCGATGACGATAAAGGCCAGAGTTTCATCCAGGCAAAGGCATTTGAACTCATGATTAAAACCCATTCGCTTCCCTGCAATGTGAAGTTCATGATTGAAGGGGAGGAGGAGATCGGTTCTCCGAATCTTCCGAAGTTCTGCATCGATAACAAAGAGAAACTGAAATCCGATATCATTCTCGTCTCGGATACCGGGATGATCTCCATGGATTGTCCTTCCATTACCATTGGGTTAAGAGGACTTTCGTACATGGAAGTTGAGGTTACCGGCCCGTCGAAGGATTTGCATTCGGGAATATTCGGAGGAGCCGTGGCGAATCCTGCCAATGTACTTTCAAAGATGATCGCTTCTCTGACGGATGATTCAGGGAAAATTACCATTCCCGGTTTTTATGATGATGTGACCCTTATCACTTTGGAGGAAAGGCAGGAGATGGCCAAAGCGCCTTACAACGAAGAGGATTATAAGAGCGCCATTGAGGTTGACGCACTTTCGGGTGAAGAAGGATATACCACCAAGGAAAGAACCGGAATCCGGCCTTCGTTGGATGTTAACGGAATCTGGAGCGGGTATACCGGTGAAGGATCCAAAACCGTTCTTCCCTCCAAAGCCTCTGCTAAGATTTCAATGCGGCTGGTCCCGGATCAGGATCACAACAAGATCGCTGAGCTCTTCGAAAAACACTTTTTATCTATTGCACCTCCTTATGTTAAAGTAAAAGTGAGTGCATTGCACGGCGGGCAGGCCTATGTTTCTCCGATCAATACCCCCGGATACAAGGCAGCCAGCAAGGCGATTGAAACGGCTTTTGGCATCAAGCCCATTCCCGTTCGCAGTGGAGGAAGCATTCCGATCATCTCCCAATTTGAAGAAATACTGGGGATCAAGTCCATTTTGATGGGATTCGGACTGGAATCCGATGCCATTCATTCACCCAACGAAAACTTCCCTCTCGTCAACTTTTATAAAGGAATTGAGACCGTTCCTTTGTTTTACAGGTATTTCGCTGAGTTGAAGAAATAAACAAGATGCGCGGTGGGTGACAACTCACGGACAAGTGACAGACAATACTTCCGACCCCGTCAGGGATTAGGGAATTCCTGATTTATTCAACAAAAAATGTTTGAGTTTCGGTAATATACCATTCATCGCATAAGCAGCCTTAGGCCAGCGCGGGTCGAATGGTGAAGGGTGATTGATGAGTTGATGAGTTATTTTTTTGTTACTGAATTTATCGAACTTCTCAAAATCTTTTCCGTCACAAAATATAAAATTAAAAGTGGAATAAAGTAAGCATTTCCGAAATTTACAGACTCAACCCATCAGCTCACCATTCTCCAATCAAAGATGCTCTTTTTAGGCCTCAGGGTTTTTCGGTGGGGTACCCACAAGGTGAAGATTCCGTTAAAAGCCCTCCATGCTGTTCGCGCAGCATTCGTTCCATCAAAATCCTTATGCCGCCTAATTCCAGGTCTTACCTGTTTTGGGAAGAAGTTTTCATCAGTGTGGAAAACCCTTTATCCGCTTCGTTACGGACAAAAAATCCTGCGTGCGGAACATTTACTTTTAAATGATCAATTCACCTCTCAGTGAATCACTTTAGGCTGGGTTTTCCACTCTATCCATATTGTCAGCATCTTTATGAAATATTTATATGCTGAAAACTATCCTGATAAAATCCTTATAAAATCCGCCGCAATTTTGTATCGTTTTAAAAATGAAAATTATGAATGCAAGGCTATTATTGGTAACACCCGGAAACATAGAGGTCGGTATTTCCACAGGTTATTTCCTTGGAGCATTGATAGCTCTCCTGATTCTTGGATATCTGATTTATTCGTTGGTAAGACCTGATAAATTTTGAAACACCTGGGAACCTTGATGTTTTAAAAATAAAATGAAACAATATGACGACACAAGATGTAATCCAGGTAATATTATTTATTGCCATTTTAATTGGGCTTACTCCCCTCCTGGGCAGTTACCTGTTCCAGGTATTTACAGGGGAAAAACATCTTCTTCAGCCCCTGTTCGGGTGGTTTGAGAAGTTTTTGTACAAATTCATCAAATTGAATCCTTCGGAGGAGTCAAACTGGAAGACCTATGTATTGGGATTGTTGATTTTCAATTTGATCGGGTTTGTATTTTTATTCCTTATCCAACTTATCCAGGCCTGGTTGCCGCTTAACCCGGCTAACCTCCCCAATGTTTCATGGCATTCAGCATTTAATACTGCAGTAAGTTTTATGACCAATACCAATTGGCAGGGATATGCCGGTGAGACAACGATGAGCTATTTTGTTCAGATGATCGGGTTAACCGTGCAGAATTTCCTAAGCGCTGCCACCGGAATCGCTGTGATCGTAGCTGTCGCCCGGGGAATATCCAGGAAATCAACGGATAAAATCGGTAATTTCTGGACCGATCTTACACGGTCAACGTTGTATGTGCTTCTGCCATTATCGATATTGTTTGCCGTTATTTTGGTCGGCCAGGGTGTTATCCAGAACTTCAAAACATATGAAACCGTTCAAACGCTGCAGGGAACACAGCAGGTAATTCCGATGGGTCCGGCAGCCTCTCAAATTGCCATCAAGCAACTGGGAACCAATGGAGGTGGTTTTTTCAATGCCAATAGTTCACACCCATTCGAAAACCCGACACCTTTCAGCAATTTTCTACAAATCCTGGCCATCTTTCTCATCCCTGCGGCTTTAACTTATATGTATGGGAAAATGGTTGGTTCCAGGCGGCATGGCTGGACGATTTTTACGGCCATGATGATCCTTTTCATGGCGGGACTTACCGTTTCGCTCTATGCTGAGTATTCGGCCAATCCAATTTTCGGGCACACTCACCTGATGGAAGGTAAAGAGACCCGGTTCGGGATCACCAACAGTGTGTTATTTTCGGTAGTTACGACCGATGCATCCTGTGGTGCCGTGAATGCCATGCACGACAGTTTAACCCCTTTGTCGGGAATGATCCCCATGATTAATATGATGCTTGGTGAAGTAATTTTTGGAGGCGTTGGCGCCGGATTGTACGGGATGGTGGTATTTATCATTCTCACGGTATTTATCGCCGGGCTGATGGTGGGCCGGACCCCCGAATACCTTGGAAAAAAAATAGGCGCATTCGAAGTGCAGATGGCCATCATTGCGAACCTGGTCACAAGTTTTGCCATTTTGATCTTTACCGCATGGGCCTCTGTCAGCAACCTTGGGCTATCAAGCCTTAACAATGCAGGGCCACATGGCTTTTCCGAAATCCTCTACGCGTATACCTCTGCTGCCGGCAACAATGGCAGCGCTTTTGCCGGGTTAAATGCAAATACGCTCTTTTATAACCTTACCCTTGGACTTGTCATGCTGATTGGCCGCTTCGGGGTAATTATTCCGGTACTGGCAATTGCCGGGAGCCTGGCTGGTAAAAAAATCACCCCGCCATCCTTAGGGACCTTCCGTACCGACAACTGGTTATTCCTGATCTTATTGATCGGCGTAATCCTGATTGTCGGCGGTCTCACCTACTTTCCTGCCTTGTCTCTTGGCCCTGTTGTGGAACATTTGCTGTTGAATGGTGGTATCACTTTTTAATAATACTTTGACATGAATACAAAACTAAAAAGCAGTATTTTCAATAAAAAAATCCTGTTAAAAGCAGCCGGTGACAGTTTCGTTAAATTAAACCCGGTATTGCTAATAAAAAACCCAGTCATTTTTATCGTTGCGATTGGATCACTACTGACTACTTTCATCGTTTTTGCAGGTATATTCCGGGGAAGCTTTTCCTCTTTTAATCTTCAGATAGCCATCTGGCTATGGTTTACTGTGTTGTTCGCCAATTTTTCCGAAGCGATTGCTGAAGGCAGGGGAAAGGCACAAGCTGAAAGCCTCCGGAAAAACCGCACCCAGACGAAGGCGAGGAAAATATCCGGAAAGCAGGAAATCTCTGTGTCTGCAACCGAATTGAAAATTGGCGACATTGTGGTATGCGAGGCGGGAGACGTAATCCCTTCGGATGGTGAAGTTACGGAAGGCATTGCCAGTGTTGATGAATCGGCAATTACCGGAGAATCTGCCCCGGTTATCCGTGAAAGCGGTGGTGATCGTTCTGCGGTCACAGGAGGGACAAAAGTACTAAGCGACCGGATTCTGATCCGCATCAGTACTGAAACAGGCAATACTTTTATTGACCGTATGATTGCGCTGGTCGAAGGAGCCAAAAGGCATAAAACCCCAAATGAAATTGCCCTGTCGATCTTGCTATCAGGTCTGTCTATAATCTTTCTCCTGGCGGTGGCTACACTACCTGCTTTCTTTGGATACAGCCTGTCGGCATCTGGAATGACAATGTCACACAATTTAACCCTCCCGGTTTTGATTGCCTTGCTTGTATGCCTGATTCCTACAACAATTGGCGGATTGCTGAGTGCGATTGGCATCAGCGGTATGGACCGGTTGATTCAGCGCAATGTCATTGCCACAAGCGGGCGAGCCATCGAAGCCGCCGGGGATGTTGACGTGTTATTGCTTGACAAAACCGGAACCATCACCCTGGGAAACCGCATGGCAACCGATTTTATCCCGGCTGAGGGAATCAAAATTGAGCAACTGGCGGATTCTGCCCAACTTTCTTCATTGTCTGATGAAACCCCTGAAGGACGTTCAATTGTTATCCTTGCCAAAGAAAAATTCAATATCCGGGGCCGCGAGGTTCATCAGTTCAATGCAACCTTCGTTCCTTTTACAGCTCAATCAAGGATGAGCGGGGTTGATCTGAAAAACAACGATGGTACTATCCACCAAATCCGGAAGGGTTCTTCTGAAGCCATTCGCACCTTTGTGCAGAACAACAATGGATTTTACCCGCAACAGATCAAGGATATCGTATCTGACCTGGCCCGACAAGGGGCAACTCCATTGGTCGTAGCTGAAAACAATCAGGTAATCGGTGTCATTCACCTGAAAGACATTGTAAAAGGAGGAATCAAGCAGCGGTTTACCGAACTGCGGAAGATGGGTATCAGAACTGTGATGATAACCGGAGATAATGCCTTAACAGCCGCTGCGATTGCAGCCGAAGCAGGGGTTGACGATTTTATGGCGGAAGCAACTCCCGAAGACAAGCTGCGCCGCATTCGGGAAGAACAGGCAAACGGCCACCTGGTAGGGATGATCGGTGATGGGACTAACGATGCACCTGCTCTGGCACAAGCCGACATTGGTATCGCGATGAACTCTGGAACTCAGGCCGCCAGGGAAGCAGGAAATATGGTTGACCTCGACAGCAACCCGACTAAATTGATCGAAGTGGTTGAAGTAGGCAAGCAGTTGTTGATGACCCGAGGCGCACTTACCACTTTCAGTATCGCCAACGATGTTGCAAAATACTTCGCCATCATTCCTGCCATTGCCATCTCTCTATATTCACGCAAAACAGGTGTTGGGCCATTGTCGGCTTTAAACATTATGAACCTGGGATCACCGCAAAGCGCAATCCTGAGTGCCGTCATATTCAATGCAATCATCATCATTCTATTGGTTCCGCTTGCCTTAAAAGGGGTTCGGTATAAACCTGTTTCTGCAAATGCTGCCCTGACCCGTAACCTTTTATTATTTGGATTGGGCGGAATCATAGCGCCATTTATTGGAATAAAAATCATTGACCTCCTGATTAATCTATAAATCATAACATGAAAACACTTATTATTTCACTAAAAATATTCCTGGTATTTACCATCCTGACAGGAATTATCTATCCTCTTTTTATCACAGGAATAGCGCAAATTGCATTCCCGGCCAAAGCCAATGGTAGCATGATATTTAAAGCTAAAAAAGCGATAGGAAGCGAACTCATTGGACAACAGTTCGACAGCAGCATCTATTTTATGTCACGTCCCTCTGCCATATCATACAATTCCCTGCCTTCAGGAGGCTCAAATTTTGGATTGACAAATAAAAATCTGAAACTCCTTTTTACAAACCGGAAACAACATTTTATTGCTTTCAACAATCTTGACAGTACTACCGAAGTACCTTCTGAAATGCTGTTTGCTTCAGCCAGCGGGCTCGATCCGCATATTTCACCTCGTGCCGCTTTATTACAGATCGATCGCATTGCCCAGGCACGATCTTTCAATAACGGTCAAAAAGAGGAGTTGCTGAAAAGTATTAAGGAACTCACGGAGGGTCCGCAGTATTTATCCCTTGGCGAGGTGAGAATCAACGTATTGTTACTAAATTTGAAGTTGGATCAAATAAAATAATTTTCATACATAAAATGAATGATTTCAAAGATAACAGGCCTGATCCCGATGAACTCTTAGCTTCTCTTGTAAAAGCAGAAGAAAAAAGTAAACGTGGGAAATTGAAAATATTTTTCGGAATGTGTGCCGGAGTGGGCAAAACTTACACCATGCTCCAAACGGCACAAACCGAAAAGTCCAAAGGTTGTGATATCATCATCGGGTATATTGAAACGCATAAGCGCAAAGAAACCGCCAACCTTGTTGAAGGATTTGAAATGATTCCAAGAAAAGCCTATGAGTATAAATCCACAACTGTTCTGGAAATGGATTTGGATGCAATCATTGCCCGTAAACCAAGGATTGTTCTTGTGGATGAATTGGCACACACCAATGCACCCGGAAGTCGTCATACCAAAAGGTATCAAGATGTTCAGGAAATCCTTGGGAATGGCATAAGCGTTTATACAACCTTGAATGTTCAACACCTTGAAAGCCGTTCAGATACAGTAGCTCAGATTACAGGCACCATTGTGCGTGAGACCATACCCGATGAGATTTTCGAGAGTGCCAATGAAATTGAAATTGTTGACCTTACCCCGGAAGAATTGCTGGAGCGATTGTCCGAGGGGAAGGTTTACACACCTGAGCGGTCGCGGGAGGCAATTGAGCATTTCTTCCGTAAGGGGAATATTACCGCTTTGCGTGAGATGGCGTTACGAATTGCTGCCGACCGTGTTGACAAGCAGTTGCATGACTATATGCAGGATAAGCGCATCCGTGGCCCCTGGAAATCGGGGCTGCACTTATTGGTTGCCATTGGCCCAAGTCCTTATTCCGGCAAACTGCTGCGCTGGGCAAAAACCCTTGCCTACTCCATGGGGGCAAACATTCAGGCGCTTTATGTTGAAACTTTGCATGTGCTTAAACCCAAAGAACGGGACCAACTTGACAAAAATATCAAACTGGCGAAGCAACTGGGCATCACCGTACGGATCATTACTAACAATGATATTGTAAAAGCCATTGTTGATTTTGCCCATAAGGAAAACATTACCCATATCATTGTTGGTAAACCCCGCGTGCGTAACCTGATTTCTTTGCTCAGGCTTGGAGGGTTTGTCAACCGGCTTATACGATACAGCGGAAACATTGATGTGTACATTCTTGGTTCCGATAGCCTGTCAAAAGATAAATACCGTGATAGGATTTCCATCCCGCCTTTTACTTCAACCATAAGGCAATACCTGGTGATACCCCTGCTTGTCATTTTGTCGTCTGTTGTTTGTTACCTCATTAAAGATTATATCGGATACCAGGTTGTCTCATTTGTTTTACTGTTCCTGGTGTCAATTCTTGCCCTCTTTTTCGGAACAGGTCCTATTCTGGTTGCAGCAGCCCTGAGCGCTCTGATCTGGGATTATTTTTTTATCCCCCCTCAATTTACATTGCATATCGCACAACCCGAAGATGCGCTTATGTTTATCATGTTTTTTATTATAGCCCTTATAAATGGGATTTTGACTTCGAGGGTCAGGAGACAGGAGAAAAAGATAAGAGTTCGCGAAGAACGTACTAACGCATTGTACCAGCTCACCAAAGATTTAACCCTGGCATCAGGAATCGACGAAGTATCAAAAATAGCTACCCAGTATATTCAAAAATATTTCAGGCTGGCTTGCGCTATAATTGTTAAAAACGAATTGAACCAACTCGAAAACCAACTTGTCGGTGATAGTAAGATAAAATTATCGGAAAACGAAATGAGTGTTGCCGCCTGGGTGTTTAAACATTCTTCAAAAGCTGGAAAACACACTGACACTTTACCATCGGTCGATTATACCTTTTATCCTTTAACAGGAAATAACAATAATATGGGTGTTATTGCTGTAAAACAACCAGCTGTATTTACACAGGGTGAAGAACAATTCTGGGAAGCATTTATCTCACAAATATCCGGGAGTCTCGAGCGGGAATTTCTTCGGATTGTGGCTAAAAATACTTTTGTTCTTAATGAATCGGACAAACTATATAAAACCCTTTTCAATTCCATATCACATGAACTGCGAATTCCGGTCGCAACCATTATGGGAGCTTCAGATACGCTTTTAATGCAGGACTATCCTGAAAAAACCAGGCTGGAATTATACAATGAAATAAACAAAGCTTCGGTGAGGCTAAACAGGCTTATCGAAAACCTGTTGAATATGTCGCGTCTTGAATCGGGGAGAATAACCCCCAAACCCGATTGGTGTGATGTTCATGACCTTGCGAATAAAATAGATAGCAGCTTGAAACAGGAGTTGACTCCATTTAAATTATCGATCGTTATACCCAAGGAAATGCCTTTGGTGTTTATGGATTACGGGTTGATGGAACAATCTATCTACAATCTCGTTTTAAATGCGACACAATATGCGCCTGCCGGAACACAGATCCGGCTTAAATTTTATTATGATCATGATAACCTGACGATACAGGTAATGGACAGAGGTATTGGATTCCCTGAAGCCGAATTATCTTCAGTTTTTGACAAATTTTATCGAGGCAAAAACGCTAACGCGGGTGGGACAGGATTAGGGCTATCCATCGTCAAGGGGTTTATTGAAGCTCATCAAGGTACCGTAACCACAGAAAACCGGAGGAATGGTGGTGCAGTATTTACAATAAAAATGCCGGTGAAAACAATTAACCAAAGCGAAAACCTGGATTCTTCAATCAACCATGAAAGCAATCCGTAATTCGTTTACTGAAAATACAAACCATGCAAGAGCATATTCTGATCATTGATGATGAAATACAGATTCGACGACTGCTTGATATAACGCTTTCGGCCAATGGCTATAAGATTACCGAAGCTGCTACAGGAAAAGAGGGTCTTTTATCTGCAGCAACCGTAAACCCCTTATTAATAATACTGGATTTAGGATTACCGGACGTGGATGGGCTTGATATTTTAAAAAAGCTGCGTGAATGGTACGAAAAACCAATTATTATCCTTTCAGTCCGCAACGCTGAGCAAGATATTATACAAGCACTGGACCACGGGGCAAACGATTATCTGTCGAAGCCATTTCGCACCGGTGAATTACTGGCCCGTATCCGGTCTGCCATCCGCCAAAGTCAGGACATTACTGACAAACCAATACTCGGATTTGGTTCATTAACCATTGATTTAGCCAATCACACGGTTCACAAGAATAGCGAAATCGTAAAACTCACCTCAACAGAGTTTTCACTTTTAGCAATTTTAGCAAAGAACGAAGGAAGGGTTTTAACACATCAATATTTATTAAAAGAAGTTTGGGGATTGGGATACATCGAACAAACTCAATATCTAAGGGTTTTTGTAGCCCAACTGAGAAAAAAGATTGAAGATGATCCAGGCAAACCTAAACTACTAAACACAGAATCCGGGATTGGCTATCGTTTTGGATATACAGATAACAATTGCATTTAACCAGATTCCACCAACTTTGATGGGTGATTGTTTTTTCGATAACCCACTTTCGGCTTGATTCCTACTGGCGGAGAGGTGACGAGGCCGCGCAGCCTGAGTGAATGGTTAATTGTTAATGATTAATGGTTAATTATTTTGGACTGAGAAAACCTGACGCGTTACGTGTCACGCGTTACGATTTACGTACCGGTCTGCCCTTCCTTATTTTCCCGCCTTATCCCCAAACTTTTTCACTGCGCCATCCAGGAACTCAACAAAATGATCCACATTCAGATCGTAAGCCCGGGGTGGTACCAGAAGATTCCCGGAAGTGTCAAGTAAAACATAATAGGGTTGTGCGTTTACATTGAACCGGGCGATCTGGAAATCCGCATATTTCTTCCCAATGGTTTTCTTTACTTTGCTATCATATTTGGAAGTGATCCATTCTTTTTCAGGAAGTTCGGTCTTGTCGTCCACATATAAGGCCGTAACGATGAAATTCTCCCTCAAACGTTTCAGCACCTGAGGATCGGCCCATACACGTGCTTCCATCTCACGGCAATTTACACATCCGTGTCCGGTGAAATCAATGAAGATGGGCTTGTTCAGCTTTTTTGCACAGGCAAGGGCCTGGTCATAATCGAAGTATCCTTCCAGCTGATGAGGCAGATGAAGGAACTCCTTGTATTTCGCGGGTTCACAAAGGTTCATCTTTGTTTTACCCTCTATACCGCCTCCTGCCTGGACTTCATTCCGGATGATGGCAGTCAGGTCAAAATCCATGGATTGCTGCGGGGGAAGATACCCTGCAAGGGCCTTCAACGGAGCGCCCCACATCCCGGGTATCATATAGACAACAAAGGTAAAAGTGATGATTGCCAGGGATAAACGGGGAACACTGATATACGGCGTATCCGAGTCATGGTTGAATTTTAATTTCCCCAACAGGTACAATCCCATCAGGAAGAAGATCACGATCCAGAAGGCGAGATAGACCTCACGGTCAAGGATGCCCCAATGGTAGGTCTGATCTGCAATGCTGAGAAATTTGAGCCCCAGGGCCAATTCAAGAAACCCTAAAACTACTTTTACTGAATTCAGCCAGCCACCCGACTTGGGTAACCCGGCGAGCCAGGAGGGAAAAAAAGCGAATAAAGCAAACGGTAAGGCGAAGGCCAGAGAAAAGCCCAGCATCCCGATGATCGGTTGCATTACCTCGCCTCCTGCAGCGGCAACGAGAATGGCACCGACAATGGGACCTGTGCAGGAAAATGAAATCAACACCAAAGTAAAGGCCATGAAAAATGCACCGGCATATCCTCCTTTATCAGCCCTTTTATCCGTCTTGGAAATAATCCAGTTAGGCATTGTAATTTCAAACATTCCCAGAAAAGAAGCAGCGAAAACAAGGAAAATCAGGAAGAAAAACACATTGGGAATCCAGTGTGTACTCAGGAAATTGGCAAAATTGGCTCCCAGCGTCAGTGCTACAATTGTTCCAATGGTGGTATAAAGAAAGATAATCGATAACCCGTAAACAATGGCCTCAAGTCGCGCTTTTTGTTTGTTTTTCGTATCATGCATGAAAAAAGTAACCGTCATCGGGATCATCGGAAAAACGCATGGAGTCACAATCGCAAACAAACCTGCGATGAAGGAAAAAAGGAAAAACCACCAAAGAGAATCGTTCCCCTTAAGTCCTCCTGAAAGCCATTGTTTTTGATTCTTTGCATCCTGATCAATCGATGCTGCCGGTTTTGCGACGGCAACCGTATCCTTTTTCACGGTATCCGGAGTTGAAACAACCGGAGCTTGTTCCACAACCGCAACTCCGGCCGGGTTTCCCCTGATGTTGAAGGTAAATTCAACTTCTGTCGGCGGCAGACATTGTTTATCGTCGCAACACATAAATTCAAGCGAACCGGTGATCGTAAAATCCTTTTGACTGAGAACCTTGATCTTTTGTTTGAAAACAGCCTTGTCGGCAAAATACTTCAGGACCATGTTTTCGAACATGGCATCAACCTCTTCGATGGGCTTGGATTCTGTTACTTTACCAACAAGCTGGTAATTCGATTTTTTTTTGAAGGTAAAAGTTGTTGGAATGGGCCCTTTGGGCGGGATATCCTGGGAATAGACGTGCCATTTTTTATCAATTTTTGCCGTCAACACCAAAGTGGCTTCATCCGGTTTGGTTTGTTCAACCTTAAAACTCCATTTTACGGGTTCGAGAATCTGCGGCAGGGCGATGGCAGGTAAGAGGCAGAGCGCCAAAAGGGAAAAAATGATCTTTCTCATTTTTGACAAAAGTTTACTGTGATTAGTGGGTGGTAAAGGTAGGAAATATTTTAATTCTTGCATTTGATCATATAAACCTCCTTCGTAGCGGGGGTAATACGAAACCGATGATCGATCCGGTAACCGATCACCCAAACGATCTTCTCCCCGGAACAGAGCAGCCAGATTGATTCTTTGTCAGCCAGAGAAAGCTTCAGATCGGTAAAAAAATCACTCAGTTTTTTCTTGTGCCCTGTTCCAAATGGATAAAAGTGATCACCCTTTTCCCATTTCCGGATGATCAGCGGGAAAGTGAGTTTATGAACATCGAGATTTGCGACCGACGCTGCCCCGTCAATTTTAAAGGACCGGTCTTTTGGGATTTTATTAAAAAACAAATGCACAGGCGCTGTGATCACTCGGGTTTCAGCGCAGATCATGATTGGCTCATGAGCAGGAGATTTCTGATCTTTTAAATTTGAGATAATGAGATTTTTCCGGTCCTTAATCAGACGATGAGTGGCAGAGAACCAGGTTTTGCCGGGTGTATGATCCAGTGAGGCGATGATCTCATTGACCAGGGCCAGGTTAAACCCGAATGGGGATAATAACTCAAAAGTAAAAGTGGAAATCGGGTGTAACGCCTTCAGCTTTTCAATCGGGAGAATAATGCAGTTTTTATCGGTCTGCAGGATTTTTTTCCTTTGTTGTTCGATGGCTTCACGAAATATCATCTCTGCTTCCCTGATCCGGTGTATATTTCCCGAGATGATCGTGTTGATATCCGGGTTGATCTCCCCAAACAGCGGCAGGATCTCGTGGCGGATCTTATTCCTCAGGTATTTTGTTTCCTGGTTGGAACTGTCTTCCCGAAATGCGATCGCGTTTTTTTTCACATAATCCCGGATTTCTTTTTTGCTCGCAAAGAGCAAAGGACGGATCAGTTTTCCTTTTTTGGAAAGGATGCCATGAAAACCTGCAATACCGCTCTGGCGGCTCAGGTTGATGAAAAAGGTCTCAATTTCATCGTCCAGGTGATGGGCGGTGGCAACATAATCGAAATGAAAACTTTGCAGCAGTTCCGAGAACCATTCATACCGCAGATCCCGTGCAGCCATCTGAATTGATATTCCATTCTGCTCAGCAAAATACCGGGTATCGAACTTTTTTGTAAAAAAAGGAACATGGTATTTTTCGGCCGTTTTCCTCACAAAATCCTCGTCTCCGGTTGATTCTTCGCCTCGAAGCATGAAGTTACAATGGGCAATCCCAAAAGCAAATTTCGCCTGGTGAAAAAGAGCACACATCACGATGGAGTCCATTCCTCCGCTGACTGCCAGCAGGATTTTATCTTCTTTTTTAAAAAGATCATCTTTTTCAATAAAGGAAATAAAGGCATTCACCATACCTACAAAGTTAATAAAATCACGGCAAAAAGAAAACCCGCCAGTTTTGCTGACGGGTTTCCGATGAACTGAAAGATTTTACTACTTGATTTCCCAGGTATCTCCTGAATTCAGCAGGTCATCCATGTTTTTGATTTTGGATGTTTCCTTGGCATGTTTCATCTGTTCTTCCACGAGGTCATCATAGGTGGGGAACATGGCCGAGCGGATCACCCCGAAAACCATCGGGAAGTGCGGCGGAGCGAGTTTTGCCAGCATGGTATGAATTCCAGGATCCTGGTTATATTGATCATGAACAAGGATATCGTCGATGGTGATACCTTTTTTGCCGATTTCAACGACTTCAAGCAGGGTATCTTTCAAACGTAAACCTTTTTCATGGTTTTTGCCAAATAGCATGGGTTCTCCGTTTTTAAGAAGCAGCATGGAATCGTCCTTCACTTCTTTTCCAATGACATCAAAATGTGCTTTATCGGCAAAGATGATACAGTTCTGGAGGATCTCAATGATGGAAGTCCCGTCATGTTTTGCTGCTTCGAACATGGCTTCGGTCATCATATTGATGTTGTTATCCGGAACCCGGGCAAAAAAAGTACCCTGGGCGCCCATAACGAGTTCGCCGATGTTGAAAGGATGTTCTATGGTTCCGAAGGGTGAAGTCTTTGTGACTTTACCCATGGGGGTGGTCGGTGAATATTGTCCTTTGGTAAGGCCGTAGATCTGGTTATTGAAAAGGAGCACATTTACGTCTACATTCCGGCGAATGATATGGATAAAGTGATTTCCGCCGATGGCAAGCGAGTCGCCGTCACCGGTCGCAATCCAGGTACTGAGGCGGGGATTGGCAATCTTGACCCCGGTACCGATGGCCATAGCCCGGCCGTGAATACCATGAATTCCGTATGTATTTACATAGTAAGGAAAACGGGATGAACATCCAATACCTGAAACCACACAGAAGTTTTCCTTGCGATAACCGATTTTAGGGAACACCCTTTCCACCGCGCTCAGGATGGCGTGTGCTCCGCAACCCGGGCACCATTTGACCATCTGATCGCTTTCGAAATCGGTCTTGGTCAATTGAACATCTGATCTTTCAACAGTTTTATTTATGAAATCATCCATTATTTTTCCTCCAGCAATTGGTTAAATTTATCTGTTAATTCATTGATCATGAACGGAAGTCCCTGCACCTTGTTGTATTGAGAATAACTGGCACTTGGGTGTTTCATTCTCAGGTAATTTACAAATTGTCCGCTGTTCAGCTCACAAACCACGATTTTCTTAAAACCTGCCATGATTTTCCCTGTATTTTTCGGGAGCGGCATGATATGATGAAAATGTGCATGGCTGATTTTCTTTCCGCTTTCCCGCACTTCCTCAACCGCAGAATGAACGGCTCCGAAGGTGCCGCCCCAGCTCACGACCAGGAGGTCGCCTGTGGGTTCGCCATCAACGGGTTGCAGGGGAATAAAATCAGCAATTTTCTCAACTTTATCGTTACGGAAGTTGATCATTTTCTGGTGATTCATCGGATCGGTGGTAACCACTCCGGTGATATCTTCTTTCTCGAGTCCGCCGATACGATGACGCAGTCCTTCTGTTCCTGGGATGGCCCACTGGCGAACCAGTGTTTTCGGGTCACGCCTGAATGGAGCATAATCAGGATCATTGGCCTCAGCGAGTGGAGGATTGATATCCGGCAGATCTGACATCTTCGGGATTCTGAAAAGGGCAGAACCAAAGGCCAGGTAACCATCGGAGAGAAGAATACAAGGCGTCATATGCTCCAATGAGAGTTTTGCAGCTTCATAGGCATAATAAAAACAGTTTTCGGAAGTGGAAGCAGCGATGACGATCACCGGGCATTCACCGTTACGTCCGAAAAGGGCCTGGTAAAGATCCGACTGTTCCGATTTGGTGGGTAATCCCGTTGAAGGACCGCCGCGCTGAACATCGACGATTACCAGAGGCAATTCTGTTATCACGGCGAGGCCGATGGCTTCACTCTTGAGCGATAAGCCGGGTCCTGAAGTGGAAGTACAGGCTAGTGAACCGGTGTAACTGGCGCCAATGGCTGAACAGATACCGGCGATTTCATCTTCCGCCTGGAATACTTTTGCACCAAGTGATTTATGTTTTGAAAGTTCCATCAGGATCTCCGTGGCCGGGGTAATGGGATAAGAGCCAAGGAAAAGCGGTCTGCCCGATTTCTCTGCTGCAGCAAGTAATCCCCACGCCGTTCCTATGTTTCCGGTTATACTCCGGTAATGACCCTTGGGCATTTTGGCAGCAGATACCTGGATGACAGATTCAAGTGCCTCAATGGTCTCGGCATAATTATATCCTGCCTGGAGTACCACTTTATTGATTTCCACCAGTTCCGGTTTCTTCTTAAATCTCTTCTCGAAATAATGAAAGGAAGGATGAAGATCCCTGTCGAAGATGTAATACAACATACCGAGGGAGAACATATTCTTGCTTCGCTCAGCAATCTTGTTGTCAATATTCATGCTCTTCAGGCTCTCCTTGGTCAGCGTGGTGATAGGGGCTTTGATGACATTATAGCTCTCGAGTGAACTGTCGGCGAGCGGATCTGTTTTATATCCTGCTTTTTCAACAGATTTTTCATCGTAAGCATCTGTATCTGTGAGAATGGTCGCACCTTTTTGTGCCCATTTCAGGTTGGCTTTCAATGATGCAGGGTTCATGGCGATGAGAACATCTACCAGATCACCTGTTGTATGGACTTTACTGCTTCCCAGATGAACCTGGAAACCAGAAACACCGGCAACGGTATTATGGGGAGCACGGATCTCAGCGGGAAAGTCAGGAAAGGTAGCAAGATCGTTACCAGCCAGGACGGCTACTTCGGAAAACATGTCGCCGATGAGCTGCATTCCGTCGCCGGAATCTCCGACGAACTTAACGACAACAGACTCCCTCTCAACAACATTTCTTTTTTTCTTCGTCATAGTAAAGGATGTTTTTTTAAGAAGTGGCAAAGTTACCAATTCCAATCCGAATGGAAAGAAAAAGAACCTTTATTTTTTACTCCGACATAAAAATCTCAATCTTTTGCGTGTTTGAAAAAATCGTATATTTGCAATGCAAAAATAAGTTTTAAACCTGCCTGCTTTTTAGCGGCAAAAATTCTGTAGTCATGGCTTACAAAATAAATGAAGATTGTACTGCATGTGGTACTTGTATCGATGAATGTCCGGTTGAAGCAATCACTGAAGGCGACATTTATAAAATTGATCCGGAAACCTGCACCGATTGTGGCGCATGTGCTGATGTTTGCCCTGTTGAGGCCATTCATCCTGCATAAGAAAAGCAGTATGATTTTGAAGAGGCGATCCTTAAACGATGGCCTCTTTTTTTTTATTCCTTTCCGGAAACCGGGAACTTTTTCAGTTCAAGCTTTTCCCCATCGAAAACCGCATACGAAAAATGGGTCAGCCAGTCACCCAGGCTGATCTGGTGCGTGTGATTGCCAATTTCGATGTTGAGCGGGACATGCACGTGGCCATAAACGAAATAGTCGATTTCGGGATGCTGTAAAAGAACTGATTTTGAATGGTTTACCAAGCGTGAATTCACAATCGCAATATCCTCCCTGGCTGTATTTTCCTTGAGTTGATTGGCAAGCCGGCTTCTTCCTGACCAGTAAAGTCCGAGTCCGATTCCCAGATCCGGATGAAGCTGACGGAACAGCCATTGGTTAAACCGCAACTGGAAGACTTTTTTGATGAACTTGTAACCCAGATCGCCCGGGCCCAATCCGTCGCCATGGGCAAGATAAAAAGTCTTGTCTCCGAACTTCCGGATCTCCGGATCCCGGTGAAGCTGGATATTTAATTCACGATTCAGGTAATTGAAGGCCCACATATCATGGTTTCCTCTGAAAAGATGGATATGAATACCCGAATCAGTCAGCTCCGCAAGTTTTCCCAACAGTCTTACATAACCCCGGGGAATGGCTTTTTTGTATTCGAACCAGAAATCAAAGAGATCTCCCATCAGGTAAATCTCCGCTGCATCCGTGCGCGCCATCTCCAGCCATTCCACAAAGCGTTTCTCCCGCTTCAGACTGCTGTCGTGATCCGGGATACCGAAATGAAAATCGGAAGAGAAATAAATCTTTTTCTGCATCTGGATAATAATCAGCAAATCTAAACAAAAGGGTTAACCTGACCCATCATTTTTTTCGTGACTTTCCCATCCCTTTCATTGCTTCATTCCTGTCTTTCATCTCTTCCACCCGCCGGTGATGGTAAAGGACATGCTTGTTCGAGGGATAGGTCTTCGTTAAAGTACTGTCGAGTTTTTTATAATAACCGAAATATTCTTCTTCATCCAGAACAGGTCCTCCGCCAAGTGAATAACTCAGAACGATCAGCGAGGCCAATGAGTGAGGATGTGCATCAATGAATTGCTTTTCCAGCCGGGTCTGATCATGGGAAATTTTTTGAAAGGCTGAATCTGCCTGCATACTGACTACATAAAAATCCTCATGATCCTCATGCTGCAGAAGAACTTCTTTCACGGAATCAATCCGGGTCATATTTACGGCAGATTCCACTAAAAATTTCCTGAGCAGCCGGGTATCCTCTGAGCCGCTGACTTCATAGGTTCGGGAAGGTCTTGACAGGTCCGCCTGCAACAACATCTTTTCGCCAGCTTGCGGTACAAGAATGATTTTCACATTTGAGAACGTCAATAGGTAAAAGCCGGGTTCTTTCATTTCACATGATAAAGAGAACTTTCCTTCAGGGTCAGTGTTCACCGAATCAAGCGGAATGACATCGTTTATGCCCATCTCCGAGAGAATGATTTTACGTCCTGCGCCGTTTGTCACCTTGCCTTCAATACTGAAATGATCTGATGCTGATTTCCGATGGCAGGAGATGAAGAGAACTAGGATCATCACAATTAAAATGGGTCGGATGCCGTTTATGGCGGTTTTAGATTTAAGCATAATTCACCTGGTCTTCGTTGAGTATTTCCTGGCCTTTAAATTTTCGAAAGAGATTGACAATGGTGAGCACATCTTTCTGACAATAGGTGACAATGCGCGGCAGATCGTCTTCTTCGTAATAGACCCTGGCGACATCATTTCCTGCGATATCCTCTTTCGGAGTAGGGATTCCAAAAAGCGCTGCCAGCACTTCCAGAGAGGTATAGTTTTTATAATCTCCGAATTTCCAGAGTTCCATCGTGTCAAGATGGTTCACTTCCCAAGGCTTTTTCATGCTCAGATCCAGTATTGCGGGCACGGGAATGGCATTTACGAGCATCCGCCGGATGATGAATGGGTAATCAAATTCCTTTCCGTTATGGGCACAGAGAAAAAGGATCTTCTTTTCGCCGGCCTTGACCAGCATGGAGGAAAATTCTTTAAGCAGTACTTTCTCATCCTTTCCATAAAAGGATTTCATCCAGAGGGATTGATTCCGGAAGATGGCAGTTGAAATACAAACAATCCGGCCGAATTCTGCATAAATTCCCGCCCGCTGAAATAGGGTCTCCGGGGTCTTTTCCTCTCCGGGAATCCGATCGTTTTTTATCAGGATATCAGCTTTTTTGTTCCATAAATTCCGGAAAGTTTCAGACATTTCCTCATACCGGCTTGTCATCGGAACCGTCTCGATATCAAGGAAGAGGATACTTTCAATATTGATACTTTCTAACATAATCGCTTTGTTTTTCCCGTTTCTTAGAATCCATAAGGGAGGTTTTTCAGCCTTTCAACAACAATCTGATCAACCGGGAAAGTAAATTCATCCGGATCCAGCATTGAGATATCAAGCCATCTGAAACGCTGCGCTCCATCTTTCTTTTCCGCAAAATCAAATTTTTTCTCCGTCGTATTAAATGCATAAGGCTTTTCAGCTTTTACCAAATAATAGACATTAATCAGCTGAGATTCGAAAGGTAGCAGTTTTGTTGAAAAAAAATTTTCTGTCGTATAAAAATGCGAGCGGATTTCAATCGGGGTATTCAGCTCTTCGAGGAATTCCCGTTTCAGGCAGTCAAGGATCCCTTCGCCATATATCAGGCCACCACCGGGGAATTTGGTCATCAGGATCCCAAGACGGAATTCATCACTGACCAGGATTTTCCCATCATCGATTAACAATCCATAAATTCTGATGTTAAACCGGCCGGGTTCCATTTGAATCACTTTCTTCTCCTCAATTTGAGATTGGTAAGCGAACCGAGCCTTTTCATGTAGGAGGTAAGATGCCGCTCTTTTTTCCTGGGATAGATGTCCTCGATGTTGATCAGGATCCCGGTTTCTTCCACTTCACCAAACTCATGATTCAGGCATGTTCCGAAAGTGACCATTGTGGGGGAGAGGTTCATGTAAGCATTTACCAGCGGCGGGATATTTTCGTGATGCTTCCGGATTTGCTGGATGAGAATCTTGTAATTTTCCTCATAGGTGCTGCCCGTAAATAGCGGAGCGATATAATCATCTCCGGTTTCAATTTTTACCGGGAATTTCGGTGTGAGAAGATGTTCTTTGTCAGGGAAATATTTTCTCAGAAAGTAAAGGATGATATCCCGGGAAGTCTTGTCATAATCGGGATACATGGTCATTTTTCCGAAAAAAAATTTAATATCCGGATTGTCAATGATCATGGCTCCCAATCCATCCCAGAGATTATCAAGCGAATAAAGTCCTCTTTTCAAATTGATGGTCGGTTGGTATTCCGGCTGAACAAAAGACCTTCCCAATTCAATGGATTGGGAAAGATAATCCCGGTTAAACCGGTCGGAAAATTCGAAAAGCTCGGCTGTGGCACTGTTCAGGCAACCTGCAACATCGCAGGGTATATCCTTGCCATGAATAAAACGGTATCCTCCGATGATTTCCTTTTCAACCGGGTCCCAGACAATGAGCTGGTTGAATGGATGGGTGGCAGTATCAAATTGGTCAATATCAACCGAAAGGCCCGTACCGCCTCCGGCCTCACGGAAAGTGATTTCCCGAAGTCTTCCCAGTTCCTTCATCAGGTTCGGGGCATCATGAGCCGTAAAAACATAAATCTTTTTGTTCCCGTTGTTCGTGGTTCTTACAAAATGACTATTATTCAGTTCCTCTTCCAGCAGGTGTTTGTCAACGGGTGGGATGATCGGCTCCATAGAAATTCTTTTTGTGTGTAGTCAAGGGTGCATCCGATGCACCCGGGTATAAAATTAATCAATCCTTCTTCAGGTGATATACTTTTTCTTTGACGATTTCTGCCCATTCGGCATCGGTATGACTTTTATCCAGGCTGGTGTAAAGGATCGGTTTGCCAAAGGTGATCTCAATGGTTTTCTTGTTTTGGCGCACCATTTCATGAGGGAGGAGCATCATCTCAAGGTTCACCTTGATCCCGAGTCGTTTGCGCCAGTTGGCAAAATTATAGAAGAAGTTTGAATTCCGCCCGGAAATATATACCGGGATGATGTCCCGCTGGTATTTTTTTGCCCGGGTGATGAAAGTTTTTTTCCACTCCAGGTCTTTGATGATTCCGCCTTTCTGCTTTCGGGAAACCAGTCCGGCCGGAAAGAAAAGGATAGCCTTATCTGAGGCGAAAGTCTGATCGATGATGGCGACATTTTCGTTGTTTTTTCCGTGTTTATTGATAGGGATGAAAAGCGATTTCAATCCCGGCACGAATAAAAGAAGATCATTCACCGGAAAGACCACATCGGGCCTTGCCAGTCCGATTACATGCATAAGAGCCAGTCCGTCAAGACCGCCCAGGGGGTGATTGGAAACCAGGATAATACGTCCTTTCAGCGGAAGATCTTCGGAATTCCCACTCACTTTGACCGAAACACCGAATTCATCCAGGGATGCCTTTACAAAGGGCAATCCGAACTTATCACGATGGGTATAAATGATATAATTAATGACATCACTGTGAATGATTTTCTCAAGCAATGTGAAAAGGAACCCGGGCAGGATTTTCAGCAACCGCGGGTTTTTTGCGGCAACGACCTTCCTGATATTGATGAAATCAGGGGTGATAGTGATCGGCTCTTCAGGCATAACGGATGAATTAACAAAGACCAGGCGTCCGGCGGAAAGATTTTCCTGAATCCGTTCCGGTCACCTGGTCACAAAGATAAAAAACAAACACCACCGGTGATGCTTTGGTCTTTCAACCCAGGCAATCCGGTGGTGCAATATTTTAATGAGAAGTTGTTAAGCCTTTGCAGCGGTGGCGTTGGCTTTCTTCATCAGTTTCGATTTCAGGTTAGCGGCCTTGTTCTTGTGTATAACACTTTTCTTGGCCAGCTTATCGAGTTTTGAAATAACGTCAGGAAGCGCTTTTACGATTTCTTCTTTCTCCTCGGTGCTGCGTAAAGCTTTAACAGCGTTACGAACCGTCTTACCCTGATAACGGTTAATATCTCTTTTGGTTTTGGTTGCGCGGATGCGTTTTAAAGCTGATTTGTGATTTGCCATGTGAATTGATTACTTGTAAGGTCTATTATTGTTTGAATATTCTTTTCGAAAAAGAGCACAAAAGTAAACTTTTTTAACCAAATCTGCAAAAATATTTGATTTCAAAATCGATAGCAGAAAATCTCAGCAGGAAGTGAAGCGCAAAATTTACTTAAATTCGATCAATACCTGGGATTTTGGTACCCGCTCACCTGATTTTACATAGATCTTCTTAATGGTTCCGGTGATAGGTGCTTTTAAAACATTGTTCATCTTCATGGCCTGAAAGGTTAGAAGCGGCTCTCCCTTCTTCACTTTTTTTTTCTCCTTGACGAAAATCTCAAGAATGGTACCGGGGATAAATGCATAAACCAGTCTTATATCCGGCACCTGGTAAGGCTTACGGTTGGCATACTTCGTTGTCAACAGGGTTTTGTACATCCCAGACTCAAAATTGAAGAGATGATATTCCGGGTTTGTTTCCATTTTCAAAAGATATCACCACCTTTCGGGGCATTAATGAATGATTTCTGATTTATTCTCAGGCCTGAAGCCATAATCAACTCATCCCCTGCACCTCTTTTCCTTCAAGAGAAGGGGCCGGAGGTTGAGGTGAATAGATTAAAATGGCGGAATGCCATGCTTTTTCTTCGGAGGTACTTCACCTTTATTTTGGGCAATCGATAAGGAATGAACCAGGAAATTCCGGGTTTCGGATGGTTCAATCACGGCATCCACATAACCATAGGCAGCAGCTACGTAAGGATTGGCAAACTTCTGCCGGTAGTCCTCGATGAGTTTCTTTCTGGTTTCTTCAGGATTATCCGAAGCCTTGATTTCGTTACGGAAGATAATGTTGGCGGCTCCTTCCGGCCCCATAACTGCAATTTCTGCGGTTGGCCATGCAAAAACAAAATCGGCCCTCAGGTGATGCGAACACATCGCGATATATCCCCCGCCATAGGCTTTTCGGAGAATAACGGTCAGCTTCGGGACATTGGCTTCTGAATAGGCATACAACACTTTTGCACCATGGCGGATTACGCCTGCATGTTCCTGGTCAACACCGGGAAGATACCCGGGCAGGTCAACCAGTGTGACCAGCGGGATGTTGAAGGCATCGCAGTAACGGATGAATCTTGCGGCCTTGTCGGATGAATCAACATCCAGTACACCGGCAAGCACCATTGGCTGATTGGCTACAAACCCGACGGTCTGTCCGTCGAGTCTTGCAAAACCGATGACGATATTTGCGGCCCAAAGTTCATGAATTTCGAAAAAGTCGGAATCGTCGCAGATCGATTTGATGATATCCCGAACATCGTAAGGTTGCATGGGATTGGTCGGGAAGATTTCGTCAATCTTATATTGTCTGAGTTTTGGCGATTTTTTGGGAAAATGCTCGGCCGTTTTCTCATTGTTCCATGGGATAAAACTGACCAGGCGCTTAATCTGATCAAAACATTGTTGTTCGCTTTCGGCGAAGAAATGAGCATTTCCGGTTACTTCGGCATGAACCCGGGCACCGCCAAGGTCCTCCATCGAGATTTCTTCTCCCAGAACGGTTTTGATGACTTCCGGCCCGGTGATGAACATCTTGGAAATTTTATCTACCACGAAAACAAAGTCGGTCAAAGCGGGCGAATATACCGCACCACCGGCACAAGGTCCGAGAATCACGGAAATCTGCGGAATTACGCCTGAAGCCTGGGTATTACGGTAAAAAATCTCACCATAACCTGCCAGGGAGTTGACGCCTTCCTGAATACGTGCACCACCTGAATCGTTGATACCAATTAAAGGCACCTTCATCTTCATGGCGTGATCCATGATTTTCGTAATCTTCTTGGCATGCATGTAACCGAGTGAACCACCCGCAACGGTGAAATCCTGGGCAAAAATACATACCGGCCAACTGTTGATCAGCCCGGTGCCGGTAATAACACCGTCGCCCGGCAGGTATTTTTTGTCCATATCGAAATCAACACCCGCATGTTTCACAAACAAATCATATTCATGAAAAGATTCAGGATCAAGTAAGGCAAGGATACGTTCCCGGGCAGTCATCTTCCCGGATGCTTTCTGCTTTTCGTTGGCTTGTTCGCCGCCACCCTGAAAAGCTTCCTGCATGCGTTTTTTTAATTCATTGGTTTTTTGACGTAAACTCATGGTGGGTGGTTTTTTTTACAAAACGGGCAAAGTTAAACAAAAAGTTTAAGAACAACCAATCTTCATCCTTTGACCTTAACAATTCACAATTTTGTGCCGGAGGTTTACCTGAAGGAAACCAATGTAATCCCTGATCCACCGCGTTCTAACGCTTCATCGGCATAATGTTTTACCTCCCTGACTGTCGATAAATAATCCCGCGTAATCTGGCGCAATACACCATTGCCTTTTCCGTGGAGTATCCTTACCTCGGGGATGGTCAACAGTAAAGCATCGTCAATATAATGCTGAAGCAATGATTGGGATTCATCCGCCCTTTTGCCTCGCAGGTCAAGGGTCAGCTTGAAATCCCTTAATTTTTCCTGGAGATCATTGTAAATGGACTGGTAAGGACTGTTTTTTCGTAAAGGTGGCAGTACAGGTTTTTCCCCTTCAATGTCCCGGATGCTGGAAAGTGAGTGGAAAACCCTGGCCTTATCACTTTTTGCCGGGGCGGTTTCGGGCAGTGGTTCCGAAGGCGATGGCGGGATTTCTTCCTTTTCGAGTTTCTCCTTCAGCTGATGAAGTTCCTTCCTCGCTTCTTTTGTTTTTTGCTTCTCTGCCTGGCTTTCACGGATCTCTTTGATCGTCTTTTCTACGGTCTTATTGGATTCCGTAACCATTTTCAGTGCTTCTGCCTTTGCATTTAGCAGAATCTCCTTCCGGGTTTTCTCTAGATCCTCATTTTTTTTCTGGTATTTTAAGATCAGCTCCGCCAGGAAATCATCTGCGAACTGCACTTTCTCCGACTTTTTCTTCAAGGCATATTTCTCCACTTCAAGATCCTGGAGTTCCTTGTCGAAATCCAGTTGGCTTGTGCCGGTCTTTGCCCGGGCGGCCTCGAGTACTTTTTCCGGGAAGCCGATCTGTTGTGCGATTTCAAAGGCGAAAGAACTGCCGGGATTACCGGTTTTAAGCTGGTAAAGGGGTTTCATTCCTGCCGAATCGTAGAGCATCGCTCCGTTAACGATACCCGGCAACCTGCCTGCAAGCAGTTTAAGGTTGGAATAGTGCGTCGTTACCACTCCAAGGGCTTTTTTCTCGTTCATTGCCTCCAGACTGGCTTCCGCAATACTTCCTCCCAGGGCAGGATCTGTTCCCGTGCCAAATTCATCGATCAGAAAAAGAGACCGGTCATCCACATGCTCAATGAAGAACTTGATGTTATAAAGCTTGGAAGTATAGGTGCTGAGATCATTTTCCAGGGATTGTTCATCGCCGATATCAATGTAGATTTTTTGAAAAATACCGGCCACGGAATCTTCCCTTACCGGTATCAATAATCCGCACTGAAGCATATACTGCAGGAGGCCGACCGTTTTCAGGCAAACCGATTTTCCGCCGGCATTTGGACCTGAAATGATGAGGATCCGCTGGTTTTCATTCAACTCCAGTGAAAGGGGGACAACGGTCTTCTTCTGTCTTTCGTGCGACAGAAAAAGCAGCGGATGAATCGCCTGGTTCCAGTGAATGATGGGGTCAGGTGAAAGCGAGGAGGGGAGGATTCCCCTGATCGAAAGGGCAAACAAGGCTTTGGCCCGGATAAAATCGATGGCACCCAGGAAATAATAAGCATCCAGAAGATCTTCGGCCTGTGGGCGGAGTTCATCGGAAAAAACAGTCAGAATCCGGATGATCTCCCTTCTTTCGGCATAATCGAGTTCACGGAGTTCGTTATTCGTTTCCAGCACATCTGCCGGTTCAAGATAAACCGTCTGGCCTGTCGAGGATTCATCATGAATAACGCCAAGGATCTTTCTTTTATGCGTGCTCAGCAACGGGATGACAAGGCGTCCGTCCCTGAGGGTAATGTCTGCATCCTCCGGTGT
Organism: Bacteroidales bacterium; assembly: GCA_038244085.1. Lineage (GTDB taxonomy): Bacteria > Bacteroidota > Bacteroidia > Bacteroidales > FEN-979 > FEN-979. Next base: position 19,177 of record JBBRTX010000018.1, on the reverse strand, counting down.
CCATCCTGACTTCCTGGCAGTTTTCAGGTTTTGCTGAATTTTTCTTTCTACCAGGGATTGTTTGGAGATTTTTTCCTTCCGGATTTTTCCCAGCGCCGTTGAGGCAGAATCCCTGACTTTTGACCTTTCATCGATGATTTTTTCGATGTTACGAGGGATATTTTTGTCGAACGTTACCTTTTCTGCAAGATGCATCAATCTTGGAACCGAACCTGATCGTGCATTCAGGAAGGTAACGATTTGCAGGATGGTCGCCAGGGAAAGCTTCAGCCTGGATAATTGTTCAGGTTCCAGAAAAGCGCCTTCCACCCTGATATGATGAATTTCCGGTGTCAGATCGTAGTAATCCTGCGAAGGAAATGGCTGTCCGGAAAGCGTGAGTTGCCGCAATTCTTCCGTCTCTTCAAGCGCCTGCCTGATCTTACCGGCTTCAGCAGAAAAACCTATTTTTTCTACATGCATTAAACCGGGCGGACTGAGGCAGTTTCCCTTCAGCATCTGGCGTACCAGGTCAAAGCCTATTTTCTGTTCAAAATTGGATGGAAAGATCAAATTTCTTTTTTTGCAAAAGTACAAAAACCAGCGGGTTTTCGAATCGGTTTAGCGTGAACGGTCACGTGGTTTTATTGAGAAAAATATTCCGGGTTTTACTATGTTAAAAGAAAAAGAACTCGTACCTTTGCCGCTTCTTTGGAGAATAGCAATCCAACACGGAATACTTTAATTATCAATAAATTATGGAAAAGAAAAAAACTTTTATTACCTGCGACGGTAACCAGGCTGCTGCACATATGGCGTATATGTTCAGCGAGGTTGCTGCCATCTACCCAATTACTCCTTCTTCTAACATGGCTGAGAACGTCGACGAGTGGGCTGCTCATGGTCGCAAGAACATTTTCGGCGATGAAGTGAAAGTGGTCGAAATGCAATCTGAAGCCGGTGCTGCCGGTGCCCTTCACGGTTCATTACAGGCTGGTTCATTAACTTCTACTTTTACCGCTTCCCAGGGGTTATTACTGATGATCCCCAATATGTATAAGATTGCCGGTGAATTACTTCCCGGTGTATTCCACGTCAGCGCCCGTACGGTGGCTGCTCATGCATTGTCCATTTTTGGCGATCATTCCGATATTTATGCAACCCGTCAAACCGGTTTTGCAATGTTGGCCAGCGGCAGTATCCAGGAAATCATGGATCTCGCAGGAATCGCGCACCTGAGCGCAATAAAATCCAGGGTACCTTTCCTTCATTTTTTCGACGGTTTCCGTTCTTCACACGAAATCCAGAAAATCGAGGCTTTCGGTAATGAGGATATGATAAAACTGATTGATCACAAGGCATTACAGGAATTCCGCGACAGGGCATTGAATCCTGAGCATCCTGTTACCCGTGGAACCGCCCAGAACCCGGATATTTTCTTCCAGGCAAAAGAAGCGGTCAACCGTTTCTATGAGCCGGTTGCTGATATCGTTGAAGGCTATATGCAGGAAATCACCAAACTCACTGGCCGCGAATATCATCCTTTCACCTATTATGGTTCACCGGATGCTGAAAATATCATCATTGCCATGGGATCTGTTACCGATACCACCAAGGAAGTAATTGATCACCTTACAGCAAAGGGAGAAAAGGTTGGTTTATTGACCGTTCACCTTTATCGTCCTTTCTCTGCTAAATATTTCTTCAATGTGCTTCCGAAGAGCGTTAAAAGAATTTGTGTGCTTGATCGTACCAAGGAACCTGGCGCAAACGGAGATCCTTTATATCTTGATATCCGTGATCTTTTCTATGAAACAGAAAGCCATCCGATGGTCATCGCCGGTCGTTACGGGTTATCTTCAAAAGATACCACACCGGTCCAGATCATCTCAGTATTCAACAACCTGAAAGCAAAAGAACCAAAGAACCATTTCACGCTCGGTATCGTTGATGACGTAACCTTTCATTCACTTCCTTTACTTGAGGAAGTTGACATCAGCCCTGCAGGAACTTTTTCTGCGAAATTCTTCGGAATCGGTTCTGACGGAACGGTTGGCGCCAATAAGAATTCCATCAAGATCATCGGGGAGAATACCGATAAATATGCACAGGCCTATTTTGCTTATGATTCCAAGAAATCAGGAGGTATTACGGTTTCCCACCTTCGTTTTGGGGACAAACCAATCCGCTCACCGTATCTTGTGATCACACCTGATTTTGTTGCATGCCACGTTCCTGCTTACCTGGAGAAATATGATATGCTGAAAGGGCTGAAGGACGGTTGTACTTTCCTGCTGAACAGTATCTGGGATGCAGAAGAAACCAAGAAAAGGCTTCCGGATCATATGAAGAAATACCTTGCCGATCACAAGATCAACTTCTATATTATCGATGCCACCAAGATTGCCGACAGCATCGGGCTGGGTAATCGTACCAATACCATCATGCAGTCAGCATTCTTCAAGGTTTCCGGCGTTATTCCTTACGAAAAGGCCGTTGAATTCATGAAAAAAGCCATCTATAAGACCTATGGCCTTAAGGGAGAAGAGATTGTGAAGATGAACTACGAGGCCATTGATAAAGGCGGTGAGGTTGAAAAGATCGAAATTCCCGCAGAATGGTCAAAACTCATTGTGAACGGTCATGATGCAGGGAAAAATGATTTTTATCACCAGATCTTCGATAAAGTAAATCGCTTTCAGGGTGATGATATTCCCGTAAGCGCTTTCGTTGGAAGAGAAGACGGGACATTTCCCAATGGAATGACCAAACTGGAAAAACGCGGAATCGCGGTTTATGTTCCTGAATGGATAGAAGAAAACTGTATTCAATGTAATCAGTGCGCTTTTGTTTGTCCTCACGCTGTCATTCGTCCTTTCCTTCTGAATGAGGAAGAAAAGAAAAATGCTCCTGCAGGAATAAAAACCATTAAAGCTATCGGAAAAGAACTGGTCGGACTCGATTTTAAGATCCAGGTCAGTGTGCTTGATTGTACCGGCTGCGGAAACTGTGTTGATGTTTGTCCGGCCAAAACCAAGGCACTTGAAATGAAGCTCCTGGGTACACAGATGGAAGAAACCAAAAACTGGGATTATCTCATCGATCATATTACTTATAAAACAAATCTGGCTCCCAAATTAAAGACTTTTAAAAACAGCCAGTTTGCACAACCCTTGTTTGAATTTTCCGGTGCCTGCGCAGGTTGCGGCGAAACACCTTACGTAAAACTGGTTACCCAGCTTTTTGGCGAACGGATGATGATTGCTAACGCAACGGGATGTTCATCCATCTATGGTGGTACGGCTCCGTTTACTCCTTATACAGTCGATGATAAGGGCCGAGGACCGGCATGGGCGAACTCTTTGTTTGAAGACAATGCTGAATATGGTTTTGGAATGACCACGAGCGTGAACAAACTGAGATCAAGAATTGCCTGGAAAATGCGCGCTGCCATCAAAGAAAATATGATGGCTGTCGAAACCCTCGAGGCTTTCAAAGAATGGATCGAAGGAATGGAAGATGCCGAGAAATCAATCGCGGCAACCGACAAACTGCTCCCGATGCTGGAGAAAGAAACTCACCAGCTGGCCAAAGACATTCTTGGTCTGAAACAATACCTGATTAAGAAATCAGTATGGGTATTTGGCGGAGATGGCTGGGCATACGATATCGGCTACGGCGGACTGGATCATGTCCTTGCCTCCGGCGAAGATATCAATGTGCTTGTCATGGATACCGAAGTATACTCCAACACCGGTGGACAATCTTCCAAAGCAACCCCGATTGGTGCTGTGGCAAAATTTGCTGCATCAGGGAAAAAGGTCAGGAAAAAAGATCTCGGTGCAATGGCGATGACCTACGGTTATGTATATGTCGCACAGGTTGCAATGGGCGCCAATAACAGCCAGCTCTTCAGGGCACTGAAAGAAGCGGAAGCTTACAAAGGGCCTTCACTCGTAATCGCCTATGCACCCTGTATCAATCATGGTCTCAAACTCGGAATGGGTAAAAGCCAGGAAGAAATGGACCGTGCTGTTAAGTCAGGTTACTGGCAGCTATACCGCTACAACCCGCTGAATGAACAAGACGGAAAGAATCCTTTCACGCTCGATTCAAAAGAGCCTGAATGGACCAAATTCCAGGACTTCCTTGCCAGCGAGGTACGTTATACTTCTTTGCAGAAGATGTTCCCTGCTGAATCAGTCGAACTCTTCAAAGCTGCCGAAGACAATGCAAAATGGAGATATAAAAACTATAAACGCCTTTCTGAAATGGATTTTTCAAAATAGAAAGGATTCCTGATTATCGCAGGATCATCGCCGTCCGTTGGTTTTCTTAACAGTTTTTAAGAAAATAAACAGACGGCGATTTTTTTTGAGGCTGCTGTTTGTTTGATTTAAAATTATATTTGTACAGATGATCCTTGGGTAAATCAAGGAGGTATTGGAAAAAATGCAAAATTTTATACTCAGAACCTAAATACAAACAGCCATGGTGAACCTTTCAACCAAATACATGGGATTAAATCTGAAAAATCCTGTAATCGTCGGAGCAAGCAATTTTGTTAAAGACATCGATAACATTAAAAAGATCGAAGAAGCCGGTGCCGCTGCTATTGTTTATAAAACCCTGTTCGAAGAACAGATTGAACTGGAACGACTTCAGTTATCCGAAGAACTGAACCAGTACAATGAACGTCATGCGGAAATGATCAGCCTTTTTCCGGATATTGAGCATGCCGGACCCACTGAACACCTGATGAATCTTCGTAAAACGGTCGATGCCGTGCATATTCCGGTTATCGCCAGCCTGAACTGTACTTTCGAGGATACCTGGATCGATTATGCCCAACGAATTGAACAAACGGGTGTCAATGCCCTGGAACTTAATTTTTATGCCATCCCCGGTGATTTTAAAAAGGAAGAGAAAAGCATCATCAATGAACAACTGGATATAGTCAACCATGTGAAAAAGAGTGTGAAGATCCCGGTAAGTGTAAAACTGAGCCCTTTCTACACCAATGTTTTGAACGTCATCCAGATGATGTACTTTGAAGGAGTCGACGGCTTTGTGCTTTTCAACAAATTATTCCAGCCTGATATTGACATTGAAAAAGAGGTTCATCATTTCCCCTATCTTCTGAGTCATGAGGAAGACGCACGATTGCCGCTCCGATACGTAGGGCTGCTTTATGGTGAAGTCCGCGGGTCAGTATGCGCCAACACGGGTATTTTTGATGGAAAAGACGTGATTAAGATGCTGCTTGCCGGTACTGATGCGGTTCAGGTGGTCAGCACGCTCTACAAGCACGGATTTGGACAGATCACTACCATTCTGAAAGAGATCGAGACCTGGATGGAAGAAAAGAAGTATGATTCCATTGATCAGTTCCGCGGGAAACTTTCAAAGAAGACCATGAAAGATCCCTTTGTCTACAAACGTGCCCAGTACGTGGATATCCTGATGAAATCCGAAGAGATCTTCAAGAAATACCAGGTCAGGTAGAAACGCTAATTCATCCTTATTTCAAAAGGCATTCTGGCCTGTACACCTTTCATCGAACGCACCTCTTTCAGGTATTGATAGATCTTGTAATCTTCTCCAAGTTCCCGTTCAATGGCAGCTGCGGTATTTGTTCCGAAGAAATTATCCATCAACACCTCGAATGGGTCTTTCTGTTCAGGAAGGGAGATGATCCGGTAATTGGTGATTTTAGCCAATTTCGCTGCTATGGATATGGCTTTTTCCAATCCGCCAAATTCATCAACAAGTCCTATTCTTTTGGCATCCACTGCTGACCAGACTCGTCCCTGACCGATACTGTCAACCTGCTCACGGGTCATGTGCCTTCCTTCGGCTACCTTCGTGGTGAATGCGGTATAGATACTTTCAATCTCGCGCTGCAGCACCATTTTCTGGTAAGGGGAAAGCGGTTTTGTAACAGAGATATAATCCGAATTTGAATTTGTTTTGACGCCATCGAAAGTAATCCCAAGTTTATTATTGAATAGTCCCTGCATGTTTGGAATCACGGCAAAAACACCGATCGAGCCGGTAATGGTGGTAGGTTCAGCAATGATTCGGGTAGCCGGGCAGGCAATATAATATCCGCCGGAAGCCGCCACATCACCCAAAGAAGCAATCACCGGCTTTTCTTTGATGGCCAGTTTCACCTCACGCCAGATCACATCCGAAGCCAGGGCACTTCCACCCGGGGAGTTAATTCTGAAAACGATGGCTTTTACCTGGTCATCTATCCGTGCCTTACGAATGGCCTTGCTGAGACCTTCAGACCCGATCGTCTGGTCATCCCCGTCACCGCTTCCGATACTACCGGTTGCATAAATGACCGCAATCTTACCGTCAGAGCCTGGTATCTGCATTTTCGTTTCCTTCACGTTGGTGTATTTTTCGATAGTCACGTAACTGATTTCCTTCTTCTCCGAAACCTTCAGTCTCGATTTCATAGAACTGATTACCTGGTCACGGAAAGCAATTCGATCAATCAATCCGGCGGCAAGGGCATCCTCCGGTTCCTGCCCCTTCAGGCTATCGGCCAGTTTATTCAGTTTTTCGGGCTCAATTTTCCTGGAGACGGAAATGGCCTGGATGATACTTGCCCAGGTATTGCCGATCAGTGCAGTGATCTGTTCTTTGTTTTCAGGGCTCATCTTGTCAAGGAATAACGGTTCCGTCGCAGCTTTGAATTTGCCATGGCGGATGATCTGCATATCGATATCCAACTTTTGGAAAGTGCCTTTCAGGAAGGTAAGTTCCGCGTTGAGTCCTTTAAAAAGAATAAACCCTTGCGGGTGAAGATAAACCGTGTCAGCCACCGAGGCCAGGTAATAGGCCGACTGGGAATAATTCTCACTGTAACTGACGATGAATTTCCCGGATTTCTTGAATTCAGTCAATGCGTTCCGGATTTCCGTTATTGTGGAAATCCCGGCATCAATCTCATTCAAATCAAGGAATATTCCTTTTATCTTGTCATCCGTTGACGCCTTTTTGATGTCATTCAGAATGTCCGTCAATCCTACCCGCTTTTGCATAGAAGAAAGATCAATGAAAATCGGATTTTTTGGGCTCCGGTCCAGGATGGCCTTTTCCAGTTTTATATGGAGAACACTTTTATCGGCAATGCCTGATTCATCACTGGTGGCTGCAGCCACAATCATGGCAATGATTCCGAAAACCAGAAAGGAGAATAAAAAAATGGTAAGAATAAAACCAACCATAGAGGCTGCCATGTAAGTAAAAAATCTTCTCATGCGATGGTAGGATGAGTTGTACTCAGGCCCTGAATAATATTGCTTTTCCATGTTTTCAGAAATAAATTGTTTGATTTTATATTTGTACAAAGATATATAATAAGATGAACCCCTTTTTCGGATTTTTTTGAAGGATGAACGGTTACCTTTGTATTCTGAATACGCAGGATTGAAAAAAGGTTACACATATCTGCTGCTGGGAAGCAACCTCGGGGATCGCGAAAAATTCCTTGAGGAAGCCATTTTGCTGCTTTCAGAAAAGGCCGGAAAAATCATCAGCTGGTCTTCGGTATATGAAACGGAACCCTGGGGTTTCGAAACACAGAATTCCTTTCTGAACCGGGTAATCCTTGTTCAGACGGATCTTATGCCCGAGGAGCTGCTTCATGTAATCCTGGAAATCGAACGGGTGATGGGCAGAAAACGGGTGAAAGAGGGTTATGATTCCCGGATCATCGATATAGATATTCTTTTTTATGATGATCTTATTTCCCATACGGATGATCTGACCATTCCTCATCCGAGAATGCATTTACGCCGTTTTACACTTATCCCGATGGAGGAAATTGCCCCGGATTTTATGCATCCTCTCCTCCGGAAGACCATGAGCGAACTGTTGAAGGATTGCGAAGATCAGGGGAAAGCCAGTCTCTACTCTTCCTGATACTTTTCGTTTGCCATTGTTCCCTGTCAAAGAAATTTTATCTTTGCATCCTCACCTTTTAATCTGATGGATTTTCCTTATAATTTTATTGCCATTGAAGGAAATATAGGAGCAGGGAAGACTTCCCTGGCAACGAGGATTTCTGAGGAGTTTAATGCAAAACTGATCCTCGAACAATTCGAGGATAATGCATTTCTTCCCAAATTCTATGAGAACCCTGCGAAGTATGCCTTTCCGCTGGAATTGAGTTTCCTGGCCTCCAGGTTTCAGCAACTGAAGGATCAGCTCTCCCTGCAGGATTTATTCCGATCGTTTACCATTGCCGATTATTTTATTCATAAATCCTTCATTTTTGCCGGAAAAAACCTGGAAGGGGATGAGTTTGCACTTTATGGAAAGCTCTTTAAGATCATTGAAGCCACTTTACCCCGGCCTGACCTGTTGATCTATCTCTACCTGACCATTGACCAGTTGAAGAAAAATATCACACAAAGAGGGCGTTCATACGAGCAACAGATTGATTTTGAATACCTGGAGAAGATTCAAACAGGTTACCTCGACTTTCTCAGGCAACAGACCCAAATGCGGATCGTGATTGTGGATACAAACAAGCTGGACTTTGTAAACCGGGAGGAGGATTACCGCAAGATCGTTGAAATTATTGCAATGGAATTTAAACTCGGGGTAACGCGACTGGTCCTTTAAGAGTAATGGTTAATGGTTATTTGACTGAGAATGCCTAACGCGTTACGTTTTACGTGTTTCGCCTTACGTGGCATATTACCGACTTCGCAATGTACACTTCACATTTGACCTGTGAATGACGCCCTGAGCGCGAAAACTTACTGACCATGGAAACAAAAAAAAAGACCGCCCTTTTGGGACGGTCTTTTTTTTATGTCAGGTTCTCAATTACTGAACAATGTTCTTGAAATCCTGTGTATTGGCGTAGTAGTAGAATTCCCTGTCTTTCTTGGCTTCGTCCTTCAGTTTCGGATCAGCCACAGCTTTCACCAGGTTATCATACAGCATCTTGGTATTATTGGTGCGGGCACCGATTACTGCGAGCAGATAAGCGGTTTCCGGGGTTTGCGGTGCACACGTCAGCGTTGTTTGTGCTGCAGCGTTGTCGCCGGAAACTAACTGGGCAAGACCAAGATTATAGGTGCATTTTGAATTGGCAAGCATTGAATTGGCTTTTGCATAATCGCCTTTCGGGATCATCAGGACACCAATGTTGTAATTTTCGTTCTCGCCAAGTTTTTGTGCTTTCTTGAAGTGGTCTTCTGCTTTTACATAATCTCTTTGTTTAGCATAAAGAACACCGAGGTTATTTTCAACGATTCCGTTGTTCGGAGCCAGTGTGGCAGCTTTCTGAAGATGAGTGGCTGCGGCATCAAGGTTTCCTTTTACGAGATTGGCATTGGCTGCATTGTTATGCGCTTTCCAGTTTTCAGGATAGATTCTTGCAGCATTTTCGTAAATGGTGAGTTTGGTATCGTTGTTTGTGGTAAGAGTAGCTGCATAAAGCAGTTCTTCTACCTTTAATGAATCCGGATTTGAGATGGCCAGTTTTGAAAGCTGCTCATCGGTTCTTCTCGGTTCATAGAGGTTAGCAGTGATTTCAGCTCTCCTTAAAGGAGGAAGCATTTTCTCTTCGATTTCAGGATAGATCACAATCATGTTGCGGATTTCCTGTTCCTTCTTCAGGTTATCACCAGCAGAGTTGATCACGTTCATGATCTTGTCTTTATCTTTAACATCGCTGGTCTTAATCGTGTTGAGGAAACCATTCCAATCCGGTCCGTGACTCTGAACGACGAAGGTTACTTCCATGCCGGCCGAATCAAGCTTAGCTTTTACTTCTTTTTTGTTCTTGTTTGCTTTCTGAGCTTCTTTCACGAAGTTTCTGAACTGATCCATCATGTAAGCGTTACCGGTTTTAGCACGGTTTTCGGAAAGACCAACATTGAATGTCTCTTCTCCGTCGGGTGATGCCCAGCCGTCGATGGTGACATTCTTGATCTTCCAGCCCTGGTTCACAAACAGATTCAACTGGGCCAAAGCATCCTGTGCTTCTTGTGTTTTATTGAGGCCAAATTTGGGTTCCCATTTGAAAAGGTTGATGCGGAAGAATAAAGTAGCAGCTTTGGTTGTAATCACTTCTTTCTGATAACCATGTTCGGCAATGGCAGGGATCATATCCAACGCAATGCGGGTTGGGGTATGAATGATACCGGGAGCCAGGCTCCGCTCAGGAAGGATTGCATATTTTGCTTTAACTTTAATTTCGTCTTTGCTGGGAATGATTTTGTCCTTCGCGTCATAGATGAGCGGGGCAACAACCAGTTCGGAAACAGCCATTTCAGGTTTGTAAGGGAAAACCATGGAATAAGTGAAAGAGCCACCTTCCTTGTAAGGAATCATGATTCCGTCGCCAGCAATTTTTTCTCCCTTCAGGGTGATCGGTTTCAGGGTATAAGTACCACCTTCATATTTCAGAACCGGTTCGAAAATCATGACAGCTTTCGGGCAGAAATATTTTGGAGGGAAAGTTCCTTTTACGGTAACCAACACTGAATCACCTTTCTCAACAAGCACTGCCGGGGTAGTTTCAAATTTTACCAGGGCATAATCTTTTTCCATTTGTTTGATGCTGCAACCACCGTAAGCAAATTTATAAGTGAGGCCGAGGTTAATGCCGCTATACATGTCGTTTTTAACTTCCATTACACCGCCTGGGGTAAGATCGAGAACATCTCCATCTCTCCATCTCCAGAGAATTTCCGGGTTGATCGACCAGTGCTGGTTGAGGTTGAAGTCAAAACCAATACCTGCAGTTGCTTTAAGTTCAAGATTCCAGTTTCCGATGCCACTGTTGTTTCCATAACCTAAATTGTCAGGACCCTTGTGCGTAGGATAACCAAGGTATCCTAACGTCGTCAAATCAAGGTCATTCGTCCTGGAACCTTGGGTATGATCCAAACCGACTCCTAAAATAAGGTAGGAAGAGAAGAATCTTTCCGGTTTATAACCTGCAATCCAGTTTACAAAATTAATCGTGGCATGCACATCGCCTTCCAGCACATATGATGTGAAACTCTGATTGACATAATCACCTGCCAGACCTGTGGTTGGATCAGGGTTTGCTCCCGGGACAAATTTCCCTTTGACAGTAGAGGTCAGGGGAGCCCATCCGAATTTGAACCTTGTACCGATCACACGGGTAAACTGTCGCGTTACCATTGCACCTGCACCAAATTTCCACTTGTCGTTTAAGAATAAATTTTTTGAAAGGTCTCCGTTGAATTGGTTTGCGCCTCCAAATAAGGTAACAGACCAATAGGTATGGGTAGGTGCTGTGTTCATGCGAGCCGCGGCTTTCTCAGTTTTTGCATCGTCGGCCTTCTTCTCCACGATCGTCGTCTGAGCATAATTAACCATCGGCACAATCATCACAAGAAACAGGATGATCACTTTCGATAAGTTTTGATAAAGGTTTTTCATACTTAAAAATTTAAATTATAATTTTCGATTTGCTTACTGATTTCTACAAATATATTAAATTGTACACTAAATTCAAGCTATTCTAAAAGCAATTTTTCACTTTTTTTCGGTTAATAAGTCTAAATATACTAATAAATCCCTGATAATCAAATGAGTACAAAAAACATACCCTAAAGAAGATGTAAAATTATAAAAGATTTCTATAAATAGGCAATAAAAAATACAGTAATATGTAAATTATACGGCATAATCGGGTCGGGGTTTCGTTTTTCAGGTAAAAATCTTCAGCTTCGCAACAATATCCCAGATCACGATCCCGGCAGCTACAGAAATGTTGAGCGAATGTTTTGTTCCGAATTGAGGGATTTCAACGGAGGCATCACAATAATCCATTATCTTGTCATCCACGCCATTCACTTCATTTCCAAACACAAGTGCTATCCCTTCTTCCTTATCGGGAACAAATTGGTTCAGGGGAATGCTTCGGTCGGTTTGCTCGATCGCGAAAATTTTGTATTTTTTGGCTTTCAGCACCCGGATGGCAGCCGTAGTATCGGCATAATAAGTCCAGGATACCGATTCAGTTGCACCCAGCGCAGTTTTATGAATTTCACGATGTGGCGGTGTGGCCGTGATCCCGCACAGAAAGATGGCTTCCAGCCGAAATGCATCAGCTGTGCGAAACACAGATCCTGTGTTGTTCTGGCTCCGGATGTTATCCAGAATGATCACTATCGGGATCTTTACGGAAGATTTAAAATCTTCAACCGAAATCCGCTTTAATTCATCCATAGTCAGTTTTCTCATTGGCGGAAAAAATTTACATTTGCAATAATATTATAAATTTTCCTAAAACAAGACCTTGGCCGCAAAGAACAGTGAAATTGCCGAGACACCGCTGATGAAGCAGTATAATGCCATTAAGGTGAAATATCCTGATGCATTATTACTATTCAGGGTAGGGGATTTTTATGAGACGTTCGGGGAAGATGCGATAAAAACGGCGGGTATCCTGGGGATCGTCCTTACACGACGAGCCAATGGGTCAGCTTCCTATATCGAACTGGCCGGATTTCCTCATCACGCCCTTGATACCTACCTTCCCAAACTGGTGAAATCCGGTCTCAGAGTGGCCATCTGCGATCAGCTTGAAGATCCCAAACTCACCAAAACCATAGTGAAACGGGGGGTTACGGAACTCGTTACTCCGGGCGTTTCTTATAATGATAAGATCCTGGAGCAAAAAGAGAACAATTTCCTTTGCAGTATTCATCTTGATGCGAAAATTTCAGGAATCTCTTTCCTGGATGTTTCCACCGGGGAATTTTACCTTGCCCAGGGATCGATGGAATATGTTGATAAACTCATCCAGGGGTTTCATCCCAATGAAGTCATCGTTCAGAAAAGCAAAAGACAGAAATTTACTGAGCTGTTCGGAAATAAGTTTTACATCAACACCTTTGATGACTGGGTGTTCACTGCCGATTTTTCGCATGAATTGTTGCTAAAACATTTCCAGACCAACTCGTTGAAAGGGTTTGGCGTCGAAAACATGGAACAGGCGGTGATTGCAGCAGGTGCTGCGCTGCATTATCTTGCCGAAACCCAACACGACAGGGTAGGGCACATCACCAAGCTTGCCCGTATTGAGGAAGATCATTATGTGTGGCTCGACCGGTTCACGATCCGGAACCTGGAATTGTTACATTCACCCTATAATGCTTCGGCAACCCTGCTTTCTATCCTTGATCAGACGGTTTCGCCGATGGGATCCCGTTTGTTGAAAAGATGGATCATCCTCCCGCTCAAAAACCGCGGACCCATTGAAGAGCGGTTGGATATCGTTGATTATTTCATGAAGCATACCGAAGCAAGAGATAAGGTCCTTCATAACATTCAGCGGATCGGTGATCTCGAAAGGCTGATCTCCAAAGTGGCCGTCGGAAGAATCGGTCCGAGGGAAACCTTCCACCTGAAGCAGGTATTGGATTGTATTGAGAACCTTCAGCATCTCTGCTCGGAATCTTCAAATGAAGGTTTGCAGAAGATCGGTGAACAATTTAATGTATGTTCGCTGGCAAGAGAAAAGATCCGGCTGGAGATCCAGGGCGATCCTCCCGCCATGGTCAGCAAGGGCAATGTGATCCGCGAAAATGTTAACGCAGAACTGGATGAACTGAGGCATCTCTCTTATTCCGGCAAAGATTACCTGGTACAGATCCAGCAACGTGAGATTGAAAATACCGGGATTTCGTCATTAAAGATCGGCTATACCAATGTGTTCGGCTATTACCTGGAAGTGACCAATTCGCACAAGGATAAGGTCCCGGCCGAATGGAACCGGAAACAAACCCTGGTAAATGCCGAAAGATATATCACCGAAGAGCTCAAGGTTTATGAGGAGAAGATCCTCGGTGCCGAAGAGAAGATCCTGCAACTGGAAACCAAGCTTTTCAACGACCTGGTTCTCTTCCTGACAGATTACATCGGTCCCATACAACTCAATGCCAGCCTTGCTGCACGATTGGATGTGCTGGTTTCTTTTTCTGTCAGCGCCGAAAAACACAAGTATACCCGGCCGGTTCTGAATGATACCTATATATTGGATATCAAAGGTGGGCGTCATCCGGTTATAGAACAGCAACTGAAGACCGGTGAACAATACATCAGCAATGATGTGATGCTGGATGACCGTAACCAGCAGATCCTGATTATCACCGGTCCGAACATGTCTGGTAAATCTGCCTTGTTACGGCAAACCGCCCTGATTGTCCTGATGGCGCAGATGGGAAGTTTTGTTCCTGCCGATTCCGCAGTTCTGGGCATCACCGATAAGATCTTTACCAGGGTAGGGGCTTCCGATAATATTTCGTCCGGCGAATCAACCTTTATGGTGGAGATGAATGAAACCGCCAGTATCCTGAACAATATCTCCAACCGAAGCCTGATCCTGCTGGATGAGATTGGACGGGGAACCAGCACCTACGACGGGATTTCCATTGCCTGGGCCATCGCACAGTATCTACATGAGCATCCTTTGTTCAAGGCAAAGGTACTTTTTGCGACCCATTACCATGAGCTGATTGATATGGCGGATCTTTTTCCAAGGATCAGGAATTATCATGTCTCCGTGAAGGAAATCAATAACAAAATCATCTTTTTACGGAAATTGATTCCCGGAGGAAGTGAACACAGCTTCGGGATTCATGTGGCAAAGATGGCCGGGATGCCCAATTCGGTGATTGATACGGCCAATGAACTTTTGGAAAAACTTGAAAAATCGCATAATTCAGAAGAACTGGGTTCGCACAAAAAGAGCGCTAAACGGGCTGGATCCAAAGCCGCTTCCTCTTCTTTAAGTGATGGTTACCAGCTCAGTTTTATACAGTTAAGTGATCCGCTGTTGTTACAGATCAAAGAAGATATCCTGAATACGGATATCAACACGTTGACCCCTGTAGAAGCCTTGATGAAGTTGAATGAAATTAAAAAATTGTTAGGAAAGTGATTTTTCCTGTTGTGTTTTTTAAAATTTGTATAAATTTGCAGTCCCAAAGCAAAACGCGAAAGTAGCTCAGCTGGTAGAGCACGACCTTGCCAAGGTCGGGGTCGCGGGTCCGAATCCCGTCTTTCGCTCACAAAAAGAACCCTCGAATCCCATTGAGGGTTTTTTTACGAATCGCACACCCACACTCATTCTCAAACACACACACGCTTCGCCCGGGTGGTGGAATTGGTAGACACGCAGGACTTAAAATCCTGTGCTTTCACGAGCGTGCGGGTTCAAGTCCCGCCCCGGGTACCCCTTTCAAATGTGAATCGTGAAGTGCGAAGTCTGAAATATTTCGCACTTTACAATTCACACTCTTCGTTTCAGACTTTCCATTTTCCATTTCACGGGATTTTCTTGTAGATTTATTGGATTGCAATAACATTCTCCGCGATTCATATTTTTTGCGCTCAGGCCGCTCAGGTCTTGTCACCGCAATCCCAAGCACTCGGTACCCAGCGCTATAAACCATACCGATTAACTAAACTTGAAGCATTCGACCCGCGCTGGCCTAAGGCTGCTTATGTTATGGCTGATATAAAGACTTGAATCTTTGCAAAATCAAATTAATTTAGCATAGGTAAGATTATCGAAAAATTCAAATGAAAAATAGTTTGGTGAAATGAAAAGAGAGAAATTTTTTTTTGGCAAATGAAACCAATTAAAATGTCAGCACTTTATCGCTATCAAGCGTCCACTGCACCAATTCCTTCATATTGCTGAGTTCTGTACCTTCAATCAATGGGAGTTTACTTATCCCACGGGCTTCGGCGCATGATCCGCAAATTTTTACCTTGCCACCTTTCATGAGCACTGATTTCATCATACGCTCAATGTTGTAATATCCTTGGGGCGTATTCTGATCGGGAAGAGCCGCAGTTGCAGCATCTGCCATCAGGAAAATCCGGACTTCAGCTGTTTCATCTTCTTTCTGAATGGTCATAGCCATGCGGAGAGCATTATAGGCTTTTTCGGTGCCATATGGGGCATCATTGATGATAAGTAAGATTTTCATAATGAATTGATTAAAATGTTAAAACTTTATCACTTTTCTTTATGATCTGGTAGAGCTCACTCATCGAGGACAGTGGACAAACAGCAGAACCTTCCTTACCACGACTGCGGAGGCAGGTCCCACATGCCAGGACTTTTCCTCCATTTTCCGAGAAGGTATTCAGTTGATCCTGAACATCAAATTCTTTGGAAGAGATGGATTGAAGTTCAACGCCTTTCCCTAAAAGAAAGATCGAAACAGAATCTCCCTCATTTAAAGAAAAATTAGCGAGACGCAGTGCATTCCATATGGTCTCAGCATCATTCGAATATATAACCATCCCGAGTTTTATCTGGGATTTCTGAAGGGAACTCTTTGCCTCAATAGCAGTTTGAGCGTTTACCAGCAAACTGGACATGAATAATAAGGCAGCTAAAATGATTAATTTTTTCATTTGAGATGAGTATTTATTGCGTTTTTGAAAATTGAAAATTCTTAATAATCCATTTCATCGGGAATAGCATTGATACTTTCCGCTGATAATCCCGATAATCATCACCAAATTCTGCAAGGAGTTTCTGCTCTTCCAATAACGTGCCAATAATCAAATAGCCGCTCAGTGTAATGTTGACAATAAGCATGGCTGTATCAAGATTGTTTGCCCATATGACCAGGAAACTTGCTGAATAAAATGGGTGGCGTATAACGCCTAAAATGCCTCTCGAATCAAGTTTTCCTGTTGAGTTGATCAGGTTATGATTTACCTCCTCCCTGATCTGTTTTATTCCCAGAAAAGTTGACATATCGTAATGTCTCGATCCGGAAACGATTATCAGGATTCCAGTTGCCAAAAGCAGGTATCTAATGGGCATGAGGTAACCATCCCAAATAAAAAACGGCGTTTGTCTTAATGAGTAGGTATATAAAACTAATGGAATCAGCGATGCAACGGCAAAGAGGTTAAAGAATACTCTATAATACCTGTATCTGCCATCTAATTGCCGCTTCAGGAAGTTTGTAAACGAAGGTGTAATTAAGCCACTGTGCAATGCACAATAGATTATCCAGAGGATGGCGAGAAGAAAATATTTCATAGGGATGATAATAGATGGCTAAGTTAACCAATGTCCGTGAAAGCTGAATATTATGCTAAAAAGAGAAAAAAGCCCTGGTTCTGATTGTATCGAAACCAGGACGTTAATTCTACATGGCACCTTCATCCGCAAAGGAATAGAACCGGTCATCCCCGACGATGATATGATCCAGGACGGCCACATCGAGCAGCAAGCCGCAATCCTTGATCTTCTTTGTGATTTTATTGTCGGCTTCACTTCGGGCGACAGTTCCAGTTGAATGGTTGTGTCCAAGGATTATATTACCGAAAGGAGGTCGTGTTTAGCGAAACAATATTTTCACGAGCATACCTTTGAAAATTTCGCTTTACAACAATGTAGGATTTTGCAACTTTTCTAAAAAGTCGCCCCAAAGGCCAAAGCCTTGGCTTCATTTTACATTTCTTTTGAAAGCCGCTCCCAGATTGGGAAAAGGAATTTCCTGATAATACCTATAACGTCATTTAATTCAATTGCTTGATCAAGTTGGTTCTTTACCAAAAAGACTTTCCACTGTCGCAGACGGTTGACATCTACCGGGAAAGCGGTGGAAAAGAGGGCGTGATCAGGAGTATAAGCATTGTTTCGATTATGGAAAGTTTCGCATACGGATTCTTCGAGATGTTTTGGATTTAGTTGCCGTGTTGTCAGGATAAAATGAACATCGTAAAAGTCTTTCATACGGCTGTTAAACACCGATAAATCGATCATGGCCTCAAATTTCTCAGCTACAACTGTCTCCAGCGAATAGGCCTGAATAACCGGAATTCCTGATTCAGGTAATAATGTCGGGTAGTTTAGTTGCACAGGTGCAGGAATGACAATATAGCAGCCGCTCATGCATATAACGGATAATTACGAGTTGAAAAGAGAGATTTTCTTTCTTAGCAATATTGAGCAGTCGGGTGCGAACGGATTTTCCTATATCGGTCATACAATTATCGGTAGGAGTTGGTTCAATGTGTTTGATATTCTCAGATCAGCTGCATATTTCATAAGCTTATCCAGGTTCTTATCGCTTCGGCGGACATAATTATGGAGAATTTCGCTCAGTATGTCAGTTCCAATTTTGTTACGAAATTTAACCGCATCGCAAACTGATCTTTCCAAGTCGTAAACAGTAACCATTGAACCATTTATTTCTGCTGATTTTTTACCAATATAATAAGTTTCAATGACCCAATGATATACTTTGACCGGTGGATAAACAGGCAAAACAATTTTAATGGTTCTCGGGATGGCAATATGGTACTCGGCTGGTATATGTGTGGTGAGCTCGTAATATGACCATGCTGTGAACATACAGAATATTCCTGAAGGAATTATCCTGGCTACTTCTGCTTCCTGAAAAACCCTTGAAGAATCGTTCAAGTGAAACAGACCCCGCTTTACTCTGGTTATAATATCTTCCTTTATTAGTAGCCGGAGATGATATTTTTCTGCAGCCGACAAAGAATCCGTACTGTGAAGGAACCCTCCGTTTTGTTCAAATCGTGCAATGAGTAAATCTCTCATACAATGAAAAGTTTAACCAAAGTTACTACATATTTTGAAATGTGTAGTAGATTTGGTTAAATAGTACTGAATTTAAGGACCTCCTTTCCAGGGGTGCGACCAATCTCTGACGGATAGGATAGATGATTTGGTTTTGGTTTCAATCCACGCAACCGCGAGGGGTGCGACGCAAGACTAGCTGGTTTGACGGGCTGATTAGAAGTTTCAATCCACGCACCCGCGAGGGGTGCGACTAATTCTTCCTTCGGGGAATGTTCTTCCTTCGGGGTTTCAATCCACGCACCCGCGAGGGGTGCGACCCAGGATCAGCAGTATATGGCGATGCTACCGATGGTTTCAATCCACGCACCCGCGAGGGGTGCGACCAGATAATCAAAACCCTTGTCCAATCAGCCTTATGTTTCAATCCACGCACCCGCGAGGGGTGCGACTGGCAAGGGCGGTAAGATGATCGGCTTTGTAATGGTTTCAATCCACGCACCCGCGAGGGGTGCGACGAGGAACGGATATCCCTGTAAGCCTGCGCCTGAGTTTCAATCCACGCACCCGCGAGGGGTGCGACATTTGATGAAGGCTTTTATG
>JBBRTX010000017.1:0-71821 GCA_038244085.1 Bacteroidales bacterium | reverse complement strand
TGTTTCAATCCACGCACCCGCGAGGGGTGCGACTGCACAAAAATAACGTTTTGATAAACATACAAATACAACAACATTTATGCGAACCAAGATTTCAAAGAACAATTTAGATATAAAAAATACAGGAAATTTCATAACTAACTTAATTCCAGCAGGTGCGAGTTCTATAGTATTTTACTGTTCACATCAGGTTCGCGATTCAAACAAGCAGACAATCTGTTTCTGGATTTATGGATGGTTTTGCTCCTATGTGTTCTACCTTACCTGACCATTTAGAACCCAGGTAATAAAACCGAAGACTATCTTTTTCCTTATCTATAGAATCAATTAATCTGATTTTCAATTCGGTAAATTTTCCTGGCTCCAAAACACACTCAAAAACAGAATTTTGAACCCGTTGACCATAATCCTCACACATTTTAGCAACATGTCTCAATCGTTTCCTTCCAATTCGATCTTGGGTTTCGACATCATAAGTTATTAATACCATCATGGCCCCAGGCTATTTCACAATAAAAACAGGATAATTTTTCAAATCTCCCCTCATATATCTGGCAAACAGTAATGCCTGTGCATAGGGTAATAGCCCGACAGGAATCTCTTCCTGCAAATAAGGATGGATGATTTTCTCCTGTTTCCGCTTTTGCCAGGCTGTAATCAATTCTTTACGGGTATCATCTTTCATAATTACATCACCAGAATCAGTGTGTAAAAAACCACGGGCATTTATTTGCTTCCTGTTTATGAGCGAAAGAACAAGACGATCAGCAAGATAAGGTCTGAACTCCTCCATCATATCAAGCGCCAGGGATGGCCGGCCAGGCCTGTCGCGATGCAGATATCCGACATAAGGATCCAAACCAACTGTTTCCAGTGCCGATTGTATATCATGCATCAGAATGGTGTAAACAAAAGAGAGCATGGCATTCATATTATCCCGTGGAGGGCGTCTGTTACGACCATGAAAAAAGAAATCCTCTTTTTGGCAAAGGATCATTTCATCAAATGCAGAAAAATAAGCTACTGCTGCCTCTCCTTCAAAACCCCTGAGTTCATCCAGCGTTTTCGCTCTGTATATACTCTTTAGTTTGTACTGAAGTATGGCAACGGACTCTTCTATTGTTTTCACATTAACGGAAGAACTATGATCGCGCATTACCCTAAGCAGAATTGATCGACAATTCGATATTTTCCCCAAAATAAAAATCCGGGCAATTGCAAGAGAGGTATCATCTTGATCTGCAATTCGGTATTGCTTTCGTCGTAATAATACATTACCGCTCACCTTTCCCTGAATGCGACCAATAAATTTGCCAAAAGGTGAAACAAACGTCAAGCCAACGTTTTTTTCGGCACATATCCCAATCAACCCGGGACTTGCCCCCATATAACTAAAACAGACTATCCCTTCTAAATTATGAATTGGGATCCGAAATATTTCAGCGTCATTTATTTTTATCACTACGTTCTCACCATCTTTTGTAAGATATGATTCGGGCGTGGTAACATACAGTGTATTCAGGAGTTTTCGCATGTATCTGAATTATGTAAAACTGAAACGTCGTTTGATGCTGCGTTAAATGCACTTTCGAGGTATTTCTCAACTGCTTCGAATACATCTGACGATTTTGGTAAACAAACATCTATTAATGAGCATGACTTACAATGCGGTTTAAAAACAGGTGGCGGGGTTACCCCATTATCAAATAGTTCATGCATACGTTTTGCTAACCCTTTTACCATTGAACGAAGCGGTTCTCTGAATTCAACTTCGTGACGATGGCGGGTTTCACCGTAGTAGAGATAGCCATTTTCTATATGAGTCCCATGCATCTCTTCCAAACAAATCGCCTGGGCGCAGAGTTGAACCTCATCACGCTCATCGGGTTTGGGCTTTCCGCGTTTGTACTCTACCGGAACCATTAACCATTTGCCGGGTCTCCCCGCAACAAGTACTGCGGTATCATCATTATCATTTGCCCTTTGCAATTCAATAACATCTGCTCTTCCAGCTAATTCCATCGCATGAGAAACAATAGGCAAAGCGCGTAGCGTGATGATATTTCCACGACTTTCTGTCAGAAATGGATCATCCACCTTGCTGTGCAAATCCTGCCCTTCAATTGTGAGGACATTTTCCAACCATTGCTGTTCGATATGAATTAAAGCCCATTGTCGCTCGCAAAATGCAAAATGCTGTATTCCGGAGAGCATGAGATAATCTGCTACATCCATGAAAGTTATTTTTTGGTTGTGGAATTTTTAATGTATTCGGCATGTTGTTCTAAAACCTGATCAAAATCCGACTTCAGCATTTTGTCCTGAACGATGCGGTACTTTTCGAATTCGGTATCAGCCAGGACTAATGCAATCTCATGAGAAACCGAGCCTAAGTGTAGCAAAACTTCTTTTTCATTAAACTTCAGAAATGCATTTAATTTTTGCACCCAGCCACTCATGCTCATGGCAATTCTGTTCGATGCCTGAGATTCAGCGTAATCGAGATACATGGCAACGATTCGGTTCAATGCATCGAGCTCCTTTTCGTTAAGATAGTTTTTGGCAATGCCGAGATCAGATTTTCTAATGCGGCCATCGGGCCCATTTTTCCAATGGGTTAACCCCATGTTCGGTTTTTTACTATCAGCTCGTTCAGCAATGATTTCGGCTGCAGTTTTACCGGTAATAGCCCAATGCAACTTATTTTGAACGTTCGCAAAAAATGCCAGGGTCAGTTCTGAATCAGCCCGATAATCGGAGCTGCATTGCGAATAAATATCGGTAATTTTCTGATAAAAGCGCCGTTCGCTGGAGCGAATGTCGCGAATTCGGGCAAGTTGCTCCTCAAAATAATCTTTGCCAAAAATATTTTCGGGGTTTTTCAGGCGTTCATCATCCATTGTGAACCCTTTAATAATATACTCCTTCAGCCGTTCAGTAGCCCAGATTCTGAAATGGGTAGCCTGGTTACTGTTTACGCGATATCCTACCGAAATAATTGCATCGAGGTTATAAAACTGAGTTGAATATATTTTCCCGTCGGCGGCAGTATGTTCCAAAATGGAACATACTGAACTTTCCTTCAATTCCCCTGATTCAAAAATGTTCTTCAGATGTTTGGTAATTGCAGGCCGTTGCACCCCAAACAAATCAGCAATTTTTGGCTGAGTCAGCCAAATAGTTTCGTCACGAAGATAAATTTCGACCTTAACGCTACCGTTTGGTGTTGTGTAAAGAAGAATGTCGTTGAAGCCTTCCGGTGGAGGATGCTTTTTTTTGCCCATATTATTTTCGCATTACAACATTTCAATAAGTGCAATTCCAGCTGGAACAGATTTGTCGATGGTAACAGAATAATCACCCCACGAACGCGGCAATTCGGTGTTTTTAGTAATCTGTACTTTATCGAAAAGTTCACCCGACCGGGCTGATCCCAAGTGGTTATTGTGTTTGAAAACAATTAATTTCCTGGGGTTCATTTCACCACGGGCAGCGGCACGATCGTGCTCAAAAGCATTGAGCAATGCTTCCCATAACAATGCCAGGTCTTCATCTGAAAACCCGGATTTAAGCGCATCGACGGCCGAAATAAATCCATGCATACGATAAAGAGCATAAGGAACTGTGGATTTGCGACCAAAAGTAGAAGCATTTTCCCGTTTTTCCTGCGATTTAGCTTCTTTCTCAGTAGTTACAGCACAGCGGGTAATTGAATGCTCAGCTTGGTAAATGCGGTCTTCAGAACGAGAGAACGTGAACTGAACAGGGCCACGGACAGTACCTGCACCTTTATCACCAACGCTTAAAACGGCTCCAAAAGCACGTATATCAAAATAGTCCTTACACAAATTACTTTGCCTTTCAGCAATAGTAGTGCCTGGAGTTTTATCAATAATTGGAGCTAAGACATTCCCCTGTCTGATAAAAATATCATTAGGATTGCTCAAATTGTGCTTTAGTTGCACAAAATTCCTAACTTTCCTTTTAATACATACGTCAGTAATAAGTCCCTCCTGGTTTTCTGCATCCACTCGTGGGAGGTTTGCCTGATCAGGATCACCGTTAGGATTTCCGTCTTTTACGTCAAATAAAAATACAAAGTCGTAGCGATTTTTGATTGCATTTGTTGTCATAGTTTAGTCCTCCTTATTTTCTAATATTGGTTGAAGTTCTTTATTGATTTTTGCATTGTCATATTCCTGCTGCTTTTGATGGTAATAACCAAGCGCAAACTGTCCTTGTTCTTCAAGGGAGAAGATAGCCGGAAAACTTTCGATAAAGCTGCACAATTCCTGTAATTGCCTGTCGAGTAATACCGCAAGGCCTGGTTTTTCATGTTTAAGTTTCGAAATGTGATTTTGGGATAACTTCATCAATCTGCCAAAAGCCGGTGCCGGGCTGGTTGAAGCAAAAGAGAAAAATCGTTCACGGATTCCGGCATTAAGGTCTTTGCCCTGTGCTGCCCTTTGAATACTCTCCATGACTGCGAAAATTTTACCACAAACAAGTGCCTGGCCCTTGTCGTTTGGGTCATTTTGTTCTCTAATCATAATTCCTCCGTTTTTATTGTTCCTGTTTAATATAAGCCTTATTAATGCTGCTCTTTCGGGTGTTACCGGATCTTTTGCCCGTCCATCCACAGTACTCTCTGTAAACCGAATCCTTTTGAGAATTGCTGTTAGAATCCACAATGGCGGAACTGAATTTTTAAGTGCTGCATTCCACAATTGAGTTGCTATTCGTGCATTCGTAGGATCATTGGAATATTTGGTATTATGACCGGCTCTGGCAAGTGCGTATATAGATGGATACCTTGTTTCTCCATAAGCACGGATAGCAATTTCCCGAAACCATTTTGCTATATTATCCCGGGAATTATCCAGGCTAATTTCAATCCAATCGCGGATTGCAATACGAGCTGCCGCACCCGACAGTGTGCAGGAATAAAACTGGTTTGTCTTGATTCCTTTTACAGGTCTATTGTCACCTTGATTTAAAGAATCAAATAATTTGGTGATTTCGCCTGAATCAGGATTATCGAGAAGGTTAATATCATCAATGGATTCTTCATCTCTTGTCCAATAGATAGTTGCAGTATCGGAACCCAAATTTTTGCGATTGGAGTAAGAAAATTGAATTTTAGACTTCCCGTTACTATCTTCAATAACTTTTCCACTTCCGTTTGATAATAGCCAGTTTAGTCCTTCAACATAATTTTTAGCACACTTGGTGCATATTGAAGAGTTATCGTTTCCTTTTAAATCATATGATTCAAAAGCCTTTTCATTGTAGGAAACCAGGGCACAACCGGCAGTCTGTCCATCAGGAACGCGTTTAATCATTCCATGAGGCTGATTTAATATCGGGAAATCAGACTTGCCACAGACTGAACATATCTTTTCTTGCCCAATCAACTGCGTTGCCTGCTCTTTCTCGAATTTTTCGACTATGGCATCATACACGGCTTGCTCTTCGTGAAGCCTGATATCTTTGACCCGAAAGGCAATATTACCAGCTCTTTCTTTCTCGCCAACCTGATTCTCAAATTCGCTGACGGCCATGTCCATCCCATTTTTCCTGTTTTCGGAATAAAAGGCAAAAACGGGAAATAAAATATCCAATTCATTGTATATCTGCAGTTTGCTTAGAAACAGCTGATGCTTAAACAAAGATGCGGCTTCAGCCTTTGTTTGTTCCTTTGATTTCTCATCATCTGGAATACCATGATTAAAACCGGTGTAATTTAATACCTCCTCAGCTTTGTCAAGTAATAATCGGGCTTTCCCTTTTTTTGAATTTAGAGCTTCCGCAGATCTGCTTATTTTCTCAATTACTGAAAAGGAATGAAAAGAGCCGTCGACATTGATTACTAGATCAATTGAAATAGGTTCGTCCTTTAAAGCATCGTGTCCAGTACGTATTCGTTTCCCAAACTCAGCCAATTCCTGTATCATAACGCAGCCTCCTTTTCTTCAATTTGGTTAAAACCGTAAATAATTGACGAAACTTCGCTATCCATTTCCGGTTGAATATGGGATGAAAGCATCATTTTTTCGTTCTCCATTTTTGGGCATTCCAAAATGCCGTTGACCACTGCTACATCATAGAAAAACAACGGTGAAGGCTTGCCTTTGGCATCAAAAAAAATATCGAACAGCATACTTCCTATCGGTATTATTTCCTGTAAAGGTTGCTCTGTGCCATCAGGTGCACAAAATTCCGCAGCAAACTCGCGTGTCCCCAAGAATGGCCTTCGCCAACACTGTCCTTTTTTTACACGCCGCTTAAACATTTCGGCATACTTCCTTGGCGGGTTCTTGGAGTCAAAGTCCGTTTGAAATACCGAAGCTTCGATGATATAAGCAACATCTTTGAGGATAATGCTGTTTCGCTGAGCTCGTCTTTCCTCAATATTAATCGGCGTTTTACCTTGCTTTGCATTAATTTCATTCCGTTTAACCGAGAAGAATTTGACCGGGTTAAGTATAACAATCCGATGTATCCACCATTGAAATTCAGGCTTCCAGAGTATTGAATCGAGTACACCCCTTGCAGCAGATGGTGTCATACAAGGGTAGGTCATTCGTTCAACTTTTAAGTCGGGGCGGGTAAAGCATGCAAATTCGCCTGTCACTTTTATACGTAAAATTTCGTTATCTATCATTTTCTGGGTATTATGGGTTATACAATGTAAGTATCAAGCTGAGCACTGCTGGAGATGCCGTAATTGTGGTCATAAACGCCATACCATTTCCAGTAACCCTGTGGTTCTTTTCCTATCTTGCCAATATTTTCATTCATAAAATTGTCATATACCTGCACCGAGTATTGCTGTAAAGCCCTGTAGTCGGAGCGTGACAATATTGGTTTATACCTTATTTTCTCATACAGAACCTTACTTTCATCACAAAGAATAAATATCGGAGTAGTAGTGCTTTCGATTAAGTGATAAGATTCTGCAACAGTTTTAAAATTAAACCCAAGCCGAGCCTGTCCAATATTATTTTTATCCTCAGGGATAAAAAGCTTGAAGGCTTTACGGTAATACTCGCCAAAGAAATCATGTTCAAAAAGCAGGGTCTCGTTGCCTTTATACAAACTATTTGCAAATTCTGACAGGGAACGATATTGTTTATTAGGCGAACCGGCTCCATCAATCGAAAATATATAAACCTCCCCTGGCTTGTCAAGTTTTCCTTCGCGATTGCACCGACCGGCCGACTGAATTATAGATTCTAAAGGAGCGATCTCCCTGTAAAGATAAGGAAAATCGAAATCGACTCCAGCTTCAATTAATTGGGTAGAAGAGACCAATATCTTTTCCTTGTTATTCAAACAAGTGCGAATATTTCCGATTACTTTTTTGCGGTGTGCTGGGTACATGCTTGTTGATAAGTGAAAAACCTTATAGTCCGAACAATCATGAATTGCATCGAAAAACAATAACGCTTGTTTTTTGGTATTGAAAACACATAAGATAGAATCGTTGCGTTCCAGGACGTTCTCACATAAGTCTTCAATTGTGATCGGCTCGTAATTGTTTAAGGGCAGGTACACGACCCTTCGAGTGGCATCAAATACTTCTTTCGGATTTTCAACGAGTGGCTGAATAGATTCGATACCATCAAAGGCTTCACTTTTCTCAAAAGCCGGTTGCGTTGCAGTGCAAAAAAGGAATGAAACTCCCATCACTTTCTGAACGTTTTTTAACATGGTAAGAGTGGGTAGAACCAGTTCCTTCGGTAAAGTTTGAACTTCATCAAATATAACCACCGATTGAGCAATATTATGTATTTTGCGGCATCGCGAAGGCTTATTTCCAAATAATGATTCAAAAAACTGCACTGATGTAGTAACTATAATCGGGTAGTCCCAGTTTTCAGTGGCTAATCGTCTGGTGTAGGCTTCGTTTAGCAGATTTTCATCCGCTATGTTTCTATTCGCTTCCTCATCATCATTGAAATTTGAATGATGCTCCAATACCCACTCTTCGCCAAAAATACGTTTCAGTTCTTGTGCCGTTTGGTCAATGATACTAATAAAAGGAAGAACAATTATAATTCGCTTTAACTTATTATGCTGAGCATGATGCAAAGCCCAACTAACCGAAGCCAAAGTTTTACCCATACCTGTTGGTAGTGTCATAGAAAAAAATCCAGTTTCGGACCTGGCCTTGGAAATAGCATAACCTCGAACTTTGTTTCGCAAAGTATTTAAATAGCCAGCCTTACTTTTTCCACTTATCTCTTTTTCTAATTTCTCTAACAAATATTGAGGATCAAATACTTTCGTGCTTCTTTGCGCTGAATTAGAATTGTTAAAATGTTTTTCGGTATCTAACCAGTCCGCATCAGTCAGAGCACTAAATAGCATCCGGATAAACAATTCTTTTTCTGTCCCTTTTAGGCCAGCATCGTAATAAACCAAATCCTTTTCATCAATTGGATTTTCCTTAAAAAACTCACGCCTTACAGAAGTTAATAAAGGGTGTTCCAGTTCCTCAAATTCATAGAGGTCGGTTTTCAAACTTCCCCTATCAGGCAAACCTTTATGATGACCGTCAATGGCAAATGCTGCTTCAAACTGGTTGTTTTGAACAGCAATCGCAGCGCCCCAACTTGAATGCGGAACGCTGCCTTTGCGTCCACCCTCACGAAGGTATTTTTGAAAAGCTGGCTGGTATTTACCCAAATCGTGAAGCAATCCTGTTACATGAAATAACTTCCGGTAAATGAGATTATCTGTAAAAGATTTCATTATAGCTGCAACCCCATTCAGATGATTTACCAACTCATGCTCATTGCCTTGATCATTTTCCGAATGAGCTATGTATTTTATTTCTTCCATAATTTCCAAAATATCGGATAGTTACATGATATGATGTTTCATCTCCATCGACACGTCATTTCCTCTGTCAGAAACATTGGAATTAAAAATTCTAAAAACCGCTCTCCTTTTTTCATCGATCCTAAATATACAAACACTTAGACCCATCATGATATTAGTCAAGTCGAGTTGACCTTATATTGATTGAATTAGATATCCTGCGCACAACACATGCGAAAGTCTTCAGGAATTTGGAATTATTCTGAGTGTATTCTGAGCATGTGTATTAAAAAAAACGAAAGTTAATTTGAAAAATTTACCGGTTGAGGATTAAATGCATCGAATAATGGCCTCGGGAGTAACCGCATTACCCAAAAATTGCCCGAATGAAAATGCAATAAATACATAAACCTTCATTATCTCGAATATCGTTCCAAGTTATGATGAATAAATCTTTAAAACTGCAAAAAAGCGGTAAATAATTCTGTATTTGGCTAATCGCGACAATAAAAAGACAAAAACGGTCATTATCTCGAATAAACTTACTGGTTGGCCTTTATAATTGCTTCTTTTCATTCATATAACCATTGTTGTGAAGCCATTCCGAGAACATGGCATCTCCCTGGTGAATTACCTTATAAATCCATCCACTCAGCTCATACTGATAATTGATCGGCAAGATGTTCTGAACCTTATCTGTAATCGCAATTGTTAATTTAAATCTCATTTTAAAATATTACGATCCGGTAAAATAACATTCCAATGGAGTTTACCATTAGTTGGCTAATGAAATTGTAAAATGATAAAGTTGATGAAGTCTATTGTATATTCTTCTCTCAAAAGTAATAAAAATATCATTCAATGCTACAATAAAAATTTTGCTGAAATTTTCTGATTAATCTCTTCAGAATTAGTTCCCCGCTTTCTGCAGCGGAGTGGTTTATTTTGAAAAGTCCGTGAAAATTTGTTGAAAATGATGGCGTTACATAAATTTCGGAATTTACCCTGCGCTTTTGTGGGAGCATGACAGCGGTAGTTAACCCTATAACGCAGGCTAACTTTTATCCGTGTGCATATCAAACGGCAAGAAAATTCAATTTTCCGAATGTATTACCAGGCATTCCTATTTGCTATGGTAAATATCAAACGCCAATAAAGGGATGAAAAAAATGTATTGATCAATATCTAATCCCTCGTCTTGATAAACCGGATCATCCTGGATTCATTACCAATCGTCATCTTGATCATATAAACGGCTGCAGGAAGATTTGAAATATCCAACTGTGTTTTTGCTTCCCTGAGGGTGATTTTTTTGATGGATTGTCCCCATACAGTATAGAATTCAAGTACGGGTAAAAGTTTTTCTGTAAAATCAGGAAATTCAATCGTTAATAAATCCTTTGCAGGATTAGGATAAATGATGACGTTTATGTGGAAATTATTTTCAGTGATACCTGTTACCGTGTTTTTTGCAATCGTCAGTTTCTCATTTGACCATAAGGATTCGTCGCATGAATTCACGGATTTTACCCTGATATGAGCCGTTCCCAGAAAGTTAGGATTCCAATTAATGGTTCCTGTTGTCCCTGTCCCGCTTATGGTTCCGGCACTTGCAGGGTTCAGTTCCCAGAGATATGAATTGGCCGATGCTGCCGGCGGTGTGACATAGGTGGAAGTTACAACGGTGTATAGATCAACCGTATCTGGTCCCGTCGGCGTTTCCGGGATTCCTGGCAACGGAAGAACCGTGACAAAAACAGAATCGGTTATATTGGAAAACCCATCATTGACAACTGCGGTGTAGGTAGTGGAAACAACCGGATAGGCGATGGGATTGGAGATAGTGGCAAAAAATCCGGCCGGGTTCGATGACCATGAATACGAATTATTTCCGGTACCGCCCGAGGGAATCGCCGCTAACTGAACGGCACTTCCCGGGCAGGATGTTCCCGGCGTTGCTGTAACATCAACGGTTAAAGGTCCACCGGTGATGGTTACCAGAACCTGGTCATCTCCTGTACATCCGGTTGCCAGGTCAGTCGCCGTTAAAGTAAATTGAACTGAAGAGGTAAGGCTTAACGTAACCGGATTCTGAATATTTGGATTGACCAGGAATGAAGCGGGTTCCCAATGCCATGAATAACTACCTGAACCACTTGTAGCGGATCCGGTTAAATTTGCCGATGCCCCATACCCGATGGTCTGATCCGTTCCGGCATTGGCAACCGGAAGTGGATTAACGTTAATTGCAGTGGAGACGGATGTTGCTGAACATCCATTTCCGTCTGTTACTGTTACATAATAATTACCTCCTGTTGTTACTGTAATACTTTGCGTTGTTCCTCCGGTATTCCACAAATACGAATTTGCCAAACTGGCTGTAAGTATCACTGAGTTTCCTGCGCAGAAAGTTGTAGGTCCGCCAGGTGTAATGGTAGCTGATGGGAGAGGATTAACCGTAACATTCTTCACCGTGGGTGATGCGGCCGTGCAGGAATTTGAATTGGTATAATTCACACTTACTGTTTTGGCTCCGGCAGTATTCCAGGTTACGGTGATCTGGTTCGTTCCTGATCCGCCTGTGATGGTTCCTCCGGAAGATATTGTCCAGATATACCCCGTCATACCTGCTTCTGTTGCGTAAACGATGCCTGTTGCCCCGATACAGGCCGTTGCAAGACCGGTAATGGTTGGAACCGGCAAGGCATTTATGGTAACCGGCTTAATAGTGGCTGAGGTAGCTGTACATGAATTTGAATTTGTGTAGTTTACGCTCACCGTTTGGGCGCCCGAAGCATTCCATGTGACATTGATCTGGTTGGTACTCGATCCACCTGCGATGGTTCCTCCGGAGGATATTGCCCAGATATACCCGGTCATTCCTGCTTCTGTAGAGTAGATGACTCCGGATGTCCCGATACAGGCTGTTGCAGGACCAGTTATGGTTGGAACCGGCAAGGCATTAATGGTAACCGGTTTAACAGTGGCTGAGTTAGCTGTACATGAATTTGAATTTGTGTAGTTTACGCTTACCGTCTGGGCTCCCGAAGCATTCCATGTAACGGTGATCTGGTTGGTTCCAGATCCACCTGTGATGGTTCCTCCGGAGGAAATTGTCCAGATATACCCTGTCATCCCTGATTCTGTTGAGAAATTGACGCCTGTTGCACCGGAACAAGCTGTTGCAGGACCGGTAATGGACGGAACCGGAAGCGGATTTACACTAACATTCTTGACCGTTGGTGAAGGAGCGGTACATAAATTTGAATTGGTGTAATTTATACTCACGGTTTGAGGTCCGGAAACATTCCAGGCAACGGTTATCTGGCTGGTTCCCGATCCGGAGAGGATCGTACCGCCGGGTGAAACTATCCAAATATAACCCGTCATACCGGTTTCTGTTGAATACGTGCCGTTATTTCCAAGGCAAACCGATGCGGGGCCGGTGATTGTTGGAACTGGTACCGGTGTGCAGCTTGAATAAACCAGCGATTCCCATAGCCCCCTGCCAAAGGTTGCCGCCCTGATTTTACTGCTTTGGGGATTGATTGCATAATAAATTTCCAGTTCGCCGATTTTAACATTGGGTAACCCGGTGTTAAAAGCAATCCAGTTATCCGTGCCTTTTTTAAAATAAACCCCCACTTCGGTGCCGGCATACAGCTGAACTTCCGGGGTTGACTGTTTGTTCTGAACGATGCTATAAGCAGGAATCAGAGGTAATCCTGTTGAAATATTGGTCCAGGTAGTTCCACCATTCACCGACTGATATACCGTTGTTGCATTGTAACCACCCAGCGTAACCCAGATTGTTAAGGGATCATCATTTTTAACAGCGATGTAAGTAATACTTCCGGAACCTACGGGCAATGTACCGGTTATGTTGGTCCAGGTCGTTCCTCCGTTCGTAGTTTTCCAGATAATTGAAGGATCAGCAACATACAAAGTTTGTGTATTTGAAGGCGCAATGGCCATCGAACGGATCTTGGAAGAAGTGTTCATCGTCGATATCTTTGTCCAACTATCCCCTCTGTTTGTGGTTTTCCACACATCGGCATAACCAGCATACAGGGTCAGAGAATTGCCCGGGTCAATGATATAGGGGGTTACCCAGGCACCGTTTCCTGCACCTGAAGGCTGGATCTGAACTGCACTGAGCCAATGATTGATGGTCCGGTCAATCTGACCGTTTACGTAAGTGCCATACTGGACATTTACCGTTGTATAATCAATTAAACATTCCATTCCATCACCGCCTTTTACATCATCCCAAAAACCGCCTGAAAGGAGTTTGGTGCCATTATCCTGTAGTCCTGTAATGGTTTCATCCGAAACAGTTTGTGAAATTCCTAGTTTATACATCTGGCTGATAACCATTCCGTTGGTTTTATCCGTCCAGTTTGTGCCGTTGTTGGTTGAAATATAAACGCCCCCATCGCTGCATTCGAATAAATCACCATTCGTCCTGAAAGAAAGACTATGCTTGTCTGCATGAACAGCCTGGGCACCACTTCCCGCCCAATGACTTACGATTGACCAGGATGTTCCGCCATTTGTTGAACGCCATGTGTTAACCCCGCCTACCAGCAAGGTACTGGCATTGGAGGGAGAGGCAGCAAGACTTAAGTCATACCATCCCTGTCCGCCCGAATCACCGCCATTGGAGTTCCATCCCAACAAATTCAGGGTGGTTCCTGCGAAAACCTGGGTGAAAGCTGAGCCGCTGTTGGTGGATTGAAAAATACCATAGAGTCCGCTGGCAGAATTTGCCGCAACGGCATAAACCCAAGTCGGTTGATTGGCAGAGACAGCCAGTTCGATTCGCAGGGCACTGGCATCATTGTAAACCTGTGTCCAGGTTCCCCCCGCGTTGGTGGAAAGGTAAATTTTCCCGTTGGTAGTTGAGCCGTAAAGTGTATTAAAATCGCCCGGCTTGTATTCCAAGTCAATGAAATTGGTCCCCGTCAGTTGCGTGTTCCAGGTGGTTCCTCCGTTGATCGTTTTGTAAACACCGGTGGTAGTAGCAGCAAGCAGGATTTGGTTGTTGTTCGGATCCATTAAAAGACGGTTCACCATATACCCGTTGGACAAGGTATAAGTGATTCCGGTAGTATTCCATGTGGTTCCCCCGTTGGTCGATTTGAGCACGCCGATGCTCCGGTTATCCCAATGATCTTTATCACCGGTGGCAATATAGATCGTGTTCGACGTCGCATAATCGGTTGGAATGGCAATATCGCTTACTGCAAGAATTCCGTTGTTATCAGTCAGACAGGTCCAGCTGGCGGCATTGTTGGAGGTCATCCACAAGCCACCGGCAGCAGCGCCAACCCAGTAAATATTCGTATTGGAAGGGTGGTAGGCTATACAGTTAAGCCGGCCGATCCCGGCATATCCACCGGTTGAACTGTTTGTTCCAAGAGAAGTCCAGTTGGCAGGTTGGAATGCGTCGGATTGGGGATTTGATTGTAAAAATTCTTCATAAACCTGCTGGCCGGATTTTTTCGGTAATTCGCCTGTAACCTGGTTTATCTGGCGTTCCATGTCATACTCCCAGCGCTTGAATTGTTTCCAGCCGGCAGCTTTTTTCTTTTCCCCGTTTTGGGTATAGAAACCATTTTCAACATTGAATGGGGCCCAGTAACTATAAAATGCATTTTGATAATCAAATAAAGTGAGCGCTGCCTTTGACTTATTCTGTGGCAAATTCTTTATCCACTCCTGTGAAAAGAGCATTGATGTGCAAAACAGGAAAACCAGGAATAATAAGATTTTTTTCATGCGAAAACGATTTGATGATGAAATCGGACCTTTCTGCAAACCGGTTTTACAGATTAGTTTCAGAGCCGGAACAAGGGAGATCCTATGTTTTGAAGTGTTTCTTAAGACAAATGTACAACAATCTGATAAGATGAAAAAAATCATTTCAGGTCATAACCAGGATGATAAGGCGGAATAAATGAGAAATCAAATGGATTTATTAATTTTGAAGTTTCAGGGGCATTAGCTCAGATGGCCAGAGCGCTGCGTTCGCAATGCAGAAGTCACCGGTTCGACTCCGGTATGCTCCACAACACCTTTCACTCAATTGTGCCTGGAAAGCTTACTTCTTTTTACCGGAAATATCCTTTTTTATCTGGTAAATCTTCCGGGAACCATATCCGATTCCCAGCACCAGCAGGATACTCAATCCTCCGTCGATCGGAGCGCCAACAGGGACGCCACCGCCATTGGGCGGATTCCCGCCAGGGTTAGGAGGACCAGGTGATTCCCCGAAAGAGGCAATTACCGGTGATAACAAAATCATTATCAGAAGTAAAATATTTCTGATCGTTTTTTTCATTGGTTTACTTAAAATGCATCATCCCGTTAGTAAAGGTAGACTTTTTCTTACGAATATGCACTTAAGTTAATATCCAGATAATATAATACCTCCGGAAAATAGATTTGTGTGCCGTGAAGACTGCTGAAAAACAGCATCTTCCCATAATATTAATAATCATTCCATATAAGAATAAATGATGCCTGACAAGAGAAGTAATGTAAATTTTGTGGTCAGGATTTCAGATTTCGGAATCGGTAATATGCTTATACAACGACAGATCCGGAATCTTTCAGGGGCACCACTATCTCTGCAGAAATTTCTGAGTATTAAGTCGGGTTGGGGAAGCTCCAAAAGTCACTCAATAATAATTTCGCCTCTTACGGTAAGTGTTCCGGAAGAAAGAACCGTTAAGGTGACAGGTGAGAAGACGTGCAGGTCGTGAATGACGGACTCTCCTCCTGTTAATATGGGTAAAATTAAGGCATTTCCATCGATCGTGATATTGCTGGCACAATCCGGTAATGCCTGGGGACTCCAGTTACGACTGTCATTCCAATCGCTGCCCAGGCTGCCGGTCCAGGTCATATTGTGGGCAGTAATTGCGGTAACGGTTGCATTGTGATAATAATCCTGGAAAGGATTATCAAACAACGGACTGTGACTGGCGTCTGTGAATTCACAGCTTCTTCCATAGTCAATGGTATTGTTGAAAATGATGTTCGGGCTGCCGGAGTGGTAAGTAAAAAGTAAATTGAGAAGACCGGCGCCTGCTGATAAAGTTACTGACGTACTGCCAATCCAGATGATACTGATTTTTCGCTGGGATGAATTGACCGGCAGATCTTCGACGGTAAGTCCGGTCAGTGAGGCATTGATATCGGTGGCCGACTGGAATGAAAGCAGTGTGGGGTCATATTCCAGTAAGAGTTTCATCGAGGTGATCCCGGTAAAACCGGTGGTTGTAAAGGGTATTGAAACGGTTTCTTCGGGACAGGTCGGAAGAGAGCCGGCTGTCAGCACAGGGGCAGGGATTTCCTCAGCAGCATAGGCTTTGATACAAAGATCGTAGGGCATGGAAGTAGCTGCTCCCATGGCCGTCCAGGTGGTCCCATTGGCACTTGCCCAGCATTTGCCAGTTTCGATGGTGGCATTGCTTGAATAACCTGCCTGGATACTTTCTACGCAGATGGGTGTAAGGTATCCGGGTGTATAATATTTTGTCCTGATATAAAAATCATTCCCTGATCCCAGGTTGAGGGGTTCAGGCAATTCGAAGGTATAATAACCCATCTGGGGGACTGATTGTTCAGGGAGCGTTGCCAAAAGATTTGTGAGGTTCGTGCCGTCAAAATCATCATAAATCTCGAAACTTACTGTTCCATTGTAATTGGCGATCCAGGTGCTGATGCGGGTAACCGGAAATGCATCGGTAGTAGTAAATTTTATCAGGCCATACGCAGTTTCGTTGTTGAAGCCCACGTCTACAACTTCCCCGAAATCATCGTAATAATAAAGCGTGGAATTAGGGTTCACACTGGCATAAGTCGGGTAGTAACAAACTTCCTCATTCACCCTGGTATCATTGTATGAAATATAGAAATACCCGTTCTCTCCCCAGGAAGCGCCCCAGCTGTTTTTGACGATCCAGGCACCGGTTCCGCCGGCCGTCACTTTGGTATCGTCCCAGCCGGCGATGGTTACTCCGTGGTTCTGAAGCTGCGTGCCATTGTAATAATAGGTATAATCGACAGGGTTATAATAGGGATCACTTACATAAAATACCGTATAAACCGCTCCGTAATCCAAAATAGCTTGTTTGATCGACGCCTCATCTTTGGTGAGGAAACGTGCATTCATCTGGAATGCCACCGGAGTGATACCGCCGACACAGGCAGCATCGGAATCAACATAAGGATCACTGGATTCATTGATTGGACCTGCGTTTTTCGAAAGGTAGGCGATTGAAACCCACGAATTGCCGCCAAAACAGGGTGCCCAATCAAACCCGGGACAGTCCTTGAGATTATTTTCCGAAAAGTCCTGATCGCCCAATCCCAGGATTTTCAAATGGGATTCGATCGAACCGTAAGTTGCAAAAGCCCAACATGAGGAACAACCTCCCTGGTTCCTGACCGGTGTCATCTTGCCGGTCGTCCGCAGGTCATAAACTGCAGGAAAGATATTGGGTGCGTCCTGTTGTGAACCTGAAACGGATTTTACCGGAATTTTTTTGAAAGGAGGGATATAACCCAGGGTATGTCCATTGGAAGTGATGGCTGACTTCTTCCCTTCCTTTAGTTCCTGCATGTATCTTAAGAAATCGGGGTTGGTTTCGGAAACCGTTAAGGTCTGGGCAAAAGAAGGGGATAGCATCAACGAAAAGAGGAAGAACACAATCTGCTTTCTTTTTCCGTAAAAAAATTGTAAAAAACTAATGCATATCCAGGCCATGAAGCATATAAATGGAATGCATCAAAGTTACGCCAATTTCAGTAAAGTATTCATTTACTGCCTTTAGGCTGCCAGGTAAGGTATAGACGAGCGTTTCTCCCATAACGCCGGCAATACCGCGGCTGAGCAACGCATTGGATTTCAAGGTGCCATATTTCATGCGGATCATCTCCATGATGCCTGGTATTTCCTTGTCCAGAAAAGGACGTATCGTATCCGGTGTGAAATCCCTGGGACCAATCCCCGTTCCGCCTGTGGTGAAAATGATGTCATACTTTTCTTTTTCGGCCTTCATCATCCATTCACGGAGCTGTTCAGGATCATCGGGAAGGATTACGGATTGGGTGGAGCAAAGTAAATTTTTCGTAGCAAACCATTCTTCGGTGAGTTCCTTGATCCTGGGGCCGCTTTTATCCTCATAAATCCCGCTACTGGCACGATCGCTCAGCGTGATGATCAGGGTTTTAAAGATCCTGGGCTGGTATTCAAACTGCATTCCTGCACGGAGTTGTCCACCGGTAACAACCCTTGCGAATATTCCTTCTTTGGGCATCACACAGGAACCGACTTCCTTAAAGATCGCACAGGAGGAACCATGGCACTCTTTTCCGATCTGGGTGACTTCCAGTATTATCTCGCCCGAAATGAAACGATCGAGCGGATGGGTATGGAAAAGTTCAAGACCGGTGGTGGTGATGTTTTCCGCAAATTCTCCATAACTGATCTTTCTTCCTGCCGACACTTCGGATTTTTGAATACTTTCGGTTCCCAGCAAACTGACCTGTCGGTTCCACGGACCCGAATGGGCATCGCCTTTTACCCCGTTTTCATTCAACTGAATTGAATCAACCGGTAACTTTATGGTCCCGGTTTTTTCCGAGATATTGACAGATCGTACTTCGATGTTCATTTTCTGAGGAATTGTCTAAATGTTCTCTTTGGTTTTGTTGACAAGATGAATGTTTTCGATCCGCATTGCTTTATCAGTGGCCTTGCACATATCGTAAATGGTCAGTAAACCAATACTCACGGCGGTAAGTGCTTCCATTTCGATACCGGTCTGACCGATACAACGGGCTTCGCTTTCGATGGTCACACCGGTTTCATTCAGTGTAGCTTTGACATCAATTTTGGTGATGGGCAGCGGGTGGCACAACGGTATCAGGTCGCTGGTCCTCTTACCGGCCTGGATGCCGGCAATTTCTGCGACCGTCAATACATCACCCTTTTTCATTTTGTTTTCCCGGATCAGGTTCACCGTTTCGGTGTTCAACAGGATGTTTCCGCTTGCTCTTGCAATCCTGAGCTGATGTTCTTTTTCGCTGACATCGACCATATTCGCCTTCCCCTGCTCGGTAACGTGCGATAGTTTTTTCATTTCAACCTCCGATGTTATGAAAACGGTTAATTCCATTGATACTTCCTCGCTCGGGCTTGGTGTCGATGGCTTTCAGAAAGGCTTCACGGATGCCTATTTTGCGGATATCGTATCCGATATTATTGAAAAGGCAGGGTTTGAGCATTCCGTCAGCGGTGAGACGCAGGCGGTTGCAGCTCTTACAATCACCTCCGGTTCCTCCTTCTACTACCGTGAAACATCCGGATTCCAGGTCCATCTCGTGAATGAATCTCACCTCCAGTCCGTTACGTATGCAGTATTGTTTCACATCCTGGGCATCCTGTTCCAGCGAAGAATTCTTTACCACACAATTGATCTTGATAGGGTTGAGGCCTGCTTTCTTTGCGGCTTCTATTCCTGCAAAAACCATGGAGAGGTTCCCGATACGTGTAATCTCTCTGAATTTCACCGGGTTGATGGTGTCAAGACTGATGTTGATCCTATGCAATCCTGCATTGGCCAAAGGTTCAGCAAATTCATGAAGGAGAATGCCATTGGTGGTCAGCCCGAAATCTGTGATCTCCGGGATTCCCGAAATCATCCTGACCAGGTCCACAATTCCCTTCCTGACCAGGGGTTCACCCCCTGTTATCCTGATTTTGCTGATTCCAAGTGTCACGGCTTCTTTCACCACTTCGATGATTTCTTCAAAACTGAGGATATCCTCATGGTTCAGAAGCGTGATTCCTGATTCCGGCATACAGTAGGTACATCGAAGGTTACACCGGTCGGTGACCGATATCCGCAGGTAATTGATGCTCCGGTTATATTTGTCGTACATAAATCCAATCTCCCTTTTTAATTTCTTTTTGCCCGGTTTCCATGGAAACCATCCCATCGGCAGACGTATATGCATTGATATGAGCCGACCCATGATATTCAACGGGAAAGACTTCTCCATTTTCAATTCTGATCGGGATGATCCCTTTTCTTTCACTTTTCTTTCGCGAAATCGTGGTTCCGGCCAGTACTCTGATCTTGATTGAATCCGCAAGATCACCGGCCATTCCATTCAAAAAAGGTTTCACCAGCAGTTCGAAAAGAACGAAAGAAGATACAGGATTTCCCGGTAATCCGAAAATAAATTTATTATCCTTCTTGGCAAATACGGTAGGTTTCCCGGGTTGTATCGCGATAGATTTTATCAGGATGGTGAATCCAAGGTTTTCCAGTACGCCTGGCACATGATCAAAATCGCCCATCGAAACACCGCCCGTCAGCAATACCACATCGTTATTTTTCAGCGAGGATGAGATCATGGCATGAAGGGATGTCACGGTATCTGCTGCGATCCCGCCATAATCCGGTAAAGCGCCCGCACGGATCACCTGTGCCATCAACTGGTATGCATTGGAATTCCGGATTTTGGATCCTTCCGGGAAAATTTCCGGCTCCACCAGTTCATCGCCGGTTGAGAGGATTCCCACTTTTACTTTCTGGTAAACCGCAGGATTCACTGCTCCCACGGCTGCAAGACAAGCGATATGCTGTGGTGCCAGTCTTGTCCCCTTCGGGATGATCAGTTCTCCAATTTTGATGTCTTCCCCTTTCAGGCAAATGTTCGTCCCGGTTTTTTCACCGGTAAAAAGAACTTTCTCCTTATCTGGCAGTACGGAATCTTCAACCATAAAGACACAACCGGCACCCTCAGGAACCATTGCACCGGTCATAATCCGGGAAGCCTCTCCTGCACCTATTTTCCTTTCAGGCATTTTCCCGGCCGGAATCGTTTCCAGGATAGAGAGTGCCTTACGAAGATCTTCCAAACGGCAGGCAAAACCATCTACTGCCGACTTGTTAAAGGGCGGCATTTCAAGGTCGGACAGAATATCCGAAGCCACCACTCTTCCCAAGGCTTCTGCGATATTGACGTTTT
Source organism: Bacteroidales bacterium (assembly GCA_038244085.1). Taxonomy (GTDB): domain Bacteria; phylum Bacteroidota; class Bacteroidia; order Bacteroidales; family FEN-979; genus FEN-979. Next base: position 50,944 of record JBBRTX010000017.1, on the reverse strand, counting down.
CCTCCGGCATTTGCCGGACATTCTGCATTACAAGATCATATGCTTCTTCGAACGAAATCATTCTTTTCCTCTTAATCATGAATGAATAAAACGAACGGCAGTGGCTTTAAAGTGTATCCAGACCGATATTCCTTCACGGAGATCCATCGAAGCCAGCGATTCCTGGGTAATCAGGGCATGAAGGGGCACCCCGGTGTCGATCATGACATCGATTCCGCGGGAAGTCCGGGTGATTCTTTCAATTCGTCCTTTAAAGTTATTGGTGGCACTTGAGGTGATGGGTTCGAGGGATAAAAAGATATCCTCCTCGCGGATCATTGCATAGCCCGGTCCGCTGACGGGTTGCTTTCCGATCCGGAAACGGGTTTTCTCGTTAATTTCCGCTAGGGTTCCTTCCGGTCCGGAAGAGGAATGAGCCTTAAAAAAATTTTTGGCGCCGGTAAAATGAGCTACGAATTCAGATCCGGGATTGGCGAAGACTTCTTCCGGTTCACCCTGCTGAATGATCGTTCCGTCATGAATCACGGCTATCCGGGTACCGAGTGCCAGTGCTTCCTCGTAATCATGTGTCACATGAAGGATGGTCTGGCCTTCAAGATGAATTTTATGCAGAAGATTGCGGAGATCCGCTTTGATCCGCGTATCGAGTGACGAAAGGGGTTCGTCGAGTAGGAGAATCTCCGGTTGCTGAATGAGGGTGCGGGCCAGTCCGACACGCTGCAATTCGCCGCCCGACAGGGTGGAAGGTCTGCGATGCAGCAATCCGCCAATCCCCAGTGCATCTGCTGTATTCTGTATTTTTTGTTTTTTCTCGACTGAGGATAAGGCCGAACCATGCAAAGAATAGCCGATGTTCGCCCCGACCGTAAGATGCGGGAAGATAGCATGATCTTGGAATACCAGCCCGACACGCCGTTTCTGAATTTTCTCTTTGGTAATATCCTTACCGTTCATCAGGATCCGCCCGTGATCCGGCGATATCAAACCGGCGATGGTTTCCAGAACGATGGACTTCCCTGCCCCTGATTCACCCAAAAGGATAAAATAATCCCCCCGCTGAACCGTGAAAGAGATCTCCCTCAATGAAAATTCTTTGAATTTCTTCGAAACACCAACTAATTCGAGCATGTTTTTCTCTCTTCCCATCACAGGTTCCCTTCTTCATTTACCTTTTCCCTTGCCAGCATCCGCAGAAGGATAAATACCGCCAGCGAGATCAGGATAAAAAGAACCGATATGGGGCGGGCATATTTCAATCCATAGGCTCCGAACCTTTCATAGATCATCACCGGGGTGATCATCGGGTGGTAAGCCACGACGATGACGGCGCCAAATTCGCTCATTCCCCGGGCAAACATCAGGATGAAGCCCGAAACAATGTTTCGCCAGGCCAGCGGAAGCGAGATGGTAAAGAAAACCCTTGCAGGCGAAGCTCCCAGGGTCAGTGCGGCCTTCTCGATCCGGATCGGTACGCCGGAAAATCCGTCCCTGGCGGCATTTATCAGGTAGGGAATGCTTACAAAGGCCATGGCGATGGTGATTCCTGCAGGACTGCCTACAAAGTTGAGTCCGACGGCTGATCCCAGCTTACCGAGGGTTGAATCTCTTGAAACGAAGCCGAGTATGGCAATGCCGGCAGCGGAATGCGGGATCACTACCGGTAAATCTATAATGCCGGTCACCACTTTTTTCAGAGGGAAATTCTTCCGGGCAAGGATATAGGCCAAAGGGATGGCTGAAAAGGAGAAAATCAACGTTCCGGCCAGTGAAGTCAGGATGGTTAACCAGATACTGCTGCGAACCTCCGCTTCTCCTGCCGTGGCAAAGAGACTTTGGGGGCTGGTCTTGAGGAACATCCCCGCCAACGGGGCAATGATGAACAGCAGGATCAGTCCACCCAAAAGGATGAGGATTAAACGGAAGGGCTGCAATTGTTTCACTTTATTATTTAATCTATTCACCTCAACCCCCGGCCCCTTCTCCTTAAGGATAAGGGGTGCAGGGGATGAGGTGCTTGGGTTAATTCCCCGCAGCTTGCTGCGAGAAAAAATACAATATCAATTTGATACCCCGCTGCTCTACGGCGGGGAGCTTCACTCTTACAAGGCTTTGGCGAATGGTTTTAACCGGGCCGGTAGTTTGCTGAAATTTTCATTGACCATTGGAATCACAGATGGCTGGCCGTTCTTTTCCATGATCTTCATTCCTTTCTCCTTGGAAAGGAGAAACTCAGCAAAGGCCAGGGCAGCCGCCTTATTCGGCGCATTTTTCAAGATCGTGAATCCATAAATCATGGGCTCTCCTTTTACCACGTCTTTTTTGCCCGGTTCTGAACCACTGATGTTTGTGGAGACGGAGGCATAATTGACGGCATATTTCATGGATTTAAGATTGATCTCATCCGGAAGAACCAGGTATTTCAGGTTATGCTGAATGGCCACGGAGCGGTAGAGGAAAATATAGTCGATATTCCCGGATTCCAGCAGAGCGAGCAGATCCACTTCTTTGGGACGGATATAATTCTGGTCTTTGACAAGGATATGGTCGGCCAGTCCGGGTTCTGTGTAATACTTTTCCGCCAGTTTGAGCATCAGTACCGAACGGTATCCGCAGGGATCCGCATTGGGATCCGCCCGACCGAAAGCTACTTCTTTTTCCAGGAGGAGTTTGTACCAGTTTTTGGAATTGATCCGGTCGGCCATTCTTGACTTTTCGCTGTAAACGATTGACAATTCGTTGCTGGCAAACTTGATATTCCAGTCGGCAAATTTCGGGATCAACAGTTTATCGATGACTGCATAATCGGCAGAAATCATTATATCGCAGGGACGGTCCAGGTCGGTGATCTTTCGCGCGGAGGCAAGGCTTCCGGCAGATTCGGAGAGGACTTTCACATTGGGATAAATTTTATTAAACGCTGCCGCAACTTCCCTCACCGGTACGGATAAACTGCCCGCATGAAAGATGATCAGGTCGCCGGAAACATCGGAATGGATGGGTTGTGAAAACATTGTCCCCGAAAGAATAAGCGCAAAAAACAAAATCAGCAGTTTCTTCATTTTTAATGATTTTTAATTCAATCAAATTCTTATCAACCCAGATCTTCGATAAAACTTTCGAAACCCTTTTGAATCACATTATCCACATTGGAATGAAATTTATCAAATGCCAGCACCAACTTTTTCCCTTCAGGGGTCAGAAAAGTACTTCCGCCATCGCTGCCACCCCGGTGTTTTTCCAGTAAAGGGAACCCAAAGAATTTTTCGATCTTTTTCAGGTCGCCCCAAGTACGACGGTAGGTCCAGCCCAGTTCATCGCAAGCGGCTTTTAAAGAACCCTTTTCCTCAATCAGTTTCAGTATCTTCCATTTTCCATCACCCAGGATCCCGTTTTCCTGGTTATCCGACATCCATATTTTATAATGAAGCTGAAAGTCGGGAAGGTTTTTTATCTTTTTTTTCATGGGATCTTGTTTTTTGCAAAAGTAATTGTTAATCCGATAGGTTTATTCATGCATATCCAAAATTTAATAATTTATTCATGCCTACATCTGAATTCCTTTTTATATTTGCATCCAATTTTGTTTTAATTTAAAATCGTTCTAAATATGTCTGATGATAAAAAGAACCTGAAGGTTCTCATTTTTTTATTTATTGGTGTTCTAATGGGGGCCCTCGATATTTCCATTGTGGGTCCCGCCATTCCGTCCATCGAAAGAACGATCAGTATCACTAAGGAGGATCTTTCATGGATCTTTTCCATCTATGTCCTCTTTAACCTGGTCGGGATTTCCTTCATGGCCAAATTATCAGACATATTCGGCAGAAGGTGGATTTACATCCTTGCCCTGTTTCTTTTTGGGGCAGGATCGCTAGTGGTTGCCTTATCGCATGACATTACTTGGTTACTGATCGGCAGAGGTTTACAGGGATTTGGTTCAAGCGGTATTTTCCCGGTTGCCCTTGCGGTTGTCGGAGATATTTTCCCTGTTGGAAAACGGGGCCGTGCGCTAGGTTTGATTGGGGCGGTTTTTGGATTGGCTTTTATGCTTGGACCTTTCATCGCAGGGGTCATGCTGCGTTATTTTGAATGGCATACTCTTTTCCTGATCAATCTGCCCGTTGTCGTGATCCTGATCTTCTTCTCCTTCTTCATGCTGCCTTCGGTGAAACGGGATGGCACGGCTAATTTTGACTGGAGCGGGATCATCCTGTTGGGTATTATCCTTTCAGCCTTTACGCTTGCGATAAACAATATCAGGGCAGATAATTTTGTAAACAGCGTCTCCAACTGGCCGGTATTGCCGTTATTGCTGGGTGTGGTGATTCTGACGCCGATCCTCATCATGCTCGAGAGTGTGCAGAAAGATAGCATTCTGAATGTTCAGCTTTTCAAATCCAGCCAGGTGCGCCTGGTCGGATTGATTGCCATCGGGCTGGGAATGTTCCAGTCTACCATCATCTTTCTGCCCAAATTGTCGGTAATGGTTTTTGGAGTTACTCCATCAGAGGCCAGCTTCATGCTGTTGCCGGTTGTAATTGCCACGGCCATCGGATCGCCGGTGGGAGGAAGGCTGGTGGACAAGATCGGATCCCGGTTCATCGTGGTGACCGGTTTGGTCATTGCCACTGTAGGATTGCTGATTTTGAGCTTCCTTACCAAAGATGTGAATTTTTTCTATTTGGGAGAAGCGCTGCTCGGGTTAGGCCTGGCCATGCGTGCTTCACTGAATTATATCATCCTGAATGAAGTTTCGGCAAAAGACCGGGCGGCAACCCAGGGGATGCTGATCATCCTTGTCAGTATCGGGCAACTAACCGGTTCAGCGCTTACGGGTGTTCTCGCCGCCGGTGTTGAGAAAGGCCCCGGTGGATTCGGATTGGCTTTTTTGATCATGTCGGGACTGGCCCTGGTGCTCATGTTTCTATCTCTTTTCCTGAAATCAAGGAAACGGGAACGGGATGCTGCAGCGCTTCAGAGTGCTGCCGGATAAGAAAATGCGGAATACTGTTTTATTTTAAAAAACATCAATTATTATGAACAATGCGATTTTTTCCATGGGACGCCCCGAAAATGAGCACACCATGACCTATGCGCCTGGCTGTAAAGAACGGAAGGCATTGAATGCCGAAATTGATCGGCTGGCTTCTGAAGTCCAGGATATCCCCCTGATCATTGGCGGGAAAGAGGTACGAACCGGCAAAACGGGGAAAGTAGTGATGCCTCACGATCATCAGCATGTGCTGGCGACTTATCACATGGCTGGCGAAAATGAGGTACGCATGGCCATTGATGCCGCATTGAAGGCACATCGGGCATGGGCTGAAGTTTCATGGGATGAGCGGGCTTCGATCACTCTGAAAGTGGCGGAGCTGCTTGCCCACAAATACCGCTATCTCATCAATGCGGCCACCATGCAGGGGCAGGGAAAGAATGCCTACCAGGCGGAGATAGATGCCGCCTGCGAAACCATCGATTTTCTGCGTTTCAATGCATTCTTCAGCGGACAGATCTACCAGCTTCAACCAGGCTCTCAGCCGGGTGTGATCAACCGCTTTGAGTACCGGCCGCTCGAGGGATTTGTCTTTACGGTTTCACCGTTTAACTTCACCGCCATCGGTTCCAATCTCAATATGGCTCCGGTACTGATGGGAAATACCGTCGTGTGGAAACCTTCTTCGACGGCCTTGCTTTCCAATTATTTCCTGATGAAGATTTACCAGGAGGCGGGTGTTCCGGATGGGGTGATCAATTTTATCCCGGGGCCAGGCAGTGTAATCGGGAATGTTGTATTGAAACACCGTGATTTTGCCGGGATCCATTTTACGGGATCTACCAACACTTTCAACGGCATGTGGAAAACCGTTGCCGACAACATGCAGAATTACAAATCCTATCCGAGGATGGTTGGCGAAACGGGCGGGAAAGACTTTATCCTGGTGCATCCTTCGGCCGACCCGCAGGAGGTTTCGGTGGCTATCGTCAGAGGAGCCTTTGAATTCCAGGGTCAGAAATGTTCAGCCGCATCCCGTGCCTATATCCCTCAATCCCTGTGGAAAGAGGTCCGCGACCGCATCGGGGATATGATCTCCCGGATCACGGTCGGTGATATCCAGGATTTCAGCAATTTCATGAATGCCGTGATCGATGAACCTGCCTTTGACCGGATCATGGGTTATATTAATTATGCGAAAAATTCGGCTGATGCCGAAGTGATCTTTGGCGGAAAGGGTGATAAGTCAAAAGGGTATTTTATCGATCCTACGGTCATCCTGGTTAAGGATCCGCATTTCAAGACCATGGAAGAAGAAATCTTCGGACCGGTGATGTCGATTTATGTTTACAAGGATGAGGAATTTGATGAAACCGCGCACATCGTGGATTCAACTTCGCCGTATGCGCTGACCGGGTCTGTATTCTCGAAAGACCGTGACGCGCTGAACCGTGCTTGTCGCATTCTCCGTTATGCCGCCGGGAACATCTATTTTAACGATAAACCTACCGGAGCTGTGGTTGGCCAACAGCCATTCGGCGGGGCCCGCAATTCCGGCACCAATGATAAATCAGGAAGTTACCTGAACCTGCTTCGCTGGACTAATCCGCGAACCATCAAGGAAACCCTGATTCCTGCTACCGAGTTTACCTATCCGTTTATGAAGGAAGACCGGTGTCATTGAGCGGTGAAAGATGAAGGGCGAAGGTCCGCGCCATGCGGACTTTGCGACTTTGCGGCTTTGCGAGTGAAAACGGCCCGGATTACAAATCCGCGCCATGCAGAGTGAGTGAAGTAACTTATTTCTTCATGATTACAAATACGGTCCGGCGGTTTTTGGCCCGGCCAGATTCGGTTTCATTGGAATCGACGGGCATGGTTTTTCCAAAACCTCTAAAGGAAAGCCGCAAAGGGGAGATGCCCCCGGTGATGATGTAGGTGAAAACCGCCTTGGCCCTGTTTTCCGATAACAAAAGGTTTGAGGCATCATTTCCGATATTGTCGGTATGACCCTGGATCTGGATCGAGAGGGTCATGTTTTCCGAAAGCCATTGAATCAACTGGTCGAGGACGACTTTGGCCGATCCCTGCAATTCATAGGAATTGAAATCAAAATAGATATCATTGATCCGGTAAGATTTGTTTACTTCGATTGGCTTGATCTCCACATCCAGTTTGGCGGGCTCGACCAGGCTGCTGTCGGCTTTGGAGAGATATTTCGACTCGTAAACATACCCGGCCTTTTTGACGGTCATGATGTAATCGCTGACGAACGGAGCAACGGCTACGTAATTCCCGGTGATGCTGTCGAGCGGGATTTCTGATATTTTCTTCGTCTCCACATTCCGCAGCTCGATGTGTGTCTTCACCGGTTCGGCGGTTGTCTCGGATTTTATGGTTCCCTTGATGAACAAGACCTTTTCCGGACGGGCTTCTGCATAAAGCGGGAAGGAATAGAGGTCATAACCTCCCTTTCCATTGTATTTGTTGGAAGTGAAATATCCGGTCTGGCCATCGGTACTTACGAAAAAGCCAGCCTCATCTTCGGGGGAATTGATCGGATAACCAATGTTAACCGGCTTCGACCAGGTTCCGTTCTCCGCAAGCCGGGAAAAAAAAATGTCATAGCCGCCCAGTCCCATTTGTCCGTCGGATGAGAAATAAAGCGTCTTCCCGTCGGGATGAATAAACGGCGCTTTTTCATTCCCCGAGGTATTGATCACCGAACCGAGGTTGATGGAGGGCCCCCATTCGCCATCCGTGTTTTTTTCAGACCTGTAGAGATCATATCCGCCATAACCGCCGTTGCGGTCACTGACGAAATAGAGCGTTTTCTGATCCGGTGAAATGGAAGGCTGCGACTCCCAGGTGTTGGGCATATTGATGTTGGTGCCGGCATTTCGGATCGGCGTCCATTCCCCGTTCACATATTCCGAATAAAAAATATCACAATTGTTATAGGTTCCGTTTTTATCCATTTTACAAACCGTATAATAGAGTGTGTTATTATCAATTGAAAGGGAGGCACCTCCTTCATTATCGTTTCTGTTGAATGGTTCCGGCATCTCTTCTCCTTCCGAATATTGCCCATTGGGCTGAATCAGACTGAACATGAACCGTTCTTTCATCTTTGAAGCGGATTGGAGGATCGCATCCCGCGCCGGGGGCATCTTCTTCTCTCTTGTGAACAGCGCGAGCTGATTATCGGGAGAGAGCGTAGGAAGATACTCGTTTTCGGCGGTGGAAATCCCCTGCACCACCTTCGGATCAAAAGGAACCGGGTGATCAATAATATCGAGGTAAAATTTCGAATATTTCAGTAAGCTTTCGGCCCGGTTATAATCTTCGTCCGATTTGACCTTATCCACATCAGCAAGGAAGAGATTCAGATATTTTACGGCTTCCTGGTATTTCTCTACACCATAATTGATCTCGGCAAGATAGAAATAAGAATAGACATTATAGGATGGACAAAGTTCAATCAGTTTCAGGAAGTTCTTTTCCGCTTCTTTAAAATTGGAATTCTTCCGCTTATAATTGATATAGCCCAGGATCCAGTAAGGTTCATAATAATCCGGCTCCAGTTTCAATACATTCTTCATGCGAATGCCGGCTTCGCTGTATTTTCCTTTTTTAAAGAAATCAAAACCTTCATCATACATCTTCCGGATCTTCTTATCGGTAATCCCCGTGCAGGTGTCTGAAGGCTGCGCCGAAAAGGATTCCGAAGGAACCAGGAGGAGGCAAAACAACAGGATAATCAGGCCTGAAATACCATTCCGCATCGTTGTTTTTTTTATCAAAGGTAAAATTTTTTCAGTTTTAGCTTTATCTCTATCTTTACCGGCGTTTAGAAAGCTGCATTGTTAACCCTGAAAAGAGCGTTTTATTTTAATGAATGTTGATATGCGAAGAATTTTTACCTCATTGATTTTTTTGGTACCCATGATCATAATGGCCCAGACCCCCATTCCCAATAACAGTTTTGAAAACTGGACCAATTTCGGGAGTTATGAAAACCCAACCGGATGGGATTCTCCGAATTACGAGATCTCTTCAATCCCTTTCTTCGGAACTACCGTGGTCACCAAGAGCACCGATCACCAGGGAGCCGGAAATTATTCGGTAAGGATGGAATCAAAACATATCACCCTTCCGCCGCTGGATATTCCCGGGTTCATCAGCAATGGTAACCTGACGTTGGACATCGTGAATATGACCTACACCATGACGGGAGGTGAACCGGTTTTTGATCAGCCCACACACCTGAAGGGGTATTTTAAATTTTTACCCAAAGGAGGCGATTCCTGCCTGATCGCGATCGGCCTTTTCAAAAGAAATGGTCTGGTCCGGGATACAATTGCAGGCGGTTTTTTCAGCACCAAAGATACAATTCCGGACTGGACGCCATTTTCCGCATGGATTGACTATGATTCGGTGGTTCAACCTGATAGCATGAACATTTTCGCTTTCTCGACAGCACAGCAAGTGGTCACTCCGGGAACTGTCCTTTTTCTGGATAACCTTTACCTGGATTATACGGTAGGAGTAAACAAACTTGACCCCAAAACCGGCATATCAGTTTACAATGACCGTGAAACCAGCCGTTTATTGGTCTTTTTTGATTTTCCTGAACCACAACCCGTATCGCTTTGCCTGTTTAACATGATGGGACAACAGGTGGCAGCCCTTCCATCATCCAGGATTCAGAATGAACGCAGGATTATCGGATACGAAAAGCTTCCGAAAGGAGTTTATATCCTGGAAATATTGCATTCGGGCCAGAAATATTGTGAAAAATACTTCTTGAAAAACTGATATGGAAGAAAACAGGATCATCGCAACCGGGCTCATCCAGATGAGTTGTGTGGCTGATAAGGAGGCCAATATTCAGAAGGCAACCGGGTTAATCCGTGCAGCGGCCGGGCAGGGTGCACAGATTATTTGTTTGCAGGAACTTTTTTCCACTTTGTACTTCTGTGATGTGGAAGATTATGACAATTTCTCCCTTGCAGAGGCCATTCCCGGAACTACCACCAAGGTGATGCAGGATATTGCGGCTGAATTAAAAGTGGTGATCATTGCTTCCCTTTTTGAGAAGAGGGCACGCGGGCTTTTTCACAATACCACTGCCGTGATTGATGCCGATGGTACTTTCCTGGGCAAATACCGCAAGAATCACATCCCCGATGATCCGGGCTTTTATGAGAAATTTTACTTCACCCCCGGCGATACCGGCTATTCTGTTTTCCTGACCAAATATGCCCGGATCGGTGTTTTGATCTGTTGGGACCAATGGTATCCGGAAGCGGCAAGGATCACCAGCCTGATGGGTGCGGAGATTCTTTTCTATCCCACGGCCATCGGCTGGGCAACTCATCAGCCTGAGTCGTTAAACCTTCAGCAATACAATGCCTGGCAGACCATCCAGCGCAGCCATGCCATTGCCAACGGCGTTTTCGTTGTCTCTGTGAACCGGACAGGCCTTGAGGGCGGGTTGAATTTCTGGGGCGGCTCATTCGTCTCGGATCCGTATGGCGAGGTGCTCTGGCAGGCATCCCATGACCAGGAAGAAATTCACGTCAGTCGGCTCGATCTCTCAAAAATTGACGAGGTGCGGGTTCACTGGCCTTTCCTGCGTGACCGGCGGATTGACAATTACGGACCCATCCTGAACCGTTTTATCGGAGAATAATACTTTATCATGACGAAAGAAAAACAGCCTTTTCCCAGGGAACTTGGCTATCACTTTCCCGCCGAATGGGAGAAACACCGTGCTACCTGGCTGAGCTATCCGCATGAGGATTCTTTTTCGTGGCCGGGAACACTTTCAAAGATTTATCCTTTCTACAACCAGTTTATCCGGGAGTTATCGAAAGGGGAGGAGGTGTGTATCAATATCCGCTCCGATGTTTTCAGGGATCAGGTCTCCAAAGACCTTGAAAAAGCAGGGGTTTCCATGGACAAGATCAGTTTTTACCTTCATCCCACCAATGATGCCTGGTGCCGCGATCATGGCCCTGCTTTCGTGATCAATTCAAAAGCCGAAGCGAAAAAAGCGGTTGTAAGCTGGAAATATAATGCCTGGGGTGATAAATATGCTTATGACCTTGATGAACAGATTCCCGGTCTGATCGCTGAAAAGCTGGACCTTCCTGTTTTTTATCCCGGGATCGTGATGGAGGGGGGAGCCGTGGAGTTTAACGGCCAGGGCAGCTTAATAACTACAACCGCCTGTCTTCTAAATGAAAACCGTAATCCAAACCTGAACCAGGACCAGATTGAGGAGTATCTCCGGAATTACTATGGGGTTGAGCAGGTTTTATGGCTGAAAGACGGGATTGATGGGGATGATACCAATGGCCATATTGATGATATTACCCGTTTTTTTCGTGAAGATGCCGTGGTAACGGTGGTAGAAAATAACCGGCAGGATTCCAATTATAAACCTTTGCAGGAAAACCTTCGGATGTTGAAATCCATGAGGCTGATCAACGGGAAACAAATGGATATCGCCGAACTCCCGATGCCAAAACCGGTCATTTTTGAAGACCAGCGTTTGCCGGCATCCTATGCCAACTTTTACATCAGCAATCATTCTGTCATTGTTCCTTTATACCGTTGTAAGGAGGATGACCGTGCGATGCGTGTCCTGGAAGAGTGTTTCCGCGACCGTGAGATCATCGGGATTGATTCGGTGGAGATTATCTGGGGACTGGGATCATTTCATTGCCTGAGCCAGCAGGAACCCGTTACACCTTAGCGTTGCGTATCAGGTGATCGGCTATCACCAGTGCAGCCATGGCTTCTACGATGACGATAGCACGGGGAACCGCACAGACATCATAACGGCCTTTTCCTTTCATCACGACTTTTTCGCCCTTCCGGTTTACGGTTTCCTGGTCTTTCATCAGGGAAGGTATCGGTTTGAAGCCGACGCGGAAATAAATTCCCATCCCGTTTGAGATACCGCCCTGGATTCCTCCTGAATGGTTGGTAAGGGTTATAATTTTCCCGTTTTCGGAGGTAAAAGGGTCATTCTGCTCTGAGCCTTTCATTGAAATGCCCGCAAACCCTGATCCATATTCAAAACCTTTCGCCGCATTGATGCCCAGCATGGCCTTGCCCAGGTCAGCGTGGAGCTTGTCGAACACCGGCTCGCCAAGTCCGGCGGGAACTCCATTAATAACACAGTTGATGGCGCCGCCGGTGGTATCGCCTTCCTTTTTCAGCTGGTCGAGATACTGAAGGCATTTTTCTTCGGTGGTCTTGTCGGGACAACCAATGATACTGTCTGATATCGATTGTTTATTGGAAAGCACAAATCCGTCAGGAACTGCATTTGGTCCGACCTGGCTGACATAAGCGGTGATTTCGATCCCAGATTTCCGGAGAAATAGCTTTGCCAATGCACCACCGGCTACTCTCGCGAGGGTTTCACGGGCCGAAGACCTTCCCCCTCCCCGGTGATCACGGATCCCGAATTTGGCTTCCCAGGTATAATCAGCATGCGAAGGCCGGTAGATATCTGCCAGGTGATCGTAATCCCCGGAAATATACCCGGTGTTTCTGGCCTGGAAGGCAATGGGTGCCCCGGTGGATCTTCCCTCAAAAATCCCGGAAAGGATCTCGAGCTGGTCATCTTCTTTTCGGGAGGAAGCATAAAGGGAGCGTCCGGTAGACCGGCGTTTCAGTTCATTGTCAATAAATGCGGTGTCGATTTCAATACCGGCAGGAAAACCATCGAGAATGCCGCCAACCGCAATGCCATGCGATTCGCCAAAGGTGGTTAATACCAGTTGTTTTCCAAAGGAATTTGACATGTTTTATAATGATCCGTGACAAGATGGAATCATTTCAGCTTTGTACGGTTTAACCAATGAAAGTTACTGATTCCGTAACATTTTCAGTTTTGCTTCCAGCACCTTAACATCATTCTTCGACTTATTGATCTTCTCCTCGAATTCTTGTTTAAGTATGGCGGCATTTTTTGAATTCGCCAGATAGCCGATGTTATTTTCCCAAAGATTGATGTCTTCTTTCATCTTGCTGATCTTGGCTGAAAGCGTCTCCCTTTCTTTGCTGATGATCTTTTTTCCCTGAGGGTCGTGCTTCATGGATTCCAGCCGTGACTGATAATTCACGGCAGTCATTTCCACTTCGCTGATCTTAAGACGGTCGAGATTTTCATTGATCAAGGTACGGAAATCAGCCTGGAGTTTATCTTTTTCCTTGATCGGGATGTGCCCGATATCAGCCCATTCACGCTGGAAATTCTTCAGGGCATTCAGGTTTTCCGTCTTGTTTTCGCTGAACTGGTATTCCTTCACACGATTCATAAGGTCGAGTTTTTTCTCAAGATTTTCATGTTCATGACTCTGAACATTGGAGAAGAAGGCTGACTTTGCATTAAAGAACTCATCACACGCAGTCCTGAAACGTTTCCAGATTTTGTCTGAATTCTTTTTTGGAACCGGCCCGATCGCTTTCCAGTCATTCTGAAGGCGGATCAATTCGTTGGTGGTTTTTTTCCAGTCGGTGCTTGCCTTCAGGGCTTCTGCCTGGACGCAAATATCCACTTTCACATTGTAATTGTGAACCTGCTGGTCTTTCAGCTTATCAAAAAATTCTTTTTTATTGGCAAAGAAGCCATCCAATGCGCTCTTGAAACGATTCCATATCTCGGCATTCTGCTTTTGCGGAACGGGGCCGACACTTTTCCAGATCTTCAGAAGTTCGTTGACCTTACCGGTATTTTCCTGCCAGTCCTTGATGGATTCATTTTGTAATCCAAGCACTTCTTCTGCCTGGTCACAAAGGGCATTCTTGGTTTCCAGGTTCTTTCCCTGTTCTTCCTCAACCTTTGAATAATGCTCACGACGAAGTTCATTGATCTTGTCGGTGGCATTTTTGAATCGTTCCCAGATTTCGTCTTTTTTGTCGGCAGGAACCGGTCCTAATTCTTTCCAGTCCTCATGATATTTCTGCAGTTTCTTAAAAGATTTGAGGAGGGACGGCTCGAGAAGGAGTTCTTCCGTTTTTTCACACAAAGCCATTTTAGCCTCAAAGTTCTTTCTCAGATCAAGGTCTTTCAGTTCTTTGTTCAGTTTAACCTTATCGAAGAATTTCTCAACCAGGAAATGGTAATTCTGCCAGAGGTTGTTGATTTCGGTACGGGGAACCATACCGACTTCTTTCCACCGGTCCTGGAGGTTTTTGAATTCGTCGTAGGTTTTCTTGAGGGTTTCCTCCGAGTTTACCAGCACGCGCAATTCATCCAGAATCTGGGTCTTCTTTTTCAGGTTCTCCAGTTTGAGCTTTTCCTGTTCTTCGTTGTAACGGGCCTTGTTGGCCTTGTATATATTGAAAAATTCATTAAATCGTGTATCCAGCGCATCATCCTCAGTAGCGAAGGCTTCTTTTGCCCCGCCCTCAGCCATGAACTGTTCATATTTCAGGAGGTTGTCTTCCTTTTTCTTCCTGAGATAAGTAACCTTGATCAGTGCAATTCTGTTTTTTATGGCATTCAGATCAGACTCGCTTACTGCTTTCTCAAGCATTTCCACCAAATGTTCCCTGGAATAGGTATTAAAATCCTCTTCAGATTCCTGGGCGTGTTCGGCAGCCTCTTCCACCTCAGTTTCCGAAGCTTCTTCCACTACTACCTCATTGGTTTCCTCAACCAGAGAAGGTTCAGCAGGGGTTTCTGCTTCAGCAGGGGAAATCTCTGCAGGCATTTCCTCAACAAGAGAAGGTTCAGCAATGGTTTCTGCTTCAACAGGGGAAATCTCCACGGAGGTTTCTTCCATGGCAGGAGCATGACTAACAGGGGTTTCGTCTGCGACAGGGATTTCCTCTTCAGCCGTAACCGAAGTTCCATCAGGAGGAATGATTTCCTCTGGTTCTTCAATTTCTGTTTCTGCTACCGGTTCGGGTGATTCCTCAACGAGATGCGGTACAATGGTTTCTTCCGTTATCTCAGGAGTTTCAACTTGGTTTTCCCCTTCGGGGATTGAAGGATTGATTTCGCTATCGTTAGCATCAACAGATGAAGAATTCTCCTCCAGGTTCTGGCTTTCGTCAGTACCGGGAATCTGATTAGTGTTTTCTGACTTTTCCATTTAGAAATTTTCCAACAAATTAAACATAGATGATCAATAGTGTCCGACCGAAATCGGTGTGATGGATTAATATGTCCACAAAAATAACAATAATTCTTGAGACATAATGCATTGTTACGAATATTCAAAATCCGTGACTTGGTTTGGAATCTTTTCAGGGTGAGCCTGCTCAGTTGATCGCTCTCCGGTTGAAAATGGTGTACCCGAAGTTAAAGCTCAGGCTATAAGGATTCGACATTTTATCATAATAATTCAAACTGATTCCAAAGGGTCCGAGAAAGGTATGGAAGACCAGGGTAGATGACCCGAGAAAGCTGCGGTCGCTGAAAGGTTTCCCAAAGGATGCAGTGATATCATAATCATTCTGGTAAATTTCCTGGTAGGGTTGAAAGAGGTAGGTTTCTATGCGGAATTCCAGGTTCTTGACAATCCGGACCACCACTTTCAGGCCGGCAGCGGCATAGCTTGTCGCATGAAATGACGGCAGAAACTGGGTCTGCATATCCGGAACCGGCTGAAATGCCGGCGAATAGATAATAGAAGACATATAATCCCTGAACAAGGTCTGGTTGGAGATCAGTCCCTCCCCATAAAACCCAAGCTTGACGGGGCCAAAGGCTTTAAAATAGTTATCCCAGGTAAGGCGAAAAGCGCCCCATTGACGGTGTGTATTCACGATTTGCCTGTCAAGCCACATGGATCCGGGGGTTGATTTCTCCATCCCGTTTAAATAGCCCAAAGACATTTTAAAGCGCGACCCGGCACTGGCATATTGTTTACGATTCAGGTTGTTCAGTTCAAAACAAAATTCCGGATTGATAAAGGTAAAAGCGGTCTGATCAGCCGTATCGGTCCGGCTGAAAAAATTCGACTGGTAATATTTGCTGTTTGTTGCTGCCTGCACCAGCGAAAAAACCATCTTCCCCTTGTTGGTGGCGGGAACACCGATGCGCAGTTCGCCGAGGTTCTCCCTGTGAATCACATAGGACGGGGTTTTATCATCGAAAAAATAGATGGCATTTGCAAAATAATCGAAATGGTTGTAGGTATAAGCGGCTTCAATGAACCAGGCTCGTTTGGTCGGAAAATCAATTCTGCCGCCGAGTTTCAACGAATTGTAGAACCGACCGAAATATCCATTTGCCATAAAATGCAGCGCATGCGTCCAAAGATACTTGTATTGCAGTTCAATAAAACCTCCACTGTTGGCGCCGATGGAAAGGTTTCCCCCTGCCTGGATGGTATAGGCATCAGCTTTCTGGATGTCGAGATAAAGATCGTAAAGACCGGTATGGGGATTATACCGGGCAATCGGATAGATTGACTTGATAAAGCCTTCGTTGATGATTCGGAAATAGTCTCTGCGTATATCGGCAAGGCTTACGATTTTCTTTCCGTGTTTAAGGGTATTGATCACATATTTTGACTGTACGGAATTCAGTCCGGTGATATAGATGGAATCGAAAAGCATTTCAGGGCATTTCCTTTTAAATTTCTCCCTTTTCGCCCGGATCTCTTCGGCGGAAATGCTGTCTTTAATCAATTCCTTTATTCTCGGCATTTTCCTTATGGCTGCCACATAACCGCTATCGCCGATAATATCGGTTTTACTAAAAGAGATAATATTCACCTCGGGAAGGTTGGGGAGGATCATCACCGAATTCATGTGGCAGATCGAATCGCTCTGGCGGCCCATCAGCATTACCTGGATCTGGGAAAGGAGATCATCAGGGTCGGGATGGTTGTACCTGGCAGCTACACGGCTTCCGATAATCACTTCGGGTTTGAATTCATCGATGGCAACATTGGCCGGGAAGTTATTATACATCCCCCCGTCGTAAACCAGCTTTCCATTGATGGTAATGGGTTTGAAGACAAAGGGGATCGACATGGACCCTCGTACCGCACTCGACAGGTCGCCTTTGCTCATGGTTACCGGGCTCGAAGAATCCACATCGGCTACCACGCAACGGAAGGGGATCATCAGACTGTCGAAGTTGTAACCACAAGCTGCCGACCCGGGTGCAAGGATGTCCATAAAGGCAAAGTCCATTTCATAAGGCGAAATGAGATTAGTCGGAAGGATGGTGGATAATTTCTTTTTGGGATTGAAATCCAGGGAAA
This sequence comes from Bacteroidales bacterium, assembly GCA_038244085.1. GTDB lineage: Bacteria > Bacteroidota > Bacteroidia > Bacteroidales > FEN-979 > FEN-979. The sequence goes on along the minus strand of JBBRTX010000017.1, from coordinate 33,706 downwards.
ACCAGGAGGCATTGGGATCTTCTTTCCGGTAGTAATAAATGTAATCTTCTTTCATATCCCCTGAGGCCCAACGCATGAAGTCCTGCGATTCCATCAGTTTCTCAATCTCGTCCGGTGAATATCCGGAAGCATACAAACTGCCCACGATGGCACCGATAGATGTGCCGGCAATGTAATCGATGCGGATATGATTTTCTTCCAGTGCCCGCAATACGCCGATATGAGCGGCTCCACGGGATCCTCCGCCACTCAGGACCAATGCGACTTTTTGTCCAGTGGTGACAGTGGACGTAAGAAACAACAATGATAAAAGAAGGAAGAGCGGATATAGATATTTGGGTTGATTCATCGATTGGTTGACTCGTGTGGTAAAGGTATCGAAACGGGGAAAATGGGCTTTAACCCGAAACAAAATTATCAAATTGTCAGGACAAAATGCAACCAAATTTTTATACAGACAGGTTTACAAAAAGGAATAAGTGGCGAAGGCAAAGCTTATCAAGCAAAAGTAAATACTGCTTACTAAACTTCAGTTCACCACAAATTCCTTCCTGATTGTGTAAAAAATATTCAGTTAAATTGCAGCCAGCGCCTGATCGAGATCGGCGATGATATCCTCTGCCTCTTCAATACCCACGGCAAGTCGAACCAGGTCGTCACTGATTCCTCCGGCACGTTTTGCTTCGGCCGAGAGTTTGGAATGGGTCATGGAAGCGGGATGCTGTATCAGGGTTTCGATACCGCCCAGCGATACGGCGAGCACACAGAATTTTACGTTGTTCATCAGCAAACGGCCGGCTTCCAGTCCGCCTTTCAATCCGAAACTCATCATGGCACCAGGTCCGCGCATGAGTTTTCTTCCCAGTTCATACTGCGGATGGGATTTCAGTCCGGGGTAAATGATCCATTTTACTTTCGGATGCGATTCGAGATAAGCCGCAACTTTTTGTGCGTTTTCCTGTGCACGGTCCATGCGGAGTGCGAGCGTTTTCAAACCGCGGCGGGTAAGGAAAGCCTGGTGGGGATCCATGTTACAGCCGGATGTTACCATCATGCTGCGGATCTTCTTGTATTCTGCTTCGGTTTTTGCAACCACGATTCCGCCCACGATATCGGCATGGCCGTTCAGGAACTTGGTAAGGGAGTGTAAAACGATGTCAGCACCCAAATCGAGCGGGTTCTGAAGATAAGGGCTGCAGAAAGTATTATCCACACAAACGGGGATGTTGTGTTGATGGGCAAATTCGCAAATGGCGGGAATGTCGGAGATCCCGATGGTGGGATTGGCCGGTGTTTCCAGGTAGATCAGGCTTGTATTCGGCCGGATGGCCGCTTTCACCTGTTCCAGGTCTGTTGTGTCAACATAAGTAGATTCAACACCGAATTTGGAATAGGTCCCTTCGATGAGGCCTCTTGCAGGGCCATAAACCGCATTGTGGCTGACGATGTGCTTTCCGGCACCCAGGTAGGCCAGGTAAACAATATTGACGGCGCTCATTCCTGAGGAACATCCCACTCCGCCGAAACCATGTTCGAGCAGGGCAATCGTTTGTTCAAGATCGGCAATGGTAGGATTGGCGATACGGGTGTAAATATACCCGTCACTTTCGCCGGCGAAGCATTTTGCACCGTCTTCGGCACTTTTGAATGCAAAGGTTGAGGTTTGGTAAATGGGCATAATCACACTTCCCAAAGGATCTTTCATCCCTGCTCCGTGAACGAGATGAGAGTTAAAACCTGATTTTTTTGATGTCATGATAGTAGAATTTGTGAGTCCATGAATTTCATGAACCAGGGTGAATGGTTATATATACTAATACTTAATCAACGACTTACGGTAGTGACGGTTTCAATACTCTCCTTCAAATGCCGTTTAACCGCGCACAAACCGGCCGCATTGGCCAGCGCCACATCATATTTTTCCGGGAAATCAACCGGGACATGGATGTTGATCTTTACCTTGGTGATCAGCTTTACGACCGGATCGTAATCATAATCCATTTTAAGGGTGATATTGTCGGATGGAATTCCACGTTGGGCGCAAAAACCCTGAACATAAACCCCTGCGCAGGTCGCCAGTGAAGATAAAAACAAACTGAACGGATCGGGCGCTGAACCTTCGCCGCCTGCTTGTGTTCCCTGGTCGGTTTTGATGACGAAATCCTTGTACCGGGCGTTCACCTTCCTGCCTCCGTCAAAATAGACATCTATACTCATATATGGAAATTTAAATATGTAGGTTGAATTTTTTGCAAATTTACGAATTATTCCTGCAACTCAGGCATTTAATCTGTTCACCTCGTGCAGGGGATGAGGTGCTTGGCGGCGGCGAGCTTCATTATATCTCATTCTGTGTTATTCAGATTCCATGGATTCCTTGTTTGTGTTTTGTGTTTCAATGTACAAGAAAGTCCTGAAATAACCGTTAAACGAGAATTTAACCGGTTTTGAAGATCGGATTTTGTAAAAGCCCGGTAAAAAATTTACTTTTGCTTAATTAATTTTTCCACCATGTGGCACATTTCTAAACCCAATTATTACTACTAACGTATGAAGAGAATTTGTTTTATACTGATATCGCTCATGCTGACCGTTCTGACAAACGCACAGGATGAAGCCCGTTTACTTCGGTTTCCCTCAATTCACGGGAACCAGATTGTATTTACCTATGCCGGTGACCTCTATTCGGTGGAACGCATCGGTGGTATTGCCCGAAAGTTAACCAATGACGAAGTTGGCTACGAAATGTTTGCCAGGTTTTCGCCGGATGGCAGCCAGATTGCCTTTACCGGTCAGTACGACGGGAATACCGAAGTTTTCCTGATCCCTTCGGAAGGTGGCGTTCCCAAAAGGCTCACCTACTCAGCCACCCTGAAAAGAGATGATGTGGCCGACCGGATGGGTCCCAATAACATCGTGATGACCTGGAAGGATGATCAGCATATCGTTTACCGTTCAAGGAAGCAAACCTTCAACGACTTTAAAGGACAACTCTTTGTAACCGACGTCAAAGGCGGCTTGTCAGAAGAGCTGCCATTGCCTGCCGGTGGTTTCTGCAGTTATTCGCCTGATAAAACCAAAATGGCCTACAACCGGGTCTTTCGCGAATTCCGTACCTGGAAATATTACAAGGGCGGGATGGCCGATGATATCTGGATTTATGATTTCAAGACCAAAAAAACGGAAAATATTACTAATACCAAAAACCAGGAAATTTTCCCGATGTGGGCAGGCAACAAGATCTATTTCTGCAGCGACCGCGACCGGATCATGAATCTTTTCTGTTATGACCTCACCACGAAAGAAACCAAAAAAGTGACCCAGTTTACGGAATTCGATATCAAATTTCCTTCACTCGGGGATAATGCCATTGTTTTTGAGAACGGCGGATTTATTTATACCTATGATCTGACAACCGCCAAATTGGATAAAATCACCATCCGCATCACCAATGACCTGATTACCGGCAGAAGTTCGATGAAGGATGCCTCAAAATTCATCAATTCAACCTCGATTTCTCCTGACGGTAAAAGACTTGCACTGGATGCACGCGGAGATGTTTTCACAGTTCCTGCAAAAACCGGGATTACCAAAAACCTGACGGCTACACCCGGCGTTCACGAAAGGAATGTAGCCTGGTCACCCGATGGGAAATCCATTGCGTACATCTCTGATAAAACCGGGGAAGATGAAATCTGGGTCATCGCCCAGGATGGTCTTTCCGACCCGGTTCAACTGACTACCAATGCCGATACCTACAAATATGCAATTGTATGGTCAGGCGACAGTAAGAAGATCATGTGGTCGGATAAATTGTTGCGTCTCCAATATATAAATGTTGATACCAAAGAAGTAGTGAAAGTGGCGGAAACAAAGGATGGAGAATACAATGAATATGCTTTCTCTCCCGACAGCCGCTGGATTACCTATACAGAGCCTACCCATGCAACCCAGACGAAGCTGCATTTGTATGAAATCGCTTCAAAAAAATCATACCCGGTCACCGATGGCTGGTATGATGTGGGAAATCCTGCATTCAGTTCCGACGGGAAATACCTCTTCTTTACATCCGATCGTGATTTCAACCCTACATACAGCTGGACGGAATGGAACCACATTTATCAAAATATGACCCGCGTCTATTTTGTGACCCTGGCGAAAAGTACCCCTTCTCCCTTTGTTCCTGAGAATGACGAGGTATCCATAACAAAAGAAGAAAAATCGGCTGCCTTGAAGGAAAAGCAGGCGAAGAAAGACGAAAAAATGGATACCAAAAAAGAAGAGGAAACGGCTGTTGCCAAGATCATGAAAGTGGATATTGACGGCATTATTGACCGCATTGTGGCTATTCCCGTTGATGCCGGCGCCTATTACGGTATCAGCGCAGTTGGCGACAATGTGTATTACATAAAAGGGGGAAGAGGCGAGTCATCCCTGATGTTATACAACCTGAAAGAGAAAAAAGAGTCGACCCTGGGCGATTACAACAACTACGACCTATCTTTCGACACGAAGAAGATGATGGTGGGCAGTCGCGGGAAATATGCCATCATTGATCTTCCGAAGGGCAAAATCGATGTAAAAGACTGGGTCGATCTCAGCAACATGAAGGTGAAAGTGGATCTGAAGGCCGAATGGAGCCAGATTTATCACGAAACCTGGCGGCAGATGAAGTATTTTTATTTTGCTCCGAATATGTCAGGGGTTGACTGGAATGTGATCCAGAAGAAATATGAGCCCCTGCTTGCTTATGTCAATCACAGGAATGACCTGAGTTACATCCTGGGTGAGATGGTTGGAGAATTGAGTACCGGCCACTCCTATATCGAAGGCGGTGATAAACCGCAACCTGAAAGAATCAAGATGGGATTGCTTGGGGCAAGATTGTCAAGGGATGCTTCAGGTTATTATAAGATCGATAAGATCCTGAAAGGTGAGAACTGGACAAAGGACGCCCGGTCACCACTCACCGAAATGGGTGTGGATGTGAAGGAAGGGGATTTCATTATCACAGTGAATGGCAAATCCACCAAGGAGATGAATGATATCTACGAATCGCTGATCAATACGGCCGGCGACCAGGTGGAACTGACCGTTAACGCAGCAGCAACACCAGCCGGTGCCCACAAGATCATTGTGATACCAACGGATAGTGAAGAACCGTTGTACTATTACAACTGGGTTCAGGATAACATCCGCAAGGTCGATGAAGCTACCCATGGTGAGGTTGGATATATTCACATCCCCGACATGGGCCCTGAAGGATTGAATGAGTTTGTGAAGCATTTTTACCCACAGATCAACAAACGGGCTTTGATCATTGATGACCGTGGCAATGGCGGAGGAAATGTTTCCCCGATGATCATCGAGCGGTTGAACCGCGTGATGACCATGATCTCCATGATGCGAAACCAATCACAAACTCCTGGTCGCCTGACCATGAACTGGGGGCCGAAATGCATCCTGATCGATCATTATTCCGCCTCTGACGGTGATCTCTTTCCCTACCAGTTTAAAAAACTCGGCATCGGTAAATCGATTGGAACCCGCACCTGGGGCGGTGTAGTCGGGATCCGCGGTAGTCTGCCATTTATTGATGGCGGTGGCCTTCGCAAACCAGAATTTGCTCCTTTTGATAACGAAGGAAAGAAATGGATCATCGAAGGCGAAGGCGTTGAACCGGATATCTTTGTAGAAAATGATCCTGCCAAAGAATATGCAGGTGAAGACGAGCAGTTGAACAAAGCCATCGAAGTGATCCTGGATGAACTGAAATCCTGGCCGAAAGAATTACCTGCCATCCCGCCTTACCCGGATAAAACGAAATAGCTGACAGCAAAAGGCTATCAGCCATTTTCAAATGGTGATTTGAAAATAGGGGCGGGTTCCAAATCCGCCCCTATATTTTTTCTGTATTTTTTCCCTCTTTCCCGGTCACAAAACTCATCAACTCATCAACTCATCAACAATACCATCGTCCACCAAATTTGGCAAAGTAACCCGCAATCCCGGCTCAGCTTTCATGGCTCTTTTGATGGCAAAAACCGCCTCATCATTACGGGCCCAGGCACGGCGGGCAATTCCGTTATTTACATCCCAATAAAGCATGGACCTGAGTCTGCGGTCGGCATCGTCGCTGCCATCGAGCACCATGCCGAAGCCGCCGTTGATTACTTCACCCCAGCCAACACCGCCGCCATTGTGGATGGAAACCCAGGTAGCGCCCCGAAACCCATCCCCGATTACATTTTGAATGGCCATATCCGCCGTAAATTGGGAACCGTCGTAAATGTTGGAAGTCTCACGGTAAGGTGAATCGGTTCCTGAAACGTCGTGATGATCGCGCCCGAGAACGATGGGAGCAGAGATGTGCTTTTCCCTGATGGCCTTATTGAAAGCCGCTGCGATCTTTGTCCGTCCTTCACAGTCGGCATAGAGTATCCTGGCCTGGGAACCCACCACCATCTTGTTCTTTCCGGCTTCTCTGATCCAGTGAATGTTATCCCGCATCTGCATTTCGATTTCTTTGGGAGAATCTTTTGCAATGCTTTCAAGCACTTCAGCCGCGATCTGATCCGTTTTCTCCAGGTCTTCCGGGTCACAGGAAGTGCAGACCCATCTGAAAGGCCCGAAGCCGTAATCGAAGAAGAGTGGTCCCATGATGTCCTGCACATAGGAGGGGAATATAAAGGTTCCGTCATCATTCAATACCGGAGCCCCGGCACGGCCGGCTTCCAGCAGGAAGGCATTGCCATAATCCCAGAAATACATACCGTTGTCGACCATGGCGGTGATTGCGGTAACCTGGCGGACCAGCGATTTCCGGACTTCTTTTTTGAAACGGTCAGGATCTTTGGCCATCATCTCATTGGATTCCTCGAGGGTTAACCCTGCGGGATAATATCCTCCTGACCACGGATTGTGCAGCGAGGTTTGGTCGGAGCCCAGGTCCACCCTGATGTTTTTCTCAACCAGCTTTTCCCAAAGATCCACGATGTTTCCCTGGTAGGCAATGGATATGGCTTCCTTGTTCTCTTTTGCCAGGATGATACGGGCTGTCAGTTTTTCCAGGTCGGTGAAAACTTCATCCACCCAACCTTGTTCATACCGTTTTTGTACTGCCTTGGGGTTGATCTCAGCGATCACCCCGATGGCGCCGGCAATCACGGAGGCTTTGCCCTGGGCGCCTGACATACCGCCAAGTCCGGAGGTTACGAAGATCTTTCCTGCGATCGTGCCATCACCTTTGCGCCGGGCAGCATTCAACACGGTGATGGTGGTTCCGTGCACGATTCCCTGGGGCCCGATGTACATGTAAGACCCTGCGGTCATTTGCCCGTACTGGGAAACGCCGAGTGCATTAAACTTCTCCCAATGATCCGGGGAAGAATAATTCGGGATCACCATTCCATTGGTTACCACCACGCGGGGTGCATCTTTGTGCGAAGGAAACAGTCCCATCGGATGTCCTGAATACATGATCAGGGTTTGATCATTAGTCATCTCCGAAAGATATTGCATGGTAAGCAGGTACTGTGCCCAGTTCTGGAATACGGAGCCATTGCCTCCGTAGGTGATCAGTTCATGCGGATGTTGAGCCACAGCAGGATCCAGGTTATTCTGAATCATCAGCATGATGGCTGCTGCCTGCGAAGTTTTGGCAGGGTATTCGGAAATCGGGCGGGCATGCATCGTGTAAGCCGGTCTGAAACGATACATATAGATCCGGCCATATTTTTCTAGCTCTGCAGCGAACTCGGGTGCAAGCGTGGTATGGTGTTTTTTGTCGAAGTAACGAAGCGCATTCCTCAAGGCAAGTTTTTTCTCTTCTTTTGTGAGGATATCTTTTCTGACCGGGGCATGATTTGCCGCGGCATCATAAGAGACCTGCTGCGGTATTGAATCCGGAATGCCGTTCCGGATGGCTTTCTGAAACTCAATGGTCTTCATGGGATTATATCTTTTCCTGGGAATTTTTCAGGATGTTATACATAAACTCGCGTGCCCTGAAAAGCTGTGCTTTCACGGTGCCCACCGGGAGGGAAAGTTCGGTGGCAATTTCTTCATAGGATAGTTCCTTGAAATATCGCATCTCGATGAGCATACGGTAATGCGGTTTCAGTTTTTCCACCACCTCATGCATCAGCCGGATCTTTTGTTTTTCTATGATACGGTCATCGGGCCCGGGCAGATTAGAGGGGATATTTGCCGGATAGTCATTCTGGTATTCTTCAGACCCCTGGGGTGTTGCAATCTTGATCCTGCTGTTTCGTCGCATGAAATCAATACAGTTGTTGGCGGCAATACGGAAGAGCCACGTACTGAAGGCATATTCAGGGGAATACTGACTGAGTTTGTTAAAAGCCTTACCAAATGCTTCAATCGTGAGATCATCCGCATCAATGGGATTGTTGGTCATCTTCAGCATCATGAAATAAAGCGAATCCCGGTAATTGTTAAGCAATTCTGCATAAGCCTTCTGGTCGCCCAGATTAACGGCCTGTTGCACAAGTGTGTAATCACGTTTTGCCTTGTCGGTGAGATGAAGGGTTCCTACTTCCACTTCCTGGGTTTTATAAACAATACTGAGACGGAAAGATACATATTTATTATCATCAGGATGATCTCCAGGAAGGGAACCAGATACCATAAGCCTTTCTCGTGAAGATTGACCATGCACTTCCGGAAGATAAAGAACTGACTGAATACTCGGATCAGGAAGGCTCCAAGGAGATAATACAGGTTAAAATGCAAGGCGATCAGGGTGATAAAAAGGGCATAAAAAAGAACCAGCGAAAGTCCGTAAGTTCCAAGCAGGAACTTGTGTTTCCATCGATAGTATTTCCCAGTGGAAAGATGCCTTCGCTTCTGGGTCATCCACCGTCCAAAAGATTCTTTGGGTTCTGAGAGCGTAAAACTGTCGGGATGCAACTCCACCATTGTGTTCTTTTTCGTGGCAACGCTGTTGATGAAGAGATCATCATCGCCGGAGCTGATGTTATAATGCGCGATAAATCCTTTGTTCTGAATGAAAAGCGACCGAAGGTAACCCATATTTCTCCCCACGCCCATATACGGGCTTCCGGCTAATGCAAAGGAAAGGTATTGGATCCCGATGTGAGCCGTATCGAAACGAATCAAACGGTTCAGCAATCCTTTTTTCGGCACATAGGCACCGTACCCAAGAACCACTTTGATCTCTCTTGAGAAGGCTTTCTGCATCAGGGATAACCATTGAGGCGAGGCCGGGCGGCAATCTGCGTCTGTAAGCAGGATCAATTCTTTCCTTGCTGACTTGATACCGATGGAGAGGGGGAACTTTTTTCCGGAGAAAAAATTATAGTTATGCGGAATCTCAACAATCTTAAGGTTTGGGTAATCTTCGGCGAGACGGGTAAGATAGTAGGAACTGTCGTCATCGGAGGAATTATTGACAACCACCACTTCAAAATCAGGATGATCCTGATTCAGAATCAGGGGAAGGTTTTCTTTGAGATGATGGCAGGCATCGCGGGCACAGATCACCACCGAAACACCTCTTGTTCCGGTATCAGGGTTATTAACCTTATGGAAAGCCAGCCGGACGAAAATGACCCAGTAATAAAGCAGCTGGATCAGCAACATAATGACGAACAGGGTAAAAAGGGTCAGCAGAAGAATTCCACCGGAAAGAAAAGCATCAGGCATCAGTAAACACTTATCTGAATGAACGGGCAAATTTATCCTTTATAATCGAATAAAAAGTACCTTTGCGGAAAATTCGATCAACATCTTATTCACCAGTTCTGACCCCTTAATCAGGAGCATTTTCCCGGATGGATTTCACCATAAGTCATAAAGATACTAACGGTTCAGCCCGCGCTGGAACCATCCTGACGGATCATGGCCCGATCGATACGCCGGTGTTCATGCCGGTGGGTACGGCTGGTGCCGTGAAGGCGCTGCACATGAAAGAGCTGCGGGAAGATATCTGTGCACCCATCATACTGGGAAATACCTACCATCTTTTTCTCCGACCTGGTGTAAACATCGTAGAACAGGCCGGTGGCATTCAGAAATTCAACGGGTGGAACAGGCCTATGCTTACCGACAGCGGCGGTTTTCAGATCTATTCCATGTCGGACATTCGGAAATTTACGGAAGACGGCGTGGTGTTTCATTCGCATATCGACGGTTCAAAACATTTTTTTACCCCTGAAAGAGCGATTGACATCCAGCGCAGTCTCGGTGCCGATATTATAATGGCTTTTGATGAATGTACGCCTTATCCCTGCGATTATACCTATGCCAGCAATTCGATGGAAATCACACATCGCTGGCTCGACCGCTGCCTGGAACAATTCAACAAAACCACTTGCCCGCATGGCTATTCCCAGAATCTTTTTCCGATCGTTCAGGGAAGCGTTTATAAAGATCTCCGGCTTCGGTCGGCAGAATACATCGCCGCGAAAGGTGCGGAGGGAAATGCCATAGGAGGGTTATCTGTCGGAGAACCGGTAGAGATGATGTACGAGATGACTGAAGCGGTTTGCGCCATCCTGCCTTACGACCGGCCGCGTTATCTGATGGGAGTCGGAACGCCAGCCAATATTCTGGAAAGTATCTCGTTAGGAATAGATATGTTTGATTGTGTGATGCCTACCCGGAACGGGCGAAACGGGATGTTATTTACCCGCAACGGCATTATCAACATCCGGAACGAGAAATGGAAAGACGATTTTTCACCACTAGAACCGGAGGGGGAAGTTTTCACAGACTACGAATATTCAAAGGCTTATCTTCGTCACCTTTTCGTCTCGAAAGAGATGCTGGCAGCTATGATTGCCACCATTCATAATCTCGGGTTCTATATGTGGCTGATGAAGGAAGCCCGTAACCAGATCATTGCCGGAACTTATTCTGCCTGGAAAGACGTGATGGTTAAAAAACTAATGCAAAGGCTCTGATGACCTGGAAATACAGAAAAAATGGCCGATTCCTGCTGAATACCATCGACTGGTATATCATCAAGAAATTTCTGGGCACCTTTTTCTTTTCAATTATCCTACTGGTATTCATCATCATTGTATTCGACGTTTCCGAGCATATCGATGACTTTTTGAAGTTTTCGGTTCCACTGAAAAAAATCATGCTCGATTATTATTTGAATTTCATCCCCGACTTCGTAAATCGTTTCAGTTATCTCTTCGTTTTTATTGCCGTAATCTTCTTTACTTCCAAGATGGCTTCCGATACGGAAATTGTCGCCATACTTAGCAGCGGGATCAGTTTCAGAAGGATGTTGGTGCCTTATTTTGTCGCTGCCACGATATTGACCGTAATGTCTTTTGTTCTGGGAAATTTCATCATTCCTTACACCAACCAGGGCAAACTTGCCTTCGAACGGCAATATATCAAGGATGCAAAGCGGTTCAACGAAATGAATATCCATAAACAGATCAGTCCCGGAACTTATATTTATCTCGAAAATTTTAACATCCAGTCCCAGGAAGGCTGGAAGTTTTCCCTGGAAAAAATAAAAAACCGGGAACTTATTTATAAGATCACTGCGGATAAAGCCACATGGGACAGCATAAAGGGTATTTGGAAACTTGAAAGATATACAGCAAGGAGAATGAATGGTGACAGGGAGACCCTCTCTCAGGGGAATCGTCTTGACACGATTTTACCGCTGCATCCTGCCGAATTTATTGAAGATATTGAGGATGTGGCGATTATGAATTATTTCATGCTTCGTGATCACATTGCCAAGAAAGAACTGCGGGGCGATCCGGATGTTATCAAGTTCAAAGTGAAGATGTTTGAACGGTTTTCTTCGCCCTTTGCCACACTGATCCTTACCCTGATCGCTGTAGCGGTTTCCAGCCGGAAAGTAAGAGGAGGCATAGGTTTTAATCTCGGCCTCGGACTTGCCCTGACCTTCATCTATATCCTGTTCATGCAGATTTTTACCGTTATGGCCACTTTTGGCAATTTTCCGCCGCTGCTGGCCGTATGGACACCCAATATCATGTTCGCCATCATCGCCATCTTCCTGGCCAGATCAGCGCCAAAATAGGCTCTTCCGGATGTATTTTATCATTTATATATGTTGGAATTGAATTTTTTTTTGTCAGAACCGAAATAATACGTATCTTTGTAAATAATTTTTTAAACAACCAATTATCACAATTTATTATGAAAGAAGGAAAAGTAAAATTTTTTAATGAATCCAAAGGATTCGGATTTATTAAAGACAATGAGTCAGACAAAGAATACTTTGTACACGTCACCGGTCTTATCGACGAAATCAGAGAAGATGATGAAGTAACTTTTGAACTGCAAGAAGGAAAAAAAGGATTAAACGCAGTAAATGTTAAATTGGTTTAACCAGAACAACATTATATTGAGTCTTTTTACCTTAACCCCACCCACCGGTGGGGTTTTTTTTTTACCTGTTTGTTGCCAACTCTTTTCCGATCCAGGTATAATGTTTTTCAAAAGGTTTCAGGGAAATTTCTCCCTGCCGAAAGATACCGAACAAGGCAGACCCACTGCCACTCATGGCTGCATATACGGCTCCTGAATCATACAGTTGCTGCTTGATCTCCGCCAGAACAGGATGAGCGGCAAATACCGGGATCTCAAAATCATTTTTCACCAGGCCGCTCCAGGTTTCCGGATCCTTTTCCATGCTTTTCATCAAATTACAGGAAGTATGAACATCGATAAAGTTTTTGACTGTTTGTTGCAGGGGCCGCTGTTCGTCGATCAGGGTAAAAGCCCCCGCGGTATTGACATGAACGGACGGAACCACAATCAGGATCTGGTATAAGGAGAGGTTAGGATTGAATGGCTTGAACTGATCACCCCGGCCATAGGCAAAACAAGGACGGTTGATGAGGAAAAAGCTACAATCGCTGCCCAGTTGGCCGGCATAATCATATAACTGCTTATCCGATAACCCAAGATGAAACAGATCATTCAGCATCATCAGGGTAAAAACCCCGTCGGAAGAACCCCCGCCGAGTCCAGCTCCCATGGGTATGACCTTATGAAGGTGCAGGTTGATCGGCGGAATATCAAAATCAGCTTTTAACAGATCATAAGCCCGGATACAAAGGTTTTGTTTTTCATCGCCGGGAATGGCTAAACCCGAGGAATGGAAAGAAAACTTGCTATCTTCTGACGGTATGATCTCAAGAATATCGCACAGGTCAACCGGATAAAAAACCGTTTCCAGATTATGAAAGCCGGTTTCAAGTTTGTTGAAAACATGAAGTCCAAGGTTTATCTTGGCATTCGGAAAAGTCACCATTTTTCTTACCGTTAAAATTTCGCTGCTTTCACTATTCCGGCATCTTTGCCGGTTTTGAAAAAGCCGGGTTAGCAACAAAGGTGCTGTCGGATAAAGTTAGCAAAAATGATTTCAAATCTGCTTTTTCCGATGGAGTTAACTGAACTCCGCCGGTTGCAATGTGGTGCATCAGCGGACTGATCGAAGGAGAATAGACCAGACCTGAACTGTAAAAATTTAGCACTTCATCGATCGTCTTAAACCGGCCGTCATGCATATAAGGTGCCCTGAACACGAGGTTGCGCAGGGTAGGGGCTTTGTATGCTCCCAGGTCGGAAAGTGAGCCGGTGAAATGAAACCGGTCACGTGAATCGGTAAATACGGAATCCTTCCCGTTGTTGTAAAAGAGATTGCTGGTGAACAGGGGGTTCCCGTCTCCACCATGGCAATGAAAACAATCTCCGCCTTCTTCTGTCATAAATAGCACATAACCATGCAGTTCAGAAGCATTCAACTGAACCGCGCCCCTGAGATAACGGTCGAATTTCGAATCGGATGAGATCAGGATCCGGATGAACTGTGCAATGGCCCGGCTCATATTTTTCATTGTCACCACTTCCGACCCAAAGGCTTTGCTGAACAGTTTCTGATAGCCACTGATCCGGCCGATGATTGCCTTCGACCGATTGGTATCGCTGTTCATTTCGTGAGGAGCCACCACGCCCATCCATACCAGGTCTTCAAGGCTTCGTTGGGCAGGATTTGGATTTTCAGCAGAGATGGACCCGTTCCACAGATAACCATGGTTGGTCCACACCAGGTTGATCATGGGCAGCATGAAATGTGGCGTGGGTATGCCGGTAATTCCGGCGGGATGACCACCCGGAAAGGCCGGATTATTGATCCCGCAGACAAATGAATTCGCCTGGATATGGCAGGTGGCGCAGCTCATCATCGAGTCGGAATGATTGCTTCCTGAGATCCTCCCGTCATAAAAGAGGTACCTCCCCAGTTCAATGCCTTCCACTGTCATGGGATTATCCGACGGGATGTTCAGCTCCCGCGGGAAATGCAGCGGGATGCTGATGGTGTAGGGCGTGGCCGAGAAAGGAGCAGGAGCAGGATCTTTTCCACATCCGACGAACAAAGGAAGCATCAAAACCAGGAACCATTTCTTCATCTTCAGTATATTATAATTGCCTGGCAGAGAAAGCTTTCTTCCCGTTCTGAATGGCTTTGAACATCCCTTCCTGGTTTTGCATAATTCCCATGGGATAGGCTGAAAAATCGAATGAAGCAGCCCCGTCAAACCACTTTTCTACGGACATATTTAAATCAATCAAACCATTTTTACCGGGTGCAGGGATAAATTCGCAAGGGAGCTGTAGCGTAAACTGGTTATGGATAAAGCCGATCACCGAGTCGGGATTGACAATGCCGCCGGCATATGCCTGACCAATCCCGAGATGAAACATAAATGGCATCTGCTGGGGCATGGTTTCATTTTTCCACTTCAGGTTCATCTTCATATAGTGATATCCTCCGCCAAGCATCTCCGGCCAGAACATGTCGCGTTCGGGGGGATCCGGAAAGCGATTGGAGAGGTTATCCGTCGCAGTCAGCCCGAAAATGAAGCGGATTGAATCGTAGCATGCGGCAGAAAGAAAATCCTTCAGTTCCCAGGTTTCCGATCCTGGTATCCGGATATCGGCATAATGGATTCCTGCATCGGTGGTGATTTTCTTCCATCCTGCATTGCATTGATGAAATTCCAGTCCTGAGATGAAATACTGAAGGTCGTTCACCATGTAATGCTGACCCCGGGAGTTTATGTACAGCATCGAGTCTTTGACCAGTGGAACGCCGTTAACGGTGTGTGAGAAAGAAATTTTCACCTGCCCTGCCACCGGTGTGATCTTGGGGTCGTCAGACCGTTTACAGGCGGTGATGAGTATTAGCAGGGAAAGTGCGACGCGATTGATGGTTTTCATAGCGGAGTTTTTTATTTTACAATTTCCAGTCGATGGGTTCTTTGTCAGCCTCAACGAGCAGTTGATTGATCCGGGAGAAGTGCCGGCAACCGAAGAAGCCGTTGTAGGCGGAAAGGGGAGAAGGATGCGCTGAGGTCAGGATATGATGCCGGGTTCCATCGATCAGACTTTTTTTGGCGATGGCATAATTACCCCAGAGGACGAAGATCAATCCTTCCCGCTGCTCAGAAAGGCAATGGATGACCTCATCCGTAAAGGATTCCCATCCTTTTTTCTGATGAGAGCCAGCGGTATTCTCCCTGACGGTCAGGGTGGCATTCAGCAGCAGGACACCCTGGTCGGCCCATTTTTCAAGATTTCCATGATCCGGAGTCTTGAATCCCAGGTCATCTTCCAGCTCTTTAAAGATGTTTTTCAGCGATGGAGGTGCTTTTATTCCCCGGGGAACAGAAAAACACAAACCGTGTGCTTGTCCTTCTCCATGGTAAGGATCCTGCCCCAGGATCACCACCCTGACTTTCTCAAAAGGTGTCCGGTTGAAGGCATTGAAGATGAGGGAACCAGCGGGGAAGACCCGGTATCTCCTCTTTTCATCAACCAGGAAGGACCTTAGATCGATAAAATAGGGTTTTTCAAATTCATGGGATAAAACCCGTTTCCAGCTTTCTTCAATCTGAGGATTTACCTTCTCCATTTTTTTAAAAACAGTTTACAGTTAATAACTTTTGGACAATAATTCCCGAATTATGTTGTTGTTCCAGAAGGAATTCGTTTCTTTGCATTAAATTTCTAATCAGCATCCTAACCTATGAAAAAAGTATTAGCAGCCATTTCGGTTTTGATCCTCGTCGTAATCTTGGCCACTTCCTGTACTTCAGGTCAAAAATGTGCAGCCTACGGTGGTGAGAGACAAAGATACCAAATCGAACGGCATTAAAATCACAGAATATATTTTCGTTTAAAAAGGGAGCATTTTCAGAAGTGTCTCCCTTTATTTTTTGCGTTATCTTTGTGCCATCTGACTGATTTTGCATGATCCAAAAAGATAAAATACTCATCCTTGTTTTTTTGCTGATGCTCTGCATTCCTGTTGCAGCCCAAAAAGGTTTTGATAATGAAGAGGCTGCTGATACGCTATCGGACCAGGTCCTTCTTGAAAAGCAATGGAGTCTAGGTGTCCAGTTGAATACCAACGGGTGGGGACTGAAATTCAGGCGGGGAAGAAACATGGCCGCATTGAAGCAGTTGATGTGGGAAATAGAATTTACTACCTATAAATCGGCCAAAGAGGTCAGGACCATCAATCCGTATTATTCCGACTCCAAAAGTTATTTTTACGGGAAACTGAATTACCTCTACTTTTTAAAAGGAGGCGTCGGAATTCAGCGGGTACTCAACCGGAAACCTTATTGGGGTGGCGTTCAGCTAAGTTATCTTTATTATGGTGGCATATCGCTCGGACTGGCCAAACCAGTTTATCTTTATGTTGTGTATGATGACGGTGTTGCAAGTGAAATTAAAGAAGAGAAGTATGATCCGAATAATCCGAGGCACTTTCCGGATAATATTTATGGAAGAGCATCCTTTCTGAAGGGATTCACCGAGATGGGATTTTATCCGGGCGTTTACGGACGGCTCGGGCTGGAATTTGAATTCGGAACCCGCAACCGGAGGATAAAAACATTGGAGACAGGTGCCTTACTTGAATTCTCTCCTGTTCCGATCCCGATTATGGCCTATAATCCCAAACAACAGTTTTTTCTTACTTTTTACCTGAGTTTCAGCTTTGGCAAGCGGTTCAATTACCGGGGAGAATAGACTGGGTCAGTGCAGGAAACTGATTTCGCCGTGATCAAACGAGTGCAACTTTTTATTGATCTCCACCTGTAATTTCCCATAATTATCCACACCATGGATAATCCCTGAAACCTTTTTTCCTTCGATCAGGTAATCCTTCTTTTTATGATACTGGTATAGACTTGACTCATATTCTGCTTCAAGGTCATCACCCCTTCGTAACTGTTCATATCGCTCATCCAGCCTGACCAGCAAGTCATGCAGCACATCCCGGATCACGAAATCTTTTTGGGTGATGTGTTTGAGTGAAATCGGGTTTGGAAGATCATCCGTAAAGCAGGTTTGGTTAATATTCAGTCCGATGCCTACCACAGCCGATTCGTAAACATAGCCTCCGATGGTATTGTTGATCAGGATGCCGGCGGTTTTACTGTCTGCGATATAGATGTCGTTCGGCCATTTGATGGTGCAGGGTTGGTCTGGCAGGTAATACCTGACAAGATCCAGCACTCCGAGTGAGATGGCCTTGCTGAGCAGGAAGATCCTCTCGGGCGGGAGGAACTTCGGGTACAGGATCAGGCTGAGCGTCAGGTTTTTCCCGGGCTGGCTTTTCCATTGGTTTGCACCTTGTCCTTTCCCGCCTGTCTGTTTTCTGGCAACTACGACCAATCCTTCCGGGGCTTCAGACGAATCAAGCAAATCTTCTGCAAAATGGTTGGTTGACTCAATGATATCCAGTTGAATGATGTTTGATCCCAACTTTAGGGTTGTTGCCATTGTTAATTTTTTATAAAAATAATATGCAGACGCGTATCACCTTTTCCATTTAAACGGATTAAGCTAAAATTTGTTTTATGGAGAGATATGAAAACCGGGTCACTATCAGGAATTGGGCAGAGGATGACCGGCCAAGGGAGAAAATGAAAGTCAAGGGGAAGAATGCGCTGAGTGATGCAGAATTGATGGCGATCATCCTGGGATCCGGTAACCGTAAAGATTCGGCGGTAGATCTTGCAAAAAAGATCCTTAACACCGTTCACGACAACTTGATTGAATTGTCGCGATTGGGTTTACAGGAGTTGACGGCATTTGACGGTGTCGGGGAAGCAAAGGCCATCGGGATCATGGCTGCGCTGGAACTGGGGAAAAGGCGGAATGCATCGGAAGCGCTGGTGAAGGAAAAGATCACCAGCAGCCGGGATGCATTTGAGATTTTTCGCAGCACGCTGGAGGATAAGCCCTACGAAGAGTTCTGGATCATCATGCTGAACAAGGCCAATAAAGTGATCCGGAAATGCAGCATCAGCGAGGGAGGCATCTCAGGCACCATTGTGGATCCGAAGAAGATCTTCAAGATTGCGCTGGATAATCATGCCTCTTCCATCATCCTGGGGCATAATCACCCTTCGGGGAACCTGCAGGCCAGTGAGGCCGATCATAAGATTACCCGCAAAATCTGCGATGCCGGTGCCATGCTGGAGGTAGCTGTACTGGATCACCTGATCATCGGGGATGACGCATATTACAGCTTTGCCGACGACGGAAGGCTATGATGAAGTACGAGATTTAAAGTTAGGTTTTCCGCATGACGCGGATTTGTAATCCGTGCCTTTTTCTCTCGTAAAGCCGCAAGGTTTCTGCCTGGAGTGGATTTGTAATATTTTTTATCTTAAGATCATATTTATTTTATAGGCTTCTGAAACTGTACCCTTCCGCCAGCAACTCATCCATGGCCCTTGGCAGGGCAAACAGTACTTTTTCTTTTGCCTTGATGCTGTCGTGAAAGACCACGATGGAACCAGATGTTGCATTTTTCAACACATTCTGAAGGCATTGGTCGGGGGAGGTATTTCTATGGAAGTCGCCGCTTAGCAAGGACCAGAGAATAAAACGATATTTTTTTCTCAACAGAAAATATTGACCTGGTGTGAATCTTCCGTAAGGCGGTCGAAAGAGTTGCGTCTGGAAAAGTTCCGTGCATCGTTCCACATTAATGGAATACGCTCCCGGAGAAGTGATCCATCCATTGAGGTGATTGTAGGTGTGATTCCCGATGCTGTGCCCGGCCGCAGTCACCCGGGCAAAAACCTCCGGGTGACGTTTTACATTTTCACCGACACAAAAAAAAGTGGCTTTTGCGTTTCTTTTTTCCAGTATGTCCAGCACCTCAGGGGTTACTTCCGGAACCGGGCCATCATCAAAGGTCAGGTAGATCAGCTTTTCCGTTGCAGGCATCTCGCAAACCAGGTATTGGTCGCTGAAGAGCCTGAATATCGCGGGAGGTTTGACCGAATACATCCGTTAGCGGGGTTGATAAACGTTATCGGCATACATCTGGTAATACTTCCTAAAGGTGTCCTCTATTTTTTTCCCCAGTACGTCCTGTTTGTTCTCCTGTGCTGCCTGTCCGAGGCGCTGAAGGGTCATCAGGTCTTCCTGAAAGCTGACATCCATGGCCGCATAATCCGGCTTACTGAAACTGAAAAGATAAGCAAGATCCTCTGCCATATATTTATACAACCGTTCGGCGATTTTGTTCGCTTTTGTGGTTTCTCCTACAATGTAATAGCCCTCTGCAATGGGAACACTGAAGTAGTTGTAAGGTACAATGTTGTCAGGCATTACTTCCTCACAGCGGTCGAGCACCTTAACGGCCTCAGCCATTTTACCCTCCCGGATCAGACCATCCGCCAGCCGGCTGAATACATTTCTGAAATTCATTGCCATCTTCTGGTTCTGGTCATCGAGATAAACATGGGGATTCTGCATATTTCCCCATTCAAATTTATTCATGACGTGGTCGTACATATCCGCCACATTTACACTGCCCGTCAGCTCATTGGCAGAATCGACCTTCACCGGAAGAAGCCGATAGGTCAAACCTTCCAGGTACAAGTAGTTATCAAGTCCAAGGTAGGAATCAGCCCCCATGGTCATTGCAAAATAAACCGGGCGTTTCCAGTTGTTGTGGGCTATAATATCCAGTACGATCAGGTCGTTTTTCTCGAGCGCCTGTTTGCTAACCGTAAAACGGATGGTATCGAGCTTTGAGTAGTAATTCGCAGGGACCAGCTTGTCTTTTACGATCGAACGGCTGTCACAAGGAATAATGAATTTACGCATAGGCAGAAAATCAATGGTTCCATATTCCGGAGCCGACATTTTCCAACGGGTATCATCTGTTTTTATCACCGAAAAAACATCTCTCAGATCAAAATACCCCTTGTATTTCTCATCCTCGAGAAAATAAGTCACATCATGGTTCCCTTGCCGGTATAGTTCCGGCGCCAGGGTAACCGGTATGGGTTCCCCGTCATAAGCCTTGCGCCGCAGCTGGTTGATGTACCAATCGGTGTTCAGTAGGCTGAGGTTGACCACCCTTACGTCGGTCCTGATCCCTTCAACCTCCTGGGCGTACCAGAGAGGAAAAGTGTCGTTATCCCCGTTGGTGAACAGGATGGCATTGGGCGCACAGGAGTTAAGGTAGTTTTTCGCCGTTGACAAGGCCGTATACCGGCCTGAACGATCATGGTCATTCCAACCCTGGACTGCCATAATCAACACGACAATCATTCCGAGGGTGCCGGCGATGAGGGTTGCAATCCGGGGCCGGGTTATTTTTCTCAACCATTCGATGATCTGCAGCATGCCAAGTCCGATCCAGAAGGCAAAAGCATAGAAGGATCCGGCAAAGGCGTAATCTCTTTCCCTGGGCTGCGGTGCATATTGGTTCAGGTAAATGACGATAGCGAGTCCCGTCATGAAGAAAAGCAATCCGGTGACGATCCCGCTGCGATAATCTTTCCGGAAGGTATACCAGATTCCTACCAGTCCAAGAAGCAGTGGTAAGAAATAGAAAGAATTATCTGCTTTGCTTCGCCGTATCTCGGGAAGTGGTGGTTTTCCCAAACGCGTCTGATCAATGAAACTGATCCCGCTTTTCCAGTTACCTTCAATCTTGTTCCCAAGTCCCTGGGCATCATTCTGACGTCCGGCGAAATTCCACATGAAATAGCGGTAGTACATGTGAATGAGCTGGTAATTCCAGAAAAAACGCAGATTTTCACTGAAGGTTGGTCTGTAAAGGGTTTCCGACTGTTCTCCGCTGGTTACGGTGATGGGAACACCCTGCACTTTTCCCCATCGTATATACTCATTGATATACTTTTGCTCATAATTGGACCACATTCTGGGGAAAATCGTCGTGAAACGCGGGTCATATATCGGTACCGTCTTTTCTTTTTTGTCGGTAATGATATATTGCCCTGATTTGAGATCCTTGGTATAGGTAGGATTCCCGTCCTTTTTTTCAATAACCGGGGCGTTGTAATAAGGTCCGGAAAACAAGGGCCAATCACCATATTGTTCCCGGTTCAGATAGGAAAGAAGATACATGGCATTTTCCGGGTTGTTCTCGTCGATCGGGGTGTTGGCATTGCTCCTGATTACCAGCATCAGGAATGAGGTATAACCAATGATGATAAAGGTGATAGACAGAATAATGGCATTGAGGATGGGTTTGTTTCTCCTGCGAGTGACATGCAGTCCCCAGATGATGCCACCGATCAGGACGATGAAATAGAAGATGGTTCCGGAGTTAAAGGGAAATCCCAGGTCGTTGACAAATAATCGTTCAAACCAACCGGCCAGTCGGATCACCCATGGAATGATTACAAACATCACCGTTGCCAGGATGAGAATAGAGATGACAAGGGTCAAGAGGATCCCTTTGCGGTTGTAACGCGGGAATTTCTTGAAATAATAGACAAAAGTGATGGCAGGAATGGCCAGCAGGTTCAGCAGATGGACGCCGACGGAAAGGCCGATCAGGTAAGCGATCAGAATTAGATATCTCAATGAATAAGGCTTATCCGACTGCTCCTCCCATTTTAAGATTGCCCAGAAAACGACGGCAGTGAAGAAAGAGGACATCGCATAGACTTCACCTTCTACCGCAGAAAACCAGAAAGAATCGGTGAAAGTGTAAGCAAGTGATCCGACCAGGCCGGCAACCATGATCCGGAAGGTGCTTTCCTGGTTGATCTCATGACCCTGCGAAGTAATGATTTTTTTTCCGATCAGTGTGATACTCCAGAAGAGGAAGAGAATGGTAAAGGCACTGCTGAGTGCCGACATGGTATTGACCATTCTTGCAACATGGGTAACATCCCCAAAAGCGAACAAGGTGAAAAACCGGCCGATGAACTGGAAGAGTGGCGCTCCCGGGGGATGGCCTACCTCCAGTTTGAAGGCCGTCGAAATATATTCTCCGCAATCCCAGAAGCTCATCGTGGGCTCTGAAGTGATGATATATACGGTTGCAGCGATGAGAAACACTGCCCAGCCAAATATTATGTTGATTTTCTTGTAGTTATTCATGCGGCAAAAGTAGGAAATAATTACTATTTTTGAGGCACTAATCAAACACATAAAAATGAACCGACTCGTATTGTTACGCCATGGCGAAAGTACCTGGAACAAGGAAAACCGTTTTACCGGCTGGACAGATGTTGATCTTTCCGAAAGAGGCGTGAAAGAGGCCATTGAAGCAGGAAATACCCTGAAAAAAGAAGGGTATGATTTTAAGATCGCCTATACTTCTTACCTGACCCGTGCCATCCGTACCTTATTTCTGACCCTCGAACAGATGGATCTTTTATGGATCCCGGTTAATAAAACCTGGCGGTTGAATGAGAAACATTACGGGGTTTTGCAGGGTCTGAATAAATCGGAAACCGCCGAAAAATATGGTGATGAGCAGGTGCTTTTGTGGAGAAGAAGTTATGATATTCCGCCTCCTGCCCTGGAGAATAATGATCCCCGTCATCCTCGTTTTGATCACCGATATGGTGATCTGCGTCCTTCAGAAATTCCGTCAACCGAATCCCTGAAAGAGACCGTTGAAAGAATCGTTCCTTACTGGAAAGAGGAGATGTCGGTGAAACTGAAGCAGCACAAGGAAGTACTGGTCTCTGCCCATGGCAACAGTCTGCGTGGCATCATCAAATACCTGAAAAACATTTCCAACGAAGATATTGTAGGGGTTAACATGCCGACAGGAATTCCTTACGTCTTCGAATTTGACGATAATATGAATCTCAAAAAAGACTACTTCCTCGGAGATCCTGAAGTAATAAAAAAACTGATGGAAGAAGTCGCTAACCAGGCAAAGAAAAAATAACGCCCTTGAGGAAACAGTGGGTAATTCCTGATATTCACGGTTGCGTAAACACGCTCCGGACGCTGGTGGAGGAACAGATCCGCCCGACGCGTTATGATGAGATTTATTTGCTGGGCGACTATATCGACCGGGGACCTGATGCCAAAGGCGTCATCGACTATATCCGGAATCTGCAGAAGGAGGAATATAGCGTTACCCCGCTGAAGGGAAACCATGAGGACTTCATGGTCGAGTTGTACGATGCAGAGATCCGCTCTGCCAACTCATGGTTTTTCCGGTTCGCGAGTAAAAAGAGACGATCGTGGACAGAGATCGGCGGAAAAGAGACGCTGAAAAGTTTCGGGGTTGCCTCCCTGAAGGAAGTCCCGGTTGAATATATCGACTGGATGCGGGGGCTGGAACATTACGTGGAGCTGGAGCAGTATGTTCTGGTGCATGCCGGTTTGAATTTTAAGAATGAAAATCCATTTGAGGACCAGCGTTCGATGCTCTGGTTAAGGGATTACGAGATACAACCTGCCAAGATCGGCAACCGGAAGATCATCCATGGTCATGTGCCGGTGAACATGGAACTCATCGTTCAGTCCATCAAAAATAAAATTTTCAAATTTATCGACCTGGAT
The DNA here is from genome assembly GCA_038244085.1 of Bacteroidales bacterium. Lineage (GTDB taxonomy): Bacteria > Bacteroidota > Bacteroidia > Bacteroidales > FEN-979 > FEN-979. The sequence goes on along the minus strand of JBBRTX010000017.1, from coordinate 9,838 downwards.
AACGGCACCTACATTTCCGGTCGTGAAGGTTTTGGTTCGCTTGTGGCGCTCGAACTTACCGCGATGGAGATGATCATCCAGGATAACAGGGATATGTAAGGAAGGCATTATTTACGCTTCAATATTACTCCGGAAGGGGATGCCGGTAAGGGGCTGGCAGGAATCATGAAAAGAACTTTATTTCTCTACACTTTTGTTGCGGCTCTGGGCGGTCTGCTTTTTGGTTTTGATACGGCTGTCATCAACGGAGCGATGCCTTTTTTCACTGACTATTTCGGCCTCACCGGCGCCATGCAGGGCTGGGCCGTGAGTTCGGCACTGGTCGGATGCATCTTTGGCGCCTTGTTCATCGGGCGCCCCGGCGATTTCTTCGGTCGCAGGTATATGCTGAAAGTACTGGCTTTTCTCTTTATCATTTCTGCCATCGGGACCGGCCTTTCCAATCATTTTTTTCTTTTCGTGATCTTCCGGTTCATTGCCGGTATTGCCATCGGCGGATCAGCCGTACTCTCACCGATGTATATTTCTGAAATTGCCCCGCCTGCCCAGCGTGGCCGGCTTACCGCAACTTTCCAGCTCGCTATCGTTCTCGGCATCCTGATCGCATTTTTCTCAGATTATCTCCTGGTAAACAGCGGACCGGATAACTGGAGATGGATGTTTATGGCAGGTGTCGTTCCGGCGCTGGCATTTTATATCCTGCTTTTCTTTGTGAGCCGCAGTCCGCGATGGCTGGTCAAGACCGGGCGGATCGAAGAAGCTGTAAACGTAATCCGTGAAGTGAACCCCGGAGTCGACCCTGAACGCACCGTTCAGGAGATCCAGGCGTCTATTAACCAGGAAGTACTCTCGAAGAACATCTACCTGTTCCGCAAACCTTATCTCAAACTGATACTGATCGGCATTGCCGTCGGGATGTTCAACCAGTTTACCGGGATCAACATCATCATGTACTATGCAACGGATATCTTCAGGTCGGCGGGCTTTTCAACCGATTCCGCCATCGGTCAAACGGTGATCATCGGCCTGACCAACCTGCTTTTCACCCTCATCGCAATGACCATCATCGATAAAGTCGGACGGAAAGCATTGCTGTTATTTGGTTCAATCGGCATGACGGTGTTCCTGGGTCTTTTTGCTTTCCTTTTTCTTTCAGGCAGTATCGCCGGATTCTGGATACTCACCTTGCTGATCGGATTTATCGCCTTCTTTGCCGCCTCGCAGGGCGCCGTGATCTGGGTGCTGCTTTCGGAGATGTTCCCGAATAACATCCGCGCAAGAGGATCCTCGGTTGGATCTTTCTCACACTGGTTTTTTAATGCTTTGCTCACTTTTCTTTTCCCGGTCATAATCACTCTTTTCGGGGATACCGCGGAAGCCAGGCAAACCGGCGTGGGATATATGTTTGTATTTTATGCAGTGGCCACGCTGGGAAGTTTCTTCTTCTTCCGGAAATTTCTGGTCGAAACCAAAGGAAAATCGCTTGAGGCACTGGAAAAGGATATGTTGAAATAACTGAATTAAAATCTTCGGAAATGAAAAAAATTATTGCTACCGAAAAGGCTCCGAAAGCAATCGGTCCCTATAGTCAGGCGGTTGAAGCCAACGGGATGTTATTTATCTCCGGCCAGATCCCGATCGATCCTGCCACCGGAAAAATAGTGGAAGGCGATGTCACGGTTCAGACAGAACAGGTGATGAAGAATATTGCCGAGATCCTTCAGCAGGCCGGATATTCCTTTTCCGACGTAGTGAAATCAACCTGCCTGCTCAGCGATATGAATGATTTCGCTGCCATGAACGCGGTTTATGGAAAATATTACGCCGAAAACCCACCGGCACGGGCTGCTTATGGAGTCGTGAAACTGCCGTTGGGTGCCCTGGTTGAGATTGAGACGATTGCGGCTAAAACGCATTCCTGAAATCCTTCTTCTTGTTGAGTTTCAGGTCTTGCAACAGCGAAGCCTTCACATTGATGGAGAAGTCCCAGCTTTGCTGATAACCCTTGGGAGTCCATCCAAATCGCATTTCCCAGCAATGCAGGTCGCGGGTGATATCGATTCGGGTATATGACAATTCCTTGGCGATAAAGTCATATCCTGAATTGAGGGAGATTTTCCATTTGGGAGTGATATTCAACTGACCGTTAAAACCGACGGTATGCGTCACAGAGTAAACTTTTCCCGTTACAGGTGCCCGGGTGCCATACGAAAAGTTATAGTTGATGGTAAAACTCCAGGGGATGTCAAAATCAACATAATCATCATAATCCTCCAAGAGATCCTGTTTTGCCGGGGGTGCTGTTTTATCCTTGTTTTTTTTGGATTTGACGGTCTCTGATGAAAGCGTATAATTCAGCGTGACATTCCAGGTACTGTTGTCCATCCTGAGCAACCGATGATTCACCTGCCACTCGGTTTTGTTGATCCGGTTGCCTTTTGCATCTCTTGCATAGAGATCCCAGGAGCTACTGTAGGTAAGCCTGAGATTCTTGAACAGCGTGGTATTTCCCCGGATCCCTATGTTGGACCAGTTCAGCGAGTCTCTTGCCAGGTCATACGCGGTACCAATGACCAGGTCTTCGATAAGCATGATTTTCCGGGTCCCGGTAATCGTATCCTTGCGGTTACGGACTTTCATTTCCAGGTTATTTCTGAGGGAGAATGAGACGATGCCGGATTTTCTGGAAGGCGGATTATCGTACATCCCTTCGGGGAAAATAGAGTATTTCTGGGGGTTTACGTGGTTGGTGTCGTTCTGAATATACTGCCAGTAACCGAATGCCGGATCTCCGAAATTGGGTACATAGGTGATTCCCACCGAAGGGGTCATCATATGCCGGATGGCCATGATCGGGCCACGCTTGAACTGGTACATCCCATATAACTTGGTGCTGATTGAAGAGGTTGCACTTGCATTAAACGCATTAACAAAACCCGGGATGGTATCCGTTTTCAGAATATACGGGGCACCCGCTGTATCAGCCGCAAGGACATATCTTTTCCGGAAGCTGCGCAGGTACATTTTGTCCGACAAATTAATGCTGTTTGTCCATTGCACATATTTAAGCACGGTGATGGTTGCGCTGATTGGCACCACATGGCGAACGCCATTTTGTAGTTTCTTCTGCCATCCCGGGGCAAACAAGAGCGAATCATAAGTGGCATAGCGGTTTTCCGCATCAAGGTTGTACTTCATGCTGATGTTTTCATACCATTTTAATTTTCCCGAACTTTTTTGCCTCCGGAAAGGGTAAAACTGGTTGACGGAAAAAGCAATCTGGGGAAGGGTAAAGTTGATCGTTTTGGTAAGGGTATTCTGACTGTGGTTCAGATTTAAGTTAAGGTAATATTTGCTGTTCCAGTTGGTGGAATAGTTGATACTCGAATTAAACTGGTTGGAGAGGTATGCCTGGGTGCTTCCGCTCAGGTTGTTTTTGTTGAATTTGGTGCTGGAAATGTTAACATTGGCGGAGAAATTGCTTCTGGGTCGGGCTTTCGGATCCTGGTTGTGTATCCAAAAAACCCGGAAATCCTTTGATTTGTCATAGTCGGGTGATCCCGGAACGCCGAGGATGTTTTTTGCATAGCTGAAGTTAAATGTCCCGTTGTAATGATACCGGTAATTGTACCGCAAGGTAGGTTTGACAGCCCAGCTTCCGCGGCTGTAAATATCTCCTACCAGAGCCAGATCGGTGTACTTGCTCATTGCCCAGTAATATCCTCCGCCTTGCAGGAAAAACCCCTTGTTGGCCGACTCCCCGTATGTGGGTATCAATATCCCGGATTGTCTTTTGGCTTTACTCGGGAAATAACCAAAAGGGATCATCAGTGGAGTAGGTACCTGGGCGATGACCATATAGGCAGGACCTGTGATGACCCTCTTTCCAGGGATCACCTTTGCTTTACCGAAATGGAACGCATAGTGAGGGTTTTCTTCCAGGTCGCAACTGGTAAATGACCCATTCTTCATGTAGGAGACGTCATTTTCCATCTTCTTGACAATCTCTGCATGAAGGTAACTGTCCTGGTCCTGTTTCGTAAAGACGGATTGGATGAATCCTTTTTTTGTATTGTAATTGTACCGGATGATCTTTGATTTGAATTTCTGATCTCCCTGTGTAAATTCAGGAACGCCCACGATCTTACCAGTGGAATCGGGAAGGCCATGAGAAAAAACCTCGTTTTTCTGAAAATCGATCTCAACATAGTCTGCCTTGAGATTAATGTCTTCATACTTTATTTCTGCATCCTTGTAAAGGAAAACCTTCTTTTGACGGATATCCAGGCGGAGGGAATCGGTGCATAAATAATCAACCTTCGACTTGAGGGCGGATTTCTTAGGTTGTTTCCTGGCGGTATCTGCTTTTAACAGGGAGTCGATCCCGGGAAGTAAGGTACTCTTGTGAATGGGCACCGTATCTTTCACTGCAACAGGTAACACAAGCGTATCCTGACCCTTGCCCGGTATGGATGGAACAAAGAACAGGATTACGATCCAGCAGAAAACACAGGAAACCTTTGTTAATAAGTCCGTTAACAATTTCTTTACTTAACTCTGGTGTTATTGTTCTATCTTTGTTGAAACAGATTCAGAAGACAGGGGCTGATCACCGGTTTATAAAGGATCAAAACTACGGAAAAAACCGATTCCCGGCCTTCAATTTATAATACTTTAACAATAACCAATCCTGCCCGATGCGCAGATTATTGTTGACCACATCTTTTTTTTTACTGGGATTTTTCATTGTTTTTCAGGGATTTTCGCAGGATAGGTCGGGAATTCGTACAGTAGTGATTGATGCCGGTCATGGCGGGAAGGATCCCGGTGCGATCGGGAAAAAAGTCCAGGAAAAGAAGATCACCCTTATTATCGCCCTGAAACTGGGCGCCCTGATCAAAACGAATTTCCCCGAAACAAAAGTGATTTATACCCGCAGCACGGACGTCTTCGTTGAGCTGCATGAAAGAGCCGGTATCGCCAACCGCAATAAGGCAGACCTTTTCATCTCCATTCATTGTAATGCAAACCGGTCGAAAGTTTTTCGGGGAACGGAGACCTACGTGATGGGGCTGCATAAATCCGCAGCGAATCTCTCGATTGCCAAGATGGAGAACTCTTCCATCCTGATGGAACCGGATTATGCGGTCAACTATGATGGTTTCGATCCCAACTCGGATGAATCCTATATCACATTTACCTTATTTCAGAATATCTATCTCGACCAGAGTACCCATTTCGCTTCGATCATCCAGGAGCATCTGACGGAAAGGGCGGGCATTCCCGACCGGGGTGTACGACAGGCCGGTTTCATGGTATTGTATAAAACCACGATGCCCAGTGTTCTCGTTGAAACCGGGTTTCTCTCCAATCCCGAGGAAGAAGCTTTCCTGAATTCCGAAAAAGGGCAGGATTATATCGCCAGTGCCATATTTAAGGCATTCCGATCATTCAAAAATAAGATGGGCGGGATTGAGGAGAAGGAAGAAAAAACGGAAAAGGAATTGGCCGCCGTAGATGCACCCTTGAAAGAGAAAAACAAACCCACCACGCCAATCGTCAATAAAAATGATACCGACAATCTCCGGAAAACGCCGCTTAACGGTCCCAACAAAGGAGTCAGTTTCCGGGTTCAGATTTATTTATCACCCAAGCCGGTTTCGCTCACAGCAAAAAGATTTTCCGGCCTGGATAAAGTAAAAATGTATAAGCACCAGGGAATGTACAAATATACCACCGGGGATGCGCGAAACCTGGATGATGCACTCCGGTTGTTGCAAAAACTATTGAAGAAGGGATATAAAGATGCTTTCGTCGTGGCATTTAACGGTGATGCACGGATCACCATTGAACAGGCAAAGTCGCTTCAGCCTGTGAGCAAACAATCGGGTTCGAATGATTGAGCTGCAGAAAAGCATTTCATCCACCATCGGAAATTCCCTTAAATAATGTAAGTTTGTGGAGAAATTGTAACGTAGAAATATGAAATTGAAAATCAGCAGAGAAGTAAAAGTCGGTTTCCTATTCGTGGTGGCGCTCTCGGTGTTGATCTGGGGACTGATGTACCTTAAGGGACTGGATATTTTCCGCCCGAAGACGAAAATTTTTGCCGTGTATGAAAAAGTCAGCGGACTTGCCCCTTCGAACCAGATTACGATCAACGGGCTCAAGGTTGGCCAGGTAAGCAAGACCTATTTTTCTCCCGACCATTCAGGGAAGATCATTGTGGAATTGATCATTACCGAGCAATATCCGATTCCCGAAAACTCCATTGCCAGAATTTACAACTCCAGCCTTATTGGCTCCAAGGAAGTGGAAATTATACTTGGGGATTCAAAAACGGTAATACACGACGGCGACACACTGAAGACTTCCGTCGATGCCTCACTCGGTGAAGAAGTAAATAAACAACTCGGACCGCTGAAGGATAAGGCAGAAAACCTGATCGGCACGATTGACACGGTTGCCCAAGCCTTAAAGCATATCCTGAGTGAGAGAACGCAAGAGGATCTGAAAAATGCCATTTCGCAGGTTTCAGTAACCATTTCCAATCTTGCAGTCATCACCGGAAGGGTAGATACACTCCTGGGATCAGAGAGAAACCGCCTGTCGAAAATTGTGAGCAATGTCGAATCCATCAGCGCCAATCTCAAAGAGAACAATGCGAAGATCACCAATATCCTGACAAACTTTTCCAATCTGAGCGATTCGGTGGCGAAAGTCAATATCCCCGCCACTTTCAATAAGGTAAATCAGGCTTTGACCGATATCAACACAATTCTCAGCAAGGTAAACACACAGCAAGGCAGCCTTGGCCTGTTGATCAATGACAATAAGCTGTATGAGGAACTCACCAAAGCCGCGAAAGACCTCAATTTGCTGTTGGAAGATGTGAAACTTCACCCTGCGAAATACGTGAAGGTTTCGGTGTTTTAAAGTCCGAAGGACGAATCGTGCAGATGGTGAAAGTTTGTAATGAGAGACTCCAACCGTTATTTTTTCAAGAATTTGTAGAATTTTCCCTCAATCTTAACCAGGTAAACACCGGAGTGTAATGTGTTCACCTCAATAATGGTTTTGTTCTCCCGCAGATTAACGGGTATTTCCTGCCTGATTCCTTCCACATTGAAAACCTCAGGCATTTTTGAAGTTTTACAATCAATGGTAAGAAGATCCGAAACCGGATTCGGAAACATCACGATGTTGGCAACTCCCTTATTCTCGGGAATTCCTGTGATGGTATCGGATAAATAACAACCTGAGAAATACGGAGAAGGGTTATCATGAAAATAAACCTGATCGCCGTCTTTGGTATCGCATAACAGGTAAGGGAATGTATGATTTTCAGGGAACCAGTTGATCGTTTCGGTTCCATAAGTGAAACCAAAGGTAGTTCCAACGCCTTCAATAAAAGTTAATCGCCCTGTATAAGAAGGGTATTTGCCACCATCATCGGATATTCATAGGTTATCCTGATATGCTTTCTCCCGTCCAGGACATAAACACTGTCGACAGGATAGTTTGAACCATTGATCATAAAAGGATCGCCAACGGAAAGGGAAAGGTCATAAAATACTGTTTCATAAATGGGATTCAGTAAAATTGCAATCCAGCCTTTGCCCAGAGTTAGGTCTTCACGCACATAGGCCGTGTTTTCCAGTACCGGCGGTAACCCGGAGAAATGGTCGATGGCAAAAAAGTGAATTTTTTTATAGTTCAATGCATTGATCGAGGTGTCATTCCCGGCAACAACGCTATCGGTAACTCTTTGTAGTTCAACATAGACTTCTGCGGCGATATTCCATGAGGTGGAGCTGGACCCAAAAATGGATTGGTACTGGGCATTGCTGAACAAAGGAATAGCCGTAATAAGGATCGCAAACAGTAATAATTTTTTCAAGGCAGCAGGTTTTGATTTATGATGAAATTAGAAATGTCATTCAAAGTTTATTTTCAGATGATGCATGTTTTATTCTGCGTTTCTGTTATGCTTTACTTTCCGTTGATTTTTAAATTGTTAGGCAATTATTGGCTGTAAATGTAAGGTAAAAATACGTTCGAAATTGGAAATTATAGAAATTATTTGTTTAGTGCTTATTAGAACACGGATGACACGGATTATACGGATGGTCGCGGATAAAATTAATCTGCTTAAATCAACAACATCCGCGTAATCCGTTCCAAAAAATCCGCGTAAATCCGCATCATCCGCGTTATCCGCGTTCTAAACAATCCGCGTAAATCCGCATCATCCGCGTCATCCGCGTTCTAAAAAAAACTGAAATTAATTACATGATCAGTCTTTCACACATCTCACAGAAAATGCATCCGCCCTTGAAGAAGGATAGCTCGACACACGCACATCAAAATTGTTCATTCCATGCGACCATGCGTCGAAAGCACCAGAACAAGTAAAAAGAAAATCCATCTGCCAATTCTTGTTTTCATTCCATTTATTCAACAATATTCAGTTGAATAAACATTTCACTTGTCAACCAATTTCCTTGTTTTTCTTTTGTGATATCTGCTTTGCATTTTGACGGGTAACGATTTTTTTTCCCGATTTTTCCTCGATTGCCTTACGTGTATCACCTGCAATCGTTCCACCCTGGCTGGCAATTTTTCGGTTATTTTCAAAACCGGCAGGTTTCTTTTCTTTGGATATTTCTGATGTGGTAGCCTCAGCCAGCATATTTAAAACCAACTCCAGGTTTGACATATGGTCGCGGAGGTTTTCTTTTTTCAAGCTCTTGAATTGCTTGTACTGTTTTGTTGTAAATCCGCTCCATGCCCTGGTAATCTCATCGGTAAGAATGGCAAAATCCTCTCCTTTTTCAACACCCCTGTTTTCCCACTCATCCGTTAATTCTTTACGAACTTCAATACTTTTTAGCCGCTGGTTTATCCACTCTTTCGAATATCCTTTTCGCAAATAGGTTTCCATCAAACGATCGATCCCTTTTTCAGGATCTTCAATTTCCTCTATCCGTTCGCTGCCGGTTCGTGCCAGCCAAATCTTAAATGGTTCCGCTTTGGGAGATGGAATTGACTGAATCAACCGAAAGAGTTGTTCGGTATCTGCTACATCGGTAAATCGCATTTTCCCATCTGCAGCAAGCATTTTCAAACCGTGACAGTTTGTCACGGTTTCATTGCCTTCTTTCTTCAACCTCTCTTTTAGCTTGCGCCAATAGGCTCCTGGATCAACACTTTCTGTAAGTACTTCAACTACATCAACCATCGAAAAATACCATTTCTCTTTTTCATTGTCCCAGTGGCACCGTACTTGTTTTTGATTAAACAATTTAATTGCCGTTTCTTTCGTCATCTTGTTTCGTTTTCGTGTTAATCATCCATCCGTTTCCATCCGGAAAAATCAATTTAATCATTGTTCTAATTATCTTTAATGCATCTCACCGAATACGCATTCGCCCGCGAAGAAGGATAGCTCGACACACTTGCATCAAAATTGTTCATCCCATGCGACCAGGCCTTGAAAGCGCCGTGTGGCGTGGAAGTCCAGAAGAAGGCAGCAAAGTTATTATAGTCCCAACTGGTGTTTTGATGCGAAGCTCCATTGAGCAGCGCGTTGAATCCTGAAAAGCCGGTGTTCTTTAATGGCGATCCGGCAAAGGCAATGCCCGACCAGTTGGAGAACAGCGTATTCCAGTCGTTTTCGGCAGGTACATGCCAGGCGGGAGGACAAAGTCCTTTGTCGCCGGGCGTTTCGGCGTATTGCATAACCTCATCCCATTGATAAAATGAGTGAGAAGTGAGAGGTGAAGGGTGAAGGGTGTACTTTTCATTTATGCAATTATCTCTTTGGTGTTGATTTGAG
>JBBRTX010000016.1:0-86598 GCA_038244085.1 Bacteroidales bacterium | reverse complement strand
CAACCTCAGGTATCTATGAAACACTTTATTCATTTCACGGAGGTACACGGAGAACCCACAGAGAACCACAGAGATTTTGAGACAGATTCTGTTGGATAGAGAAGGGTTTATGGTTAATGATTTTGGACTGAGAAAACCTGACGCGTTACGTGTCACGGGTCACGGGTTACTTCCCACCATTTAACAATCAAAGATCTCTTTTCGCCGTAGGGTTTTTCAGTGGGGCACCCACACGGCGAAGATTCCGTTAAAAGCCAGGCAGAGAAGTGAGTTCCGGATTGGAGAAGAAAGATGGGAATTAAATGGAGCGTCCCGGAACGAACGGCTTGGCTGGCTTAGGAATCAAACCGAATGTGGGTCATCGAAAAACCCAGGCTGTCTTTTTCTTTGGTTCGTTTCTTTTGGACATCAAAAGAAATGAACAAACCCAAGTGTGCATTGCGAAATGGCCCTTCACTTCTCACCCTTCACCAATTGATTAAACGTATTTCTCGCCTTTTTCCAGTTTGACGTCATTCACGATCTGCCGGATCTGTTGCTCGTTGGATTTTCGGCAGATCAGCAATACGTTTTCTGATTCCACAACGATATAATCCGTCAAACCTTCCATGATCACCAGCTTGTCATCCGGCATGTTCACGATACAGTTTTTCGAATCATAGGTCATCACGTTTTTGCCAATGATGGCATTCCCGTTTTCATCCTTGTTCCGGTTTTCGTAGAGCGATCCCCAGGTTCCCAGGTCTGACCAGCCGAAATCAACGGCCATTACATAAACGTTGGTTGCATTTTCCATCACCCCATAATCAATGGAAATGCTCTTACAAATGGAATAGGTTTCATTGATGAAGCCTGACTCATCCGGGGTTCCGTATTTCCCGACGCCTTTGCTGAAAAGATCATTTACTTCCGGGAGGAAAGTGTCGAAGGCTTTCATGATGCTTTTCAGCGACCAAACGAAAATTCCCGCATTCCACAGGAAGTCACCACATTTCAGAAAGGTCTGGGCCAGTTCAAGATCCGGTTTTTCGGTGAAAGTCTTTACTTTCTTCAGAAAGGGGTCATGTTTATAGAGACTGTTCTCATCGAATTGGATGTAACCATACCCTGTGTCCGGCCGGCTTGGGCGGATACCGAGGGTGATTAACCAGTCATTTTCAGCGGCAGCCTTCAGCGCAGACTGTATGTTCTGCAGGAAGATATCTTCTTTCAGGATGATATGATCGGATGGTGCCACCACAATCTGCGCATCCGGATCCATGGCAAGGATACGATGGTTGGCATAAGCCACGCATGGGGCGGTATTTCGGCGGGAAGGTTCACAAAGAATCTGGTCGTCGCGGATGCCTTTGAGCTGTGACTTGACCAGTTCGCGGTAACTTTCGTTGGTTACGATGAAAATATTCTCTTTTTTAATGATCCTTACGAACCGGTTGTAAGTTTGCTGAATCAGCGTTTCCCCTGTCCCCAGAATATCAATAAATTGTTTTGGATGACTGCTCCTGCTCATCGGCCAAAAACGGGCGCCGACACCACCTGCCATAATTACACAATAATGATGATTCGATTTCGTCATGATCTGATCTGAATTTTCTGCAAAAGTAAAACATAACACGGTGAAATCCTATATTTTAGGATATTCACCCGGGTTGCCGCCCTGCACTTTGGCAATCGGACTGAAAAGGTAAACTTTTTTGTTGGTGAGGCAATAACAACGATATCTTTTCCTCAGTTTTTCCTTTTTGATGAAGGTCCGGCCATCGGGAAGAGAGAAGGTGGCACCTTCAGGCAGATGTTCCACGAATGCAAGCCCGTCGGGGGGATCATACTGTTTCAAAGCCATAACCAGCCGCTGATGTCCTTTTACCGAGGCTTTCGGTTTTTTGAAATAGTCTTTGAGCAGACACAGCAAGTCGTCGGGGAATACAGAAGAAGTCAGCAGCGGGGCCACCAACAGTTGATAGTTGTTCTGCCATTCGATGCCATGCGGCCGGATGCCGGGTGCCGTTTTTCCGAACATCTTTGAAAAAACACTCCGCCGCAATACATATCCCCGCTGATGAGCGATGCCGTGGTGAGCCATTTCATGAACAAGGGTCAGCAGAAATTCATAGGAGTTCAGTCCTTCGTTGATGGTAATCCTTGCAGGATGGCCGGGAATGGCTCTGCGGTAATCTCCATACTTCGACAATCGATCCCGGGTGACATAAAGCGACACAGGGTTTTCCCTGAACCATTTGTCGATATATTCCCGGGCAGATTCGGGAAGGCGTTGAAGGAAAATGTCCGCTTTCAGATGGATATACTTTTAAAGAGTAGTAACGGGCTGATGGTGTTTTGGGTCCACTTGGGGCAATCGCATTTTTTAGGATGCGGTCTGCTTTGCCTTGGCCGCGCAGCAGGATTACATGCCTGAAGGAATAAAAAAACAAGACAGATCGTCAGGATTCGGATAGAATTCATAAGCGTATTCATGGGACAAAGATACAACGAACGGTTAAACTTGTTATTTTAGCAGAAATTATTATCGGTGGCCATACTTGATTTCATTGGGAAATATATGCTGCTCATGTACCGGGTTTTTTCACGGCCGCAGAAAGCCAGTATTTTCCGGAAACAGTTGTTTCGCGAATTCGAGAGCCTGGGGATCGATTCACTGGGGATCGTTGCGTTTATTTCCTCCTTCATGGGCGCGGTGGTAGCCATTCAGACCGCCTATAACATCGACAGTCCGCTGATTCCTTTATCCATGGTGGGTTTTACCGTGCGGCAATCGGTCATCCTGGAATTCTCCCCCACCGTAATCAGCCTGATCCTGGCGGGCAAAGTGGGAAGCAGGATTGCTTCCGAGATCGGAACGATGCGGGTCACCGAACAAATCGATGCCCTGGAGATCATGGGGGTTAACTCGGCCAACTACCTGATTTTCCCAAAAGTCGTTGCCGCCCTGCTGATCAACCCGATTCTCATCACCTTCAGCATGTGGCTCGGCATCCTGGGTGGATGGCTGGCCATGATCGCATCAGGGCTGGTTTCCACACCGGATTATATTGCCGGGATACGAGTTGATTTTCAAGGTTTCACCGTCTTTTATTCCCTCATTAAAACCGTCTTTTTTGCCTTTATCATTTCTTCCATTTCAGGATTCTATGGCTATATCACAAAAGGGGGAGCTCTCGAAGTAGGCCAGGCCAGCACCAAGGCAGTGGTGGTCAGCAGTATCCTGATCATCCTGTTCAACCTGGTACTCACACAACTCCTGCTGACATGATCCAGGTACAAAGAATCAACAAGTATTTCGGAGAGACACAGGTCCTGAAAGACATCACTTTCTGTTTTGAAGAAGGCAAGACCAACCTGATCATCGGCCAGAGCGGCTCCGGAAAAACCGTGCTGATGAAATGCCTGGTCGGCTTATACGAGGTGGATTCCGGAAAAGTGGTTTATGACGGAAGGAATTTCTCTTCCATGAGCTTTCATCAAAGAAAAGATATCCGGCAGGAAATTGGAATGCTCTTCCAGGGCGGGGCGCTTTTTGATTCCATGACAGTTGAGGAAAATGTGATGTTCCCGCTCGACATGTTCACCACTCAATCGTTGGAAGAAAAACAGGAGCGTGTGAATTTTGTGCTGAAACGGGTTAATCTTGAAAATTCAAATCATCTTCGTACTTCCGAATTGAGTGGCGGGATGATCAAGCGGGTAGCCATCGCCCGTGCTATTTCCATGAAGCCAAAGTATCTTTTCTGTGATGAACCGAATTCGGGTCTCGATCCCCAGACAGCCGGCGTTATCGATCACCTGATCTACGAGATTACTTACGAATACAAAATCACCACCATTGTTAACACCCACGACATGAACTCGGTGCTGAGCATTGGCGATCATGTGGCGTACATTTACAAGGGACAACTTTGGTGGACCGGAAACAAGGAGACCATACTCACTGCAGATAACGAGGAACTGGATCAATTTGTCTTTGGTACCGAGCTGACTTCCCGGTTGAGAAAATGATCCGATGAACTACCTGGATATTTGCATCCTTTGCCTGATGGCCCTGTTCGTTTTCAACGGGGTGAGGAAAGGTTTTATCATCAGCCTTGCCTCCCTTATTGCACTGGTTCTCGGTATATATGCAGCCATTCATTTCTCCGGGTTTCTGGACGGAATCCTGATGGAGTATATAAATCCCTCCGGCAACTGGTTACCGGTCATCTCCTTCATTGTCATGTTCCTTCTCGTGGTAATCGGGGTAATGATCCTTGGCAAAGCGCTGGAAAAGCTTGTCGATCTGGTCGGGATGAGCCTGTTAAATCATCTGGCAGGGGGCCTGCTGGGAATCATCAAGGGTTTTCTGATCATCAGCATCCTGTTATACATTTTCGCCATGGCTGATCCGCATGACAGGTTCCTGAAAAAAGAGATCAAAGAGAAGTCGCTTTTCTATGCTTCCGTCCAACCGATGTTTCCCCGGCTCATGAAGATCTTCAGTTAACAGCAGCAACTTACTTCTTCAGCATCTCTGCAACCTGTTCCGCATTAATGTCCCGGATACATTTACAATCCCCGCTTTTCCTGCAGTCGTTGCACTTTTTATCCAGGACCAGGAAGGAAGCCTTATCGCCCAGGGGAGCCCACCGGGCAGGAAAGATGGGCCGCATGGGGGCATAAAGCCCGATGACACGCTTTCCCAGCGCTGCGGCTATGTGCAGGGGGCCGGTACTCGCGGCAACCAGCCCGTCGCAGGCATTGATGAAAGCGATGAGTTCTGCCAGCGTCATCTTGCCGGTCAGGTCGGTCAAACGGTCTTTCCAGGTTTCCAGGAAATCCAGCATCCGGTCGCCTTCCTGCCGTGTCCCTGTAATAAAAATCCGGAATTGTGTCTCGGGGAGCAGACTGATCAGCCGGGAATAGTTATCAAGGCCCCATTCGCGCGCGCTACCTTTTGATTTGGGATGAAGGATGAGATTGAACTTTTTACCGGATAATGGCGGTTCGATCCCTGATGGTGAGGGAAGATCCGATCCATTCAATCCATAAAATTTTACAATCTCCTTCAAATCAAATGACTGTTTTACACCCAACGGCTCGAGCATTTTCAGGTTCAGTTGGGCCTCATGCAGATCAGAGCGGAGGCGCGACATTTTCACCAGCCGGTTACAGCAAAACCAATGATAGATCCTGCCGGTTGTGGCAATTCGCAATGGAATGCCGGCTTTCCGTGCGATGTAGCAAATTTCCTTTGACGGAAATACATGGATGATTGCATCGGCTTGCAATTCTTTGAAAATTCGGATGGCTTTTGAAGGTTCCATCCGTAATTCATCCCAGTCGATGAAATGATCGATGTTTTCGCACAGGCTGATGATGGGTCGTGTATAGCTTTTCCCCAGGAAGACGATCTCTATGCCGGGGAACTGCTTTTTAAGCACGCCAGCCATGGGCAAGGTAAGAATGACGTCGCCGAGGTTGTCGGTCCGGCTCAGGATGATTTTCTTCACTCCTCCATGGCTTTGATTCCCGGGAGGTCCTTCCCTTCC
This sequence comes from Bacteroidales bacterium, assembly GCA_038244085.1. GTDB lineage: Bacteria > Bacteroidota > Bacteroidia > Bacteroidales > FEN-979 > FEN-979. The sequence continues at coordinate 81,058 of JBBRTX010000016.1, read as the reverse complement.
ATGAATTCGAGCATGGCGCCACCTCCGGTAGAAACATAGCTGATGCGATCGGCCAGCCCGAATTTGTCGATTGCGGTAACAGAATCCCCGCCACCGACCACCGAGAAAGCTCCGTTATCGGTGGCCTTGGCAATGGCTTCGGCTACAAAACGGGTTCCTTCTTCAAAGTTGCTCATCTCAAAAACGCCCATCGGTCCATTCCAGAGGATGGTGGCTGATTTCTCGATGATGTGACCAAATTTTTCCCGGGTCATGGTACCGATATCCAATCCCATCCATGTATCAGGAATATCGTAAGCGCTGGTTTCCTTTCGCTCTGCTTCATTGGAAAAGGCATTGGCAATCACCGCGTCCGACGGGAGATAGAAATTAACACCGAGGGTTTTGGCTCCTTCGACTGTGTTGGAGGCCAGTTCAAGCAGTTCTTCCTCCACTAGCGAATCACCTACCTGTCCCCCCAGCGCTTTGATGAAGGTAAACATCATTCCTCCGCCAACAACCATGTTATCCACTTTGTCCATCAGGTGGTTGATGACTTCGATTTTCCCTGAGACTTTTGCCCCGCCAAGGATAGCAGTAAAGGGTCGTTTTGCCTCCCTGATCACCTTGTTCAGGTTGGTAATCTCGCTGGCCATCAGGTATCCGAAACATTTGTTCTTTGGGAAGAACATCGCAATGATGGCCGTGGAGGCATGTGCCCGGTGAGCTGTTCCAAAAGCATCATTGACATAAACGTCTCCGAGGATGGAGAGCTTTTTGGCAAATTCAACGTCACCTTTTTCCTCCTCCTTGTAAAAACGCAGGTTTTCCAGCAGCAGGGCTTCCCCTGGTTTCAGAGTGGCTGTCAGGTCTGTTGCCTCCTGTCCGATGCAATCGCTGGCAAACTTCACCGTCGTCCCCAGTTTTTCGGAGAGGTAAGGAAGAAGGTGTTTGAGGGAAAACTTATCTTCGGGCCCGCCTTTCGGACGGCCAAGATGCGACATCAGGATAACGGAACCGCCATCGGCAAAAATCTTTTTTATGGTCGGGATCGTGGCATCGATACGTGAAGGATCTGTGATATGGAAAGTGGCATCCAGTGGTACATTGTAGTCAACCCTGATCAGTGCCTTTTTGTCTTTGAAGTTTATATCGTCAATGGTTTGCATAGCTATCTTTTTTTAAGTAATAACACAAAATTAAAATTTTCAGACGGAAAAGGGGAACTATTTTTAATTTTACCGGATTAAAGAATCACTGATCATGTCGGAACTTAATGTTTCATTCATCCAGACTGCCCTTTTCTGGGAAGATTCTGCTGCGAACCTTAAACAGTTTGGGGAGTGGATGAAGAAAGTTTCTCCGGGGAAAGATCTTATTCTTTTTCCCGAGATGTTTGCCACAGGATTTTCCACACAGCCTGATCGTTGTGCAGAGGAAATGAGTGGCGATTCCGTTGCGTTTTTGAAAGCGACGGCACAACTCGCCAAAGCCACGATAATAGGCAGTTTAATGATCAGGGAGGACGGAAACTACTATAACCGTTGTATCATTGCGGATCCCGACGGATCGCTCAGCTGGTATGATAAGAAGCATCTTTTCCGGATGAGTGATGAGTACAAGGTTTTTTCGGGGGGAAGCAAAAAAATCAATGTAGAAATAAAAGACTGGAATGTTCAGCCCCTGGTTTGTTATGATCTCCGGTTTCCTGTCTGGACGCGGAACACCTTTACCAATGGTCATTTTGAATATGATCTGCAGGTATTTGTGGCAAACTGGCCTGAAAGCCGCCGTCATGCCTGGAAATCCCTTCTTGTGGCAAGGGCAATCGAGAACCAGGCATACGTGATCGGCATCAACCGTATCGGGAACGATGGTTACGGAACACCTCATTCCGGAGAATCGCTGGTGGTGGACCCGAAGGGAAGAATATTGCTGGATGCCGGTTCAGAACCCGGAGTCTATGATATTTCCCTTCCCCTGGAACCACTGGTCAGTTTCAGAAAATCCTTTCCGGTAGCCTGCGACTGGGACCGTTTTATCATTGAAAAATAAAAACAACAACATGCATAAATTAACGGTTGCCATCATCACCTTTAACGAGGAGAAAAATATTGCCCGCTGCCTCGCCTCTGTAAAAGCTGTTGCAGATGAGATTTTGGTGGTGGACTCTCTTTCTTCCGACCGCACCGTTGAGATTTGCAGAAACATGGATTGCAGGGTGATCAGCCGCGAATTTGCAGGCTATGGAGCACAAAAACAGTTTGCGGTTGACCAGGCTTCCCATGACTGGATCCTTTCGCTGGATGCCGATGAAGCGCTTTCGGAAGAACTCGGAAAGCATATCCGGGATTTGATGAATATGGATGAAATTCCCTTTGCCGGATATAAAATCCTGCGCCAGCTGGTTTACCTGGGGAGGGTCATGCGTCATTCGGGACTGGGACATGAATATATTCTCCGCCTCTTTAACAGAAAAAAAGGTAAATTTACCCAGGTTCCCGTGCATGAAGAGATAAAAGTGGAGGGCTCGATTGGAAAGATCAGCGGATCCTTCCTTCATTATTCTTATTCAAGTTTTGAAAATCATATCGATAAGACCAACCGGTATACCACATTTGCAGCCGAAGGATATGTTAAATCCGGGAAGCGGTTCCATAAGCTTTGGGTAGTGTTTAAGTTCCCGGTAACTTTTTTCACCATCTATTTTATCAGGGCAGGATTCCTTGACGGATATCCCGGCTTTTTATGGTCTTTTCTGGCGGCTTTTTATGGCTCAATAAAAGTTGCGAAGACCATCGAATTACAGAAATTATGATCAGTGAATTTTTGAAGACTGGGTTTTTGGGTGACAGGCGAAAAATGATGCCGGAGATGGGAATGGTTGAAAAAATCTTCAGCCAGTTCATTCGTTTTGCCTATGTTTTTGGCTTTGCGCTGATGATTGCCTCTCTGCCTCATTCAAAATTCATGATGAGTCTTTCGCAGTTCATCCTCACCGGCACTTTTGTCCTGGAAAGATACGATCTGCATAAACTCCAGCATTTCTGGAGGCAGAATGCACTTTTCCGAAGGATTATCTTCCTCTTACCAATGCTGTTGTACCTGCTCGGGCTGAGCACCATCGCAAAGTTCCGGATCTTCTTTAAAAACAAGCCTGCCCTGATCTTTAGTTCCATCCTTCTGTTGCATGTGGCGGGATTATTGATTACCACTGATTTTGATTATGCACTCAAGGATCTCCGAACCAAACTGCCGCTGTTTCTGTTGCCTCTGTTCATTTCAACCACCCGTGCTTTCGGCCGGCAGGACTTTAACTGGCTCCTGCTTTTATTTGTGGCATCCGTCTTTTCCAGGACGCTGATCAATACGTATAACCTGGTTCATATGAATTTCGTGGACATTCGTGATGTCTCGAAATCCATCTCACACATTATCGTTTCCCTGCTCATTTCTTTTTCCATCTTCATCCTTGGAAATTTCATCACCCGGAAACGGATCTTCCCGGCAGGATTGAAGGTCGTATTTGGTTTCCTGATCGTATGGTTTGTTTTCTACATGGTTCTGACCAAATCCGGTACCGGCTTGGTTGTGACAAGCCTCACGCTCCTGGTAATGCTGTTTCTCATGTTGTTTACGGTCAAAAAGGAATGGCTGAAAATCAGTTTCGTGATCTTTATGACCCTAGGGATTATTGGGATATCACTATACTTATCCAAGGTTTATCATGATTACCATCACATCAATAAAGTTGATTTTTCAAAACTGGAGCAGGTCTCTCCCAAGGGTAATCCTTACCTGAACGACACACTCAGTGAGGTCACGGAGAATGGCCACCTGGTTTATCTCTATATTCAGTTCGAAGAAATGCGGGAGGCCTGGAATAAAAGAAGCAAGATCTCCTTTGACAGCCTGGACCGGAAAAAACAGCCGCTGGTAAGTACCCTGATACGGTTTCTGACCTCGAAAGGGATGCATAAGGATGAAAATGGCGTCAATGCACTTTCTGATAATGAGATCCGGGCCGTTGAAAACGGAACAGCCAATGTCATTTTCACCAAAAACCTCAGTATCCGTGGCCTGATCTATGAATTGTTGTGGGGGTATGATGAATATGAATCCACCGGCAATCCAACAGGTTCCAGTTTGATGCAGCGGTTGGAATTCTGGAAGGCTTCCCGCGGGATCATCAGGGAAAACTGGCTGATTGGTGTTGGCACAGGAGATATGAATGAGGCCTTTCAGCGGCAATATGAGAAGATGCATACCAAACTGGCACCGGATCAGCGGTGGCGATCACACGACCAGTTTTTATCCATCTTCATTGGTTTCGGCATCTTCGGATTGATCTGGTTCCTTTTTGCGATCATCTATCCACCCTATCTCCTCGGGAAGTTCCGGGATTACTTCTTCATGATTTTCTTTATCATTGCCATGATCTCTATGATCCCGGAGGACACGATCGAAACGCAGGCAGGCGTGACCTTCTTTGCCTTCTTCTACGCCTTTTTGTTGTTTGGAGGGATGGAGGATGAAAACATGTAAAGATTGATGACAAAAATCCTTCTCTTCGACGGCTATTGCAATCTTTGCAACGGCTTTGTTCAATTTGTGATCCGGAAGGACAGCAGAAGCGTGTTCTATTACAAATTTCTCAACCAAAATCCCGAATCAGTGACCGTGGTACTGATTGAAAACCACAAGGTCTATACACAATCAACAGCGGTACTCAGGGTTTTCAGAGCCCTTTCTCCTCCGTGGAAATGGCTGTATGCACTGATCATCATTCCGGCCTTTCTCCGGAATCCCGTTTACCGGTTTGTTGCAAGGCACCGTTACCGTTGGTTTGGGAAAAGGAGTACCTGCATGATCCCCGATGAAGCGTTTAAAAAGTGTTTCATGGAGGATTAGAACTTACTCATCTTGACAACGAGCTTGTAGTAATCCGTTTTTTCCCTACTTTCGTTTTCCAGAAACCAATTGTTGATGCGAAAATTTATTAAGATTTCAGGTATTACGATTTCCATCCTGGCGATGATATTGATCCTCCTGATCTGTTCTCCTTTTCTTTTCAGAGAAAAATTTGCGGAAATCGTGAAAAACACGGCCCGGAAATCTTTAAAAACGGAGATGAACTTCTCCTCTATGGAGGTTTCCTTCTTCAAGCACTTTCCGCACCTGACCATCTCCCTGACCAACTTCTACCTGAAATCTTCCGCTCCCTTTTCGGACGATACGCTAATCAGTGCAAAAGACATCTCTTTTGGAGTCGATCTCGTAAGCCTTTTCAAAGGCCCGATCCGGATCTCAAAAGTTTACCTGAACCGGGGACGGGTTATCATTCAGTACAATGATAAAGGATTATCCAATTTCGACGTTTACAAAACCTCATCCGGCTCTACCAAAACCGCCGATACAACCTCTTCCGGATCTGCCGACCTGCAGATTGAAGACATCAGTTTTGCGCGGACTGATTTTGTCTATTCGGATCCATCGATACCCTTAAAGCTGGCGTTCTTCGGCCTGGATTACAAAGGAAACAGTAACATCAGCAACGATATCCTCAAACTACGGTCGAAAATCAGTATCGATTCGATGGATTTTGTCTACGACCGGGTGAGTTATATCAAATCCAAACCCGTCAAGGCGAAACTTACCACCAGCATTAACCTGAACTCGCTCGATATGAAGTTCGAAAAGAACGATTTTACCATCAGGGATGTTCCTTTCGAATTCAGGGGAGAGATGAATTTCCGGAAAGATGGTTATTCCCTTTTTGTTTCGCTCTATTCGATGTTTCAGAATGAATGGATCAGCGGATCCGTTTACCTGGTAGCGAATAAAAATTTATGGATTGCTGTAAAAAGCGACATCAGTCTGGAGCTGGAAAAGTGGGCGAAGCGGTTGGATGTGAAGGACTATGACATGAAAGGTGCCTTCCGGCTGAAACTGAATGCTTCCGGGGAATATATCACCGGGCAAAACCCTGCTTCCAAAAAGCCTGATACCGTCGTGCTAAGTATCCCGGATTTCACCTTTTCCTCAAATCTTAAAAACGGCTATTTCAAATTCAAAAGTCTGCCAAATGGCATGGAGGGAATCTCTTTTGATCTGACCGCTTCATCCACCAATCATGACTACCGGACGATCAACCTTCAGCTGGAAAACATCAAGGCTTCCGTCATGAAGAATCACCTGGAAGGCTATTTCAGGATTAAAGGGCTGGAAGATCTGCCTGTCGAAAGTAAAATTTCCACCCGGGTGGATCTTGCCGAACTGCAAAAAGTTGTCCCCATCGACAGCCTGAATCTCCAGGGAATGCTGGGATTGGAAATCAGTATCAACGGGAAATATAATCCGCAGAAAAAATTGTTCCCGGTAACAAATGCCGTTCTCACCCTGAACGGAGGCGTAATCCAAACGAAATTTTATCCGCGTCCCATCGAAAAAATCAACCTGCAGGCCACGGTTACCAATAATTCGGGTAAGGTGGAAGGGACAAAGGTGAAAGTGGATGAGTTGTCGTTCCTGTTCGAAGGAAATCCTTTCCGGCTCACGGCAGAAATCGCCAATCCCGACAACGTGGATTACAAAATCCTTGCGAAGGGTTCTATCAACATTGCCAATATTTACAAAGTGTTTGCGAAGGAAGGGATGGAGCTGAACGGGTTTATATCCGCCAACCTGAATCTGCAGGGAAGACAAAGTGATGCCCTGGCAGGGAATTATGGAAAGCTGCACAATACCGGTACACTCGGGTTAAAAAATATCGCTTTCAAAACTACCTACCTGCCTGACCAACTGCTGTTGAAATCGGGAGTTTTCCGCTTTCATAACGACAGCATCTGGTTTGAGAAATTCGAAAGCCGGTATGGGAAATCGGATATCATGCTGAACGGAAACATCAGCAACGTGGTGAATTATTTCCTTGCTAAAAACCAGGTACTTCAGGGCAATTTCAAATTCTATTCTGATTATCTTCTCGTGGATGAATTTTTCAAACCCGCTGCGGTTGCTGCAAAACCTTCAGCAGCAGAAGAGGCGCCCATCAGTGTGATCGTTATTCCTCCCGACCTGGACATCACCCTGAATGCGGATCTCCGGAAGATCCGCTTTGAGAAGACCGACATCACGAATTTCCTTGCGGCGATTGAGATGAATAAAGGCATACTGGCCCTGAAGAACATGAAATTTGAAATTGTCGGCTGCAAAGCCGGCATGGAGGCCAGTTACCAGAATACCGGGAACCAGAAAGCTTCTTTTGATTTTCATGTGAATGCGGATGAATTCGACATTAAACGGGCATACAACGAAATTGAACTCTTCAGGAATCTCGTAGCTTCGGCCGAAAAATGTGAAGGCATTGTTTCGCTTGACTATTCCCTGAAAGGAAAGCTGGATGCCGGGATGAACCCGATATACCCGTCGCTGGAGGGTGGCGGCGTGCTTTCAGTGAAAAAAGTGAAGGTCATGGGTATGGCATTGTTTACCGCGATGAGCTCCAACCTGGGGAAGGAAAAGATTAAAAACCCTGATCTTTCTAAGGTTGAGTTGAAGACAACCATCAAGAACAACATCATCACCCTTGAGCAAACCAAGATGAAAATTTCGGGATTCCGGCTCAGAATCAGCGGGGAGACCAGTTTTGACGGGAAACTGAACCTTAAAACCCGGCTGGGCCTTCCGCCATTGGGCATTATTGGCATCCCGATGCGAATCCTGGGTACGACAGATCAGCCAAAATTCAAATACGGCCGGGGTAATAATGATGAAAACCTGGAAGAGTCGGTCTATTCGGATGAACTCTCCCCGGATCTGCTTGAAAAGATTAAGAATTCCAAAGAGGAAGATGATGGAAACGAATGATAAATGGTTGGTGATCGTGAATCCCAATGCCGGGGTAAAGAAAGGATCCCGCGACTGGCCGAAGATCCTGCCAATGCTAAAGGATGAGGGGCTGGATTTCGAATATCTCCTTACCGAACACCGCAATCATGCAAATCAGATCACGATCGACCGCATCGGGAAAGGATTCAGGAACATCATCGTGGTAGGGGGAGATGGGACGATGAACGAGGTGGTGAATGGCATTTTCCTTCAACAAACCGTTCCGACCGAAGAGATCACGCTGGGTATGATCCCGGTGGGTACCGGAAATGACTGGTGCCGCACCTTTTCCATCCCATTCGATTACAAGGAGGCCATAAAGATCCTGAAAAAGAAGAATTCGGTTTTACAGGATACAGGCCGGATCAGCTATTTCAAAAAGGAAGTCCATCAGATCCGCTATTTCATGAACATCGCCGGGATGGGTTACGATGCCCTGGTAGCCAAGAAGACCAATGTGCTGAAAGACAAAGGCCATGGCGGACCTTTTACTTATTTCTATTTCATCTTTACCAGCCTGCTTCAGTTCGTCTTTCCGGAGGCCATCATCGAGGTGGATGACGAACCGGTCTTTAAGGGAGAGATTTTCTCCATGAACGTCGGCATCTGCAAATACAACGGTGGCGGGATGATGCAGGTCCCTTTTGCCATTCCCGACGACGGGTTATTCGATGTCACGCTGATCCGCAAGGCGCCAAAATGGATGGTGATAAGATATGCCCGGAAATTGTACGATGGAACATTGGTGAAACTCGATTTCGTGAAAACTTTTCGCGGGAAATCCGTCAGGATTCGCTCAACCGCCCGGATCTACCTTGAAGCCGATGGGGAATCACTCGGACATTCGCCTTTCGTTTTTGAGATGCTGCCAAGGAGTTTGAGAGTGGTTACGGGGAATGATTAATGGCGAATGAAATGACAGATAATGTGATTAAAAACTTAAGTCCCTTAAACAAGCATTTAAAGAATAATCCTTTGAACCCTTATGGCAGGACTCATTAAATTCATTTTATTAAATATTGGAATATATTGAACTTGTGTGAAGCTGGTCAAATTTTATCTCATGAACAGACTACGGCTTTTGAACCATCAAGGTTTTGCGAATATTTTTTTCTGGGTTAACAAACATTTTGCTTAACTTTAGTTTTTATTCAGTTACTTCATCCACTCATCTTTACAAAGAACCAATTGTATTAACAAAAATTAATTCTTATCAAATGAAAAAACTATTTACTCTTCCTCTATTGGTTACTGCCAGTTTATTTTGCTTTACAAGCGCAAATGCCCAATATAGCCAAACTGCAAAAATTGTGAGCGCCAACAGGGAGGCACGGGCTGAATACGGAACCTCGGTGGCAATACGCAATAACTTTGCGGTAGTTGGCGCTTCCCGTGAAAATGTGGCTTCCGGTAACGCTTACGTATACCAAAAAGATGGTACCGGACATTGGGCCTATCTCCAAACTTTTACAGCACCTGACCCAAATGCTGGGGCTGAGTTTGGCGGTGGCGCTAAAATCACGGAAAACAACATAGTCATTGCCGCGGGTAGGGCCGATGTACAGGGTGTAATCCGAGCTGGTGCACTCTATGTTTACAATCTTAACGGTTTAACCTGGGAATACAGCACCAAACTGGTAGCCAACGATTTTAGTGGTGATGCAAAAATGGGAATGAACCCAACCAGCCTTGCTGTGGAAAATAATACCATAGTGGCAGGGGCACCTGGTGAAAACGGCTGGATAGGCAGCGTGTACATCTTTGATAAAACAGGAGGAGTATGGATCCAGACTCAAAAATTAATGAGCCCCAATCCCCAGGCAAATGATGCCTTCGGGATAGGGGTCGACATCTCAGGTGATTACCTGGTTGTTGGGGCCAGTGAAGAAGATAACACATATGGGGCTGTTCATATTTTCAGCAAAGATGGGAGCGGCAACTGGGTCCATGTTCAAAAAATTGTAGCATCTGATGGCAATTCGCAAGCCTATTTTGGGTGTTCAGTTAGTATTGATAACGGACTTATTGCCGTAGGTGCTTATGGAGATAATGGTGGAACGGGGGCTACCTATATTTTTAAGGAAGATGGTTCGGGGAATTGGAGCGAAATACAAAAAATAACAGCATCTACCCCCTCAAGCGAAGCTAATTATGGATGGAACTGCAAAATTGAAAATAACCGTTTGGTCGTGAGTGCACCCCACCCCTATGGTTTCCAGGAAGGGGAAGTGTATGTCTACTCAAAAGATGATGCCGGTGTATGGAATGAAATTCAAAAAGTATCGAGCTTGGACCTGGCTCCCGAAGACTTTTATGGATGGAATTTTGAAATGTATAACGGCCAATTGATTGTGGGAGCAACCTGGGAAGACGAGGATGAAAATGGTGAAAACACAATAGACCGGGCAGGTTCCGCCTACATTTTTGAAGATCCTGCTATTGTAGGAATTGAGGCTTCTGCATTTGTCGGCCAACTGAACATTTTCCCGGTGCCTGCCAGAGAAAACATTAACATTTCATCCGATTTTACCATCTCTGCTTTGACAGTCACAAACCAATTGGGAGTGAGCATGAAACAAGTAAACCACATAAATCAGAACAATTATACTTTGGATGTTTCCAAATTTGCCGAGGGTATATACTTTGTGCATATTATGACTAATAAAGGCCAAAACAGTTTCAAAAAAATCATTATTTCAAACTGAAATGGAAAAGCACTTGAAGTGATCTAAAAAACTGTCCAGTTTTTTAGATCACCTCATTTATTCTCTCTTTCATTCAACTAATAAAATATTTATCTGTTTGTTTCCACCAGATCCCTCGTGCGTCGGGATGACGGTAAATCTTACTAATAAATAAAGCGGCTCGTCACACATTATAAATCTTGACGGAGTATAGATATTCCGCTGATAATAAAGCGTTTCAGAAGCATTTGTATCAGGAAAAGGTGGCTTAATTGAGCAAGGCTGCTCGGGCGTTTTTATACCTTGATAGAAAGCCACATTTGGGTTGCTGAAACGATTAATTATTCTGAATCTGAACAATACTACTCCACCTAATACTTTTAGTTTAGAAATTGTAATAAATTCTTAAAGGAGTTTGTGTTATCGAAACAACTTTTAAGAGGCGGAACTGCTATCGGTGCATTGGTTCGTGAGGCTGTACATGCTGAAAGTAAAGCAGATTTCAAACACAAAATGGCAATCGCTCAAAAAGAAATTAATGAAAGTATCTATTGGCTCGAATTACTCAACAAAACGGATTATTTATCCAATGAACAATTTCAAAGTATCAACAATGATTCAGTAGAAATAATCAAGATTTTAACAAGCATCATCAAATCAGTCAAATTGCATATTAACAATTAATCATTAACAATTAACCATTATTTTTTTCTCTCCAATCGCCGTTTTCGCGGATCAGTTGGATGAGTTCATCTACCGCCACGGCTTCGGCAATGTTTTTCTTTACAAGGGTTTGGCCTTTGTACAGCATCACTTCCCCTTTTCCGGCGCCCACGTATCCATAATGCGCATCGGCCATTTCTCCCGGGCCATTGACAATACAGCCCATTACAGCAATCTTTAAACCTATAAGGTGACCGGTTTTTTCCTTGATCTGGCGGAGGGTTTCCTGGATGTTGAACTGCGTTCTCGCGCAGGACGGGCAGGAGATGAATTCCGTTTTTGTGATCCTCACACCGGTGGCCTGCAGAATCGCGTAAGCGACAGGAATCTCGAATTCAGGATCTTCGGTGATGGAAACGCGGATGGTATCCCCGATACCGTCGGATAACAGGCTGCCGATGCCGACCGCGCTCTTGATACGGCCGTCTTCACCGGCACCGGCTTCAGTAACGCCTATGTGAATGGGATAACTCAGCCCTTCTGCTTTCATTTTCTCCACCAGCAGCCGGTTTGCAGCAATCATCACCCGGGTATTGCTGGCCTTCATGGCAACAATAAGGTTGTGAAAGCCATGGCTCCTGCAGATCCTGGCAAATTCGAGGGTCGATTCAACCATCCCTTCCGGGGTATCACCATACCGGGCCATGATCCTTAAAGATAACGATCCATGATTGGTGCCGATGCGGATGGCAGTACCGTTTTCCTGGCAAATCCTGAGCAGCGGATGAATCCTTTCAGAGATCTTCTCCAGTTCTTCCCGGTATTCCTGTTCGGTCCATTCAGCCTTTCCGTTCTTTTTATCGGTATAGTTCCCGGGATTGATCCTTACCTTTTCAACAATCGTGGCAGCCAACTCGGCCAGTTTCGGATTAAAATGAACATCGGCGATCAGGGGCGTGGTAAAACCGCGAAGACGCAACGCTTTTTTTATTTCGCGGAGGTTCTCCGTTTCTTTCATCCCCGGAACCGCAATGCGGACATATTCACACCCTGCCTCAATCATCCGGATGCTCTGTTCCACCGTGGCTTTCGTGTCCATCGTGTCGGTGTTGGTCATCGACTGGACCCTGATCGGGTAATCGCCTCCCAACGGTAAATCACCGATTTTTACGACGTTTGTCTTAAATCTTGAATAGATCATATTGACAAAATTACAATAAATTTGTAATGAAGTTTATCAAATGAGCATCTCACTATACAGGAGAAACCAGCTCCTCGCTGTCGCATGGCCCGGAGGAACCACCACGGAATTAAGCATTTATCCCGTCAATTCCGTTTACCAGCAATTGAAGTTCGATTTCCGGATTAGTACCTCAACAGTTGAACTCGAAGCGACACTTTTTACTTCGTTACCGGGTGTTGAAAGAAAGATCATGGTGCTGGAAGGCGCGATGCGGCTTGAGCATACAGGTCATCGCACGGGTTACCTTAAGAAGTTTGACACGGATGCCTTTTCCGGTGACTGGCAAACCCGAAGTTATGGCCGCTGTACCGATTTCAACCTGATGACCCGGGGAGAGACGACCGGAAGCGTCACCGGGATGTATTTAGAGGAAGGAGTGCAGCAGGAAATTGAATGGAGGGAAGATTTTACTATTTTCGGAGTGTACATTTTTAAGGGTAAAATGAAGACGGAGGTTCCTTCCGGTGAATTGGTGCTGGAAGAAGGAGATCTGCTGATGGTTTATCAGGAGGATTCATCGGAAATCCTTAACTTTCATTCATTAACCAAGACAGAAATCGTCCTGGTAAAGATTTTGATGAAGTAGTTTCCAAATATTAAAAAGCAATCTATGAAAATTTTCTCGAGTAAAATCAACAATGCCGCCGTGGACCTTGGTCTGCTTGTATTGAGGGTTGTAGTGGGTTCGGCCATGCTTACCCATGGAATTCCGAAACTGATCAAGCTTTTTACCGAACGGCCCATTCAATTTGCCAATCCGGTTGGTTTGGGGGTTGTTCCATCCATGATCATGGCCACTTTTGCCGAATTCGTTTGTGCCATCCTGATCATACTCGGCCTCTTTACCAGGCTGGCGGCAATTCCCCTTGTAATAAACTTCGCGGTAATATTCTTTGTGGTTCATCAAACCCTTCCTTATGCCGGCAAGGAGTTACCATCGCTTTACCTTGTCATTTTTTTCTTTATTATGCTTTCGGGAGCAGGACGATATTCGCTCGACAGAAGATTATTCAGATCGTGAAAGGGTTCTGTTTTTCCATTTACCTCAATCCCTTGACCCGGGGCTTACCTGCGATGAAATCTTTCAGATATGCAGGTTCAAAATAAGCAACATCTTCAAACTGGCTATTCCTGAATTTAGCCGTGGCGATGGGGATCATGGAAGCTGCGGAAAATTCATAATGATTCAGGAATGAAACATTGGGATGTTTTTCAAGGATCGGCTTGCACTTTTCGGCGCCATCTCCGGCAAAAATCAAATGGTAGGAAGCCAGGTATTCGGAAAAAGAATTTTCATCAATGATCTCGGCTTTCACTTCGCGAAACAGTTCATTATCCCTCGTAAAAACGGCCGAAAAGACTTCCATTCGCCGGGCATCGATCATCGGGCAGAACAAAAAAGGCAATCCCGACGGAGGTTGTGTGAACAAATCCGCCATTCCTTTTGCCATGGACTGCAGGGTTGGAACCCCGATGAGCGGTTTATCCAGCGAATAACACAATCCCTTCGCTGTCGCCACACCAATCCTTAATCCGGTATAGGATCCCGGTCCTTCGCTCACCGCAATGGCATTCAGTTGTGACAGGGCAATTCCGGCTGCCTGCATGACTTCTTCGATAAAAAGCGTAAGGCTTGCAGAATGTGAGTTCTTTTCCGAACTTTCCTTACGGCTGATCAGGTTTTCGTCGTGAGACAAGGCAACGGAACAGACGATCGTGGCCGTTTCTATGTGCAGGATGAATGGCATGATTTGTTTAAAAAAAGCCCCTCTTTAGCGGAGAGGGGTTTGATTAGGTTAATCTTTGGCAAACAGCTCTTTACGATCCACCTTTTTGACCTTATCCTTGTCTTTCAGTGTTTTTGAAACTACAGAATAAGGACCGGTAATAATTTCCTGGCCGTTTTTAATCCCGGAAAGGATCTGGATATAGGTATTATCCTGGATGCCGGTCTTTACGTTGACTTTTTTAGCTATTCCGTTATCCAGCACAAAAACACATTCCTGGATCTCGCCGGTTTTCTTTTTTGAAGCCACTACCTCATATTCATTGTCCGTCTCCGGCTTTTTATCGTTTTTCTTCACATCCTTTTTGAGCGTATCCTGCACAGCGCGGGTGGTCACTGCCTGGATGGGAACAGTGAGGACATTCATGGCCGTTTCGGTCTGGATTTCGACGGTTGCCGACATACCGGGCCGGAATGGTGAGTAGTTCGGTATGGCCGGGTTCAGTAAATCTTTATATGATTCTTTCAGAATATGGATTTTTACATTAAAGTTGGTCACCTGGTCGACCGTCACACCGGTGGTATTGGCCGAGGTAGCAATTTCCGTTACGACTCCCTTGAATTTTCGGTTGATATAGGCATCCACCTCGATGAGCGCTGTATCCCCTGTGCTTACCCTGACGATATCGTTTTCATTCACCTCTACCTGAGCTTCCATCGCATTCAGGTTAGCGATCCGCATGATCTCTGTACCGCTCGAAAACTGGGAAGCTCCGGTTACTCTTTCTCCTTTTTCCACGCTGAGTTTTGAGACCGTACCATCGGCTGGTGCGAAAATCGCCGTTTTGGTCAGATCTTCCTTTGATCTTTTCAGGGCAGCCTCTGAACTCTTTACCATGAATTCCGACGCATTGATATCTTGTTCGGCAGCTTCCACCTGGGCTTTTGCTACTTCAAAGGCCGATTTGGCCTGATCGAATTCAGACTGGGAGATTACATTTTGGGTGAAGAGCTTCTGCTGACGGTCAAAAGTGGTACGTGCATTTTCGAGTTGGGCTTTCATCTGCGATAACCGTGCACGGGCATTGGCTTCATTGGCTTTCTGCGTGTTCACAGCCGCATTGCTCTGATCGAAAGCGGAAATATAAATCTCGGGATCCACCTTGGCCAGTAAATCACCTGACTTTACCTCGTCTCCTTCTTTCACCATTAACTCAACGACCTCCCCCGAAATATACGGGCTGATCTTGATGTCTTTCTCCGGCTGGATCTTTCCGTTGGCAGAAACCGATTGAATGACGGTTCTTTTAATCACTTTTTCGGCAGTGACCTTGACCTCTTTCCCGTTTGTATTCTTCAGGGCAACAGCAATGATGAGGATAGCGACTAATGTGACGGATCCTGCGATGATCCATACTTTTTTCTTTGAAAGTTTTAATGCCATTGGTGTGGTGTATTATTGGTTGATATTGATTGGTCTTCCCATGTAAAAATCAAGGATGGTTGTCTTGAAAATAAAGTCATATTTGGCCTGCGTAAGATCTGAATGTGCATTCGTCAGGTCCTTTTTACTGTTATTGAAATCGAAGGAAGTGAGCATTCCGACATCAAATTTCTGCTGAGTATATTTGAACGATTCTTCCTGGGCCGCCACCTTTTGCAGGGAAGCGGTGTATTTCTTCTGCGCAGCAACTGCATCGGCATATGCCTGTTCGATCGTGTTGCGAAGTGTCCGCTTTTGGATTTCAAGGTCTAGCTCTGCCTGGCTTCTGCGTATCTTTGCCTGGGCAATCGTTGTTCTTCCCGTCCAGCCATTGAAGATTGGGATCCGGAGGTAAAAACCGACCGACTGATTGTTGTTATCTGCCCATTGGCTGCTGAATGATCTCACCCTGGTCCCTTGTAAATACCGGTATGTCAACACCGTGTCGTGTGAGGCTTGGGTGATGCCTATCGGTTCAGTAATAAGGACCTTGGTTGAATTCGGGTCAGGTTCCGTTCTTGCGCCCGAGTAACCTGTTCCCCAGGAACCACCGAGTGAAAGGGAGGGAGAAAGAATCCCTCTCGCGATGGCAAGACTTTTCTGGGCGCTCTGTACACGAAGATCGGCGCTTTTAATCTCGGGCCGGTTCGTCAGTGCATAATTATAAACCTGTTCAGCCTGTGCAAGCTCTTTTTTTTCAACGCTTTTGAGAATCGGTTTCTCGATCCGGAAATCTTTCGAATAAGGAAGATCGATGAGTTGCTGAATAGAAAGGGTGGAGATGGCAAGACGGTTTTCGGCTTCTACAACGGTCAGATCCTCCGTAGACTCCTGCGCCTGGATGTTCAGCAGGTCACCCCGTGCCGAAGACCCGGCATCAACCCGTTTTTTGATTCTTGACACCTGGTCGCGGGTAATCTGTAGCTGCTCTCTTGCAATGTCGAGCAATTCCAGATTAAACAGGATATCCAGATAATAGCCGGCCACGGAAAGCGAAATGTTGTTTTTCAACACATCCAGGTCGTATTTGCTCGCCAGTAAGTCGATCTGGTTCTGCTTCATGGTGTTGAACTTGTTCAATCCCTGGAACAAAACGACATTGCTTTGGAGATAAAAGTTGTTTGATCTCACCGTGGAGTTGGCGAATGTGTTGGTATACATGTCGATGGTCTGACCGAAATTCCAGACATTGGTGGCGTTGGCATTCAGGTCGGGGAGCATGTTCAGAACACTCTTTGTCACTTCTTTCTTGTTGGATTCAACCTGCAGCATCTGCTTTTTGATATCCAGGTTATTGTCCAGGGCATAAAGAACACAATCTTCCAATGTCCATATTTTCTGCGAAAAACCAAAGGATGATAAAATCAGGAAAAAGATGGCGATCAGGGCGCTTCGTCCCAATAATCCGGCGGATGTATGCATGATTCAGGCGTTTTCTCGTTTGTATTCCGATTCAGTTATCTTGTCAGTAATTTGAGGTCTCAAAAGTACTCATTTTTAAGGATGAGTATATAAAATAAAGATCCTTCAAGAGTAGAGACGCTGAATCAGACGATTAAATTCATCACAGGTTACAGCAGTGGTAAAAACTCGTATCTTTGCAACTTCAAAAATTTTGTTAACTCATTCATTCCAAAGTCTTAAATAAATGAAAAAAATAACAGCAATTTTCATATTATTGACGCTTGGAGGATTTTTGTTTTTCTCCTCTTGCAGTGATAAACCGGCAACCCAGGGATCCCTCACCATTGTGGCAATGAATTCTTCCGGTGATTTGCTAAAGAATGTCCAGATCAACTTGTCTGTTAACAGGGAAGACCTGGCGGGACACGTCAATGCAACCTCCTCAACAACCAATGAAAACGGAGCTGTCATCTTCAGAGAGCTCAATCCGGGAACCTACTGGTACAATACTGCCGGATTTGATGATTTTGGGGCAACGAAAGTCTATGCAGGAATTGACCAGTATGTGATTTTCTGGGTAAATAATCCAACCGGCGGGAAAAAATAATTTTTTATCTTTGCCAACTGTTTTAATTTTTTAGTCTCATTGGCCATTTACAGAAATAAACAAAGAAGTCCCCGAATTTATTTTTTTCCGCTTCTCACCTTACTGGTACTGATGCGGATCTCTTTGTTTGCAGCAAGCGGGGAAGATTCCCGTCTTGTCGCAGCCGACTCATTCGCCGTTCATGGGCTGAAGGGTTTGAGCGAAACGGAAAAGTTCAATCCCGGGAAAATGATCGTCGAGCATGTGGTGGATGCTTATGAATGGCACATCCTGGAAATGGGTCACTTTAAGCTCAGCATTCCTTTACCCGTTTTGCTCTATTCCGAAGGAAAATTTTATTCTTTTTTCTCGAATCAGTTCCATAACGAGTTACATTCCTATAAAGGCTTTACCATTGCGGAGGAAGGTCCTCACAAAGGCAAGATCGTAACAGTGAAGGAAGCCATCACAGGCCAACCCGGACCCACGATCATCGATATGTCTATCACAAAAACGGTTTTAGCCATCTTCCTGAGCGGATTATTCCTGATCTTCATCTTTACCAGTGTCGCCAGGAAATACCAGCGAAATCCGAATATCGCTCCAACCGGTCTCCAGAATCTCCTCGAACCCCTGATCCTTTTCATCCGTGACGATGTGGCAAAGAGCTCAATCGGAGTGAAGAATTATGAGAAATACATGCCATATCTCCTGACCATCTTCTTTTTCATCTTTTTCAACAACCTGCTCGGTATCGTACCTTTTTTCCCCGGAGGAGCCAATGTTACCGGGAATATCGCCGTGACCGGCGTGATGGCGGTTTTCACGTTCATCATTACCAGTTTCAGCGGAAACAAGCATTACTGGGTTGACATTGTGAACACGCCCGGAGTGCCATGGTGGCTTAAATTCCCGATTCCCCTGATGCCCATCGTTGAGATTATCGGCATCATTACCAAACCCTTTGTGTTGATGGTCCGGCTTTTCGCCAACATGACGGCAGGACATATCATCATCCTGGGATTCATCAGCATTATTTTTATCTTCGGACAAATGTCAACCGCATTGGGCATTGGAGTGGGTATTCCGACCTTATTGTTCATGGTTTTCATGGATCTGCTCGAATTGCTGGTTGCCGTGATCCAGGCATATGTCTTTACGCTGCTTTCCGCACTTTATTTTGGTTTGGCCCTTGCCGAGCCAGAACATCATGCGAAGGCTTGAATGGGAATGCAATCAAATGATTGAATTTTGATAATTATAGTCACATTTTAAATTTTAAACTATGCATTTATTAACAATTTTACTGCAGGTAGCGACGGATTTCGCTCCTTTTGCCAAGATGGGAGCCGGCATTGGTGCCGGAATCGCAGCGATCGGTGCCGGTATCGGTATTGGTCAGATCGGTAAGGGGGCGCTTGAATCCATTGCACGCCAGCCGGAAGCATTGGGCGACATCCGTTCGAACATGATCATCGCAGCCGCGTTGGTTGAAGGAGTTGCCTTTTTTGCTATCGTGGTATGTTTGCTTATCCTTTTCATCTAAGGAAAGCAATAAATTCTTCGGGTCTGACGGTTGGTCAGATCCATGAGAATTTCAAGGACTCCGCCTCGTTCTGTCGCATGATTGAAGGAGGAGGAGTTTTTCAGTTAACGACTTTTAAGAAAAAGAGATATGGAACTTGTTAATCCCGGCCTGGGTTTGATCATCTGGATGACATTGGCTTTTTCAGCCATCCTGTACATCCTTGCCAAATATGCCTGGCGTCCGATCCTGAAAGCGTTGAAGGAGCGAGAAGCCTCAATTCATACCGCCCTCATGTCGGCCGAAGAAGCCAAAAACGAGATGAAGAAGATGGTGTTCAGCAATGAAAAACTGCTGCAGGAAGCCAAAAATGAGCGGGATATCATCCTGATGGAAGCCCGTAAGATGAAAGAATCCATCATCGAAGTGGCAAAACAGAAAGCCGGCGAAGAAGCCAACCGTATTGTAGCCAGCGCAAGGGAAAGCATCAACTATGAAAAAATGGCTGCCCTGACGGAACTGAAGAACCAGCTTGCGGAAATATCGCTCGACATAGCGAAGAAAATTTTACAGCGGGAGTTGGCAGATCCCCAAAAGCAACAAGCCTACATTAAAGAACTAACTGATAACATCAACTTTAACTGATGAATATCTCTCCGATAGCAATACCTTACGCCAAAGCGCTTTTCGATCTTGCGATTGAAAGAAATGAGCTGGAACCCGTAATGAAAGATATGGCGGTGATCGCTTCGGTATGTTCAACATCAAATGATTTTTTGTTGATGCTGCGGAGTCCTATCATCCATCCCGACAAAAAGCGGAAGATCATCCAGGAAGTGCTGAAGGGAGCCATTTCTGAAATCACTTTCACCTTCCTGACGATCATCATCCGGAAACGCCGCGAGAAATACCTGCCGGATATCGCACAGGCCTTTGTTGATCTTTACAAGGAACACAAAGGCATCCTGGTCACTCACGTAAGAACGGCAGTGCCGGTAACCCCGGAAATCCGCCAGCAGATCATCAACGTAATGAAAAATTATACCGGTCTCCAGATCGAGTTGGAGGAAGAAGTCCGGAAAGATATGATCGGAGGGTTTATACTGAACTGGAAAGGGAAACAATATGATGCCAGCGTCCTGAATCAGATCAATAAATTAAGAAAAGACGTGGCAAGGATCAATCTTTTTGTAAAAAAATTGTAAAGCAGAAAAAACAAATCATATGGCAGAAATTAAGCCTGCGGAAGTTTCCGCGATCTTACGGCAGGAACTGGCCGGGTACCAAACGGCCGCCCAACTTGAAGAAGTGGGCACCGTGCTTACTATCGGTGACGGGATTGCCAGGATTTACGGACTGTACAATGCAGAATCCGGAGAACTGGTGGAATTTGAAAAGAATGGCCTGAAAGCGATTGTGCTGAACCTCGAGGAAGATAATGTAGGTGCGGTTATGCTGGGTGAAGCCCACGACCTGAAAGAAGGAGATACGGTGAAGCGAACCGGAAAGATTGCCTCCATCCTGGTGGGTGAAGGTCTGCTCGGCCGCGTCATCAACACGCTTGGGGAGCCGATGGATGGAAAAGGAAAGATCACAGGGGAATTGTTTGAGATGCCGCTCGAAAGAAAAGCGCCCGGTGTCATCTTCCGTCAGCCCGTGAACCAACCCCTCCAGACCGGCTTAAAACCCATTGATGCCATGATTCCTATCGGAAGGGGACAACGTGAGCTGATTATCGGCGACCGTCAGACCGGCAAGACCGCTATTGCCATCGATACCATCATCAATCAGAAGCCTTTTTTCGATGCCGGTAACCCGGTATATTGCATTTATGTAGCCATCGGACAAAAAGGCTCAACCATTGCCAATATTGTCAAAACACTGGAAGAAAAAGGCGCACTGGCCTATACGGTGGTCATTGCGGCCACCGCCTCCGATCCTGCCGCCATGCAGTTCTATGCACCGTTTGCCGGGGCAGCCATCGGCGAATTTTTCCGTGACACGGGTCGTTCCGCACTTTGCATTTACGACGATCTTTCGAAACAGGCAGTCGCCTATCGTGAAGTCTCCCTGCTGCTTCGTCGTCCTCCCGGACGGGAAGCCTATCCCGGTGATGTTTTCTATCTCCACTCCCGGTTGCTCGAACGTGCTGCCAGGATCATCAGCTCGGATGCAATGGCCAAAAACATGAACGATCTTCCGGAATCCATCCGTCATCTGGTAAAAGGAGGTGGTTCACTTACCGCATTACCGATCATTGAAACGCAGGCTGGCGACGTTTCTGCCTATATCCCAACCAACGTAATTTCGATTACCGACGGTCAGATTTTCCTGGAAACCAACCTGTTCAACAGCGGAATCCGCCCGGCCATCAACGTCGGGATCTCCGTTTCGCGCGTGGGAGGAAATGCCCAGATCAAATCGATGAAAAAAGTTGCCGGAACGCTGAAACTCGACCAGGCAGAATACAGGGAACTCGAGGCTTTTTCGAAATTTGGTTCCGATCTCGATGCCTCTACAAAAGCCGTCCTGGATAAAGGAGCCCGTAACGTGGAGATCCTGAAACAGGCACAGTTTTCGCCAATGGCCGTGGAAAAACAGATTGCGATCATCTTTTGCGGAACACGAAATCTCCTGAAAAACATTCCGGTAAGAAGTGTAGCCAATTTTGAGATTGATTTCCTTAACCAGATGGAACTGAGATTTGATAACGTGCTGAAGAACCTCAAGGAAGGGAAACTGCTGGACGAGGATGTAAAATCCATGGAACAGCTTGCAAAAGAGGTTTCCGTTAAGTATGAAGAAAAGAAATAAGGACGGATCATGGCTGGTTTAAAAGAAGTACGCATCCGCATTGCATCGGTAAAATCCACACAACAAATTACCAATGCAATGAAAATGGTAGCCGCCTCAAAGCTGCGAAAGGCACAAAATGCCATTCTCAGGTTACGCCCTTATGCTGCCAGGCTTCGGAATATCATGCAGAACCTGAGTGCCAGCATTGATGATTCCGGCGAAAATGTCTTTTCCACAGAACGGCCGGCGGAAAAAATCCTGTTGGTGGCCATTACCTCCAACCGCGGAATGTGCGGAGGCTTCAACTCCAACATCATCAAAGCCACTTCCGAACAGATATTTTCTGTTTATCGTACCCAAAACGAATTGGGCAATGTCAGCCTGATTACCGTGGGAAGAAAGGCATCAGAGTTTTTCAGAAAAAGAGGATTCAAGGTGATAGAATCCCATGATGAGATTTTTGATAATCTCACCTTTGAAAAGGCTTCGCCGCTTGCGGAAAAACTGATGAATGAATTTGCCAGCCGAAAGTACGACCGGATCCTGATCATCTATAACCAGTTTAAAAATGCAGCGGTACAGCGGCTGATCGTGGAACCGTTTTTACCGATTCTTCCTCCTCCGGAAGATCCGTTGATTCCGAAATCAAAAACAAAGATCCCGGATTATATTTTCGAACCCGACAAGGAAACGATCATCCGGGAACTGATCCCAAAAATGCTGAAAATCCAGCTCTATAAAGCGATCCTTGATTCTTTCGCCTCCGAGCAGGGAGCGCGGATGACGGCCATGCATAAAGCAACGGAAAATGCGAAAGAGCTGCTGAAAGGGCTGAACATTTCTTACAACAAAGCCCGCCAGAACGCTATCACCAACGAACTCCTCGAAATTGTGGCCGGTGCCGAAGCACTGAAAGGATAACTGACTTTCATGGTTTATCGCTTATCTTTGCAATAATAAGTTATGAGTTGTTGTCTTTACCCTGTTATTATTTGAGCTATGATAAGTAAAACCGTTGAACAAGCCATCAATCAGCAGATAGGACGCGAGGAACAATCTTCCCGGATCTATCTTTCCATGGCCTCATGGTGCCAGTCGAAAGGCTACCAGGGAGCAGCCGATTTCCTTTTCGCGCAAACCGATGAGGAGCGGGTACATGAGCTGAAATTTATCCATTATCTGAACGATCGCGGAGGATATGCCATACTGGAAGCGCTGAAATCGCCGGTGTATAAGTTTAAATCGCTGGTGGACATTTTCACCCAGGTTCTTCGCCATGAGGAATATATCACTGCTTCCATCAATGAGTTGTATGCGACCACCATTGCCGAAAAAGATTTTTCGACCGGGAATTTTCTGCAATGGTTTATCACTGAACAGATTGAAGAGGAGAGTTCAGCCCGATCGGTGCTGGATAAACTGAACCTTGCCGGTGATGAAAAAGGAGGCCTGTTCCATATTGATAAAGAGCTGGCTGCATTGGCTGTGATAAAGCGGGCGTCGATGCTTGCCGCTGCTGCCGCCAAAGCGTAACAGTGGAAATTAAGGGTGGGTTCGGAATTCAAAGTTAATTTATCCTTCAATATTCGATTGTTCGTTTCACTATCGTCCCTCAATCAGCCTTGATAGCTTATTGTACCAGGCACGTCCGAATTTCCGGATCAGGGGATCCTTCAGGAACAGGTACAACGGAAGGTTTAGTTTCTTTCCATTATCCAGCGCTTTCCGGCAGATGGACCATTTGTGGTAATTGACTGCCTCGGTTCCATCCTTCAATTCACTGAGCCGGATCGGGTATAGATGACAGGAAAGCGGCTTGGGGAAGGGGATTTTCTTTTCCTGAAATGCTTTTTCGATGGCACAGCGAACAATCCCGTTTTCGAAATAAACAAAAGCACACTCACATCCTTTGATCAGCGGGGTGACAAACTTTCCATCCGGATCATAATCAAAAACCCCGATAGAGGCGATTTCTATAATTCCTTCCGGAGTCATGAACGGCTTTATCTCATCGATATAATCCTCAAGCAACGAAATTTCTTCTTCTTCGAGCGGCGCCCCGGCATCACCATCCACACAGCAGGCGCCTTTGCATTTGTCAAGATCACAACAAAAGAATACATCCCGGATGTCGTCTGATACAATGGTTTTATCAAGCTTAATCATGATGCAAAATTACAAAATAAAGGAGTGTGGCGCGTGACAGCCTTTGCCCTTTGATCCGTTTATACTCGCAACAACCAGCAATCCCATTCATTCATTGTTCAAAGCGTTAAATTTCACCGCAGCCGCAGAGAAGCAGCGTTTCGCTCAGAAACATACTACCTTTTTCATTTCAGCCGAAGAAGTAAAAAACAAAAATGGACACAAAAATTTTTTACGAGTTATCAGGAAAATTTTTGGATTCATGCATCACCGTTCATGAAGCACTGCTGATTTCATATTTATAGTCTGCCGGTAAAAAATCAGAATTTCTGAACGCTGCGACTTTGCGCCACTACGGTGAAATTTAACTTTTTAACTACTTTCTGGCATAGGCCTGAATCAGAAGAAAATCACCCTCCTGGTATAATGGAGATTAATTAATACATGTGAAGTGCAAAATGTGAATTTATATGAAGATCATTCGAGCCTCGTTTCCCGGACTTTGTCATGAATTTATGGTAGACCCTGTCACTTCTGAAAGTTGATAAATGTCAATCCCTTGACTGACATAATTCCAAACAGCGTTGATATTTAGATTTGTACATACAAACAAACGTTTGGAAATCAAAAAAAATCCTACATTTGCGTAAACTTTTCTGTTAATATAATAACATATGAGTGCCGAAAGCCTGATTCTGTTTTTTATTGTCGGGGCATTTCTTGTTGGCATTGCCCTGCTGTTCTCGAGTTACATACCACCTACTTCCACCAATCCGCAGAAAGCCGAGACCTACGAGTGCGGGATACCCACCGAAGGCCTGTCGTGGCTGCAGTTTAACGTAGGTTATTACCTTTTTGCCATCATTTTCCTGGTGTTCGATGTGGAAACAGTCTTCATCTTCCCCTGGGCCAAAGTGATGAAAGAGGTTGGGATGACGGGTTTCGTTGAAATCGTCATTTTCTTTTTTGTACTCGGAGTCGGCCTGCTTTATGCCTGGAAGAAAGGAGCTTTGAAATGGGAATAAAAAGTATGAAAGAAGAAGATTTCAAGGATAACGAAACCCTCGAAACCTTCAAAAAGACCGGGCAGGGCATCCTGCTCACCACGATTGACGATATCATCGACTGGGGCCGCTCCAATTCGGTATGGCCGCTGACCTTTGCCACCAGTTGCTGTGGGATCGAGATGATGGCTACCGGTGCTTCACGGCATGACTTTGCAAGGTTCGGCATCGAAGTTTACCGCGCCAGCCCACGCCAGGCCGACGTGATCGTTGTTGCCGGAACCATCGTGAACAAGATGGCGCCTGTCCTCAAACGGTTGTACGACCAGATGTCGGAACCCAAGTACGTGATCGCCATGGGCGCCTGTGCGGTTTCCGGCGGCCCATTTTTCTACAACTCCTATCACGTGGTACGGGGTGTGGATCATATCATCCCGGTTGACGTCTATATCCCCGGCTGCCCTCCGCGGCCGGAAGCCTTATTGTACGGCGTGATGCAGCTGCAGCGAAAGATCAAACTCGCCAGCGTTACCGATTACAACAAATCCAAAGAATCTAAATAAGGATTTCCATGGACAGAGAAAAATTAAAAGAAAAAATACTCTTGCTTGCCCCTGAAGCCGAAGCCGAAGAAAATGCACAATTTCCTGTGTTCTTCATTCCTTCAGCTCAGATTCATTCTGTAGCAAAACAGCTCAGGGAAGGTGAAGAAACCCAATTCGATTACCTCTTCTGTTTGACCGGCGTGGATATGGTGAAGTACCTCGGGGTGGTTTATCATTTGAGATCTACCCGATTCGGGCATGAATTGGTGCTGAAGGTTAAAACCGAAGACCGGGTAAATCCCGCCTTCGATACGGTTTCCGATATCTGGAAAGGAGCTGATTTTCTCGAGCGGGAGGTATACGACCTGCTGGGAATCCGTTTTAACAACCATCCCGATCTCCGGAGGATATTCCTGGATGAAAACTGGGTAGGTTATCCCCTTCGGAAAGATTATACAGATGAAGTAAATATCATTGAACTTTAAGTATGAAAGAAGTAATTCACACCCCGGTTCAAGTCGTCGAGGAAGAAGAATATCACATCAACATGGGACCCCAGCACCCGTCGACCCACGGTGTGCTCCGGCTGGTGGTTTCGCTTCAGGGTGAAACCGTTAAAAGCCTGAAACCCCATTGCGGTTATATCCATCGGGGCATCGAGAAAATGTGCGAAAAAGACACCTATCCCCAGCTCATTCACCTGACTGACCGGATGGACTATCTTTCTGCACACATCAACAACCACGCGGTTTGTCTCTTGGTTGAAAACGCTCTTGGGATCGAGGTTCCGGAAAGGGTAAAATACATCCGGACTATCATCGACGAACTCACCCGTATCCAGAGTCACCAGCTCTGGTGGTGCAGTATGGGGATGGACCTTGGTGGCCTGACCTGCTTTTTTTATGGGTTGCGCGACCGGGAACACATTCTCGACATTTTCGAAGAATCTTTCGGATCAAGGCTTCTCCACAGCTATTACACGCCCGGTGGACTTATGATGGATATCCATCCTAATTTTCAGAAAAGGGTAAAAGATTTTATTAAATATTTCCGGAAAAAGATCAAGGATTATGACCAACTCCTCACCGGGAATGTCATTTTCCAGGAACGTACAAAAGGAATTGGTATACTTTCTCTTGAGGACGCTATCAGTTTTGGCATTACGGGTCCGTCCGGACGAGCGTCGAATTTTTCGTGCGATGTACGCAAGCTTCATCCGTATGCCATGTATGATAAAGTAGAGTTCAAAGAAATCCTTCATACCGAAGGTGACACCTTTTACCGTTACCAGGCCAGGATGGAAGAGATGCATGAATCGATGCATATCATTGAGCAGCTGATTGATAATATCCCTGAAGGAGATTATTCGGCCAAGATGAAAGCCGTGATCAAACTGCCCGCCGGTGAATATTATCAGCGGGTTGAAAGTGCCAGGGGAGAGCTGGGTGTTTATTGTATCAGCGATGGGAACAAAACCCCGTTCAGAATGAAATTCCGTTCACCCAGCTATTGCAACCTGAGTGTTCTCGACCATATCAGCAGGGGATTCAAGATTGCCGACCTTGTCGCTATCGGCGCTTCCCAAGATTTCGTAATTCCGGATATTGACAGATAATAACTATCGCATATGACTTTCAGCATCTATGACTTTACCCCATTTACGCAGGCGATCGATAAAGCGCTTTTCGATCTGTTGCCTCCATTCTGGGCAATAACGGTAGAGATGACCATCATCGGGCTGGTCTTTCTGCTCTTTTATGCCGTGGTCGGCCTTTTCCTGGTGTATGCCGAAAGAAAAGTCTGTGCATTCATGCAAAATCGTCTCGGCCCTAACCGGGTCGGGCCACTCGGACTTTTTCAGACCATAGCGGATTTTATCAAGCTGCTGATGAAAGAGCTGATAACGATCAGGAATTCTGATAAGCTCCTGTTCAACATTGCCCCTTTCATTGTGATTATCGCCTCGTTCATGGCCATTGCTGCCATCCCTTTCGCCAAAGGATTGCATGCCATCGATTTTGATATTGGCATCCTTTACGTGATCGCCGTTTCATCACTCGGCGTGGTGGGCGTTTTGCTCGCAGGCTGGTCCTCCAATAACAAATATTCATTGATCGGCGCCATGCGAAGCGGAGCACAGATCATCTCCTATGAACTTTCGGTAGGATTATCACTGCTTACCATCATCATTCTTGCGGGAACGATGCAGTTTTCACAGATTGTGGAAGGACAGGCCGACGGGTGGTTTCTCTTCAAGGGACATATCTCCGCCTTGATAGCTTTTGTCATCTTCATGATCGCATCCACTGCCGAAACCAACCGGGGACCCTTTGATCTGGCTGAAGCCGAATCGGAACTTACCGCTGGTTATCATACCGAATACTCCGGGATCAAATTCGCTTTTTTCTTCCTGGCTGAATACATGAACATGTTCATCGTCGCCTCCATCGGCGCTACCGTATTCCTGGGCGGATGGATGCCGTTCCATGTCGGCGGCTGGGTCGGTTTCAATCATATCATGGATTTCATTCCGCCGTTTATCTGGTACATTGGAAAAACAGCCTTCCTCATCTTCTTAATGATGTGGTTCAAATGGACTTTCCCGCGTTTACGTATCGACCAGTTGCTGAACCTGGAATGGAAATACCTGTTACCAATCAACTTGGTCAACATTTTATTAATGGCGTTAATTGTTTTAATGGGATGGCATTTTTAGGATAAAACTATGAATCAAGTCACAAAATATTTTTCAGATATCTTTTTCGGTGTGAAGTCACTCCTTGTCGGTTTGAGCGTTACCGGGAGATATTTTTTCAGCCCGGGACAAATCGTCACACAGAAATATCCTGAGAACCGTGCGACATTAAAGATGTTCGACCGTTACAAGGGAGAAATCATCATGCCACACGATGCAAATAATCAGCATCGCTGCACCGGTTGCGGTATCTGTGAAATGAATTGCCCGAACGGATCAATTGAGATCATCGCCAACCGGATTGAGACCCCGGAAGGAAAGAAAGTGCGGATCATCGAAAAACACATTTATCATCTGTCGATGTGCACCTTCTGCGGATTGTGTGTAAAAACCTGTCCGAGCAATGCCCTTGCTTACGGTCAGGAGTTTGAACATGCCGTTTTTGATCGCACCAAACTCACGAAAATCCTTAATCAACCTGGTTCATCCATATTAAAAGGTATAGAATAATGACGCCCAATCAACTGATGTTCATCATTTTCGCCGCAGTCATCGTGATATTTTCCATTATGACGGTTTCCAGCAGAAGAATCCTGCGATCGGCGACCTATCTGCTTTTTGTGCTTGTGGCCACGGCAGGACTCTATTTTATGCTTCGGTTCAACTTCCTGGCTGCCATTCAGCTTACCCTGTATGCCGGCGGAATCGTGGTGCTGATCATCTTCTCCATCCTGCTTACCAGCCACGTAGGGCAGAAGATGGAATTTCCTTCTGTCACAAAACGGATATTTGCTGCTTTAGCCGCCCTCTTTGGTGCGGTGGTTTGTATTATGTCCATCCTGCAGTATAATTTTCCCACTGCACTTGTGCCGGAAGCAAGAACCAGCATCGACGATATCGGTAAAGCGCTGGTGAATACGGGGAAATTCGGCTATGCCCTTCCTTTTGAGGTCATTTCCATCCTATTGCTGGCCGCTATGATCGGCTCGATTGTTATTGCCAAGAAAAGAAAAGATTAACGAAAAATACGATAACCCATGTTCGACGGTGTTCCTTTAAACTGGTTTCTGATTGTTGCAACCATCATGTTCTTTGTAGGCGTTTATGGTTTTCTTGTCAGAAAAAATCTCATAACGATATTAATGTCACTTGAGCTGATCCTCAATTCGGTCAATATCAATTTTGTGGCTTTTAACAAACTGCTTTACCCGCAGCACCTGGAGGGCATGTTTTTTACCATTTTCATCATCGCGGTGGCTGCTGCCGAAGCGTCCGTTGCGATTGCCATCATCATCAACATCTACCGGCGTCTGGTTGCCATTGATGTGGAGAAGATGGAAGAAATGAAATATTAATTTTAAAAGTATAAATAATTAATTTCCATACATATGTTCACATACACTGTTTGGATCGTCCTGATACCCCTGATTGTTTTCGTCCTGCTTGGATTTTTCGGAAACAAATTCAAGCCCATTGTATCAGGGATCGTTGGAACGTCGGGTTTATTTGTCTCGATGGCGTTATCCTATTACACCGCCTATCAGTATTTTACCAATACCCCGAAAATTGAAGAAGCGTTCCAGAAGATCATCGGGTATAATACAGTATGGTTACAGTTTACCGATAAGCTGCATATCGACTTGGGCGTTCTGCTGGATCCCATCTCGGTGATGATGCTGATCGTTGTCACAACGGTATCCTTCATGGTTCATTTGTACAGCATCGGTTATATGAAAGGCGAAAAAGGCTATATGCGGTTTTTCTCCTTCCTTTCGCTATTTACCTTTTCAATGCTGGGCCTGGTAGTGGCTACCAATATTTTTCAGATGTACATTTTCTGGGAACTCGTTGGCGTTTCCTCCTTCCTGCTCATCGGGTTTTATTATGAAAAAGATTCGGCGGTTGCGGCCTCCAAAAAAGCATTTATCGTTACCCGTTTTGCCGATCTGGGTTTTCTGATCGGTATCCTGTTGCTTTCCTTTACCACCGGTACTTTCGATTTTATCTCCCTGACCGATCCCAATGGGGCGGCCATTACCCAGGGTAGCGGCATCATGTTCCTCGGCCTCTCTACCATGACCTGGTCGATGATTTTCGTCTTTATGGGCGGCGCCGGTAAATCAGCCATGTTCCCGTTACACATCTGGTTGCCCGATGCGATGGAAGGCCCAACGCCGGTTTCGGCATTGATCCATGCGGCCACGATGGTGGTAGCCGGCGTTTACCTGGTTGCCCGGATGTTCCCGATCTTTCATTTCTCAGCCCCGGTTGCTCTGGATGTGGTCATGTACGTTGGTGCCTTCAGTTCCATTTTTGCTGCCGTGATCGCCTGTACTCAATATGATATTAAAAGGGTTTTGGCTTACTCGACCATGTCGCAGATCGGTATGATGATGTTTGCCATGGGGGTATCAGGGTATGGAGAAGAAGCAGGTCTGGGATTCATGGCTGGTATGTTCCATCTGTTCACCCATGCTTTCTTTAAAGCCTTGCTCTTTCTTGGAGCCGGCGCCATCATTCATTCCGTTCACAGTAACCTGATGACGGAGATGGGCGGTTTGCGGAAACACCTTCCGATTACGCATCTCACCTTCCTGATCGCCTGCTTAGCCATTGCCGGTATTCCGCCGCTGGCCGGTTTCTTCAGCAAGGATGAAATCCTGGCTGCCGGAGCGATGAAAAGTACCTTGCTTTACGTTGTCGAACTTACCGTTTCAGGACTGACCGCCTTTTACATGTTCCGTCTCTATTACTCAATCTTCTGGGGCAATAACCGCGAATACCATCACACTCCGCATGAGGCACCCTATGTGATGACCATCCCATTGATGCTTCTTGCACTCGGTGCCATCTTTGCCGGTTTTATTCCTTTTTCACACCTGGTCACTTCCGATGGAAAGTCATTCACTTCGCACATTGATCTGGCCGTTGCAATTCCTGCCGTAACTGTCGGTCTGATCGGCATCGTGATCGCTACCCTTTTCTATAAAAAAGAAACCGGTTTGCCTGCAAAAATGTCTTCAATGCTGGGCAGGTTTTACCAGGCGGCCTACCACAAGTTTTATATTGACGAAGTCTATCTTTTTATCACCAAGAAAATTCTCTTTGATCATGTTTCAAGACCGGTGGCATGGTTCGACCGTCATATCGTCGATGGATCCATGAACGGCATTTCTTATGTGACGAATGAAGCCTCAACCAGAATCAAGGGGTTTCAATCCGGTCAGCTGCAGCAATATGCATGGGTTTTTGTAACCGGGGCGGTTGCACTGGTTCTGGCATTCATTTATTTATGGACTCTTTAATCTTTTGAAAGAATGGATATCCTGACCTCCTTTATTGTCATTCCTGTTCTGACCATCATCGGGCTCTTCTTTTGCAAGGACCATAAACAGGTAAAGCTGGTTTCTGCTATCGGGATGGGAATACAGTTGCTCAATGCAGCATTTCTGATCTATCTTTTCCTGGCAGAACGAAGTGCCGGAAATACCGCCCAGATGCTGTTCGTAAGAGACCTTCTCTGGTTCCCGAGCCTGAACATTCATTATCTCGTTGGTGTGGATGGCGTTTCCGTCGCCATGATTGGTTTGACTTCCATTGTCATTTTTGCCGGGATATTCGCCTCCTGGGAAGTGAAAGAGCTTCACAAGGAATTTTTTATCTCGCTGATCCTGCTCTCCTCCGGCGTATTCGGATTCTTCATCTCCATCGATCTCTTTACCTTGTTTTTGTTTTATGAGATTGCAGTAATCCCGATGTATCTTCTGATTGGCATCTGGGGAAGCGGCCCGAAAGAATATTCTGCCATGAAGCTGACCCTGATGCTGATGGGCGGTTCTGCCCTCATCCTCGTCGGATTGTTGGGATTGTACTTCTATTCAAATCCTTCAGGCGGACAGCTTACCTTCAACCTGCTGGAAATTGCAAAGGTTCATATTCCGATGGAAATGCAACGGATTTTGTTCCCATTGCTCTTTATTGGATTTGGCGTACTTGGCGCCCTATTTCCTTTCCATACCTGGTCACCCGATGGTCATGCCTCTGCACCAACTGCCGTGTCTATGCTTCATGCAGGGGTACTGATGAAACTGGGCGGATACGGTTGTTTTAGGGTTGCCGTATACCTTCTCCCGGAAGCTGCCCACGAACTGGCCTGGATCTTCATTATACTCACTACCATCGGTGTGATCTACGGAGCCTTTGGCGCCATCTGGCAAAAAGACCTCAAATACATTAATGCTTACTCCTCCGTCAGTCACTGCGCACTGGTTCTCTTTGCCATCCTGATGTTCAATGAAACGGCTATGACCGGCGCGATCCTTCAGATGATCTCCCACGGTATCATGACAGCCCTTTTCTTTGCCCTGATCGGCATGATTTACGGAAGAACGCATACTCGTTACATCAACGAAATGGGCGGTTTGATGAAAGTGATCCCTTTTCTGGCGGTCTGTTATGTCATCGGTGGTCTTGCCTCCCTTGGCTTACCGGGCTTCAGCGGTTTCGTTGCTGAAATGACCGTTTTTGTCGGCGCTTTCCAGAATGTGGATACTTTCCACCGTGTGGCAACCATCATCGTGGTTTCTTCCATCGTGGTAACAGCCGTCTATATTCTTCGTGTCGTGGGCATCCTGCTTCTCGGAAAAATAAAGAACGATCATTACCTGGAACTGACCGATGCCAAATGGTATGAAAGACTCAGTACCGGTGTGCTGATATTCGGCATTACCGCAATCGGGCTGGCGCCTTTGTGGTTGTCGCAAATGATTCACGGAGGTGTAGGTCCCGTCATTCAGCGTTTGCTGACGGCTTCACCGCTGCATTAATTTTTTTGAAAGAAAATAAGAAGTTAATCACATAAAATTTTTACCAATGCTGATAATGAGACATGAGTTGCTGCTGATTGCGATCACAGTGTTTCTTTTACTCGTGGAAATATTTCTGCCAAACGGGAAAAAACATAAAATCATTCTTCCGGCCCTTATCCTCACTGGGCTGGTAACGATCATCGGCTTCCTGCCCTGTCCGACCGGCACCCTCTTCGGGGGTATGTATGGTACGACCCCGCTCATCTTGCTGATGAAGAATATACTGAACATCGGGCTGCTCATCGTATTCATTCAGTCAGTGGCCTATCTGAAAAAAGAAGAAAACAAGGAGAAGATTTCCGAATTCTTTATCATTCTTCTCTCTACCATCATCGGCATGGAATTCATGATCTCTTCCGGCGATTTCCTGATGTTCTACCTGGGACTGGAACTGGCGACGATCCCTTTGGCTACTTTGGTTGCCTACGACCGGTATAAAGAAAAATCAGCCGAAGCCGGCGTTAAACTGATTTTTACTTCTGCCTTATCTTCCGGCATCCTGCTGTATGGTCTCTCCATGATCTACGGAACCGTTGGAACGCTCTATTTTTCTGAAGTTGCAGCAGTCTTTGCCATAACCCCTTTGCAGATCCTGGCTTTTATCTTCTTCTTTGCCGGGATGGCCTTCAAGATCTCACTGGTCCCGTTCCATCTGTGGGCTGCCGATGTTTACGAAGGAGCGCCCTTTAATGTCACCTCGTATCTTTCGGTTGTTTCGAAAGGCGCCGCCGTATTTATCCTTACCATCATCCTCTTTACGGTTTTTGGTAAAATAGCCGCCATGTGGAGCGATCTGCTTTACGGGATCTCCATTCTGACCATTACGCTGGGGAACCTTTTTGCCATGCGCCAGCGGAATATCAAGCGGTTTCTTGCCTTCTCGTCCATTGCACAGGCAGGCTTCATCCTGTTGGGTATGATCGGGCAGAGCCAGTTGGGTATGACTACCGTTATCTATTTCGTGCTGGTTTACATCTTCTCAAATCTCGGAGCCTTCGGTGTTGCCACCATCATTTATAACAAAACCGGGAAAGAAAGCATCGATGATTACGATGGTTTTTACCGGACCAACCCGCTTCTCAGCCTCGCCATGATGCTGGCGTTGTTCTCCCTGGCAGGCATTCCGCCCGTTGCCGGATTTTTTGGGAAGTTCTTCCTCTTTGCGGCAGCAGCCCAGCGTGATATGTACCTGCTCGTTTTCATCGCCGTCCTGAATACCATCATCTCACTTTACTATTATTTGCTCGTTGTAAAGGCCATGTTCCTGAACAAGAGCGATCAACCCATTGCGTATTTTAAAAGTGATGGCTATTCAAGGGTGGGATTGATTATGTGTATCGCCGGTATCGTGGTCATTGGTATGGCAAGCCCGGTATATGAGTTTATCCTGAACCTGAGCCACGGCTTATTATAATTTTTCTTTTTTGAATGATTTTCTGAAGTGAAAAATCCTCTGGCTGCAGATCAGCGCGTCCTGACAGGAGACAGAACAGTTTCTTCCTTCGGCGTATCAATGGTCAGGCAAAAAAACGTAAATTTGTATTTATAAACCGAAACCCTCCGAAAAATGCCACTCAATAAAGGAAAACACGTGATTGCCGAGATTGAAGGAACCCGCTGCACCGTTGTCGAAACCGGTCTGACCGAAGCCCGTGCTGCCTTCCTGAAAGATTTGCTGGAAAACAATCATTTTGAAGTAAAAACCGAACCCGAAAACAGCAAAGAAGGCGCTCCGACCGGCACCCTGATACTGGGGGTTACGGATCTGGAATTCAACCCTGTTGTCAAAGTGTATGAGCGGAAGTTGTTCAGAAACGACGGAAAAGTGGTTTCTCCCGCCTGGTGGAACCAATGGGAGGTGCAGGATGACGAAATTCCTTATATTGAAATTATTCATCAATCATAGGTAAAGGTTATGGCTAAGTTCTGGAAATACCTTTCCTATGCAGTCATTATGATGTATATCGTTCTGGGAATATACCTTCTTGTGAGTCCCAGGTTCTTTTATATCACCAAAGAATTTAAGGTGATTTTTGCCATCTTCCTTTTCCTGTATGCCGGCTGGCGTATTGCCCGGATCATAAACAAAGAGCGGGAAAGAAGGGAAGAAGAGTAGTCGGAAGGCATATGTTGCTAATATTCAGGTCGTAAAGGCTGAATTTCCCTTATTTATTTATGGTTCCGGAAAATATTTTGTTTAAATTTGTGTTCTATTATCAGAGAAATCAATTAGTTTTGATTAAACAATGATGAAAATGAAAGGGAATTCAAAACTGCTATACGGCTTCTCCTTCTTTCTGGTTCTATCTGTTATGATTTTGTCGGGATGTGGGGGAGGCATTAAACCTACCGACAAGGATACACCCACGACGGGAACCATCAGGGTCGGGGTGGATGACTCTTACAAGTTACTGCTTTCCGCAGAGATGATGACCTTCGAAGCGCTTTATCCCTATGCAAAAATCGACACCTTTTGCCGAAGCGAGGCAGATGTGATCGATGCTTTCATGAAAGACTCCCTTCAGCTGATGGTCATCAGCCGCAAACTGACTTCGGATGAAGAGGCAAGATTAAAATCCGAACAATTTTATCCGAAAACCACAAAGATTGCCTATGATGCGATCGCTTTCATCGTTAACCGTGAAAACCCTGATACCGCGCTTTTTTACGATAAGATCCAGGAAATCTTCAATGGAAAAATCAAAAGCTGGAAAGAGATCAATCCTGCTTCAAAACTGACCGACTTTAAGTTGGTTTTTGACAACTATAAATCAGGCAATACAAGATATTTCAGGGAAAAATTTCAACTGGCAAAATTGCCGGAAGTTTGTTACGCTTTGAATTCGAATGCTGAAGTGATTCGTTTTGTTGAAAATAATAAAGCCGCAGTGGGTGTCATCAGTGTAAACTGGGTCAGTAATAAGGACGATACGGTTTCGCACTCCTTTTTAAGTAAAGTAAGAGTGGTTTCTGTAAGCCCGCCGGGCATGAATGACAGGAACGGGCAATTTTATACCCCGCATCCGGGATACATCGCCGAAGGTTATTATCCTTTTACACGGGCAGTATTTTGTGTAAACCGGCAAACCTACAGTGGCCTTGCCTATGGTTTTTCTTCATTTATTGCCGGAGAGAAAGGTCAGTTGATCGTTCTCCACGCCGGCATGGTACCGGCTTCCATGCCGGTCAGGCTGGTTGAAATAAAACATTAATAAACAGAGAGATAATGGAACGAATGACTAAAAAAATCTTTGCTTTCATCTTGCTTGGCGGTTTCCTGTTTTCGGGATGGGGATTAAAAGCTCAGGATTTGGAATCTGCCTTTAAACTGACCCGTGCCGAACGGTTCCAGGATGCCAGTGCAGCCTTCAAACAACTCATTCAGAAAAGTCCGGGCGATGGGGATATTTATTTTTACTATGGAGAGAATTATCTCCAGGAATATTTCGCGGATACGCTGAATACTACCTTTTCCGAGATGGCAGATTCGGCCACAAAGCTTTTTCAGAGAGGCATCCAGGCAGATCCGGCCAACCCTATGTGTTATGTGGGGCTTGGACAAATTTCGCTCATCAAAAAAAAGATGGATGAAGCCAAAGGACATTACACCAAGGCGATTTCTTTGTTGCCTTCCAAAGCCAATAAGTCAATCGTAATGGCCCCCGATAAACAGGCGGTTGTTTATATCAAAATGGCCTTAGGGTATATCCGGGCAAATATCAATGATACCGCCATGGTGTTTGCTTATCTGAGAAATGCTGAGAAACTGGATAAGAACAACTACGATCTCTACATCACCAAAGGCGATGCTTATATTTTCCTGTTGAATGACGGTTCAAAAGCCATCTCGAATTACAACATGGCACAGAATCTTAATCCTAAATCACCATTGGCGAAATTGCGCGTGGGGCAGTTATGGATGCGGGCCAGGAACTATCAGGATGCCCTGAACTATTACCAGGAAGTGGTGAAGATCGATTCAACTTTTGCACCGGCTTATCGTGAGCTCGGATATCTGCTTTCCAGGGCAAACCGGAATGATGAAGCGCAACAGAACTACCGGAAGTATCTTCTTCTGTCCTCCAATAATGTCCAGGCGCGAATCCTGTATGTCAATACCCTGATGGAATTGCAGGATTATAGTAAGGCCATTGAGGAACTTAACACCATCATGAAATCAGATTCTTCCAATAACGACCTGAACCGCGCCCTGGCGTATTCCTATTTCGAAACCAAGCAGTATGATAAGGGATTGCTTTACAGCCAGAAATTCTTCAAGCACTCAAAACCGGAGAAAATCCGGCCGACTGATTATGCTTACCTGGGGCGACTTTTGGCAAAGACCAAGCAGGATTCATTAGCCCACATAACGCTTATGAAAGCTTTTGAACTTGACACAGCCAAATCGGAATTACTTTCTGAAGCGGCCATGTCGTTGATCAAACTAAAGAAATACGACAATGCCATTGAAGTGTATAATATGAAAATTGCATTGGGTAAAGCGCTTCCGAATGATTATTATAATCTGGGGAAGGTTTACTACAATGTTAAAAACTGGCAAATGGCCGATACGACCCTGGCGACTTTTAACAAACAAATGCCCGATTATCTGCAGGGGTTCATCTGGAGAGCCAGAACGCTCGTAAATATCGACAGCACCAGTAAACTTGGATTAGCCAGGCCGGTATATGAAGTCCTGATCGAAAAAGCAAAAACGGATTCTGTGAAGAACGGGAAAGAATTGATGGAGGCCTATTCTTATCTCTCTTTCTACTGGTTTCTCCAGTTCAAGGACACCAAGGAACAGCAATCCGCAATCAATTCGGTCATGTATTGCAATAAGGTGCTTGCCATTGAACCTCAGGACCCTAACTATAGCGAGAAAGCAAAAGCCATCCTCAAGGATCTTGAACCCAAGATCAGGAAATAAGGCTTAAGGGTACGAAGAGGATTATATATACGGAAGTGGCTATATGAAAAGCAATTAAATTGGTTAACCGGTATTATTTGGATTATTATTTTTCCTACTTTTGCAAACCCTGTTAAGAAACTATCAACTCAACAATTAATCATTAAAAACAAATTTACGATGAGCAAGACAAATAACAAAGGCGGACAAACTTTGGGTGACGCTTTGAGGTCAGTTTTCACGACGGCTGTTATTATCATTTCTTTAATCATTGCCTGGATCGTATTCAAATACGTCATGGGCGCGCCGATCAATTTTGAAGGTGGAAATCCGGAAGGTCATCCGATTCCAGGGAACTACCTTGCTATGATTTATAAAGGAGGATACATTGTTCCTTTATTGATGACCATTCTTCTGGTGCTTATCACCTTCTCCATCGAGCGTGGGATCACACTGAGCCGTGCGAAAGGAAAAGGAAGGATCAATCTTTTTGTCAGGAATCTTCAGGGTTTTCTGGCCAATAACAAGATTGAGGAAGCCATTGCCGCATGCGATGTACAAAAAGGTTCCCTTGCCAATGTAATGAAAGCGGGTCTCATCCGCTATCGTTCACTTCAGGCTGATACCACACTGGAAAAAGATCAGAAGATCCTTGCATTACAAAAGGAATTTGAAGAAGCCACTGCACTCGAATTACCCATCCTGTCGAGGAATCTCGTGATCCTTTCCACCATCGCCTCCATCTCCGTACTTATCGGTCTTATGGGAACGGTACTTGGTATGATCCGTGCATTTGCTGCTCTTGCCCAGGCTGGTGCACCGGATGCCCTTGCACTTGCAACCGGTATTTCTGAGGCACTTATCAACACTGCATTTGGTATTGGTGGTTCAACGATCGCCATCATCATGTACAACCTGTACACCACCCAGATTGACGACTTCACCTTTAAAATTGATGAAGCTGGCTTCAGCCTTGTACAGTCATTTGCTGCCCAGGCCAAATAAATTGGTTTTTTTGATCTGCAGACGTTCTGCAGATTCTGGTATTCATAAGCTAAAAAGAGTACAATGCCAAAAATTAAAGCACCAGTAAGATCTCCGCATATAGACATGACGCCTATGGTGGACTTGTTCGCATTGCTGCTGACTTTCTTCATGCTAACTACCTCGTTTCGACCCCAGGAGGCAGCAACGATAGAAAGTCCGGCATCCGTGTCGGAAAAACAGGCACCGGATAAGGATGTTATGACGATCATCATATCAAAAGAAGGGAAAATCTTTTTCAATCTCGATAACGGGAAAGACACGGTCAACCGCACCAGGTCGAAAGTGCTTTCTGATATGGGTGAGCGTTACAACGTGAAATTTACCAAGAAAGAATTGGCAGATTTCTCTAACATGTCCTCTTTCGGTATGCCCATGGCTGACTTCAAAAAATGGTTGGCTGCCGGCGATTCCAAGGAAAGGGAAAAACTCCAGACGGGAATCCCTACAGATTCAATCGATAACCAGCTCTCCTATTGGATTCGTTACACACGTCTTGCCAATCCATATGCCGAAGCCGCCATTAAAGGCGACGGTAATGTGGATTACTTTGTGGTGAAAAAAGTTATGGATCTTTTGCAGGAGAATAAAGTCAATAAGTTTAATCTCGTTACCGACCTTGAGAAACAGGAAGTTACTATTAAGGATCTTCCTAAATAACGGTTAACGTGAAATTTGACATTTAAAAGAAAATAAAATGGCCGAAATAATTCAAAATGAAGGCGGTGGCAAAAAAGGGGGCAAACGCAGGCCCAAAAAACAATCCACCAGGATAGACATGACACCCATGGTCGACCTGATGTGCCTGCTCATTACCTTCTTCATGCTTACTACAGCCTTCAGTAAACCCAAAGTCATGGTCATCACCATGCCTGAGAAGAACACGGAGCAAACGCCGCCTTCAGAGCAGACAAAAATCCCTGCATTCAGGACACTCAACATCATTCTTACAGAAAATGATGGCGTGTACTATTACATTGGAGTTGCTGATCCGAAGAAACCGCCCATGCCGGTCCTCGTTAAAAGCAATTTCAGTAAAGACGGAATCCGGAAGGTTCTCCTTGGGAAAAACAAAGACCTCTTTACACAAATTGCCGAATACCGTGATAAACGGCTAACAGGTAAATTAGTCGTGGAGGATACTACAGCCGACAGGGAAATAAAGAACATGAAGAAGGGTGACCAGAAGGGCCCCATCGTCCTGATCAAGGCTGACGATAAAGCAAAATACAAGGACATTGTAAATATCATCGATGAAATGGCCATTTGCAATATTGCAAGTTATGCCGTGGTTGATATTTCACCTGTAGAGTTGCAATTGCTGAAAACTGCGCCTAAATAATTTCCAGGTCTTCATTTAATAAAATCAAAGCATATGGCAATTGAAAGTAATCGTATAGAAACCCTGGAGGAAATGGTCTTCGCGACCAGGAACAAAGAGTATGGGGCATACGTTCTTCGGAAAAAATACAGGAAATATACCACCATTTCACTGATCGTCGCACTCATCATCATCGGAGCTGCTGTAGCTTATCCTGTTATTGCCGCTTACATCAACAAGAACAGGATTATTATGGAAGACAAGACTGTTGGCGCCGAGATGCTGGATATACCGAAGGAAGATTTACCTCCACCTCCGCCACCGCCTCCACCTCCGGAACAGTTGGTAGAAAAGGTCAAATTTACAGCACCCATTGTTACCACCGACTCAGTGGAAACCAACATGGTTTCTCAGGATGACCTGAGCGCCAAGGCAAATACTGAAGCTCCGGCCGTTGAAGAAAATATCGTAATGGAAGAGCCAAAAGCTCAAGTAATTGAACAGGTTGCACCCAAGGAAATTTTCACAGTCGTGGAAGAACAACCCAGTTACCCCGGTGGTGAAGATGCCCGTATGCGGTTCCTGCAGGAAAATATCAAATATCCTGAGGAAGCAAAAGAGCTGAACATCGACGGAAGGGTTTTCGTGACCTTCGTTGTTGAGACAGATGGTTCTATAACCGATGTGAAGATTGTCCGTGGTATCGGAGCCGGTTGTGACGAGGAAGCCATCCGCGTTGTGAAATCAATGCCAAGATGGGTTCCCGGTAAACAACGTGGTACGCCTGTCCGTGTACAATTTAACCTCCCGATCAGATTTAAACTGCAATAAGCGGTTCTAAGCATTCTTTAAAACTTCCCAATGTCTGTCTGTTTCCTACAAAACAGAGGATATTGGGAAGTTTTTTTATTCGATTTTGTTTGTAGGCTAATCTTGTTTCACCTTACAGCACACTGGTACCGGCGGGATCAGAGGGCGTGTAATTTAGAATCTTTCCAAAAAAAATTATGACTAACTTTGTGTCGTGAAGGCAATTTGGCTGCAGAAATTTAACTAAAGTTTCTTTTTTTTATATACCTGTTGTTAATTAATTCACAATTAAGCAATTCGTTCATTTTTCACTGTTATTATTCAAACAAGATGATCACACTTGGAATACAGGAGAAGAATATTTTTTTGGAAGAAGTAAATAAAAAAAGCGGGGCAAACGTGCTGGAATGCTACCAGTG
The DNA here is from genome assembly GCA_038244085.1 of Bacteroidales bacterium. GTDB lineage: Bacteria > Bacteroidota > Bacteroidia > Bacteroidales > FEN-979 > FEN-979. The sequence goes on along the minus strand of JBBRTX010000016.1, from coordinate 39,322 downwards.
TGGAAAATGTGTCTCTACCTGTCCCGTTTCAGGATTTATGGATTTCCCGCCACGCGTCATCATGCAGATGATCAAGCTGGGGATGAAAGAGGAAGTGGTTCTGGCCAATTCGAGCTGGTATTGCCTCACCTGTTCTGCCTGCAGCGGCCGTTGCCCGAGGCAAATCGAGATTCCTTCCGTCATGGAATCCATTCGTCACATCGCCATCGAAGAGAATTACCGGTCCACGAATAAAAAAGTCCAGGATATACGCCGTTTCCATGATATTTTCCTGGATATGATCAAACGGTATGGGCGGAATTACGAATTGCGCATGATGGCGGAATTCAACATCCGTACCCGCAATTTCTTCAAGGATATTCACCTTGCTCCGAAAGCACTGCTGAAAGGCAAGATTCCCGTCGGCCATGAAAGCACAAAAAGCGCAAAGGCCATCCAGCGAATGTATAAATTGGCTGCAAAGCTGGAGAAATCTAAAGAATAAGTCTCCAAAAGACCTCATTTTTTCAATCAATCTGACATGAACAAACTAACCTATTTTCCTGGTTGTTCGGCACACGGTACAAGTGAAGAGTTTGACCACACCCTTAAACTGGTCATGAAAACACTCGATGTACAGATGGAAGAGATCCCCGACTGGAACTGTTGCGGAGCCACCTCAGCCCATGTGATGACCGAAAACCTGGCTTTGGCCCTTCCACTGAGAAACCTTGTCCTGGCCGAAAAGCTAGAGAGCAAAACCATCGGCATTGCCTGTGCTTCCTGCTACTCGAGGATGAAACTCACCAAAAAGGAGATGGACGAACATCCTGATGTTGCAAAGCGGATCAACAGCACCATCATCGAAGAAGGAGAGTACAAAGGAAGTGTGGATGTACAGTCCATGCTGCAATATTGCTACGAAGTGATTGGCCTGGATGCCATAAAGGCTAAAGTTACCAAACCGCTGGCTGGTTTGAAAGTCGCCTGTTACTATGGTTGCCTGCTTACCCGTCCGAAGGATGTAACCCATTTTGATTCCCCCGAATATCCTATGTCCATGGATCACCTGATGGAAGCCCTTGGAGCCACAGCCGTTGATTTTGATTATAAAACCGAATGTTGTGGTGCCTCCTTCTCCATCTCAAATACAGAGGTGGTTGAATCCTTAAGCGGCAAGATCCTGGATATGGCTAAGGAAAGCGGTGCCCACCTGATTGTGGTCGCCTGCCCGCTTTGCCAGTCGAATCTGGATATGCGCCAGCCCGACATCGAGAAACATCAGAACAAGAAATTCGGGTTGCCGGTGATGTATTTCACCCAGCTGATGGCACTGGCTTTCGGCTTTGCCAAAGAAGAGCTGCGCTTCCCGAAACATATCGTTCCCGTTGAGGAAGCCTTATCAAACATCGGGAAGATAGATCCCGCTTCCGAAAAAGTAAAAAAACCTAAAAAAGCTGTCGAAGCAGAAAGCGAGGTTGAATAATGGCAAGAGTAGGTGTTTTTGTTTGTTTTTGCGGCGCTAACATCGCCGATTTCGTGGATGTTCCTTCCGTAGTGGAAGATATCAGGAAAATCCGTGAGGTAAAATTCGCTATTGATTACAAGTACATGTGTTCCGATCCCGGACAAGTGCAAATCCGGGAAGCAATCGTGACGCACAAGCTCACATCGGTAGTCGTAGCGGCATGTTCACCCAGGATGCACGAAAAGACTTTCCGCAAGGCATTGGCCGATGCAGGTCTGAATCCGTATATGCTGGAGATAGCAAATATCCGTGAACACGCCTCATGGGTTCACCAGAAAGATAAAAAAGCGGCAACGCGTAAATCGGTCGACCTGATCAGGATGGCCGTGGCGAAATCCATTGCCAACGAGCAGTTGCATGAGATCTCCGTACCGGTGACCAAACGGGCGCTGGTGATCGGGGGTGGTATCGCAGGAATCCAGGCAGCGCTGGATATTGCCGATGCAAGGATTCATGTAACCCTGGTCGAGAAAAGCCCATCCATCGGAGGCCGCATGGCCCAACTGGATGAAACCTTCCCGACCCTCGACTGCTCACAGTGCATCCTTACTCCGAAAATGGTGGATGTGGCTTCTCATCCTTACATTGAACTGATTCCTTATTCCGAAGTCATTGAACTCGACGGATATGTAGGAAATTATAAAGCCAAGATCCGCAAAAAGGCTTCTTACGTTGATTTCAGCACCTGTACCGGTTGTGGTGCCTGCACCCAGAAATGCCCGGTGAAGGTCCCGAATGAATTCAACATGAACATCGACAAACGGAAAGCGATCTATACTCCTTTCCCGCAGGCCGTTCCGAATAAGCCGGTCATCGACGCCGAACATTGCACGATGCTGCTGAAAGGCAAGTGCGGGATTTGCGCCAAGGTGTGTGAGAAAGGATCGATCAACTACAAAATGGTGGATGAGGTGATTGAAAGGGAAATCGGGGCTGTGGTGATTGCTACCGGTTACGATCTCTGGGATCCCAAACCATACGAAGAATACGGTGTAGGCCGTTTCAAGGATATCATCACCTCGCTCGAATTCGAGCGGATGGTCTCCGCCAGCGGACCGACCAACGGCTTGCCCCTTCGTCCTTCGGACGGGAAAGTGCCGAAGAACGTGGTTTTTATCAAATGTATCGGTTCGCGCGACGAAGCGAAAGGCATCGAGTACTGCTCGAAGATCTGTTGCATGTACACTGCAAAACATGCCATGCTGCTGCATCATAAGGTTCACGATAGTCATGCCTATATCTTTTATATGGACATTCGTGCTGCCGGTAAAGGATATGAAGAATTCGTCAAACGGGCACAGGTGGAAACCGCTGCCACGTATCTCCGTGGCCGTGTTTCGAAGATTTACAAAAAAGGCGATAAGCTGATGGTGGTGGGCGAAGATGCCCAGGTCGGCCAGGTTGTGGAAGTAGAAGCAGACCTCGTGGTACTGGCTACTGCCGTGATCGCCCCGAAAGACAATCCTGCACTGGCACGGTTGCTGGGTGTTTCGTACGACAAGTATGGATACATGTCGGAGGCACATCCCAAGTTACGCCCGGTGGAAACGGCCAAGGCCGGCATTTTCCTTGCAGGATGTACCCAGGCGCCGAAAGACATTCCCGATACCGTAGCTCAGGCTTCTGCCTGTGCTGCCAAGGTATGCGGTTTGTTTGCCGGCGACACGTTAAAGAAAGACCCGATGGTCAGCAAGATCAACCCGGAATATTGTTCCGGTTGTCAGAACTGTATCACCGTGTGTCCTTACCAGGCCATTGTCACGGAAGAGATTCCGATGGGCCACGGTTCGAAGGAAATGAGGGTGGTATCGAAGATCAACGAAGGCGTTTGCCAGGGTTGCGGTTCTTGCGTTGCCATCTGCCGTTCCATGGCCATCAATCTTTCGGGCTTTACCGATCCACAAATCATTAACGAGATAGTCTCAATCTGATGGAAGCTGAAATAAAAGAAACAACAGGACAAGTGACAAGTGCGGAAAATCCCGGTATCGTTGCGCCTGCCGACTGGCAGCCGGTGATCATGGGGATTTTATGCAACTGGTGTTCATATGCAGGTTCCGACCTGACCGGTACATCCAGGATTCAGTATCCGCCCAACATCCGGATCATCCGGGTTCCCTGCTCATCAAGGGTAGATCCATGGTTCATCATCAAGTCACTGCAAACCTCGGCCGACGGGGTACTCATCTCCGGTTGCCATCCCGGCGACTGCCACTATATCTCCGGGAATTACTATGCACGACGCCGTTTCCTAGTCACCAAGAAGCTGCTCAACTTCGTGGGATACCACGAAAATCGCGTACAGTTCTCATGGGTATCTGCCGCCGAAGGCGCCAAATTCGCCAAGGTCGTTCAGAAAGTGACCGATGATATCAAGAAACTGGGACCTCTTCACAGGTATAAAAAGGAAAATCTCTAAGAATGGACTATACAAATCAAATCCGGGAAATCGCATCAAGACTTTTCACCGAGGAAAAGATCGATTACTTCGTCGGTTATAAAAAGAACAGCTTTGATGACAACCAGGTTCCTTACCTGGCGACTTCAGCGACTGAAACCGCCAACCTGGTCTTCGATGATAAATCAGGTTTCAACCTGACCAATTATCTGAAAAGAGAACATACCCGCAAAAAACGGGTAGGCATCGTGGTAAAAGGTTGCGACAGCCGTTCCCTGAATCTTCTGCTCACCGAAAAGCAGGTGAAACGGGAGGATCTGTACATTGTAGGCATTAACTGTACCGGTGTCCTCAACGAAAAAGGGGAGAAGGCACAGAACTGCCTGGAATGCGTGATTCCAGATGCAGTGATTTATGATGAGGTGCTGGGCACTCCATCCGGCCAGAGAGAATACAAGATCAACGCGGATATTGAAGCCATGGCTGCAAAACCATTGGCCGAAAGGGCCGATTTCTTTGAATCGATGTTCGACAGTTGTATCCGCTGCAATGCCTGCCGTCATTCCTGCCCGCTCTGCTATTGCGAGAAATGCTGTATTGATCAGGAAACTTCTACGCTTTATCATGGAGCCAATACCGCGTCGAGTGCCATGCACGCCCTGATGACCTGGTCGCTGCACCTCGCCGGCCGTTGTATTGATTGCAGGAACTGCGAAAAAGCCTGTCCGAGCCATCTGCCGTTGCATCTGCTGCACAAGCAGAACGAGATGGTGATCTATGAAAACTTCCAGCAACACCTTGCCGGCGCTGAGAAAGATGATCGCGGAGCGTTTTACAAGTACAGCCTTTCCGATCCTGATGATTTTATTATGTAAATGCATTTGAATTATGAGCATGACGATATTTGAAACAGATAAAGCCGGGTTAGACAAGTTTTATGAAACCGTAATCGGTAAGCATGAAACCTATGCACCGGTTGAGAAATTCGGGAAGTTCGATTACAAATTGGTAAGAAAACTTTCTGAATGCAATCCCGATTCGCCCATTCCCACAACGATGAGCGTGAAACCGTTGTTTTTCCCCAAGTCGGCCAAGGTGATGAAGTTCAATGAGGACAGCGAAGGACTTACCTTTTCCGAAACAGATGAAGATCCACTGGCAGGAAAACGCGTCATTATCGGCGTGAAACATTGCGATGCAAGAGGATTACAGGTGCTCGACCTGGTTTACAAATGGGATTATATCGATACAGATTACCAGAAACGCAGGATCAATACCGTCATCATATCTTCCCGTTGCGACAAGGCCGAACCGACCTGTTTTTGTACTTCCCTCGATTACGATGTGGAAAATTCGGATGCCCATGATGTGAAGATCGTGAAAGGACTCAATGGCAAAATTTACATCCAGGCAGTCACTGAAAAAGGGGATCTGTTCCTGAAAGAAAACACTTCTGCTCTGAATGCAGCCACTGATGCCGCTTCAGAAGAAATAAAAAAACATTACCAGCAATTCGAACAGTCTTTTACACTCAAAATGAACTACACGGAGGTCAATGCAGGTTTGCAGAAGATCTTCGACACGCCCGAGTTTGAAAATGTCTCCAGAAACTGTATCGGCTGTAACACCTGTGCCTTCATCTGCCCTACCTGCCACTGCTTCAAGATCTCCGACGAGAAGGTAAAGGACGGAGGAGTTCGTTACAAAAGTTACGACTCCTGCAACAACGGCTATTTCACGTTAATGGCCGGGGGACACAATCCCCGGCCTGTGAAATATCGCAGGTGGCGGCAGCGTGCCATGCACAAGTTTGTGTATTATAAAGAGCGATTTGGAGCCAACCTCTGCGTGGGATGCGGCCATTGTGCCATCTCCTGCCCGGTGAACATCAGCATCTTTGATGTGGTTAACCAGGTTTCTCAGTCAGACATAACAGCCTAGATCAAAAGATATGGAACAGCTCTTAGTACCGACCATTTGCAGGATAGAGAAGATCATTGACGAAACGCCCGATGTACGGACGTACCGGCTGAAGATGAAGGATGCTTCCGTGATGGAAAAATTCTCCTGGATGCCGGGTCAGTTTGTGGAATTCTCCCTGATCGGTCATGGGGAATGCACTTTCTGTATATCCTCTTCTGCTACCCGCAATGGTTATTTCGATTGCTCAATCAAACGTGCCGGCGTGGTAACAGCAGATATCCACACCCTGTTGGATGAAGGCATGGATGTGGGAATTCGAGGACCTTACGGAAACTGGTTCCCGGTAGATGATCTCAAGGGAAAGAACCTGCTGTTCGTCGGTGGCGGTATCGGGCTTGCCCCGCTGCGTTCGCTGATCCAGTATTGTATCGACAACCGAAAAGACTACAAGGATTTTACCATCCTCTACGGTGCCCGTACTTCTGCAGATATTTGCTACAAGGAAGAAATCGAAGAATGGAAGAAAGATCCTTCCCTGAAGGTGGTCCTCACGATTGATCGTGCTGAAGATACCTGGAAGGAAAATGTAGGCGTCGTTCCCAAGGTTTTGGAAGAAGTGGTAAAGCCGCAGATAGAAAATACCAAGGTTATCACCTGCGGTCCGCCCATCATGATCAAATATACGATCCAGTCGCTTTTGAAGCTCGGTTTTGACGGTCCGGACATTATTACCACGCTGGAGATGAAAATGCAGTGCGGCCTCGGAAAATGCGGTCGTTGCAACATCGGCAGCACCTATGTATGCAAAGACGGGCCGGTTTTCACCTATGAGCAGCTTAAGTCACTGCCGGACGAGTTTTAGTATTAAAGAATAAATGATGAAATTCAGATCAATTCTATTGCTCGTCTTGTTTTGTATTGTTTTCAGTACCGTCGGACAAGAAGCATCAAAGGATTTTGGGCAGGAAAAAGTTGTTTTGCAGAAGCCTTTGACACCTGAATGGAGTTATTTTGATCTTGGATTGGGATTTGGTCTTGATTACGGCGGGGTTTTAGGCGTAAAAGGCACCTTTTCCCCGATTCCGTATGTTGGAGTTTTTGTTGCCGGAGGGTGGGAAATGATAGACCTTGGATGGAATATAGGATGTATAGGACGATTCGTTCCCGGGGATCATAAACATCTGGCACGGCCATACGTTAAAGTCATGTATGGTGTTAACAGCGCGACAAAAGTCCAGGGAATGTCCAGTTATAACAAGATATTTTATGGTTTTACCGCCGGGGCCGGAATAGAGCTTCGTTTTGGAAAAAGGAGAAACAGCGGCATTAACCTGGATCTCAATGTTCCTTTTCGTTCCCCGGATTTTATCACCAGATTGCCGTAATGAAGAAGGATCCGAGAATAACGCTTAAGAATGATCCCTTGCCGGTTGCCTTTTCATTGGGTTACCACTTTAATCTTTAAGAGCAGGTGTCAGGGAAGAATTTACCGCAGTGAGTCTTTCACGCAACGCGCAGAGAAACCCAGTACCTTGTCCTCAAAATCCGAAACCAGGTTTGTGTTTGAATAATTGAGAATATAGTCCCATGCACGAGGCGTACTGTAGGCTTCCGATGACCAGGTATAACCGAAGTCGCCCAGGTGAGTGAAACTGCCATCGTAATAGCGCAGTCCTCCCGGAAGTCCTGAAAAGCCACTTGAATTCGTTCCATTCCCCCCATTAAACCAAAGGGTATTGAATTTCATAACGTTTCCGGCTTCAGGGAAACCACCGAGTGCATTTGTCAGATTGTTCCAGTCGACATACGTTGGGATATGCCAGCCGAGCGGACAGATTCCCCGTGCACCCACCACCTCATTCGCCTGCACCACCTCATCCCACTGATACAGCGCCCCGTAGATATCGCAGTTGCTCTCCAGGTCATTGTAACAATATTTTTCTATCTTCCCGTTCAGCGGGATCATATCCGTGTTACCATTGATCCTTGTTCCCACATTCAGGTTTTCTTTGAACCAGCATTTCTGACCGATCAAAACGGTGTGATAGGTTTTGCCTTGGTACAGGATGGTTGCGATTCCGGGGCAGGGTTGGCCGGTTATGCTGTCGGTGGTGGTAAAGGATCGTTCATTTCCATAGGCGGTTCCTGCAACATTGGTTGCATAGGCTCTGACAAAATAGCCTGTTCTCAGCGTAAGATCTGTGATGTGGCTGACGAATTCGCCTATTCCGGCAGCATCGGTTGTATGATCATTTTCAAGCGTTGGCATATGGGATTTACTCCAGCAGATTCCTTTTCCCGTTATTGCAGCGCCACCGTCGCCGGTAACATCTCCGCCACTCGTTGCTGAGACCTCAGTGATGTCTGTAATTCCAAGGGTTGATAAAACCGGAACGCTGATTTCCTTTAAGGTAGTGAAATTGATTTCCTCGCCGTATCTGATCCCGGCGCTGTTTATGGCAAAGGCCTTTGCGAAATAGATGGTATTGGGTTTCAGCCCTGTTACGGGAAAGGTGTAGTTCACACCTGGGTTGTGATCAGAAACGATGGAGTCGGTGATCAGCGGATCCGCTGCATCACTGTAACAAACGCCTTTTTGCAGGATCGTACTTCCGCCGTTATTCGAAATATGGCCGCCTACAATAGCGGTTGTGGAAGTAATTTCAACAGGTGCCAAAGTGGAAATTGAAGGCAGGGTTACAATGGCCTGGCTTTCTTCTTTCTTTTTACACCCGGTGATCAGGATGATAAAAATAAACAGAAACGTAATCTTGAAAGTGGGTTGTCTGAAGATCTGCCTCATCGTTTTAGGATTTTTGAAATCGGGAAAGGTGATTGTCTCAAATTAAAAGAACGGTTTTTCGAGACCATTTCGTTTTAATTTTTGGACGTAAGAATTTGATTTGTCTGCGACAAGATCGTAAAGATTATCGAAGTCACAAAATAAAATGGGTGGTATTTTGTCTTGGAAAATAGTAGGGGAAATAAATTTGATTAATCACGCTCGTGCCAATATAGTTTCATCTCTTCTTTTTTACGCCCCGTTCAGGTTGTTAAAAGAGTTAAGTTTCACCGCTGAGGCACAGAGACGCTGCGTTTCAACTATCAACTTCCTGCTTTACCGTCCGGTAATCGCCGACTCCTTCTTTTGCAAACCCAATACCCAACCGGCAATACCACCCAGTATGCCTCCCAGCATTCCATTTGTAAGTATATCAACGAAAAGGAGGTTTCCTGAATACAGATTCATTGAGGCATACATATAAATATCAAATCCTGCCGTCATTAGCAGGGTTACGATCAGGCCAATCACAAAACCCCTTCCAAGAGACCTGACTGCTGCAAGATAGTGAAGGATATAAACCAGCGTGATGCTCCAGATCAGGTTCCCGAGGATCAGCATCGCCATGTCAGGCATGCTCTTCATTAGCCCGTCGTAATGCGTCATGTTCGATTCATAAAACTTCATTAACGCGATTCCGAAGATCAGCCAACCCAGAAAAAAGCCGCTTACCCAAACGACCAGAACAGCGATAATCGCTCTCCCGGTTGAATTATTATGATTTGTCATCTTCTATAGTATTGATTCTTAAAACAAATATAATATAAAGTTTATCAAGATCAAATAAAAATTATATCTCTTTCCTTCGTTCTGTCTGAAAGCTTGAATTTTTTTTGTTATTTCAATTTCTTATTTTTGGGAATGATATGAAAAAACGTTCCGGGATTCTTCTGCTTGTGTTTATCCTTTTAACGCTTCTGGCAGCCGCTTTGACGCTGGTGAAACATTACAACATGTTATCGCTACCCCAGTTCCTGTTACCGATATCCCGATGGCTGGTGATCATGGTTGTAGGCCTCTTCGCGTGGCGTCGGAAATCACTTACCACCTGGATCATGCTGAGCATGCTTGCCGGGGCTGAATTCGGCGAAGACTTTCCGCAGGTGGCCATTCATCTGAACATCATCAGCAAGATTTTCCTGAACCTGATCAAAACCATTATCGCCCCCTTGTTGTTTGGAACACTGGTGGTAGGCATTGCCGGCCATTCCAACCTGAAACAGGTTGGCAGGATGGGCTGGAAGTCGATACTTTATTTTGAAGTAATATCAACACTGGCTCTTTTTATCGGGCTCCTGGCCATCAACCTGAGCAAAGCCGGAACGGGAGTGGTTCTTTCCCCTGAAATGGCCAAAGGAAGCATCCCGCAGGTGCCGCCTCAGACCTGGGACCAGATCATTCTGCATGTTTTCCCTGAAAACATTGCCAAGTCGATTGCCGAAGGACAAGTCCTGCAGATCGTGGTGTTCAGCATCCTTTTTGGAATTGCCGTGGCTTTGGTGAAGGAAAAATACCGCAGACCGATGGTGAATTTCGCCGAATCCTTGTCGGAAGTCATGTTCAAATTCACCAACATGATCATGTACTTCGCCCCCTTCGCGGTATTTGCTGCCCTTGCCTACAGCGTCGGTCACATGGGGATTTCTATACTGGTCAACCTGGGGCAGTTGCTGGCGACCCTGTATATGGCTCTGTTCTTTTTCCTGATCTTTATCCTGTTGCCGGTGGCCCTCATTGTCAGGATCCCGGTACTGAAATTCCTGAAGGCAATCACCGAACCTGCCACCCTGGCCTTTGCCACCACCAGTTCCGAAGCGGCTTTACCCATTGCGATGGAAAACATGGAGCGATTCGGTGTCCCGAGGAAAATTGTTGCCTTTGTCATTCCGACCGGCTACAGTTTCAACCTCGACGGAACCACGCTTTACCTTGCCCTTGCTTCGATTTTCATCGCCCAGATTGCCGGTATCTCACTCTCCTTCGAAACCCAGATCGTGATGATGGTCACGCTGATGCTTACCAGCAAAGGCGTTGCGGGCGTACCAAGGGCTTCACTGGTGATCCTGCTGGGAACAGCCAGCAATTTCGGGTTACCCTTATGGCCGATCTTTATCATCCTGGGAATCGATGAACTGATGGATATGGCACGAACGGCTGTTAACGTGATTGGAAACTGCCTGGCCACCACTGTGATCGCCCGGTGGGAGGGCGAATTTGATGATGAAAAAGCAAAAGCATACAGCAACGACCCGGTGAATGGATGATTCCCGTCTCAATTTGTAATTAATCTTAATAAAATGTTTATTTTTACTGATAAATACTAATTTTGTAAGGTAATCCTAAGCTATGGACCCGTCTTTTTATCCCTCAGATTACCTGCCGATCCTGATACAATCAGTGGTTGTCTTTGGTTTCGTTGCGATTACCATGACGCTTACCCATTTTGTCGGAGGTAAGAGGAAGAAGGTCCATACTTTAAGGAAAGAGGAAAATTTCGAATGCGGGATCGAGGTGAAAGGCAATGCCCGCTTTCCCTTTTCCGTACAGTATTTTCTGATCGCGATCCTTTTTGTGCTTTTTGATGTAGAAATCATCTTCTTTTATCCATGGGCTGTCAATTTTAAGGAAACGGGATGGGCAGGATTTATGGAGATGTTGTTATTCCTTGCATTCCTGTTGTTTGGTTTCTATTACATCATCAAAAAGGGCGCATTAAACTGGGATAAGGAATGAACGATAACACCATACCGGTATACAATAAGGTGGATCCGCCTGATGGCCATTCAGGTCCGGGGTTTTTTGCCACCACTTTTGATAAGGTGATCGGTCTTGCCCGGAAAAATTCGATCTGGCCATTGCCGTTTGCAACTTCCTGCTGCGGAATTGAATTCATGGCCACCATGGGAGCGCACTATGATCTCGGGAGATTTGGTTCTGAAAGGCTCAGTTTCAGCCCGCGACAGGCGGACCTCCTCATGGTAATGGGTACGATTGCGAAGAAAATGGGACCCGTCGTGCAGCAGGTTTACATCCAGATGGCTGAACCCCGCTGGGTTCTGGCAATGGGGGCCTGTGCTTCCAGCGGAGGTATTTTCGACACCTACAGCGTGCTCCAGGGCATCGACCGGATTGTTCCGGTAGATATTTATATCCCGGGTTGTCCGCCCAGACCAGAACAGGTGATCGAAGGCTTTATGAAAGTACAGGAACTGGTGGGGAAAGAATCACTCAGAAGAAGAAATTCGCCCGAATACAGGGAATTGTTAAAGAGTTACGGGATCTGATCGGAAAGGTTCCGGCAGATTATCATTAAAGAAATGGAAAATAAATTCATAATCACCGCGCTGATCAACCGTTTTAACGATGGTATCGTTGAAGTGGATGAGAAATCGGATCTGTTGACGGTGATCGTTGGGAAAGAAATTATTCATGACGTGATTGCCTTTCTCAGGAATGAACCCTTGAACTTTGGGTTCCTGACGGATATTTGTGGAATTCATTATCCCAATAGCGTATTGCCACTTGGCGTAATTTATCACTTGCATAATTTTTATGAGAACAAAAGGATTCGGATTAAAACTTTTGTTTCGCTGGATAGACCTGAGGTCAGCACGATGACCGATCTTTTTGCCGGAGCCAATTGGATGGAACGCGAAACCTATGATTTCTATGGGATCCTGTTTGCCGGACATCCAAACCTGAAGCGGATCCTCAATGTGGATTATATGGATTATTTCCCCATGCGGAAGGAATTTCCCCTGGAAGACCGGACCCGGGAGGATAAAGATGACCGATTTTTCGGCAGATAACTTAAGCTTTTTCACTTGTCAGAAAACAACTTAAATACTACACTGAACTTTGGCCCGACGCATCCGGCCACGCACGGTATTTTTCAGAACGTGCTGACAATGCAGGGTGAGAAAATTATTGATGCCGAGCAAACGATCGGGTATATTCACCGTGCATTTGAGAAAATTGCAGAAAGAAGGCCTTTTTACCAGATCACCACGCTCACCGACCGGATGAATTACTGTTCCTCGCCCATTAACAACATCGGTTGGCAGATGACGGTTGAGAAACTTCTCGGCGTGAAAACCACCAAGCGCATCGACTACATGCGGATCATCATCATGGAGTTGGCAAGGATTACCGACCACCTCGTCTGCAACAGTGTGATCGGCGTTGACAGTGGTGCATTGACGGGATTCATTTATGTATTCCAGGAAAGGGAAAAGATTTACGAGATCTATGAACAGATCTGTGGAGCCAGGCTGACCACGAACATCGGCCGTATCGGGGGGTTCGAGAGAGATTTCAACCCGGAAGTGCTGAAAAAAATCAGCGAATTGCTGGACCGGCTGCCAAAGATCCTTGAAGAATTTGAAAAACTGCTGATGCGTAACCGGATCTTCATGGACCGAACCATCGGTGTCGGCCCCATTTCCGCAGAACGAGCTTTGAGTTATGGCTTCACCGGTCCGAATTTACGGGCTGCCGGGGTGGATTATGATGTGAGGGTGATGAATCATTACAGTTCCTATGATGATTTTGATTTCATCATTCCGGTTGGGTCTAATGGTGACACCTACGACCGATTTTGCGTTCGCCAGGAGGAAATGTGGCAGAGCCTGAAACTGATACGGAATGCATTGGATAATCTACCGCAAGGGAATTTTCATGTGGATGTTCCCGGCTTTTACCTTCCGCCGAAGGAGGCTGTTTACAACCAGATGGAGCCACTGATCTGGCATTTTAAGATCGTTATGGGTGAGATTGATGCTCCGAAAGGGGAGGTATATCATGCGGTGGAAGGCGGGAATGGTGAACTGGGGTTTTACCTCGTCAGCGATGGTGGAAGAACACCTTACCGGTTACATTTCCGGCGGCCTTGTTTCATATATTACCAGGCTTATCCGGAAATGATCAAAGGCGGTGTACTTTCAGATGCCATCCTCACGATGAGCAGTATGAACGTGATTGCCGGAGAATTGGATGCGTGATCATAAGATTGAATATGATACATTGAATTGATATGAGCGGGGTTAAGGGAAATATCGTAGATCACCAATTATTCATCCAAGAGAATAAAGAAGTTTCTTTCTCTGATGAAACGATGGTTTGTATCAGGAAAATCATACAGCGTTATCCGGAAGGAAAGCAGAAATCCGCTCTCCTGCCGGTATTGCAGATAGCGCAGGAGGAACTGGGCGGCTATCTCAGCGTGGATGTGATGGATTATGTTGCCTCAATTCTCGGGATAGCGCCGATTGAAGTCTATGAAGTAGCTACTTTTTACTCGATGTTTTACCTGAAAAAGACAGGCAAATATGTTGTTGAGGTATGTCAGACCGGTCCTTGCGCCATCTGTGGCGGGGAACACATCCTGGAATACCTGAAGAAGAAGTTGAATGTGGAGTTGGAAGCGACTACGCCGGATGGTTTATTTACGCTGCGTGCCGTGGAATGCCTCGGCGCCTGCGGTTATGCCCCGGTGATGCAGATAAATAACGAATTTTACGAATACCTGACCACGGAGAAGATCGATAACATCATTGAAGATCTCCGGTCAAAAGCAATGAATGAAAAACCGGAAGGGGACAGATGGGTAGACAAATTCTGTTAGAGAAAATCGGAATTCCCGGGATCATCCGTTTTGAGGTTTACCGTCAGAACGGAGGATATAATTCTGTCGATAAGGCGTTGAAAGAAATGACCCCCAACGAGGTAAACCAGGAAGTGACAAAGTCCGGATTACGGGGTCGTGGAGGAGCAGGGTTTGCCACTGGTCTGAAATGGAGTTTCCTCGACCGGAAAACCAGCAAGCCGCATTACCTGGTTTGTAATGCTGATGAGAGTGAGCCCGGAACCTTCAAGGACCGGTACCTGATGGAATATCTTCCGCATCTGCTGATTGAAGGACTGATCATTTCAAGCTATGCTCTTGGTGTCAACACTTGCTACATTTACATTCGCGGCGAGTTTAAGCAGATCATGGGAATCCTTGAAAACGCGATCCGGGAAGCCCATGATAACGGATTTTTAGGAAAAAACATCCGGGGCTCCTCTTTTTCCCTTGACATTTATGTTCATCCCGGCGCCGGTGCCTATATCTGCGGAGAAGAGACCGCTTTGCTTGAATCCCTGGAAGGCAAAAAGGGTTATCCCAGGAATAAGCCTCCTTTTCCGGCTTACAAAGGTCTTTACGATTGTCCCACGGTGGTGAACAATGTGGAGACACTTGCAGCGGTCGGACCGATCATCAATATGGGCGGAGAGGCTTATGCTGCCATCGGGAAAGGCAGAAGTACCGGTACAAAGCTGATTTCAGCCTGCGGGAATATCAACAAACCCGGTGTGTACGAGATCGAAATGGGTTTGCCCGTTGAAGATTTTATCTATTCCGAAGAATATTGCGGAGGAATCCGTAATGGGAAACGGTTAAAGGCAGTCGTTGCGGGTGGTTCATCCGTCCCCGTCTTGCCGGCGGAGCTCATCATCAGAACGGCCGCCGGAAGGCAACGGTTGATGACTTACGAGTCGTTGCAGGAAGGCGATTTCGACAGCGGAACCATGCTGGGATCCGGCGGGTTCATCGTTTATGACGAGGATGCCTGCATGGTGAGAAATACGCTGAATTTTGCCAGGTTTTACCGGCATGAATCCTGCGGACAATGTTCGCCATGTCGCGAAGGAACGGGGTGGATGGAGAAGATCCTGTACAAGATTGAACACGGTGAAGGGAAAATGGCCCACCTGGATCTCCTGGTCAATATTGCCGGCAACATCGAAGGAAATACGATCTGTCCGTTGGGGGATGCCGCGGCTTGGCCGGTGGCCAGCGCCATCAGGCATTTCAGGAATGAATTTGAATTTCATGTGGAACATCCCGACATTGTGAGAAATATTAATCATGGATCCCTGGTTCAGTTGCCGGTTTCCGGAATGCAGTACCGATAAAGATGAAAGTCGTCATTGATAATTTCCCCGTTGAAGTAGAAGAAGGAACTACGATCCTCCAGGCTGCCCGTAAAATCGGTGGTGCTATCGTACCTCCGGCGATGTGTTATTATTCAAAACTCGCAGGAACCGGTGGCAAATGCAGAAGCTGCCTGGTAAAAGTCGCGATCACTTCGGATAAAGATCCCCGACCGATGCCCAAGCTGGTGGCTTCATGCAGCACACCGGTCCAGGAAGGAATGGTCGTTCAGAATATCACCTCTCCCGAAGTGCTCGAAGCCCGGAGAGGGGTGGTGGAATTCCTGCTGCTTAACCATCCGCTCGATTGTCCCGTCTGTGACCAGGCCGGCGAATGCGACCTCCAGGATCTGAGTTACGGGCATGGTGAGGATGATACCCGGACAGAAGAGGCACGCCGCGAATTTCCCGCGATCGATATCGGCACCACCATCAAGTTAAATATGAACCGTTGCATTCTCTGTTTCCGCTGTGTTTATTTGGCAGACCAGATCACGGATAAAAGAGTTCACGGGGTGCTTTACCGCGGCGATGCATCCGAAATCAGCACTTATATCAGTAATGTCATTGAGAACGACTTTTCGGGAAACGTCATTGATGTTTGCCCGGTTGGCGCCCTGACCGACCGGACTTTCCGGTTCAAAAGCCGTGTCTGGTTTCTGAAACCGATGGATGCCCATCGTGATTGCCCGAAATGTTCCGGTAAGGTGGCGGCCTGGATGTTCGGGAATGAGATTTACCGCATCACCGGAAGAAAAGATCGGTACGGGGAAGTGGAGGAGTATATCTGTAATGAATGCAGGTTTGAGAAAAAGGAGCTGACCGACTGGATCATTGAAGGACCGCGTAAGATCAAACGGCAATCTGTCATCTCGGCCAATCATTATGAGAAATCCAAGGAACCGCACGTGATCGATCCCATTGAAGGGGAGATGAAAGAAAAGTGACTTAGCGAATTAGCGATACATGACCATATACATCATTTATAAGACCTTACTTGCCTCGATGATACTGATCATCAGCCTGTTGGTTGCCATGTATTCAACGCTGATCGAGCGCAAGGTGGCCGGCTTTTTCCAGGACCGTCTCGGGCCTGACCGGGCAGGTCCTTTTGGCTTATTCCAGCCGCTGGCCGACGGGTTAAAGCTGTTTTTTAAAGAGGAATTTATGCCGAATACGGCAGATAAGTTTCTCTATATCCTGGGTCCGTCGCTTACCATGTTGATTGCCCTGCTGACAAGTGCCGCCATTCCTTGGGGTTCACCACTAATCATCAATGGACAGGTTTACCCGCTGCAGGTTGCAAATATCAACATCGGGGTTCTTTACATATTTGCGATCTTATCGACGGGTGTTTACGGAATCATGATCGGGGGATGGGCATCCAACAACAAATACGCGTTACTGGGCGCCGTTCGTGCCTCTTCACAGATGATCAGCTATGAACTGGCGATGAGCCTTGCCATCATCTCCGTGGTGATGATGTCGGGAAGCCTGAATCTGCAGGAAATCGTCGATCAGCAGCAGGGAATTCACTGGAATATCTTTTATCAGCCACTGGCATTCATCATCTTCCTGGTTTGTGCTTTCGCCGAGACCAACCGTTCACCTTTTGACCTGCCGGAGTGTGAAACCGAGCTGGTGGGAGGATATCATACGGAATACAGCAGCATGAAACTGGGATTTTACCTCTTTTCCGAGTACATCAATATGTTTATCTCGGGGGCAGTGATCTCTACGCTGTTCCTAGGGGGATATCACTTTCCCGGCATCGACCGGCTGGGACTTTCAGCCAATGGGATGGCGATTGCGGGCTTCCTGATCTTGTTTGCCAAGATCACCTTTATTGGATTCATATTCATGTGGGTAAGGTGGACCCTGCCCCGTTTCAGGTTTGACCAGCTGATGCGTCTTGGCTGGAAGTCCCTGATCCCGCTGGCCATACTGAA
This sequence comes from Bacteroidales bacterium, assembly GCA_038244085.1. Taxonomy (GTDB): domain Bacteria; phylum Bacteroidota; class Bacteroidia; order Bacteroidales; family FEN-979; genus FEN-979. The sequence goes on along the minus strand of JBBRTX010000016.1, from coordinate 21,728 downwards.
TATCCTGGTTACGGGAGTCATGATACTGTTGAAATTGTAAGAATTACTTTTTTAGAAAAATAAGACAAAGCGAATGCGCCTGATCACAAAAAGATCAAAACAAGTCTCGAACAAACAGATGACCTTCTGGGAGAAGATCTATTTCCCTGCCATCCTGGGCGGGATGTGGATAACCCTGGGGCATCTTTTCACAAAAAAAACCACCATTCGTTATCCTGAGGTCAAAAGAGAATTTTCCGATATTTACCGCGGCAAGCATGTTCTGAAGAGAGACGATGAAGGACGTGAAAGATGCACTTCCTGCGGGCTTTGTGCAGTCGCCTGTCCCGCAGAAGCGATCACCATGACATCGGGCGAGAGAAAGCCCGGAGAAGAACACCTTTACCGGGAGGAGAAATATGCGGCAACCTATGAAATCGATATGTTACGCTGCATCTTTTGCGGTTTCTGTGAAGAGGCCTGTCCGAAAGAAGCCATTTTCCTGACCAAAGAACTCGTACCTTCGGAGTATCAGCGTAACCTGCTCGTTTATGGAAAAGAGTTGCTGCTGGAACCGCTTGATCCGGATAAGCGGGTGGATGTTTCAAAGAGGCAGACGCCTGAAGTACTGAAATTTAAACAAGATAAAACCAAGAAGCACAACCAGTAGATGTTTACACACTTCATCTTCTATTTTTTATCCGTCATGGCGCTTTATTCAGCCGTTATGGTGCTGGTTTCCAAAAAGCCCATCCACAGCGTGCTCTATCTGACCCTTGCCTTTTTTGCCATTGGCGGACATTATATCCTGCTGAATGCACAGTTTCTGGCAGTGGTTCACATCATCGTTTACGCAGGCGCCATCATGGTATTATTCCTTTTTACGGTGATGTTGCTGAATCTCAACCGGGAAGAGCGATCACTCAAATCCATGTTATCCAAAATAACCGCCATCGTTGCAGGGCTGTTGTTCATGCTCGTACTGATCGCCATCTTCAGGGGTTTTGACATTGCGGTGGCAAAGGATCCTTCGCTGACCCAGATCGGACTGGTGAAAAACCTTGGCAGGGTACTATTTGACCAGTATCTGCTGCCGTTTGAAATAGCTTCCATCTTATTCCTTACTGCCATGGTTGGGGCGGTACTTTTAGGAAAAAAAGAACAATTATGATGAACAAATTATGAATGAAGTAGTAAGCACCATTAGAATCATCCCGATCAGCGAATACCTGGTCTTTTGCACCGCCTTGTTTGGGGTCGGGTTGATCGGCGTTCTGATCAAACGAAGTGCTTTGCAGATCCTGATGTCCATCGAGTTGATGATCAACTCCATCAACCTCCTGCTGGCGGCTTTTTCTGTTTATATGAATGATCCTGCAGGACAGATCTTCGTTTTTTTCATCATGGTGGTTGCCGCAGCGGAGGTGGCGATCGGGTTGGCAATCATTGTCCTTATTTACCGTACCACCCATTCGATCGATATCGCAATTCTTAACAAATTAAAATGGTAAACTGATCTGCGGATGATGGCTTTTTTACTCATACTGATCCTGTTGTTTCCCTTGTCGGGTTTCCTGATCCTGGGAACAGGATTCAGGCGGATTCCCCGGAAAGTGGTGTCTGTGATCGGACCCGCCGTTGTTCTGATCCCGTTTGTTTTTTCCCTGATCCTCTTTTTCAGCATCAATCCGGAAACTTCTCTGGTTATCACTTTATTTGACTGGATTTCGGCAGGCACGCTTCACATCCCATTTGCCTTGTTGCTTGATCCGCTTTCTTCGCTGATGTTATTGATCGTTACGGGCGTCGGATCCGTCATTCACATCTATTCCATCGGTTATATGGATGATGATCCCGGCTACAACCGCTTCTTCGCCTACATGAACCTTTTCATCTTTTCGATGGTATTGCTGGTGATGGGATCAAATTACGCGGTGATGTTTATTGGCTGGGAAGGCGTGGGTCTCTGTTCCTACCTCCTGATCGGCTTCTGGTTCAAGAACCACGAATTCAACAATGCCGCCCGGAAGGCTTTTATCATGAACCGCATCGGTGACCTGGGATTCCTGCTGGGGATGATCCTTCTTTTCACCACTTTCGGAACCCTGGATTACGCAGTAATCTTTGCGAAAGCCGGAACGTTGGCCATCGGAGCACCGGTCATCCTAGGGATCACCCTGCTGCTTTTTGTGGGAGCTGTCGGTAAAAGCGCCCAGATTCCGCTTTACACCTGGCTACCGGATGCAATGGCTGGCCCGACGCCTGTCTCCGCATTGATCCATGCTGCAACCATGGTTACAGCAGGTGTTTACATGGTTGCCAGGTCTAATATTCTTTATGCCATGTCACCGGTAACCATGAGCATTCTGGCTGCCACCGGGCTGGCCACAGCACTGTTTGCCGCAATCATCGCCATCTTCCAGAATGATATCAAAAAGGTACTCGCTTATTCCACCATCAGCCAGCTGGGGTATATGTTCCTCGGGCTGGGTACCGGCGCCTTTACGGGAGCCATGTTTCATCTTACGACCCATGCTTTTTTCAAGGCACTGCTCTTCCTGGCCGCCGGAAGTGTGATCCATGCTCTTTCCGGGGAACAGGATATCCGAAAAATGGGCGGACTGAAGAACAAGATTCCCGTCATCTGGTGGATGTTTCTCATTGGAACCGTTTCCATCTCCGGAATGCCTCCTTTCTCAGGTTTCTTTTCAAAAGATGAGATTCTGTCCTCGGCATTTCAATATGGAAGTATCGTTTGGATCCTGGCTGTTGCAGGTGCCCTCATGACGGCTTTTTACATGTTCAGGCTGCTTTTCCTCACCTTCCTCGGCACCCATCGTGGAGAAGCCGGGAAGCCGGTTCACGAATCCCCAAAGGTGATGATCATCCCGCTCGGGATTCTTGCCCTCTTTTCCCTGATTGGCGGGTTTTTCAATGTTCCTGCGCTTTTTGGCGGAGGTTCCTGGATGAATCAGTGGCTGCAACCGGTGTTTTCTCCCGGAATGGCGGTTCTTCAAGCTTCATCATCTGTCAGTCATGAAACGGAATGGATCCTGGCCCTTGCGACCTTAATGGGTGTTGTGCTGATGATATTTTTGGCCTGGAAACGATTCGGCAAAGGTCTCCCGGAAGAAAAAGATACCCTTGTCCTCCGGATCCTGCGAAATAAGTTTTATATCGATGAGATCTATGATTTTCTCATTATCAAACCCATCTTCTGGCTTTCGAAAGTATTTTACCAGTTTATCGAGCTGAAATTTATTGATGCCATGGTGAATGGATTTGGCAACCTGGTCATCCGTACGGGATCGGTAGTAAGATTCCTCCAGGCCGGAAATGTAGGTTTTTATCTTTTCGTGATGGTTTTCAGTATCATCGGAATACTCGTTTATAATATGTTGATGAAATAATGATAACAGCGATACTCCTGCTTATTCCGCTATTCACGGCGTTGCTCATCTTCGTGCTGAAGAAGGAAGAACTGATCCGGAAAACGGCCTTTTTCGCTTCCCTGGTCATGTTCCTGGTTGCCGCTTACGGTGCCTGGCTTTTCGTGACCGACTGTTCCTGCCAGTGGCTGATCAACATCGGATGGATCCGGGATCTTGGAATCAACCTGCGTTTCGGAATGGATGGAATCAGCCTGCTGCTCATTCTCCTTACTACTTTTCTCTTCCCTTTGATCATTCTCTTCTCATGGAAACACAGCTATCCTAAACCCTCTGTATTTTACGGGCTGGTGATGATTATGGAGCTGGCTTTTATCGGGGTATTCACCGCTTACAACGGCCTGTTGTTTTATATTTTCTGGGAGCTTGCGCTGATTCCTGCCTATTTTATCTGTGCGATGTGGGGTGGGGATGACCGGATCAGGATTACCCTGAAATTCTTTATCTTCACTTTCACCGGGAGCCTGTTCATGCTGGCCGCTTTGATTTTTCTCTATTTCAGAACGCCTGCCCCTCATTCGTTCGACCTGATCTCCCTTTACATGGCCAACCTGAATCCGGCGGAACAGAACTGGATTTTCCTGGCTTTCTTCATTGCCTTTGCTGTAAAGATCCCGATTTTTCCGCTGCATACCTGGCAGCCGGATACGTATACCGTATCTCCTCCGGAAGGAACCATGCTGCTTTCGGGGATCATGCTCAAGATGGGAACCTACGGATTGCTGCGTTTCCTTATACCGATAGCGCCAATGGCGCTGAAATCGTGGGGTATACCGGTCATGATCCTTGCAGTGACAGGTATCATCTATGCTTCCGTCATTGCCCTGCGTCAGCAGGATATGAAACGACTGGCGGCCTACTCCTCTATTGCCCATGTCGGACTGATTGCCGCTGCCATTTTTGCCGTCAACGTCCAGGCCATGCAGGGAGCGGTCATCCAGATGGTCTCTCACGGGGTCAACATCGTAGGTCTATTCATGATCATCTCGATGATCGAAGATCGTGCAAAAACCCGCAACATCGCGTCGCTGGGCGGAATTGCAGCTCAGGCACCCTGGCTGGCGGTATTTTTCATGATCATCCTTTTGGGAAGTATCGGATTACCGCTTACCAATGGTTTTGTCGGAGAATTCCTGATGCTGGTCGGTCTTTTTAAATTCAATATGATTATTGCATCAGTGGCCGGGTTGACCATCATCTTCAGTTCAGTTTATATGTTGTGGATGTATCAGAAAACCATGTTCGGAAAAAGTGAAAGCCCTGAGCCGTTTGCCGATCTTACGCAAGCGGAAATACTGACGTTATTGCCCATCATCCTGATGATTTTTTTCATAGGGATCTTCCCGGGAATGGTATTGAAAATCACCGAACCGGCCATCATGGAGATCATCAACCTGATAAAATAAATTGCGGAAATGTTAACCATAATCTCTTTATCTGTACTGGGAATTCTGATCCTCACCGAAGGGTTGCTGAAACGCAAGTCGTGGCTTCTGTTCACCATTCTGTTCGGTCTGATTGTCGTGATCATCATGACCTGTTTCTCCTGGAACACGGATAAACATTTCTTCAACGATATGCTGATCGTCGACAATTACGCCGTCGCCTTCAACATGGTACTGCTGGTTTCCACCTTTTTCATCTTCATGTTCGCGGGCCATTATTACCGGGAAGTAACCCGGCCGCTCGACGACGTTTACGCCATCATGATCTTTGCGCTCATCGGGGGTGTGGTGATGACCTCTTACGGGAATCTCATCATGCTCTTCCTGGGTATTGAGATCATGTCGATCTCGCTTTATATCCTTGCCGGCAGCCACAAAGAAGCCATCACATCCAATGAGGCCACGTTGAAATATTTCCTGCTCGGATCTTTTCTTTCGACGTTTTTACTTTTTGGGATTGCCTTGGTATATGGCGCTTCCGGTTCACTGAACGTAGCGGAAATTTCAAGATACGTTACCACAAATGCCGATCACCTTCCGCCGCTTTTCATGGCAGGAATGTTCCTGATGATCATCGGACTGGCTTTCAAGATCGCCATCGTTCCTTTTCATTTCTGGGCTCCGGATGTATATGAAGGGACCCCAACGCTGCTCACTGCTTTCATGGCGACGGTCGTGAAAGTAGCCAGTATTGCTGCACTTTACCGTCTTTTCAGTTTAGCATTCCCGGCCATTCACGGGATGTGGGAACAAACCTTATGGGTCATGGCCGTACTCACCATCCTGATCGGGAACTTAACTGCGTTATACCAAAAGGGGTTAAAGCGGATGCTTGCCTATTCCAGTATTTCTCATTCAGGTTATATGATGCTTGCGGTGATTGCCTTTGGGGCGAACTCTGCAAATGCATTGCTGCTATATTCCGCAGCCTATTCTGTTTCCACGATCACGGCCTTCGGAATACTTATACTTATCCGCAGTTCAAAGGGAAATGATCTCTACGAGTCGTTCAAAGGAATGGGGAAAAACAATCCGGTGGAAGCGACTTGTCTTACCATAGCACTGCTTTCGTTGATGGGAATTCCTCCGCTGGCAGGTTTTATTTCAAAATATTATCTCTTTTCAACCGCCATGGAAAAGGGTTTCCTGTGGCTGATGATCTTCGCCCTTATCGGTTCAGGCATCAGCGTGGTTTACTATTTCAAACCCATTACAACGATTTTTCTGAGAGAAGGGGATGGGATAAAGATGGAATCGCATGCCTCCTTTCGGTGGCATATCGTTTTGCTTACGGTGGTAACCCTCCTGCTGGGGATCGTTCCTTTTTGGCTGACGAATCTTCTGTAAAGGCTAAAGAAATTCCCGGATCAGGGCAGCATGTCCTTTTTCTTCCTCGATGATCTGGCGAATGACTTGTTTCGCATCACTTTCGGTACGTTTAAACAATTCTTCGTAAAAAGTTACGCTGTCATTTTCAAAACGCAGGGCAATTTCAAGGGCTTCCATGGGCGTTTTTACTGCATTGGCCAACAAAACGCCGGCTTCCTCGATGCCAAAAATATGGGTACCGGCCAGGTGATTGATGTAATCCTCCTCCTCGCTTTTGTTGAATTCAAATTTTTCGGCTTCGAAGTGATCCGCAATTTTTTTGAAGTAAGCGATGTGACCTACTTCTTTCTCTGCAAGATCAAGGAAAAGATCTCTGATATCATTGTGTTCTTTGATCATTCCTGCTGCAGTCTTGTAAAAAGCATACCCGTTTTCTTCAATTCTGACGGCTATTTCGATGATTTCCTGTCCTGAATAATGCATAGTTTTAATATTTGAATAACAAAGGTAAACGAAATAGTTAAAACATTCACAATTCAAAACCGATGTACTGTTTTTCCTCCCTTCAGGGTAACCGGTGGCATCGCTTCAGATCATTGATATTTCAGGAACCAAGACCTGCAAAAAAGAAGAAGTGATCCTGAACGGTAACTTCTTCTTTTTTTTTGCCGATCTTTGTATCTATGGATTCGATAATGATGGATAAGAAAACACTTGAGAAATATACCTCCGCTTTTACCCTCTCCGATATGGAGATCTTCATATTTCCCGAACTGATGTATTCACTGGTTCTGGCCAATATCATGTCGCCTGAAATCTGGAAATGGCGGGAGGATAAATGGTTTGCCGGGATTAAAAAGATGGGGCCCCTGAAAAAGATGCACCGGCTGAAGCAGTATATCATGGATCACTACAGTTTCAATCTTGACCTGGAGACCTGGGGGCTTACGGATAAACAAACGGAGATCAAAAGATTCCTGGATATTGTTGATATGGATATTCTCCAACGGTCGAATGCACTCTTTGGCTATGAAGGAGATAAGTTTTATTTTGACCTGGATATCCGGAAACATTTCGGCCTGGATAAATTTGACACGGAAGTGATCCCTTACTGGAAGACGGAAACCGTTGAGGCGATGAACGCTTTCAGGTTTAAAGAAGGCTTTCCTGCAGGGGCGGGCGAATGTGTTTCACTCGCCACATTGTATGCCGCCGCGCTTTTCATCGTCACAGAAGTCCCGTTGGAAAAGATCTTCCTGATGGGTACGCCTTTGCACTCCCAGAATTTTGTGATGATCGACGAGGGTGTCCTCACAAATAACCGCAGGATCGTTACCCGGTCGATGTGGTACAACGGAACAGAGTTGTCATCCCTGGCCCGGCGGGCACTCGATCATGAACAGGTTACCATGGTGGCTCACCAATCGGGTTACATCCATACCGTTTACCCGGATGCCACCATCAACGAAAAAGCGTATCACCTCTTCAAAGATCATCTTTCAAAATTCCTGACATCAGGGGTTAACTTCGAGATATTTATCAATTTCCTGAGATTTAATTCAAGGTTTCAGAAGCTCTTCCAGCTGAAATTCGATTGCCAGGGAACACCTAAGTTTATCCGGCTTGAAAAAGCATTCGGTTATGAACATGGCAGCAAAAACCGCCTGGGAGATGTCACAGCCCGAAAACTTTTTTGTGAAATTGACGAGGAAGACCTTTCCTGCTGCCAGGAAATGAACCGGGTTCTTATCTCCACAGATAACCCAATCTTTCAGCAGAAAACCACCAAAGCGTTTCTTGAGCTCCTGCAAAAGGAATATCCGTCAATCCATGCGCACCGGGCCTTTATGTCGGAATTCAGGAAATTCATTCATACAAACCCCAAATTGCCTTCATCCAAAAAACATTATGTTCCCTCCGTGCCGATTCAACTTACACCTGATCAATCACGAGAAGAAATCATCGGATACCTCTCGGGATTAAGGCAGACTTCTCCCATTGCCGACCTGGCTTTCTACGCCGGCCGGTATATGGATTCGTGCGACTGGGAGCCATTTCTGAAGGCTGCTTTTGAGCGAAACCCCGTTTCCATCGAACGATTCGGACAAAAAAACCTGCAGGAAGTGTATGACATCATGAAAGAATGGCCCGATGAATCGATCTATGATGCAAACCGCCTCGCATTGCCGGATGAAGTGGTGAACTATGGCCGTGGCGACGGTACCGAAAAGCTTATCACTTTTTTAAATGTGGTTAAAGCTTCAGGTATAAAAGAGAAAATGACCTTGAAACAAAATGGTTCAGAAATCATCTTCAGTTTAGGAAAGAAGGAATATCTTTTTAAAACATCCAAAAATCTGAATCTTGATATGAGCTTACTTGTTTCTGTCCGGTAAAATGGTTTAAGCAGAAAATTATCTCCCACGGTAAGCCTTACCTCTACCCATAGTTCGTACTTCTTACCTCATACCTCATACTTTTTTTATATTTTTGCCTTATGGCAAATAATGAAGAACTTTTCAAAAAAATCATCTCCCATGCCAAAGAGTATGGGTTCGTGTTTCCTTCCAGTGAGATTTATGACGGATTAAGCGCAGTTTACGATTACGGTCCCTTTGGCGTTGAGCTGAAAAACAACATCAAGGAGTATTGGTGGAAATCAATGGTCTATTTCCATGAAAACATTGTGGGGCTGGATTCGGCGATATTCATGCATCCAGCCATATGGAAGGCTTCAGGTCATGTGGATGCTTTCAACGACCCGATGATCGATAACAAGGATTCCAAGAAACGATACCGTGCCGATGTATTGGTAGAAGATCATCTCCAGAAGATCGAAGATAAGATACAGAAAGAGGTGGTAAAAGCCCGACAGCGTTTCGGTGAAACCTTTGATGAAGCCATGTACCGTACCACCAATCCGAGGGTGAAGGAATACCAGGATAAGATTGATGCGGTCAAAACCCGGTTTTATGCATCACTCGGGAACAATGACCTTACCGACGTTAAAGCCATCATCGAGGAACTCGGCATTGTTTGTCCGGTTTCGGGAACCAAAAACTGGACAGAAGTCAGGCAGTTCAACCTGATGTTCTCCACCCAGATGGGTTCTGTGAACGAAACTTCTGATACCAATGTAGTGTATCTCCGCCCGGAAACGGCTCAGGGGATCTTTGTGAACTTCCTGAATGTACAGAAATCAGCCCGGATGAAACTTCCTTTCGGCATTGCGCAGATCGGCAAGGCCTTCCGGAATGAAATTGTCGCCCGTCAGTTCCTCTTCCGCATGCGTGAGTTTGAACAAATGGAGATGCAGTATTTTGTGAAGCCGGGTGAAGAACTTCAATGGTTCGAATACTGGAAGAAAGCCCGTATGAAATGGCATCTTTCCCTCGGGATTCCTGCCGAAAAATACCGTTTTCACGATCATGAAAAGCTGGCACATTATGCGAATGCCGCCACCGATATCGAATTTGATTTTCCGATCGGGTTTAAAGAGCTCGAAGGCATTCATTCCCGTACCGACTTTGACCTCTCAGCCCATCAGCAATTTTCCGGAAAGAAGCTTCAGTACTATGATCAGGAAACCAATGAAGGCTTTGTTCCATACGTGGTGGAGACCTCCATCGGCCTCGACCGTACCTTCCTGGCTGTTCTGAGCAATGCTTACCGCGAAGAGAAGCTGGATGACGGTTCCGAGAGGGTGGTCCTGGGCATTCCTGCCATCCTGGCCCCGATCAAGGTAGCCATTCTTCCGCTGATCAAGAAAGACGGTTTACCTGAGAAGGCAAGAGAGATCATGGATTTGCTGAAGATGAATTACCGGTGTTATTATGAAGAGAAGGACACCATTGGCCGGCGGTACAGACGAATGGATGCGCTGGGCACACCTTATTGCATTACCATCGATCATCAAACCCTGGAGGACGATATGGTTACCATCCGCGACCGCGATACCATGCTGCAGGAACGGGTGCCGGTCAGTAAGATCGGCGACCTGGTACGAGAGAAATTCTCACACTAATTCAACAATATGACGTTCAGGAGAAACATCAGCAAACCGTCAGGCAGCACAGGACGGTTATGGCGTATTCTCCGCTGTCTGGTCATGATTACGGGTAGCTTTGCCCTGCTGATGACCATCCTGGCCTTTACGTCGCTTCCATTTTATGCCTGGTATGCGTTAAGTATGAACAAGGCAGGCATCAATCGCCCGCCTGACCTGATCATCGTCATGGGTGGGGGTGGTATGCCCAGCGAAAGCGGGCTGATGCGTACCTGGTATGCATCAAAGCTGGCCAATCACTACTCCGGCGCCAGGGTCATCATCGCCTTGCCGGGAAATATCAAAGACAGCCTGAGTTCGGTAAACCAGATGAAGGAAGAAATGATCCTTCGGGGAATCCTTCCGGAGCGGATCATGATTGAAGATTCCGGCACCAACACTCGTTCACAGGCACTGCGGATTTTTCAATCTTTCAGCCACGATGCGGCAACCAACCTCCATCTCCCCGCAGTTGCCATCGTCACTTCGCCCGAACACCTGTATCGTGCGGTGCGGGTTTTCAGGAAAATAGGGTTTATGCGGGTTGACGGACTCCCTGCTTTCGAAAGCGCCATTGAGTCGGATATCTCATTTAACGGGAAGAAAATCGGAAGAAGAAAATGGGTGCCCGAGGTCGGCGAAAATCTTTCTGTCCGCTATAATTTCTGGACCCAGCTGAAATATGAGACACTGCTGTTCCGGGAGTTTATGGCGATCGGATATTACCGGATCAATGGGTGGATTTAGTCAGCCTCACTTTTTATTAAAATAATTCATCGTCCTCTCCACTCCGCTCAGAGCAAAGCTTTTGATCATTTCGACCATGGTTTCGATCCGGGGAATCAGTACCTTTTCTTCTTCTGCCGTCCAGCGGCCAAGCACATAATCTACCTGGTTGCCCCGGGTAAACTCATTCCCGATCCCGATGCGAAGCCGGGCGAAATCGGTGCTTTTGAGATCTTCAATGATGCTGATCAGGCCGTTATGGCCGCCATCACTTCCTTTCGCACGCAAACGCAGCGTGCCCAATGGGAGGGCAAGATCATCCACGATGACCATTACATTTTCCAGAGGGATCTCCTCACGTTGAATCCAGTAGCGGAGGGCTTTTCCACTGAGATTCATAAAGGTGGTGGGTTTGATGACAATGATTTTTCTGCCTTTTACCGACACATGGGCTACGGAGGCCAGCCTGCCGGGCTGGAAAGTTCCTTTTTGTGCAGTGATGAATGCATCGGCCGCGATAAACCCGATATTGTGCCGGGTATTTTCATACTCGTCACCGATATTTCCCAATCCGGCGATCAGGTATTTCTTGCTTTCTGCCATCTTGTTTTTGATATTAATGCTTCTTTTTGGGCTGATCCGCTAAGGGTGAAAAAAAGAAGGCATAAAGTTACAAAACCTTATGCCTTCCGTTAGATGGAAAACGAATTACTTCTTCTCTTCTGCCTTGGCCTCAGGGGCAGCAGCTGCTGCTGCTACAGGTGCACCAGGTACCACCTCTTCCACAACGGCACGTGCTGTACGAACAGCTACCACTACGTTGTTGGGTGAATCAAGGAAAGTGATTTTATCTCGCTGCAGATCTTTCACCTTGATCGAATTACCAATATCCAAAGGATCGATCGATATGGTAATGAAATCGGGAAGATCTTCCATTTGTGCTTTCACAAGCACCTTACGCATTTTTTTATCGAGTTTGCCGCCCTTCAGGATACCGGGGGCAGTTCCTTCCAGTTTCACCGGTACACCAATGGTAACGGGTTTTCCGGGGATGATCTCGAGAAAGTCAATGTGCAGGATGTTATCTGTCACAGGGTGATACTGGATTTCCTGAATGATCGTGTTGTACTCTTTTCCTTCAAGAAGGACCTTAACGATGTACACTTCGGGAGTGAAGATGAGCTTTCTGAAAGCTTTGTCTTCAGCAATGAAATGATACTGTTTTCCGGCGCCATACATCACGCAGGGAACAAATCCTTCCTTACGGTGTTTTTTAGCATCTTTTTTCCCTACGTTCTCTCTGAGAGAACCGCTCAATGATACTGTTTTCATGTTTGATTTGTATTTATTGGTTAGTAAAAAATTCGATTGACAAATGCATCACTCTCCGAATTTGAATAAGGAGCTGATGGATTCATGGCTTTCCACCCGCTTGATGACTTCGGCAAAAAGATTGGCTGTGGAAAGCACCCTGATTTTAGGGCTTTCCCTTTTCATGGGTATGGTATCGGTCACGATCATCTCGGTGAGCGGCGATGCTTCGATCTTTTCAAGTGCTTTTTGTGAGAAAATGGGATGAGTACACATGGCTCTTACGCTGCTGGCCCCGTTATCCATAATGATGCTTGCGGCTTTGGCAAGGGTTCCGGCGGTATCCACAATATCGTCGACCAGCACCACGTCACGTCCTTCCACTTCCCCGACCAATGCCATTTTATCAACATGGTTGGGCTTTCCCCGCTGCTTGTAGCAGATCACGAAATCGGTTCCCAGGAATTTTGCATAGGTTGCCACGCGGCGGGTACCCCCGGTATCCGGTGAAGCCATGGTAAGTTTCGGCAGGTTCAGTTTACGCAGATAGGGAACAAAGATGGATGAAGCGAACAGATGATCAACCGGAACATCGAAAAAGCCCTGAATCTGATCTGCGTGAAGATCGATCGTGATGATGCGCTGAACACCGGCAGTTGAAAGCAGGTTGGCCACCAGTTTCGAAGCAATGGAAACCCGTGGCTTGTCCTTGCGGTCCTGGCGGGCATAGCCAAAATAAGGGATCACCGCGATGATGTTTCTCGCGGAGGCTCTTCGTGCCGCATCGATCAGCATAAGTAACTCAAAGAGATTGGAAGCCGGTGCAAAAGTCGATTGTATGATGAAAATATCGTTACCCCTGATGTTTTCTTCAAAAGATGGCTGAAATTCACCATCGCAAAAGTCGGTAACAACCACTCTCCCGAGTTCTGTCCCATAACTCTGGGCGATCTTCTCGGCGAGATAATTCGTAGCTCTGCCGGAGAAAATTTTGATTTTGTTGGGCATACCTTGTGGGGTGTTTATCATCAGGCCGCGAAATTACGCCTTTCTTTGAAACCATCCAAATTTTAGAGGATCAAACGGACTGGTCGTCAGGTATATTTATATTTTCAGCTTCGCAGATCAACCGGATTTTCTCCATTGACCATGGTTGATCATAGTGATAAAGCGCCCCGTAAGGTCTTTTTAGCAAGCGGATCAGGTAACGGGTATCTTTATCCTGGTCGGGACGGATATCGTCCTCAATGCGCTTCCAGTCAGGCCCCGATAATTTCAGCGTCAGGAAAAGAGCGGTATCCATGGTGGGAAGTTTAATTGTATTCAGATCATCCGTCAGGATTTTGTTTTTCGTCCGGTTGATATGACGTTCCCCCAGTTCCGAAAGAACCTGCATATATTTTTCAAACAGGATATGTTCGTTCAGGAGAAACACGATTTCCGCGGTTCCGAAAGCCTTCCAGAACTGAACAGGGTGGGGCTGGCATAAAAACCGGCCCAGCATAAAAGCCCCTGCCGAAAAGCCACTTTGTTTTTCCCTGAGGCAAATCCGGATTATGTTTTTGAAAAAGATAATACGGCGGTCGGTGGTGAGAAAACTGTAGATCTTATTTTGGTCGAGATGAGATCCCAGCCCGCTTTTCAGGATCTCTGAATAATAGTAATCATGGTGCGCATCAAACCAGCCATTCACAAACCCGATCGCCTTCTGCGGCTGCTGATCGAGGTCGTTCCGGATCAGCTTGATCAGGTCGGGAAGCGTCATTGCCTCCTCCGTCTTAAGCGTATTCAGAATTTCCTGGTAAGCATGGTATGCCTTCGCCATATTGATGAAAACCTTTTCTTCCTTCGCTTCCATCTCGAGTGGTTTCCCTTCCAGGTATTTCTGAAAACGGGCCGGTTTGTAAGTCGCCTTACCTATATAAATGCAATGATGTTTGCTTGAAAGTGTGATCCATTCCCCTTCCCCCAGGCTTTTTCCCTCCTGGTTGACAATGGCATACTCCTCCAGCCGCATCTGGTGGTTTCTCAGGTTGATAAAGGCTGGAATACCATAACCGAGACAAGCAGTTACAATATGGATGGCCAGCGGATTCATGCTCATCACTGCATCCAGCTCACCCATGAAGATGGTTTCTGAAGGGATGAAATTCTCTTTGCACAAACAGACCTTTTCGCCTTTCTTCTTTGCGTCCAGGGCTTTGGCCATCGAGAAGTAAAGTTTGGCCGAAACGGCCGATCTCGGGAGAACCGAAACCCCCATACCGAAAAGCGTAAGCGATTTCAGCGAGGCATCATCGATGCGCTCGGAGAAGATCTGCCGGAGATGGTAGGGCCGGATGAGCTGAAACACTCTTTTCCGGGAAATGATCTTTTTCTGGTAAAGGTCGATGGCCGTAAGTAAAGTCGAACGGCCGGTTAGTTCTGACATGTTCAACTGAAGAATGGCAAAGAGGGAAGTGTTCTCAAATGATTCTACGGCAAACTCAATGGTAGCAGGAGATTTAAGCTTTTCTTCCAGTCGGGGCAGCATGGGGGAAAAATAGGAGATGGCCGGAAATTCCTCTTTGATCTCCTCACGGTCAAAATATTCCCTCTGTTCGGCATGTACCGTTCCGGTCATGATCTCTTCCCCGAAAATTTCCCGCACACTCTCAATCTGCATACCGAGACCGGTTCGCGGGTGACGGCTGTAGAGCACGCCCGGGTACGAATCACGGTTTCGCACCGTCCACACCATCTTCTGTAGGATCAGCGAAGGATACGTGGCATGACCACGCTGGAAAGTATAGATCAGGTCCTGGTTACGGGTAAAGAAGCCATGCGAGAAGTTCATGAACAGGTTCACCTGGTACCGGGCATCGTACAAGGCCCTTTCATCCACCTTCATGATTCGGCTGGTAAGGTTGGAAATTCTTTCACTAATATCTTCGGTAGAAGGGGTACAATCCGCTTTTTCCGCCCGGAAGAACTCCTCGCCCGGACGAAGGACCTGGCAGATCGACTGAAGGTTATTCAGGTAAATTTTATCAGAAGTTTGTTTCCCGTAACGGTTTTCCAGCGAACGGTAGCTCAGCTTGGTAACCCCCACATTCAGGTAAGTGGGCATAAGTCCCGGGATATAATACGGTGTGGCCGATCGCATGGCAAAGACCAGCGCATTGTCGGGATCCCCCAGCTTCTCCCCGGTCATTTTCTCCAGGTTGGAAATGGCATCACTGAGGCAGGTTTCCCGTTCCCGCGCATCCAGCTGATAGGAGTGCGAAGTCAGTACACAGAAATCCGGAACAGGATATCCTTCTTGGTAAAGATCGAGCAGCACTTTCCCTTTCTGGCTCAGTATCAGTTCATCATAAGGATTTGTCGTGATAGAAGGAACGACTGATTCGTTTTCGACAAATGTGACATGGCCGAATCCTTCCTCAAGCGCTCTGAGATATTCCTGTGCGATGGCGCTTTTCTTTTCTGTCTTAACATCATCGTTCTTCGTAGCCGCGATGAGCAAATCCATGTATTGTATTGCTTTTTGACGATCGTTCTGGCAGAGGATAAACCGGTCGATGTTGGTTAAAGCTACCTGTTTAAAAGACTGATCAGATGCCAGGTATTCCAGTTCCGGCATCAGGAAGCCGGAAACGTCAGGCGAAGGATTCCGCTCAAACGGATGTGAAAGCACCTGCCGGATAAAGAATTGGTTGGGATAATAGGCTCTGAGACGATATTCCATTTAGCAAATATACTCTTTGAAATAGTACGATTGAGGCAGAACCCGAAATGATTTTCCCCATTTCCCTAACGTCGGGATCCTCATCCGATGTTCCATCTCAGGAAAATTGTTACCTTTGCAAAAGATATTCCTTCCATTATCCATCATAAACGACCCCGGATAACCCATCACCCTCACTTTTTGTGAACTGTCGTTTTAGGTCAGAATGGCAGATTTAAAAATATTTACCTCATGCATCAGCAGGCTGGTGATGCATAGGGTTCTTTATTCAGCCATTACTAATTACTACTAAATGACATTTGAACAATTAAATCTTATTGAACCCATTCTTCGGGCTTTAAAAACCGAAGGATACACCGAGCCGACGCCTATCCAGGAGAAGGCCATTCCTGTCTTACTGGAAAGAAAAGACCTTTTGGGTTGTGCCCAGACGGGTACCGGTAAAACGGCAGCTTTTGCGATTCCCATCCTTCAGCTTTTATTCACAAAACAGATCCCTGCCGCAGGGAAAAGGCCGATCAAGGCGCTTATAGTAACACCGACGCGTGAGCTGGCCATACAGATCAGTGAAAGTTTTACCGCCTATGGAAAACATACCGGATTGAAACATACCGTGATTTATGGTGGTGTAAAACAATTTGCACAGACCAACGCGATGAAAAATGGCGTCGACATTCTGATTGCCACTCCCGGAAGGTTGCTCGACTTGATCGATCAGGGGTTTGTCTCCCTCCGGAATATTCAGTTCTTTGTGCTGGATGAAGCAGACAGGATGTTGGATATGGGCTTTATCAACGATGTAAAAAAGATCATCCAGAAATTACCTGCAAAACGGCAATCCTTGTTCTTTTCTGCCACCATGCCCCCTGTGATACAAAAACTGGCTGCTACCATTTTGGATAAGCCGGTTAATGTAAATATCGTTCCGGTTACGGCGACAACGAACCTGATTAAGCAATCGCTGTATTACGTAGATAAAACGGACAAGAAATCGTTGCTGATCCATCTTCTGAAGGATAAATCCATTGAGACGGCGTTGGTCTTCACGCGTACCAAACATGGTGCCGATAAAGTGAGCAAAGACCTGCTGAAGGCCGGAATTCATGCTGCGGCCATTCATGGGAACAAGTCGCAATCGGCAAGGCAGGATGCGCTGAAAAATTTTAAAAATAAAAGTACCCGGGTCCTGGTGGCAACCGACTTGGCTTCCCGGGGAATTGATGTCGAACAGCTTTCGTACGTAATTAATTATGAACTGCCGAATATCCCGGAAACTTATGTTCACCGGATCGGTCGTACTGGTCGTGCCGGATTGGACGGAATTGCCGTTTCTTTCTGCGATCAGGAAGAGAAAGCCTATTTAAAGGATATCATCAAACTGATCGACCGTACCATTCCGATCGTTGAAGATCATCCCTATCCCATGAAACCTGGCGCTGCGGTTGAACCCGAAATACGGAAGAATCCCAACGGCAGACAAAGAAGTGGCAATAACGCTGGCTCAAAACGCAACTTTGGCGCAAAGAAAAAAAGAACTTCAGCATCCCGGAGTTGGTAAAATAAGCATTGAAACAGAACTTTGGAAAAAGAGGTCGAAGCAGAAACAGCGAGAAAAATAATTCAAGCTCAGTTTCTGCTTCTGACGTTCTATTTCGGGGATCCGGACAAAATGCTTAGATTTGATCAGAAATAACAATAGCAATAAAAATTTAAAAAGAATATCATGAAACGTAAAGCAACAGCCATCTGGCAGGGAACCGGACTGGAAGGAAAAGGAAACCTTACTTCTACCAGCGGGGTATTGAACAATACGCCCTATTCATTTACCACAAGATTTAAAAACGAGGAAGGCAAACAAGGGACAAATCCCGAAGAGCTGATCGCAGCTGCGCATAGCGGATGCTTCGCCATGGCCCTGAGTTTCGCACTGACCGAGGCCGGCTTCGTTCCTACTGAATTAAAGGTGGAAGCTGCCGTCAATTTTGACAAAGTAGGCGAACATAACGAGATCACCGGAATCCATCTCGATCTTACCGGCATCGTTCCCGGTATCACTTCCGAAAAATTTCAGGAACTGGCTGCGGGAGCAAAAGCCGGTTGTCCGGTTTCAAAGGCGTTGAAGGCAGTGGAAATTACCCTTTCAGCAAAACTCGGGTAAAAGGTTAACCATTTGGTAATATTTAGCCAATGCTGTCGTACCAATTTTTGACAGGCTCTCCCCGTCTGCGATGCGGACGGGGCAGCCTGGTCGATTAATCACTGTTTTCTATCAGATTTACAAATATCTACTTTTCAATATAGATATTATAACATCTGCTTTGCAATATCAACTGTTATTTCCAATACTCTTGTCAGAAAAGAGAATTTGTTTTTCATCATATCATATTCGTCTCCTGATTCAATATATTTGGCCTGACCTGTTATGAGAAAACCCGTACCCGGATAATCCTTATACCCAAGAACATTTTTAGTACCTAATGTTATTTTAACAGTACGATTAACTTCTACATTTTTTTGTGTTTTCCTGAAACCATATGCTGGAATTAATATGCGTTCATCTTCGGTTACCACCAAATATGAATTCCAGGTATTCACCAAATGAGGCTCTATTCCCCATGACATTATTGCAACAACACCTTCATGTTGCAGTACTTCAAAAAATTTTGCTGAAAGTTTCTTTCCCTCACGCATCATAATGATTTTTAAATTAATTACCAGTGAATTAACATAATTGTTATCTATTTGGGTTGCCAGTAGCATCTTTTAGGCGAAACAATCTGACCTTCATTTTTTAGCTGTATCATTGTCTTATCAACAATCTTACGGTCAAGGCCTGTAAGTTCAACAATTTTCCCTGCATTTAAAGGAGTTCCATCCTTTTTCATGGCTTCCAGAACGATTTTTTTCGCTTCCATTTTACTATTTGTCAGATTAAAAATTCAATAGCAAAATTACGCGCGGAAGAAGTTCATGAAATTAAACTGGTTTAAGAAATTGGAAAATCTATCTCTTTTTCCTTAATTCACTCACATATTCTGGCGTAAGGCCCAAATAGGAGGCGATCATGTATTGGGGTACACGTTGATTAAATTCGGGGAAAGAGGCGACAAAGTGCTGATAAAATTCCTCTTTTGACATTTGATATTGTAATTTTGACTTATGCTGTGAGGCAGCCACAGCTTTTTGCATAATAATCCTGAAGTATTTCTCTAGTTGCGGTATCTCTTTGAGCAACTCATCATATATAAGGCTGTCAATTGCTGATATTTCTGAATTCTCAATGGCCTGGATATAATAGTCAGTATAGCTTTTATCCATAAAGCTAAAGTAGTCGGACAACCACCAGTTTTCTATTGCAAATTGTGTAATCTGTTCGGACGATTTTTTATTTATAAAGTACATTCGTAAGCATCCTTTTTCAACAAAATACATTGACCGACACACCTGACCTTCTTTTAAGAGGAACTCATTTTTCTTTAGACTAACACATTTAACGGATTTTTCTAAAACTAAAATTTCATTCTCGTCAAGAAGAACATGCTTTCTTATATTCTCAATCAGATTAGTCGTATTCATGTTTTTATATTAGTGGTTAAGCGGCCTGCCTGCAGCCGTAGTAGAATTTTTTCGTAGCGTGTCACGCATACCCTATCATCAATCTACAATCATGTGGCGCAAAGGTTCAGTGGTGTGAGCGGCTCTCCCCGTCTGCGATGCGGACGGGTCATCCTGGTCCATTATATGAAGTTTTTTTTCCGGAATTATTTCACTCTGTTTTCACAATCCATAAGCTGATGCAGGATTCTTATGATTAATACCGTATCGTCCTTCGGTTGTTTATAAAAAATTACATGCGACTTTACTTTTGTTGACCTATATCCTTCTTTAATATAATCAATTGATTTCCCCAACAAAGGGTTTGATGCGATGAATTCAATTTCATCCATGATTAAATGGTAATATCTGTCAGCTTGTTCAAGCGACCATTTTTGATTTGTATAAGACCAGATTTGTTCTATATCCTTTACAGCCTCATTTGTGAACCTAAACCTGGCCATACCTACAAATTCTTTGTATGGATTGATTTTAAATGGTTCGTTGCATTAAAATTGTGCGCAAGTCCACTTTTTTCACCTGCTTCAAGGGCAGATCTAAGCGCTTCAATTTTCTGCTCTTCCTGTTCAAGTAATCTTAATCCTGCCCGGATGATCTCACTCGCTGAATGGTACCTTCCAGAGTCTATTTTATCTGAGATAAAGTTCTCAAAATGATCACCTAATGATATGGATGTGTTTTTACTCATGAGAATTGATTTTTACAAAAGTACCAATTATTGGTACTAAAAACAAGTTTTTGTTTAAAATAGCTCCACATAATGCCCCGCTTGCAGCCGCGGAGCCGTTTTTTTTACGTTACGCGTGACGCGTAACGCGTCACATGCAGGTTAGGTGTTCAAAAGATTGAGCAGTTTAACGAACCGCTATTTACCTGGCCCCTGGGTTCAGTGGTGTGAGAGGCTCTCCACGTTGGCAGCCAAAGTAGTAGTTAGATTATTTTCTTCCTGGAGATTCGGGGAATTTTTAGCAATCTTGCAGAATGGTGAACCGTTATGATGTCAATTCTCTTTGAATCGACAATTTTGTAAACAATTCTATAACTTTCCCTGATTAACTCTCTGAGAAATTTGTGGTTATATTCGGGAACGATCCTGCCAATTTTGGGATGTGATTCTATGAGATTACCTGATTCGAAAAGAGTACGAATAACTTCACGAGCATACCGCTCAGAATCTAAGGCAATAAAAACTCCAATATCATTTAGATCTTGGATAGCTTGTCCAGTCCAAACTATTTTAACCATTTTGAAAGCCTTTGTTTGGCTTCTTCATTTGAATGGACCTCATTATTAAGAGATTGGGCAATTCCTTTCTCAACCTTGTCCATAAAAATCAGTTTATCTACTAATTCGTCCAAAGTGAAACTATCTGGAAATTCCGATATTGTCTTGATTACCTTATCTTTAATAAGCATAAATTTTCAACTTTGAACCACAAAGATAACGAAAAAATGCAGAATTTCAAAGGACTGCTATAAGCGGGTAATCGGTTTACATTTCTATCGTGGAGAGCAGTTTGCTTGCGACTAACACCAAAGCCATAGCCACTGTACGGTTTTTCTTTCGTTACGTGTCACGCGTCACGATCTTTACCCGCATTGCCCGGCTGTCGACTTGTGTGTCCCCCGCATGAGCTGAAGCGCACACTTGTCGTAAGTTCGATAAAGGAATCAAAAATACAAATTTTATTCAGGAATTATCATAAGTGTATTATTTTCCACAAAGTGAGAACCCTAGGGAGTCTGCTGCGCTCCAATGGCTTGTTATATGAATCGGACAAGGAACTGGAAAAGAGGGGATTAGGGGCATTGTTGTTGCAATCCATTAACCTCACGTTTCCGGGGAACATATTTTTATTACGCGGAGTTACACAGAGGAGACACGGAGTTCTACGGAGATTTTGAGACAGATTTTTTAGAATTTGGAGGGATCTCCCGTTTATACTATGAAACCATAATAATTTGTTTGTTCATTTCTTTTGATGTCCAAAAGAAACGAACCAAAGAAAAAGACAGCCTGGGTTTTTCGATGACCCACATTCGGCTTGATTCCTAAGCCAGCCAAGCCGTTCGTTCCGGGATTCTCTGATATCATTCTCATCT
>JBBRTX010000015.1:0-87261 GCA_038244085.1 Bacteroidales bacterium | reverse complement strand
GTAGAGAAAGTTTCTGCAATTGCACCGCAAGCAGGGCATTTTCTTACATCTCCTAATTTGTCAGATTTGGGTGCAGCGGTTACTGGTTTATTACTTTTTTGCTTTTCAAACAATTTCGCTTCGAGCACCATTTCAAATTCATCGAGGTCAACCCCGAATGATTCTGCTTTTTTGAAAAGTATTTGTTTCTCTTTTTCGGTTAGCTCTCCATCCATAAGAGCCATTTCAATAAGTTTTTCTAATTGTTCGTTGTACATATTAATAAAGATTTATTGTTTTGGCTTCACTTATGGTAGTTGCCCTCACCATTATTTTTGTCTGTCCGTGGGTTGTTAAAAAAGCATGTGTGTGGCTGCGAAGGGGAAATTGTAGGGAAGGGCAGCCACACTCTTGCTTTTGTGCGGTTGGCTTTCCTATTTTTTTCTTGTCTTTATGCAGCAAAAATTCCATTGTCATTGTGTCGTTGTCTTTTTTTTCGGCTTGCTTGTAACGATTGAGGCTAAGTGCAGTAAGGGATTGCGGGCTACATTCCTGTCCGCCGACACTGAAGTTTGAGCGGGGAAGTACGCTTGAATTACCACTGAAACCCTTATTGCATTTAGCCTTTGTTAGCTGCTGTTTTTTCCTATTAATTCTAATGATTTTTGTTCGGCGTGTATTTTAAAACTTTTAAAATGTTCTTCGGTTTCTTTAGAATATTTAGAATCAATAAAAAGAGTCTTTTCTGATATTCCATATTTATCATCTAACTCTTTTAAAATTGAGATTTTAAACTCTTTTGCAACATCTTTATGTGCAATAAATATGTGTGAGTATTTGTCTTTATCTTTTTCATTTTGAGTATCTACCCATTTTCTTTGTTCCCTAATATATTTATTTAGAGTCAATAGTTTTTCATCTTCGTTATGAAATTTCCAAGGAAAAAACATAAAGCAACCATCCTGAACTCGCATTCTTGGATTTTTAATCAGAGGCTCAATTAAATGAATATCATTGATTAAAAATCTCTTTTTATAATGTTCTAACTTTTCGGGAATTAATTCCGATTTGTACTCATTCTGTTCTGAACTGTTTGTTTTTAGAGTATCAAAAAAACTTTTTTCCGCTAATGTTAAGCGGCCGTTTTTATGAATTTCTTTTTTTTCTTGGTCAAAACAAGCGAAGAACAAACCAACTAATATATCATTTGTCCAATCGACTAATCGAGTTGGTTGTCCAAAGTGTTGAGATGTCATTAAAAGTTCAACAGGGTCAAAGCTATTGACAAACGGTGATTTTATATTTAAAAATAGTGGTCCAATTGAGGCCGCTTCGTATAATTCGGCTCTTTTAGAATCGGGATATTGTCTAAAAAGGGAAGGTGATATGTCCCAATCTGAATTTATTTGTCCTCTAAAAATTATTTCCCCTTTTTCAAATCCGCAAAAATGAACCGAATCAATTGCATCTTGAACATTTTTTATAAGATTTTCACTTCCCATTGATTATATTATCATTTTTGATTTAGCCAGATTTTTGTTGAAATTGCAGCTAACGGCCAGCCGGCAGCCGCAGTGCGGGTTTACTTGTAGATTACTTTTGTTTGCCATCTGGTTTGCAGGTTTGGTAAATGTCAGCCTCCGAAAACCGCCCGCATTGCCCGGCTGCCGGCTTGTTAGGCAAAGTACAAAAATATCTCATCAATTTACCAAGAACCATAGTTCATTTTGATTATTTGAAAATCCAACAATTCCCTGTCTAATGGTGTAATATATTTTGTTAACCCAATTATCTATGGTTACATTGTTACGAATTAGCTCAATCTCATAAACATCAGTAAAACTCTTTGAGCCAAGCGTTAAACTTTTGTGATATATTAAATCTCCATAAGGCCAAGAATAGTTATAACCTGTAATGGTATCCCGTTCAAAGATTACAGTTGCATCAGAATTCGTTTTCGTATTTTGTCCTGGAATTACTGCTCCGAATTTGATTGATTTATAATAACCAGGCATTGAAGGATTAGGAAAAAATCTAAGGAAGATAGAAAACTGCCATGAATTACTATTCGAGGTGATGACAGTACTATTTGTCTCAACAACAGTATAATTACCATTACATTCTCCGTCATCTACATAAATTGGGTAAACTTTAACAATATCACTTATGCGATCACCAACTGAAAAATTTACTGAGTCTTCTAAAAGACTTCGAAACAACAAAACTTCCTGACCATTATATGGATTGATCTGTAATTCCTCGGAGGTAAAGTTGTATTTTCCAGTTTGTTTCTCAGGGCATTTACCACAACTAAAAAACCAAAAAGATATGCAAATCAATAGCAAATAATTAATACACTTATGCATGTTTTTCATTTTTATATTTTGCCTAACGGTCGAGGCTATGTGCAGTAAGGGATTGCGTGCTACTTTCCTGTCCAACGACACCGGAATTTGAGGGGGCTCGAATGATTGAATTACTACTAAAACCCTTATTGCACATAGCCTTTGTTAGTGGCAGCCTTTCATTTTTATGTTATATTTTCTTTCATATATTTTTCAGAAAATCATCTTCTGAAAGAATTTCAAGTAAAGAGCCTCTCTCAATTAGGTTAACTGCTTTTTCTTGTTTATTGCTCATTCCATCATCTCCAACTACTCTATAATCTTGTTGTCCTACTACCAACAAGTCTGTTTCCTTTGTGACTGAATTTCCAATTATTCCACCAATGTCAGCAATTATTTTTTGTGCTTCTGATCTTACCATAGATGATAATGCTCCTGTAAAAACGATTGTCCTTCCATAGAATATGCTGCTGAGATTATGTTTTTCAGGGTCTCCAACAATTTTTTCTGGTTCTCGAGGTATATAAATATTTTTAGTATGAGAAGGCTTATAACCACCATCATAAATATGACCAACTGTCGTTTTTAGTTTTTCTGGAAAGTCTTCGAATGAATTAATATTAGCGAGTTCAAATGCTTTAAGAGATAATTCAGCTGTGGCTCGACTGTCCGGCCCTGCTCTATGATGATTTAGAGAAATGTTATTTATGCTGCACAGTGTTGCTAAATCGTAAGAAGGAAGCCCTAACCAGACTTTTTTTGAAAAGATGTAACTACAGGAATAATTCAAAGTTGGAAATGGAAGATTATACAATTCAAGTGTCCGACGTAAAACACTCATATCAAACCCAGCGTTGTGTGCAATTAAGAATTGATTCTCAATAAGAGGTTTAATTTCTGACCAAATTTCATTGAATTCTGGTTTATTTGCTGTATCATCCGGAGTTATACCATGAATATAAATATTAAATCCGTCATAATCGTTGTCGATTGGTTTTATCAACCAAGATTTAGTTTCAACGATTTGTCTGTTTTTGACAAAGGTTAAACCAATTTCGCATGGACTATGTCTTTGTGAAGTTGCGGTTTCAAAATCAATTGTTATAAAGTCCATAATGCGATTTGTTTTTTTAGGTTGCCACTAACGGCCAGCCGGCAGCCGCAGTGCGGGTTTACTTGTAGATTACTTTTGTTTGCCATCTGGTTTGCAGGTTTGGTAAATGTCAGCCTCCGGAAACCACCCGCATTGCCCGGCTGACGGACTGTTAGCTGGTGTAAAATGTAATTCTTCAAAAGTTGCTACCATAGCTTACGTCCTAAACTTTAAGCTCAATTCCGTTTGTAAATACTAATACACAAAATTAATCGAGTTAGCTCCTTCTCACTTGCCCTGGTAAAAAAAAACAATGCCCGACTTCAGTAAAATGCAGCCAATAGCAAATTTTGTGTATTCAACCTCTTTCATAAAATATGACCTCAGAAAGAAACAATATTTCTTATAAATCAATTACATTTTATTACAGCTAACCTACGACGTCAGCTGACCCTTCCTATAATAAGCACATGGTTATAAGCCACAACCAGGTTGTATGATCTGTTTTTGAAAAAATTGGGTATCCGATGCGTTTTAATATGCCTTAAAAGTATAAATTAATTTAACATCTCCTGCTTTCTTACGCATAATTTTGAAAGATAATAGTGCTGAAACCTAAGGATGGCAAGGCGTTAATAAATTTGTAAGGATTGATGTTAGGGAACCATGGAACTGGCAGGGTATTGGTTATCTTAGCCAGTAAGACGTGAGCGCTTTTTTAAAATATCAGGTGTTAGGTCTCAGGGGTCTTCAAATAACTGCATATTAATTTGTGAGTTCGATTTTCAAAAACGAAGTGCATTGAAAATTATCAGGCGAACTCTCCCGATGAAGTCGGAGGTATAATATCCCGCTGCTCCGCATGGAATTTGGGTACAGGTCTTACCCTGGGGTTTAAACCTGTGATTTTGTGAGCGAATCGTAACAACCCTCCTTCTCAGTCTTCCGTACGCTGAATTCATTTACTTCTCACGGCTGATCACAAGGCAGTGAACGGGCATCCCATAAGCCGATCGGATGGGGATGTTAATAAGAAAAAGGAAAGTGAATGGGTGACCCGGTAAAGTGTTGAACGATGACGAATGTGTGATGGCAATCGGCCAATCCCTATTCCCCTATCGCATCCAGACACGCTTTGATCTTATCCCAGGTGCGTTCGATGTCGTTATCGAGGCCAACGGAAAAACGGATCAGCCCTTCCGACAATCCCATCTCCTGCTGAATCTCCTCGGGAACTTCTGAAGAGGTGCTTTTACCTGAATTGCTGAACAAGGTCTTGAAATATCCCAGGCTTACGGCAAGGTATCCGATGCCTTCGGCTTCCATTTTTTCCATGAGGACAGAGGCTTTTTCCGAAGTACCCAGGTCGATGGCGATCATGCCCCCATAGCCGAATTCCTCTTTCATCATCTTCTTCAACACCGCATGGCCTTTGTGATCTTCAAAGCCGGGATAAACGATCCTTAAGCCGATTTCCCTGAACTTTCCGGCCAGATATGCAGCATTTTTACTGTGCTGTTTCATCCGAATGTGAAGGGTATGAAGGTTCTTCAGAATGGAGGAAGAACGGAGCGGATCGAGGGCGGGCCCCAATAACATAGCCGTACCACTGTTCACGTCGCAAAGCGCATTGATGAATTCCTGCGAACCGCAAATGGCGCCGGCCACACAATCATTTTTCCCGTTGATGAACTTGGTCATGCTATGCACTACCACGTGTGCGCCCCATTGCGCGGGAGCCACCATCATCGGGGTAAAGGTATTGTCGACCATGAGTTTGATCCCGTGTTCGTTGGCAATCTTCGCCAGTTCAGGAATATCGGAGATCTGCAGCAACGGGTTGGTCATGGTTTCCGTGTAAATGATCTTCGTGTTGGGCCGGATGGCTGCACGAACATCTTCCAGCTTGGTGGTATCCACGAAAGTGACCTCAATATTAAATTTCTTAATGTAGTTGTAAAGAAAAGCAAACGTCCCGCCATAAGTGGTCATGCTGCAAACGATATGGTCGCCTGCGCTGACCAGTTGAAGAATCGCGCTGGTGATGGCAGCCATACCCGAGGCAGTTACCCAGGCGGCTTCGGTACCTTCGAGCGCGGCAATGGCATCGGCAAGGTATTTATTGCTAGGATTCCAGTGGCGGGAATAAAGATAGCATCCCTCCTGTTCGCCGGTAAAGGTCTCCGACATGGTTTTTGCCTGGAGAAAAGTATAGGTTGCAGAATCGGTTATGGAGGGATTTACATCGCCATATTCTCCAAACTGGAGTAAATCAAAGATTCTGGATGAGGGATCATTTTGCTTCGCCATAATTGAAATAATTTTTAGCAAAAGTAGAGATTAATCCGTTACACAAGGTAATGGAATTATGGTAAAATGAGAAAAAAAAGCTACCTTCGCACCTTTCAAAAATTCATAAAAATGAACTACGATATCATCGTTATTGGCAGCGGACCAGGTGGCTATGTGGCTGCGATCCGTGCGGCCCAACTGGGTTTCAAAGTTGGCGTGGTAGAACGTGCCGAACTGGGCGGGATTTGCCTCAACTGGGGATGTATTCCCACCAAAGCGCTTCTGAAGAGCGCTGCAGTATTTCAGTATATCCAGCATGCACAGGATTTTGGCATCGTCGCTACAGGTGCAACAGCCGATTTCCCGGCCATCATCAAGCGAAGCCGCAATACCGCAGACCAGATGAGCAAGGGAATCCAGTTTCTCTTCAAGAAAAACAAGATCGAAACGATTGCCGGTACCGGCGTTGTGAAGCCGGGAAAGTCAGTTGAAGTCACCGACGCAGAAGGCAAGGTAACGACCTATACCGCCGAACATGTTATCATTGCTACGGGCGCAAGATCGAAGGAACTGCCCAGCCTGAAACAGGACGGGAAAAAGATTATCGGTTACCGCGAAGCCATGTCAATCACCGAGCAGCCGAAATCGATGGTGGTAGTAGGATCCGGAGCGATCGGCGCTGAGTTTGCCTATTTCTACCACAGCATAGGGACGAAAGTCACCCTCATTGAAGTACTTCCCAATATTGTTCCCCTGGAAGATGAAGAAGTTTCAAAAACACTGGAACGCTCGTTCAAGAAGGCCGGCATGAAAGTGATGACAGGAACAATGGTTGAATCGGTGGATACCCTGGGTGCTACGTGTAAAGTTACGGTGAAGACTAAGAAAGGCCAGGAGGTGATCGAAGCGGATATCGTGTTGTCGGCAGTAGGTGTCGCGACCAATATCGAAGGCATCGGGCTGGAAGAAACCGGCATTGTCACTGAGAAAAACAAAGTGGTGGTGGATGAATATTACCGGACAAATGTTCCGGGATATTATGCCATCGGAGATATCATCAAAGGACCGGCGCTTGCACATGTTGCTTCTCATGAAGGGATCATCTGCGCGGAAAAAATAGCCGGGAAAGAGGTGGAACCCTTGGACTATAACAACATTCCTTCCTGTACTTATACTCATCCGGAAATCGCTTCTGTTGGCTTAAGCGAGCAGGCGGCAAAAGAGGCCGGTTTTGAGATCATAGTTGGGAAATTTCCCTTTACGGCTTCAGGAAAAGCCACTGCAGCCGGTGCCCGGGATGGATTTATCAAGGTGATCTTCGATGCGAAATACGGCGAATGGCTTGGTGCACATATGATCGGCGACAACGTGACAGAGATGATTGCCGAGGTGGTGGTGGCACGCAAACTCGAAACCACCGGCAAAGAGATCATTGAAGCGGTTCACCCGCATCCAACCATGTCGGAAGCACTCATGGAAGCTGTTGCCCAGGCTTACGGGGAATGTGTTCATTTGTAAATTGTAATCTTAAATCATTTATGCAAATCATAAAAACCGGAATCATAGGACCCCTGATCATCCAGCCTGATCTATTCGAAGATGAGCGGGGATATTTTTTTGAGTCTTACAACAATGAGAAATTTCATGAGTTGGGACTGAATTTCCTTTTCAACCAGGACAATGAATCAAAATCAAAAAAAGGCGTATTGCGCGGCTTGCATTTCCAATTGCCTCCGCATGCCCAGGGGAAACTGGTTAGAGTCGTTACAGGATCAGTATTGGATGTTGCCGTAGACATCCGCAGAGATTCCCCAACCTACGGAAAATATGTTGCCACCGTACTTTCGGGAGAAAATAAAACCATGTTTTGGATCCCCTTCGGCTTTGCGCATGGGTTCCTGACGTTGGAGAATGATACCGTATTCTCCTATAAATGCACAGAAGTTTACCATCATGAGTCGGAGGCCTGTATCCGATGGAATGATCCTGAATTAAACATTGATTGGGGAATTAAAAAACCGGTCGTGTCGGGTAAAGACGAAAAGGGAATGGCTTTCAAGGATTTTAAATCCCCGTTTTCAGAATATTAATGAAGAAAAAAAAACATTTCATGTGCATTAACCTTTTCAAGAAGAGAATCCCGGCCGGTATTTTTATGCTGCTGTTGGTCATTGTTGCCATGGTTTTCATCTTTGCGGTATCGGATAAGCAGACCCTGGAAAGCGAATACCGGCACGTATTTTCCCGTTCATACCAGATTCTGGTGCCCGTTACGCCTGAAAACGTCACCTTTGCCGGCGAAGTGGTTCCGCAGGATCTTTTTTATGTGAGGGAAAGCCTTGAAAGGGAGATTCTTGCCTGTACCTACATGCATTCCAGCACCATACTGATGTTCAAGCGGGCATACCGCTGGTTTCCGCTCATTGAACCCATCCTGAAAAAGAATGGGATCCCGGATGATTTTAAATACATCGCCGTGGCTGAAAGCAATTTTGCAAATGTGGTTTCACCTTCCGGGGCAGAAGGATTCTGGCAATTCATGAAACCGACCGCACAAAAATATGACCTTGAAGTGACGGATGAAGTAGATGAACGCTATCATGTAGAAAAAGCCACTGAGGCAGCCTGTAGGTATTTCAAGGATTCATACCGGAATTTCGGCAGCTGGACTTTGGTTGCTGCCTCCTATAACCGGGGTATGGATGGAATAGCTAAAGCGCTCCTCAACCAAAAGGTGCAGACGTATTATGATCTTTACCTGAATGATGAAACGGCACGTTATATCTACCGGATCATCGCTTCAAAGCTGGTATATACCAAACCCGTGCAATATGGTTTCTACCTGAGAGCCTCCGATTTTTATCCTCCCATTCCCACGTATGTCATCACGGTCGACACTTCAATCAACGATCTTCCCCAATTCGCACTTGACCACGGGATCAATTACCGGATCCTGCGTGAACTGAATCCCTGGCTGAAAAAGTATACATTGATTAACAAGTTCAGAAAGCAATATGGACTGGTTTTTCCCCAGGAAGGATACATTTATACTGACACGCTGAGAAAAGACCTGCCTGTCAGTAAGACTTTCTTCCATGATACACTGAGGATCAATCAGATTCGTTAATTAATTTAAAGAATACCTTGGAAGATACCCTGGAAATTTTCGGAGCGCGTGTTCACAACCTGAAGAATATCGACCTGGTGATCCCCCGCAACAAGCTGGTGGTTTTTACCGGGCTCAGCGGAAGCGGGAAGTCCTCGCTTGCCTTTGACACGATATATGCCGAAGGACAGCGGAGGTATATGGAAACATTTTCAGCCTATGCCCGGCAATTTATCGGGAACCTGGAACGTCCGGATGTGGATAAAGTCAACGGGTTAAGTCCGGTGATATCCATTGAACAGAAATCCACCAACCGTAACCCCAGATCCACCGTGGGAACCATCACGGAGATTTATGATTTCCTCCGCCTGCTCTATGCAAGAACGGCGGATGCCTATTCTTATGTCACTGGTGAAAAGATGGTGCGGTATACCGGCCAGCAGATCATCGACCTGATCCTTTCTTCCTATGAAACCCGGACGATCCTCATCCTGGCTCCCATG
Source organism: Bacteroidales bacterium (assembly GCA_038244085.1). Classification (GTDB taxonomy): domain Bacteria; phylum Bacteroidota; class Bacteroidia; order Bacteroidales; family FEN-979; genus FEN-979. Next base: position 77,943 of record JBBRTX010000015.1, on the reverse strand, counting down.
GTGAAGGGAAGAAAAGGTCATTACCGCGAATTATTCGAGCAGATCCGAAAACAGGGATTTCTGAAAGTCAGGATCGACGGGGAAATCCGTGAGGTGACGCCAACCATGCAACTCGACCGGTACAAGGTTCACGATGTGGAGATTGTGATTGACCAGATTCTCATCAAGCCGGATTCGGCTACCCGCCTGGCAGGGTCGGTCAACCTGGCCATGAAACACGGGAAAGACGCGATCATGGTGATGGAGGTGAACGGAAATACCCCGCGTCATTTTAGCAAATTGCTGATGTGCCCGACATCGGGTATCTCCTATGAAGAGCCGGAACCCAACACCTTTTCCTTCAATTCGCCTTATGGTGCCTGCCCGAAATGCAACGGACTGGGAACCATCTACGAGATCGATATTGATAAGATCATCCCCGATAAATCAAAAAGTATCAAGAAAGGTGGTCTTGTGCCCTTGGGTGAATTCAAAAATACCTGGATATTCAAACAGATGGAAGCCATAGGCGATAAGTACGGGTTCGATCTCAACACCCCGGTGGCAGAAATTCCCGAGCAGGCGCTGAACATCATCCTTTATGGTTCAGACGAGCTATTCAGGATCAAGAATGACTACCTGGGGATTACTTCCTCTTATGCCCTGAATTTTGAAGGGATCATCAACTTCATCAATGCCCAGAATGCAGATTCGGCTCCCGCCGGTATTTCCAAATGGATCAGCAACTTCATGAACCGGAGCATCTGCCCTGAATGCAATGGGGCCAGGCTGAAGAAGGAATCGCTGCATTTCAGGATCGGAGGCAAAAACATTTCGGAGTTGTCGGATATTGATCTGATCTCTCTTTCGGAATGGTTTGAAAACATTAATGAGGTCCTGGATGAAAGGAAGACGACCATAGCCTATGAGATCGTAAGGGAAATCCGCAACCGCATCCAGTTCCTGCTCAATGTGGGAATCGGGTATCTCACGTTGAACCGGACGGCAAAGAGTCTTTCGGGGGGTGAATCGCAACGAATCCGTCTGGCAACCCAGATCGGGTCGCAACTGGTGGGGGTGCTTTACATTCTTGATGAGCCGAGCATCGGGCTTCATCAGCATGACAACATCCGCCTGATCAATGCGCTGAAAAATCTCCGCGACACCGGTAATTCTGTCATTGTGGTTGAACATGACCAGGAAACCATCCTGGCAGCCGATTACGTCATCGACTTTGGTCCGGGTGCGGGTACACATGGCGGGAGGATTGTGGCGGCAGGAACGCCGGAAGAGATCATGCAGTCACCACAACTTACCGGCCAGTACCTCAGCGGGGTCAAATCGATTGCGGTTCCCGGGAAGAGAAGGAAAGGAAACGGAACATCCATCATTCTGAAAGGTGCCACCGGGAATAACCTCCGCAATGTGACCCTGAAGATTCCGCTGGGGAAGTTGGTTTGTATCACCGGACTTTCGGGAAGCGGCAAATCGTCGTTGATCAATGAGACGCTTTACCCCATCCTGAGCCAGCATTTTTACCGTTCCACATTAAAACCTCTTCCCTATCAATCCCTTGAAGGCTTAAAAAATATTGATAAAGTAATCGAGATTGATCAGTCGCCGATCGGCAGAACTCCCCGCTCGAACCCGGCAACTTATACTAAAGTCTTTGATGAGATACGGAAACTCTTCACCGAACTTCCGGAAGCTAAAATCAGGGGATATAAGCCCGGTCGGTTTTCTTTCAACGTGAAGGGCGGACGATGTGAAACCTGCAAGGGTGCCGGGCTGCGTCTCATTGAGATGAATTTTCTTCCGGATGTTTATGTTCCCTGTGAAACCTGCAACGGAAAACGCTATAACCGGGAAACGCTGGAAATCCGTTTCAAAGGGAAATCGATCAATGATGTACTGAATATGACCATCGAACAGGCGGTGGAATTCTTTGAAAACGTGCCATTGATCTTGCATAAGATCAAAACCCTCTTTGAGGTGGGATTGGGTTATATCACACTTGGACAGCAATCCACCACGTTATCAGGCGGAGAAGCCCAACGGGTGAAACTTGCCTCCGAATTGTCGAAAACCGATACCGGCAACACCCTTTACATCATGGATGAACCCACCACCGGTCTGCATTTTGAGGATGTTAAAGTACTGCTTCATGTGCTGAACAGGCTGGTCGACAAGGGAAATACCGTGCTGATCATCGAACACAACATGGAAGTCATCAAGGTAGCGGATCACATCATTGATATGGGTCCTGAAGGCGGGATCCGGGGCGGAGAGATCCTTTGCCAGGGAACGCCCGAAGAAATCATTCATCATCCCACCAGTTTTACGGCATTTCATCTGAAAAAGATACTGCATACAACCCACAAAACCCATTCTGAAAACTGATAAAACCTATGGACAATACCGAACTCGAAAAATTTAATGGAATCAACCAACCGAAGACCTGGTCGGAAACCATCAGTTACGACACCTGGGAAATTTTCAAGGTGATGTCGGAAATGGTGGAAGGATTTCAGAAGCTGACCCGTATCGGGCCTTGCGTCTCCATCTTCGGATCGGCCCGGACCGCCGAAGATCACAAATATTACAAACTCACCGAGGAAATCGCCTACTTGCTGACCAAAGCAGGATTCGGGATTATCACCGGTGGTGGAAAAGGTATCATGGAGGCCGCCAACAAAGGAGCCCACTTCGCAGGTGGTAAGTCGGTAGGGCTCAATATCGCCCTTCCTTTTGAACAACGGCCGAATGCCTTCATCGACAGCAATAAACTGATCACTTTCGATTATTTCTTTGTCCGAAAAACCATGTTCATGAAATATTCGATGGGCTTTATCGCCATGCCGGGCGGATTCGGAACGCTTGACGAATTGACGGAAGCCATCACGCTGATCCAGACGCATAAAATGGTACGGTTCCCGATTGCCCTGGTCGGCAAGAATTACTGGGAAGGATTTATCAGCTGGATCCGTGAAAGGATGCTCGAAGAAGGGAATATTGCCGCTGAAGACCTGGAACTTTTCAGGGTATGCGATACCGCAGAAGAAACCGTCAATTACATCAATGAATTCTATAACAATTACTCATTAAAACCTAACTTCTGACAATATTCCTTAAATTTGCATGAAATAAGGTTTAACTCATACAATATCAAATGCCAGTAAAGAAAGAAAAAACGGTCGAAAAGATACCAGTAAAGAAAAAAAAGGCTGTTGAAATAAAACCAGTACTGAAGAAAAAGGTTGTTGAAATAAAACCAGCACCGAAGAAAAAGGTTGCTGAAATAAAACCAGTACCGAAGAAAAAGGTTGCTGAAATAAAACCAGCACCGAAGAAAAAGGTTGCTGAAATAAAACCAGTACCGAAGAAAAAGGCTGTTGAAATAAAACCAGTACCGAAGAAAAAGGTTGCTGAAATAAAACCAGCACCGAAGAAAAAAGCTGTTGAAATAAAACCAGCACCGAAGAAAAAGGTTGCTGAAATAAAACCAGTAAAGAACAAAAAAGCGGCTAAAGCAACAACCGTAAAGAAGCAAAAGGTTGCTGAAAAATCGCTTCGGGAAGTGATCACAGATGCACTTCTGGATAAGCAGGGTAAAGATTTGGTTATTCTTGATTTTAAAAAGATCGGAAGTTCTATCTGTGATGCATTCATCATTTGCCACGGAGCTTCCCGCCCGCAGGTTGAAGCGTTAAGCGACAGTGTGCTGGAAAATGTCAAGAAGAAAACAGGTGAGAACCCGTTACACAAAGAGGGTCTTGAAAATGCGGAATGGATTTTGATTGATTACGGCGACATACTCGTTCACATCTTTCAGGAATCAATACGGATCTTTTATAACCTTGAACAGCTGTGGGCTGACGCAGAAATAACAAAAATAAAATCAACCAACTGACAAAACACTCAACTCAGTAACCGACAGAATGGCAGAAAAAGATAAAAATACCACTCCTCCCAATTTTAATCCGACGAAAAAAGTCAAGCCTAAATTTAGTTTTTACTGGATTTATGCGATACTCGCCCTGATATTTATTGGTTTTCAGTTTTTCTATTATTCCAATCCCGTTAAGGAAATCAACTGGAATAAGCTTGAGGGATTGCTCTTAAGGCAGGATGTAGAAAAGATCGTCATCATCAATAAGGAGAAGGCAGAAGTCTTCATCAAAAAGGAAAGACTGGAAAAGGATACTGCTTACAAGGAATTCCAGAAAAAAGGATTCGGATCTTCCATTGGTACAAACCCGCAGTATACCTATCAGATCGGATCTGATGTAATTTTCGACCGCCTGTTGACGGATACCAGAAAGACTATCATCACGCAAATGGCACGTGACAGTGTCGTTGCGAAAGATTCGACGGCTTTTCTCAAACAATACCCTTATCCGCCTGCCAATGAGCAGCGAAAAGATTTCTTCGGAGATACACTTTCATACCTGATCCCCATTATCCTGCTGATTGGTGCATGGTTCCTGATCATGCGGCTGATGAGTCGTGGCGGTGGCGGGGGCGGCGGAGGCCAGATCTTCAACATCGGAAAATCGAAGGCACAGCTCTTTGACAAGGATACCAGCGTCAGCATCACTTTTAATGATGTGGCAGGATTGGAAGAGGCCAAGGTGGAAGTCATGGAGATTGTCGATTTTCTGAAGAATCCCACAAAATACACCACACTGGGCGGAAAGATTCCGAAAGGAGCCCTCCTGGTTGGTCCCCCGGGTACCGGGAAAACCTTGCTGGCAAAGGCAGTGGCCGGTGAAGCGAAAGTTCCTTTCTTCTCGATTTCGGGTTCCGATTTCGTGGAAATGTTTGTAGGCGTAGGCGCTTCGCGGGTACGTGACCTTTTCCGCCAGGCAAAAGAAAAAGCCCCGTGTATCATTTTTATCGATGAGATTGATGCCATCGGCCGTGCCCGTGGCAGAAATGCCATTACCGGGGCAAACGATGAACGGGAAAATACACTGAACCAGCTTTTGACCGAGATGGACGGTTTTGCCACCAATGCCGGGGTGATCATCCTTGCGGCAACCAACCGTGCCGATATTCTCGACCGTGCGCTGATGCGTGCAGGCCGTTTCGACAGGCAGATCCATGTTGAATTACCGGATCTTGAAGAGCGAAAAGCCATCTTTAATGTGCACCTGAAGCCATTGAAACTGGATATCAACCTGAACCTCGAATTTCTTGCAAAACAAACTCCGGGTTTTTCAGGGGCCGATATTGCCAATGTTTGTAATGAATCAGCGCTCATCGCTGCCCGACGGAACAAAACCGAGATCGGGAAACAGGATTTTATGGATGCAATCGACCGGATCATCGGAGGTCTGGAAAAAAGAAATAAGATTATCTCTCCCATTGAAAAAAAGGTCATAGCCTTCCATGAAGCCGGACATGCTACCGTTAGCTGGTTGCTTGAATATGCTCATCCGCTGGTCAAAGTAACCATTGTGCCGAGGGGTAAAGCCCTGGGTGCTGCATGGTATCTGCCTGAAGAAAGACAGATCACCACTTTTGAACAGATGTATGATGAAATCACTTCGGCCCTGGGCGGAAGAGCTTCGGAAGAAGTCAATTTCGGAAAGATATCCACCGGAGCGCTGAATGACCTGGAGAAAGTGACCAAACAGGCTTATGCGATGGTGGCATTTTTCGGGTTAAACAAAGAAATCGGGAACATCAGCTTTTATGATTCTTCCGGTCAGAATGAATATTCATTCCAGAAACCGTTCAGTGAAAAGACCGCTGAAACCATCGACCATGAGATCAGTAAGCTGGTTGAATCGGCCTATGACAGGGCAAAAAAACTCTTGACAGAAAACAAACCAAACCTTGAACGGTTGGCAACGGTTCTGCTTGAAAAAGAGGTAATCTTCCGGGAAGACCTGGAAGAAATCTTCGGTAAACGTCCGTTTGATATGGAACCGGAAAAAGTCACTCTCGCCGAAAACATTGCTCCTGCAATTCCCGGAAGTGTGGATGATAAAGGGGAACTGAAGACACCAGAAGCATCGTAACTAAATACCACGGAATAACCGATGGAAGAAAGCACATCCAGAGAAAAAATTTTGAAAAATATCAGGGATGCCCTGATTGAAAAGACCGAGCCTCCTTTTCCCATTATCGATAAGGAGTCTCCGCTTTATACGGAAATTACCGAGCCCCTTGATGTTACTTTCGCGGAAGCCCTGATCCGGGTAGCAGGGAAATTTGTGTATTGTGAAAGTGAAGATGATTTTCTTTCGACCTTGCAGCAATTTATCCTGGAAAAGGACTGGCCGGTTTTATACTGCTATGATCCGCAGATACAGAATCTGTTACGGCAGACAGGAATTCCTTTCGAGTCGGATTGGGATAAATTTGAAGCGGCAAAGCTGGGAGTCACCCGTTGTGAAAGCCTGGTAGCACGCCTTGGAACCGTAGTGGTTTCGTCGAAGGTCTCCCCCGGACGGAAAATGAATGTTTACCCGGAAATCCACCTTGTGATGGCCTACTCCTCACAACTGGTTCCTGAATTAAAAGATGCCATCAGATTGATCCGGAAGAAATACGGGCAGGAATATCCTTCCATGATCTCGATGATCACCGGGCCAAGCAGGACAGCCGATATTGAAAAAACGCTGGTCATGGGCGCTCATGGCCCTAAAGAATTGTATGTCTTTCTGGTTGAGGACAACCCGGATCAGATATCATCATAACAAAAATCTATGTATTGTGAATAATTTCTGGATGCGGACCATCACGGGCTTCTCTATGGTCTTCCTGATCGTCTTCCTGATGTATCTGAATCCCATAGCCTTTGCAGCGCTGTTCCTGCTGATAGCCCTTCTGGGTTTATGGGAGTTTTATTCACTGACAACCACGGAAACCATATCTCCCCAGCAAATTTTCGGAACGGTTGCCGGATTCATGCTTTTTATTGTTTTCAGCAAAACCTTTATCCTGAGCGATGGAACCAGTTTGCTCATACCCTTATTTCTTCCCATGGTATTGCTCTTCCTGAGCTTCATCATTGAAATTTTCCGAAAACAAGCTAATCCATTTGTAAATATTGCCATCACCTTTCTGGGAGTTTTCTATATCGCTCTGCCCTTATCCTTGCTTACCATCATGGCAAGGCCGGAGGTAAACCGCGATTTGTTTGGGCTACCTTCCTTCCTCTTTGGTTTTTTCATATTGACCTGGGCCTACGATACCGGCGCTTACCTGGCCGGGAAAAGTTTCGGAAAACATAAATTTTTTGAAAGGATCTCTCCAAAGAAAACCTGGGAGGGAATCATCGGCGGGCTTTTGGTAGCAGCAGGAATAGCCACGCTTTTCACAATTCTGGTGCCGGCCATTGAATGGTATCACTGGACTGCATTAATGGGCATGGTTGTTTTCTTCGGTACAATGGGCGATCTGGCAGAGTCGATGTTCAAAAGGAGCCTCTCTGTGAAAGACTCAGGGAACATTTTACCAGGGCACGGCGGGATACTTGATCGATTTGATTCTGTGTTTCTATCCGCACCTTTTGTATTTTTGTACTTTATTTTATTTCTAAGCACCATCGCATGACAATCCACAAAGAAGGTTACAAATCGATATTTATTGCATTTTTGTTTGTTCTAGTTGTATTCCTGTCTTTCAACCATATCTTCCCCAAGCAAACCTGGTTTCATGCCGTCTTATATGCAGTCGGTATCTGGTTTTTCAGCATGATCATCCGTTTTTTCAGATCGCCGGTGAGGGAACTCCGGGGAGGCGATAACCTGATAATGAGTCCTGCTGACGGGAAAGTCGTCGTGATTGAAAAAACTTTTGAGCCTGAGTATTTTAAAGACGAAAGGATCCAGATTTCCATCTTTATGTCGGCCCGCAATGTACATATCAATTGGTTCCCGGTTTCCGGAATGATCAAATATTATTATTACCACCCGGGTCTCCACATGGTGGCTTTCAATCCAAAATCTTCGCTTGAGAATGAACGTGCAACCACCGTGATCGAAACCGAAAACGGAACCCAGATTCTGATCCGTCAGATTGCAGGAGCCGTAGCCCGCCGCATCAAGACTTACCCCAAGGTAGGGATTTCGGAAATTCAGGGTGATGAACTGGGCTTTATTAAGTTTGGCTCAAGGGTTGATTTGCTTTTGCCCCTGGATGCAAAGGTGGATGTAATCCTGAATCAGCTGGTCACCGGTAAACAGACAGTAATTGCACGGCTCGACTAATCAAACCTCCACCGCTCTTCGCAGGAAATCCTGAAAATTTTTCATCAGCAGGAAGCCATTCAGACTCGTTTTCAAAAAATCCTTACCAGTTATTTCCTGATCGGCAATTTTCAGGGTGACAAGAAAATGCTTGTTTTTCAGGAGATCAATGTCTGGAAATTCCTTGGGAAATCCCTTTGGTGCGAGTTTCTGTTTATCGAATTCATCCAGGCCACCGAATAATTTCTTCATTTTCGGCTCATTCACGATCTTTTTAAATTCCTCTGCGTTATAATAAATCTCCTGGCGGATCCGCTTCAGTAAGGCCGGATCGGGCATATAAACCCCGCCTGCGATAAAGGATTCATTGGGTTGAATGTGGACATAATATCCCGGGCCGGGGCTCTTCCGCCCTCCTTTGGCTATCCAGGCACCAAAATTGGTCTTGTAGGGGGATTTGTCCTTGGCAAACCGCACATCCCGGAATATCCTGAACATGCAGTCTTTTGCAGTGAGAAACTTGACCCCGTCATCAAATTTGGCCATGGCCGGAATCAGTTCATCCAGGAAGGTTTCAAACTCTTTACGGGACTTCTCATACAAGGGCTTGTTTGTTTGAAACCATTCACGGTCATTGTGCAATTGAAGGTCTTTCAGGAAATCTAGAACGATCGCATTCATATTGAGCGGTTGAGTTATTGGACAATCACGTTATCACTCTTTTTGGGAAACCGGGTTATTTCTGACAAATCAAAAGTTTCCTTTTGCCGAATGCCTTTTTCCGTTTCCATCAGATTACAGCATTCATGGTAAAGGTCATGTTCGAAGAAAAGAACATAGTTGTTTTGAGCCGCTTCTTTCAGGAAGGCTTCTTTTTCCTGTAAGGTAATGAGCGGTCGGGTATCATAGCTCATCACATAGGGTAAAGGAATGTGCGCTGTTGACGGGAGCAGATCGGCCATGTAAACCAAGGTTGTACCATTGTAGCTGATGAAAGGAATGACCTGTCCGTCGGTATGTCCATGAAACAACCGGATGGCAATCCCCGGAAAAAGTTCTTCATCCGCTTCGAGGAGATGAAGCTTCCCGGTTTCCCGGATCGGGAGGATGTTCTCTGTCAGGAAAGAAGCTTTTTCACGGTTATTCGGATGGGTTGCCCACTCCCACTGCTGCCGGCTGGTGTGATAGTCGGCATTTTTAAAAGTGGGCACATAGCCTTTTCGGTCGGTATCCCAACGGACGGCACCCCCGCAATGATCAAAATGAAGGTGGGTCAGAATGACATCCGTAATGTCGTCGGTCGTGAATCCTGCTTCCGCCAGAGAAGCATCGAGCGTGGCCTCACCGTTCAGATGATAGTTGACGAAGAATTTCTCGCCTTGTTTATTGCCGATACCCGTATCGATCAGAATTTTTTTATCGCCATCCACGATGAGCAGGCAACGCATGATCCAGTTACAGAGATTATTTTCATCTGCAGGATATAATTTACTCCAGATTACCTTGGGAACGACGCCAAACATGGCTCCGCCGTCGAGTTTCAGATTGCCTGTATTAATGGAAAATAGTTTCATGAATCATCTTTATTGGTATTCCTGCACTTCCATTTCTCCCTTGATCACGCGAAGCGCATTGCCGGCCATGGCTTTGATCTCATTATCGCCGGGATAGAGGAAAGTGGGGGCAAATTTGTCGACATGCTCAAGGATCTGTTGCACAACGAAACTGCTGTGTGCAACTTCGCCGGTAATCAGGATGGCATCCACTTCGCCTTTCAGCACCGCAAACATCTCTCCGATGGCTTTTGAAACCTGGTATGCCATCGCTTCCATAATCAGTCGAGCATATTCATCTCCATTGGTGATACGATCTTCAATTTCGCGGATGTTGGTGGTTCCAAGGTGAGCGTTTACTCCGCCACAATGGGTAAGCAGGCAAAGCATCTCTTCTATGGTCTTGGTACCGCTAAAGCACAATTTCACCACATCGCCCAATGGCAGGGTACCGCTTCTGACCAGTGAGAAAGGTCCGTCGCCTTCAAAACCCTGGTTGACATCAATGACCATCCCCTTGCGGTGCGCCCCGACGGTAGTTCCATTACCGATATGCGCCACTATCAGGTTCATCTCTTCATATTTCAGTTTATGGGTTTCTGCATGAAGCTTGGCAACAGCTTTCTGATTCAGGGCATGGAAAATGGATTTCCGCTGAATGGCAGGATAACCCGTAATTCTCGCAACTTCCTCGAATTCATCCACAACGGTCGGATCGGCAATGAGTGCCATGGCCGAAGGGATTTTTTCTGCAAGGCTGGCTGCCATTAGCCCGGCGATGTTGATGATATCATTGCCAACCGGGCTGTTCCTGAGATCATTCTTCAGCTTTTCGTTCACCTCGAAAACCCCGGATTTAACAGGCTTTACAAGTCCACCACGGGAAATGATCACTTTCAACTGGCTGGTATCAAAATCATTGTTCTTCAGTTCGCGCAGTACGATATCCTTACGGAAATTCACCTGGTCGTAAATGCTGGGGAAATTTGCGAGTTCTTCGGCAGAATGCTTCCTGCCAATCATGTAGCACAATTTATGATTGTCATAAACTGCAATCTGTGTTTCGTGATCTCTCGGATTCACGACAAGGATGTTAAAAGAGGCCATAAAAAGGTATTTGTTGTTACATGTTACGGCGATATTTCCCGCCAACTTCAAACAAAGTATTGGTAATCTGACCGATGGAACAAACTTTAGTGGCTTCCATCAGGCTTTCAAAGATATTATGATTTTTAATTGCAGCCAACTTTAGATTTCCGAGCGCCTTTTCCGATTCTTTTTTGAAGGTGCGATGCAATTCATCCGTATTGCGGATCTGATATTGTTTTTCCTCTTCTGTAGCCCGGATCACTTCTCCCGGGAGAACCGTCGGAGAACCTTTCGACGACAGGAAAGTATTGACTCCGATCACGGGCATCTTCCCGTTATTTTTCAGCGTTTCGTAATACAATGACTCTTCCTGGATCTTTCCCCGCTGGTACATGGTTTCCATTGAGCCAAGCACACCTCCCCTTTCGGATAACCGGTCAAATTCCAGCAGCACCGCTTCTTCAACCAGGTCGGTCAGTTCTTCAATGATAAAAGACCCCTGCAGGGGATTCTGGTTCTTTGCCAGCCCGAGCTCATGATTGATGATCATCTGGATGGCCATAGCACGGCGAACGGAGTCTTCTGTCGGTGTAGTGATGGCTTCATCATAAGCATTGGTATGCAACGAATTACAGTTGTCATAAATGGCATACAGCGCCTGGAGCGTAGTCCGGATATCATTGAAGTCGATTTCCTGTGCATGAAGTGATCTGCCGGAGGTCTGAATATGATATTTCAGCATCTGCGACCGGGTATCGGCCTTATACTTAACCTTCATGGCTTTTGCCCAAATGAGTCGGGCTACCCTTCCGATGACCGAATATTCCGGGTCAATCCCGTTGGAAAAAAAGAAAGAGAGATTAGGTGCGAATTGATTGACATCCATACCCCTTGAAGCGTAATACTCCACGTAAGTAAATCCGTTCGACAGGGTAAATGCAAGCTGGGAAACCGGATTGGCGCCGGCTTCCGCGATATGGTATCCGGAGATGGAAACGGAATAAAAATTCCGCACCTGCTGATCAATGAAGTATTGCTGAATGTCGCCCATCATCTTTAGGGCAAAATCGATCGAGAAAATACAGGTATTCTGTGCCTGGTCTTCTTTGAGGATATCTGCTTGAACGGTTCCTCTAACATTGCAAAGCGTTTCTTTTCTGATTCGTTCATATACTTCCCGGGGCAACACGAGATCACCAGTGACACCCAGCAGGAAGAGACCCAGGCCATTGTTGCCGGCAGGCAATTCACCCTGGTAAGAAGGACGCAGGGTTCCCCGTTCTGCATAAATTTCTGCTATCTTTTTGTTTATTTCGTCATCGAGTTGATGTTCGTGAATATAGCGTTCACATTGCTGGTCAATGGCTGCATTCATAAAATACCCGACCATGGCCGGTGCAGGTCCGTTAATCGTCATCGATACGGAGGTTTCCGGATCAAGAAGATTAAATCCCGAATAGAGCTTCTTGGCATCATCCAAAGAGGCAACAGATACACCCGAATTACCGATCTTCCCATAAATATCAGGACGAATGGAAGGATCATGACCATACAACGTCACGGAATCATAAGCCGTCGAAAGCCGTTTGAATGGCATACCAAACGAGAGATAATGAAACCGTTTGTTGGTCCTTTCCGGGCCTCCTTCACCCGCAAACATCCGTGTCGGATCTTCGGTTTGCCGTTTGAACGGAAACACACCAGCTGCATAAGGAAAAGCTCCGGGAACGTTTTCCTTCAGGTTCCATTTCAGGATGTCACCCCACGCTTTGTAGGCAGGCAGGGATATCTTCGGAATCCGGAGATGGGAGAGCGATTCAGTGAAGGTCTTTACTTTTATCTCCTTATTTCTGACTTTGTAAGTATAAATATCCTCTTTATAGGACAGGACTTTCTTTTCCCAATTCTCCAGGATATCCTGGTTGTCAGGTTCCAGTTTCTTTTTCAACTGTTCATACAGCAGATCCAGCTCCAGCATCATACCGGTCCGGTTACAGGGAAGCGCATTCGGGTTTTGCTCGGGGGTATCCCTGATCACGTCTATCGTCCGGGAAACGGAATACATTTGTTGTGCAACGGCAGCCTGCTGTTCAGCATGGTCGTTATACTCCCTGATGGTTTCAGCAATTTCGGCCAGATACCGGACCCGGTGTGGCGGAATAATGAAGATCTTTTCATGCATCTCTTCTTTTACTTCGGGATGTGAAGGAAGGTCTGCACCGGTCTTGACCCGTATCTTTTCAATAAGTGACAGATAGAGCTGATTGATCCCCGGATCATTAAATTGTGAGGCAACGGTCCCAAAAACAGGCATTTCATTGACATCCATGGTAAAAAGCAGGTGGTTGCGCTGGTATTGCTTTTTTACATCCCGCAAGGCATCGCGGGCACCCCATTTATCAAATTTGTTGATGGCCACAAGGTCGGCCCAATCAAGCATATCAATTTTCTCAAGTTGGCTTGCCGCACCAAATTCGGGTGTCATCACGTACAGCGTGACATCGCTGTGATCGACAATTTCTGTATCCGACTGTCCGATGCCTGAGGTCTCCACCATCACCAAATCAAATTTCGCGGCTTTCAGGATCGAAATCGCATCTTTCACGTAATGGGATAAGGCAAGATTCGATTGCCGGGTAGCCAGTGATCGCATAAAAATACGCGGGTTGAAGATCGAATTCATCCGGATCCTGTCTCCAAGCAATGCTCCGCCGGTCTTGCGTTTTGTGGGATCAATGGATATTATCCCCAAAGTCTTGTCAGGAAAATCGGCCAGGAATCTTCTCACGATCTCATCTACGAGGGACGATTTTCCGGCTCCCCCCGTACCGGTTATTCCCAATACCGGCACAGATGCGTCATCAGCCATCCGATTGATCTCACTGCTGAAATCTTTCATTCGTTCCGGGAAATTTTCTGCACAGGAGATCAATCCTGCCAAAGATTTCGGTTCTTTCGCAAGTACCTTTTCCCTTCCCGGGAAATCAATCTCTCCGACAGGAAAGTCGCACTGCTCGAGCAGGTCATTGATCATTCCCTGTAAAGTCATCTCACGGCCATCATCGGGTGAATAGATCCGGGTGACGCCATAATCCTGTAACTCCTTTATTTCATGCGGCAGGATCACTCCTCCTCCGCCCCCGAAAATCCGGATATGACCACACCCACTTTCCGTCAGAAGATCCTTCATGTATTTAAAATACTCCATATGACCACCCTGGTAGGAAGTGATGGCGATCGCCTGTACATCTTCCTGGATGGCACATTCCACCACTTCGAGCACCGAACGGTCATGGCCAAGATGAATCACCTCCGCGCCACTGGCCTGGAGGATCCGTCGCATAATGTTGATAGAGGCATCATGTCCGTCGAAAAGTGATGCTGCTGTCACGATTCGGATATGATACCGGGGTTGGTACACGGATGTTTGCATCTTATTCGTTCATTATGGCTCTGGAGATGATGATTTTCTGGATTTCACTGGTTCCTTCATAGATCTGCGTCAGCTTCGCCTCCCGCATCAGTCTTTCCACATGATACTCCTTCACATAACCATACCCACCATGAATCTGAACGGCTTCGGTGGTGACATACATGGCTGTTTCGGCGGCCCAGTATTTTGCGATGGCGCTCGCGGTTCCGTAGGGCTGATGCTGATCCTTAAGCCAGGCGGCTTTCAGGCAAAACAATCGTGCAGCTTCGATCCGCATATGCATTTCAGCCAGTTTGAAGGCAACACTCTGATGATTAAATATCTCCGTTCCGAAGGCCTTTCTTTCCTTTGAATATTTCAACGCCCTTTCGTAAGCGCCGGAAGCGATTCCCAGCGCCTGTGCGGCAATACCGATTCGGCCGCCTTCGAGGGTCTTCATGGCAAACTTGAACCCGAACCCATCCTCACCCAACCGGTTTTCTTTCGGGACAATCACGTCGGTGAACATCACCGAATGGGTATCGGAACTGCGCATTCCCATTTTATTTTCATGGGGGCCCAGTGTGATCCCGGCTGTATGACGATCAATGATCAGGGCATTGATCCCTTTGCTCCCTTTTTCAGGATAGGTCTGTGCAATCAGGATATAGGTCGATGCTGAGTTGGCATTGGTGATCCAGTTCTTCGTTCCGTTGACCAGGTAATGATCCCCTTTGTCAATGGCCAGTGTTTTCTGACAGGTGGCATCGGAACCGGCATTGGGTTCCGAAAGAAGAAAAGCCCCGATTTTCTCCCCTCTGGCCAGGGGTTTCAGGAATTTTTGTTTTTGTTCCTCAGTCCCGAATTCCTGTATTCCAAAACATACCAGGGAATTATTTACTGACATGATCACGGCAACGGAGGAATCAATCTTGGAAATCTCTTCCATGGCCAGGACATAAGAAATGGTATCCATCCCTCCACCATCATATTCCGGATCCACCAACATTCCCATAAATCCCAGTTCAGCAAGGGCTCTGACATGTTCCGTCGGATAAGTTGCTGTTTCATCCCGTTCGAGGACATCCTTGATCAGTTCGCGTTGGGCATAATCTCTGGCAGATTGACGGATCATCTGTTGCTCTTCATTCAGTTCGAATTCCATGATGGTTCTTTTGTGAGTAAGTTATATTTAAATACTTAAATACATGCGCAAATTTACCACTAAGTTAGTATGATTCTTTTTTTTAACAAACATTAACAAATTTTACGTAGTCTTCACAGATTCCGAGAATTATACACATGATGACAAAGGAATCATTTTGTAACTTGTCATCTGGAAGGATACTTTCATTTTGATATAAAATATTACAACGTATATTTGAAACATATTAATATCTGCATAAGTATGGATCAGAAAACGGATTATCTCATTATTGGCGCCGGAATCATTGGTTTAGCCATTGCGCGTGAATTGAAAAAAAGGGACATTGGCGCCGAGATCCTCATCCTGGAAAAGGAACCGGATGTGGCCTATCATGGCAGCGGGAGAAACAGCGGCGTTCTGCATGCCGGTTTTTATTATTCCGCAGACTCGCTGAAGGCAAAGTTCACCCGCGACGGCAACCGGCTGATGAAGGAGTATTGCCGCGAGCATGGTCTCCGGCTGAACGAATGCATGAAAGTGGTTGTAACCAAAAATGAATCCGAGTTGGAGCCCTTGTATGAACTGGATCGACGTGGAAAGAATAACGGGGTGGAGGTTTCCATTATCTCCGAAGCAGAGCTGAAAGACATTGAACCCAATGCAAAGACTTTTCAGAAAGCTTTGTTCTCTCCATCCACAGCAACGGTCGATCCCGTAGAAGTTAACGTGGCGGTAAAAAATGAGTTGATTCAGCTGGGGGTAAAGTTCCAATTTGAGGAAGGTTATGCCAGCCGGCTATCCGATAATTCCATCCTGACCACGCGTGGAAACAAGATCACCGCTGATATCATCATCAATGCGGCAGGTTTATATGCCGACAGGATCGCAAATGCTTTCGGGTTTTCAAAAGATTATACCATTATCCCTTTCAAAGGAATTTACCTGAAATACACGAAGACGGACAAGCCGATCAGGACCAACATTTACCCGGTTCCCAATCTGAAAAATCCTTTTCTGGGCGTTCATTATACCGTTACGGTTGACGGGGTCATAAAAATAGGGCCAACCTCCATCCCGGCTTTCTGGAGGGAAAATTACAAAGGCATGGACAATTTCAAGGCAGACGAAATGTTCAATATCCTTGGCTGGGAGAGCAAATTATTCCTGACAAATGCCTTCGGATTCAGAAATCTTGCCTTTGAAGAAGTAAGAAAATACAACAAATCCTTTTTCGTCAACATGGCCACCGAATTGGTTCATCATATTGATAAAAGCGGATTTACCGACTGGAGCAAACCGGGAATCCGTGCACAGCTCATGAACATCCACACCATGGAACTCGTTCAGGATTTTATTGTGGAAGGCGATGACAAAACAGTTCATGTGCTTAATGCAGTGTCACCGGCATTTACCAGCAGCTTTCCGTTTGCAAAATGGGTTATTGATAATTATGTGGCAAAGCGCGATAAGTGAGAAGTTTTCCTTTTCTTTCATCTTTCTACTTTTATCTTTTTACTTTTATCTTTTATCTTAAATAAAACAGGAATCAATGGAAACAATCTTGAGATTTAAAAGAGAAGACCTTCTGGATTTTGTAATCCGGTATATGACAAAACTGGGCGTACCGGCCGAAGATGCAAAGATCGTTGGAAAAGTGTTGATCTGCGCTGACATCCGTGGTGTCGAATCGCATGGATTATTGCGTTTGGCTTCTTATTATGGAAGCCGGATCAGTAAAGGATGGATTGATCCGTTAACGCCATGGAAAATTGTTTCAGAAACTCCAACCACTGCTCTGATTGATGGTGGCAATGGTTGCGGCCAGGTTGTTTCCTACAAGGCCATGAAATTGTGTATTGAAAAGGCAAAGACCAGCGGTTTAGCGGCTATTACCGTCAAAAACAGCAACCACTATGGCATTGCCGGTTACTATGCCATGATGGCCATGCGTAACGGAATGATCGGGATCAGTCTGACCAATTCCCAACCATTGGTGGCTCCTACTTATGGAAGGACGGCAGTCGTCGGAACCAACCCCATTGCAGTGGCAGCCCCGTCAAACCAGAGACGCCCTTTCCTCCTGGACATGGCAACCAGCGCAGTGGCTTATGGAAAGATCCAGTTATATGAAAAGAAAAAGGAGAATATCCCAATCGGGTGGGGAATTGATGAGGAGGGACAGGTGACTGACAATCCTTCTAAAATTAAACCCGGCGGACATGGGGCACTGCTTCCGCTGGGAGGCATGGAAATAACAGCCGGATATAAAGGGTACGGGTTGGGTTTATTGGTGGAAATTCTTTGTTCAGCGCTTTCGGGCGGAAATTTCCTTTCCCATGTAGGTTCCCCCGGTAAACCGGATCCCACCGGTGTGGCTCATTTTTTTATGGCCATCAGCATTGACGCCTTTCGTCCCATCCTGGATTTCACCAACCAGATGGATAATATGATTGATCTGCTAAAAAGTTCACCCCTTGCCACGGGAAGAAATGAGATCCTGGTTGCCGGGGAAAAAGAATTTGAAATGGCCGAATTCAATGAAAAACATGGCGTTCCTATCATCAAACCCATTGTAGATGATTTGATTGCCGAAGGAGCAAAAATTGGTGTTCCTTTTGATCTGAAACCGGTTTCGGAAACGCTGGATGGAATCATGGAAAGCTAGATCTTTCCGCTTCTTCTTCAGCAATGTCACATATTTGAAATGATCTCCTCGCCAAATTCTGAACATTTCAGTTTGGTGGCTCCTTCCATTTGTCTTTCAAAATCATAGGTGACCTTTTTTCTGACAATGGATGCCTGGAGTCCTTTTGTGATAAGCTCTGCGGCTTCCGTCCAGCCCATGTATTCCAGCATCATGACCCCTGAAAGGATCACAGAACCGGGATTGACCATGTCTTTCCCTGCATATTTCGGCGCCGTACCATGTGTAGCTTCAAACACGGCATAACCGGTTTCGTAATTGATATTTGCTCCCGGGGCAATGCCGATACCGCCTACGATGGCTGCCAGTGCATCAGAGATGTAGTCGCCGTTAAGGTTCAGTGTTGCAATGACCGAATAATCAGCTGGCCGGGTAAGGATCTGCTGAAGAAATGCATCAGCAATGACATCCTTAATGATGATTTTGCCGGCTTTTACGGCTTCCGACTGTGCCATATCCGCCGCTTCGAGACCTTTCTCCGCTTTGATCCGATCATGTGTCGTCCAGGTAAAGACCTGGTCACCAAATTCTTTCTCGGCAAGTTCATATCCCCATTTCTTAAACTGACCTTCCGTAAACTTCATGATGTTTCCTTTGTGAACAAGCGTTACGGAAGGTTTATGGTTGAGGATGGCAAACTGAATCGCCGCCCTTACCAGCCGGTCAGTTCCTTCTTTGGAAACGGGTTTGATGCCAATGGAAGAAGATTCCGGAAAGCGGATTTTTGTCACGCCCATTTCTTTGGTCAGAAATTTTATTACCTTTTTGACTTCCGGTGTACCATTGAGCCATTCAATCCCTGCATAAATATCCTCCGTATTTTCCCGGAAGATAACCATATCCGTCGTTTCCGGGTGTTTGACAGGAGAAGGAACGCCTTTAAAATAACGAACAGGCCGCAGGCAGACATACAGGTCAAGGCTCTGGCGAAGCGCCACGTTCAATGACCGGATTCCTTCTCCAACCGGCGTCGTCAGCGGTCCTTTGATGGCGACGATATATTCACGGATCGCATTCAGCGTTTCTTCCGGAAGCCATTCGCCCGTCTTTGCAAAGGATTTTTCACCGGCAAGAACCTCCATCCACATGATTTTTCGTTCGCCGCCATAGGCCTTTTCCACGGCAGCATCGAATACTGCAACACTGGCCTTCCAGATATCCGGACCTGTTCCGTCTCCTTCGATGAAAGGTATTACCGGCATATCGGGCACATAAAGTTTTCCGTTCTCAAATGTGATTGTATCGTTCATAATGATTCTTTGTTGGTATGATTAATAATAAAAAAAGAGTTTAGAGGAAAAAGTCATCAGGTTTCAAGATTCTTGATCAGTGCCCCCCACTTCTTATCGACTTCAAAAAAATGCTTCAGGTAATAATTTCCGAATAAAAAATGCGCCTTGATTACTTTGACCCCCCGGGCCGACATGCTTGCAAAGAAATTTTCGATCATGCTCGAGGCAATACCTTTGCCTTGCAGCGAGGAGGTGACGGCTATTCCGTCGAGCAGCACATTCTCCTCGTCCAGGTAATGCCAGATGAGGCCGGCGACGATCTTTCCGCTGCGATCCTCCACGATGAAATGACTGTCGGAATCTGACACTTCTTTCGGGTAATTTTCACGGTAAAACAACTGGTACAGTTGTCCGATCTCTCTCGGTTCAAGCGGTTCCCGCATGATATATTCGGTTCCGGACTTGTCTTCCACATATAACCGAACCACTACGTGTGAACCTTTATTCTCGCCAACCTTCATGAAATCGATCCGATGATCACTCCGGAGTTTGGGAAAGACCATCCTGCTGAAAATATCTTTATCTTCATCTTCGGTAATGACGGTCTGCAATTCCGACAATTCCAGGAGTTGTATGGGCAGCTCCCGGATACCCGATTCCATTTTTTCCAGAAGTTTGTCAAATGCCTGAATTACGGCCGGAATGGCATCCAGAAAGTAGGTTTTGCGATAAAAATGGTATCTCACCAGTTCTTCATATTGTTGAAGTTTATAGAGTTCCATCAGTTCCACCAGTGTTTGTTCTTTGGCCAGGGCGGTGGTACCCGGGTTCATCCTGTGCCATTCATTATATTGATCGATGGCGCTGATCATTGCCAAAGGAAGCCAGGTTTTATCCTGCATCTGGTCAAGATAGGCGGTTAGTATAGCGGCCACATCTTCTGATCCATAACAGGCAAACGGTTTACGTTTCAGATCCGATCGGAGCAATTCCAGAAATCCCCTCGCTTCTTCCTTACCAAATGTCTCTATACAAGCATCAAATATCCAGTTGACATCCAGGTTCTTCTTACAGGCAGGATAGAGTGCGGCTGTTCTGCAATAGAAATCCTGTAACATGGGGTTAACCAGGGAAAGAGGGTTTTTGTAAAGTGACCAGCCCGTAAGCGTAACAATCACAGCGCTTTCCCGAAAGTCCATCTCGGGAATCATGATATTTGATGGTGTAATCACCCCGGGAACAATCTGATACCCGCTGTCCTGCCATGCCCTGAAAATAACCGAGAAGGATTTAACAAAAACTTTTTTCCATGCATTGGGTTTCAGATAGCCTGCCGATTTATGGATTTCCGAGAATTCTCTGATTTTATCCCATGCGGTCAATCCTCCGATGTACTGCGTTGAGAGAATGCCCAGTGTGGGCCGGCTACTTCCGAGTTGGGAAGTCACAATGGGGCCGGTTGGGAACCCTGACATAGAAGCCATCCAGTAAAAGGTTTCCGGTTTCGGAATAAAATCCGGATTCTCGCTCATCACCATGTGAAGATCGAAATGTTTCCCACTCATCGTGTTCACGCTGATCCGGTAATGCTTGAAATCCTTGAAAGCCTGGAGCCTCAGCACCCAAATTCCCCGGTCAGGAACTTCCGTCAGGTCGAATCCCGGGTCATTAAAGGCCAGTGCAATGCTTTCATGAAAAAAGGTAGTGGATGAAAAAATGGAAGCAAGCCTTTCCTGTTCAGTGGCCGGTATTCCAGACTCAAAAACCATTTTCGTCCGCCAGTAAGCATAAGAATGGCGGGGCATGCGCTCTTCCATATCCTGCTCAAATACCAGGGCAAGCCGGTTAAAATACTCCTCTGCCTTCCGTGAGAGGAAAGGATCTTTCCGATGAAGAATCCATCGCGATAATTCTGATCGGATCGATGTATAGAATTCGAGATGCAGGGTGGCGAAGTTAAACAAGAGTTGAAGGATTGTCCCGAACTGTTCTTTGGTTTTCTTTCCGCCTGGCCAGTGAAGATGATTCCTGTACCAGTACAGCCTTCGCTTCAAAGCATCCAGCCTGTGTTTTCCAAAATTGCTCGAGGCAATTTCCCGGATCGAATTTTCATTCAGGAAAGAAAGGCCTGACTCTATAAATGCCGGCAGGAAAGGGATCTGTTCCGGATCTGGTGATTTCAACAAGATGATTCGGTAAGCCAATGCACGCATCTCCTCTTCGGGATGAAAGGCCAGTGCCTCAAGCCGGTGTCGCAGCACTTCGGCAAGCCTGGGCTCGGCTTCACTGAAGAGTTTTCCCAAGGCATCAAGCGCAATGTAAGCTTCTTCAAACGGAAGAAAAAAAGCTTCAGTGATGAGGCGATTGCTGCCGGAAAGATTTTCATCCTTCCCTGCTTTCAGGGTAAGAAAATTATTTTCACGATACTTTGAACCCTTGAAAGTGGAAACATAAACGGACGAAGCAATGGCCCCCAAAGGAATATCCCAGCTTTCTTTAATAGGACAGAAGGCGATCAGTTCGGGATTCGCAATCCATAACCTGGGTTGACGGGCGAAGACCCCGAGATCAAAAGTATCGGAATTGATCCGGTAGACCAGGTCACCCAACAGAACCAGGTTATTCTCTTTCATTTTCAAGGTCAATACCTGTTTTGTTCTGCGATTGATCAGCTGATCCTTCTCAAAGAGAATATCATTTTCAAGAATCCCCAGGTCCCGGTAAAACCATCTTGGAATGGTAACCACCAGATCCCCTGTTTTGATCGTGACAATGTTACTTATGTATAAGGTCTCAA
This sequence comes from Bacteroidales bacterium, assembly GCA_038244085.1. GTDB lineage: Bacteria > Bacteroidota > Bacteroidia > Bacteroidales > FEN-979 > FEN-979. The sequence continues at coordinate 55,829 of JBBRTX010000015.1, read as the reverse complement.
TCAGCTCGCTGAAATTTTTCTCGATGCTTTTCCTGTTAAAAGAGCCTTTTGGGGTCAGCTCCCCTTTTTCCCCGCTGAAATTCCGAGGAAGCAGCGAAAAATTCACGACCCGCTCATAGGGAGCAACATCCAGATTTGCCGACATCGTGATCTGATGAAAATATTCATTGATATTGTCTCCTGTTATCGACTGGAAAAGCGGATCCTCAAGGTCCGGAACGATGAGAAGTACATTATATGGCCGGTTATCCCCCACCACGAATGTATTTTTAATTCCGGGAACATGAAGAAACTTTTTCTCGATAACCTGCGGGGCAACGGTCTGGCCTCGGTTATTTTTATAAATGTCCTTGACACGGTCGATAATTTCGAAATACCCGTCTTCGGCGATTCGAAAGACATCACCGGTACTTAACCAGCGGTCGGTTTCGGGCGACACCGGATAAGGAATCGTATCTCCGGGACCCGCTTCTTCGAGGTAAGCAGCAATATAATGACCGGAAATCTCCAGTTCAGAAACTGCAGTCAAACGAGTATAAACACCCGGCAATGGAATCCCAACGGATGAATCCTTATATTTTCCGGGAGGTGTCATTGTAATCCCTCCGGTTGCCTCAGTCATACCGAATCCACTGTTGAGATGAATGCCATATTCATTAAAGAACCTGAAAACGCCCGGATCTAAGTAGCCGGCAGCTGAAAGGCCCCAGTTGAGCTGATGCCCTGTCACCTCACGCACCCGCTCATGGCGGATTTCATCACTCTCGATATTTGCCGTCTCAGCCTGGCACTTTTCGTAAAGCTCCTGCCACCGTAAAGGAATACTGATAAATCCTGTCGGGTTTACTTTCGGAAAAAGAGAAAGCAAGGTCTCGGCAGAAGTATTTCCGGCAAAAACGTAGGTCCCGCTCCAGAAAATAGCACCTGTCATCTCGAGATATCTTCCAAAAGTGTGAAATAACGGAAGGTAACAAAGAAAGGTTTCCTCTCCGACAGAGGGAAGTGCCGCAGCCCGTGCGAATCTTTTCGTGACAATCTGGTAAATCGAGAAAGAAACCCCCTTGGGAAGACCTGTGCTCCCTGAGGTGAACATGGTAGTAGCCACCCGGTTGTTCGGAAGGGATGGATTTTTGTCCAGGAATTGCTCAATTTCCTTGTTCAATACTTTCTTACATTCTTCCGGCAGATATTTAACGTCTTGCAAAGTGCCGTGAGGAAGCAGCGAGAAGATTCTGAAAGGGACAGCCGTTTTTTGCTGTACCTGCTGCAACAGTTGAATCCGTTCTTTTGAATCGGCCACCGCTATGGTAATTTGCAGCTGGTCGAAGATGGTGAGGAGAATTTCTGCGCTAAAGTGCGTACTGAGCGGAGTAACAAAAATGTTGAAACTGAGACAGGCCAGGTCAGAACAGGCGCCTTCAAGGCAATTATCCGAAAAGATCGCCACTCGGGGTTCCGTTCCACCCTCCTTGAAAAAAACGGCAGCCATTTCCCTGATATGCCGCAGGATTTGTTCATACGTCCATTCAACCGTCACCGGAAAAGTCATATCCTTAAAAAGAATCTTCTTCGGATGTTCCTCCACACGCTGCACCATCAGGTCTTTCAGGGTAAAATTGGTAAGACGGATGATTTTGAAGACCAGTTCAGCCCAGCGGTAACGGTACACATCCGTTGGCAGGGCGGTGAGAAAGGAACTTTTCCTGGTAACATTCAAAAACTGATGCCAAAAGGCGTTTTGAAAGCAATCAGGTTTGTGCTGGGTTATAAAGTGCTCGGCTTCTTCCAGAATATGAACCGCAGCCTCGCTCCGGGATTCTTCCCCTTCCGCTTCGGTTTGCCACTGATCCAACAAGCTTTTGATAAGCGTCATGATCTTTTTGTTAACACAAGTTTACAACGAATTTGTAAATCTTTTTGCAAAAATAACCTATATTAAAAATATCTAGTTATTTAAATACAAAATCATTTATATTTGTACTAAATAAATTTAAAGAAAATTATGTTATCAGATATCGTAGCCATCGGGAAAACTTACGAAAAGATGGCTGTTGGCATTCAGAAAGCAAGGGTACTCCTGAAAAAGCCGCTTACGCTCACTGAAAAAATACTATTTGGTCATCTCTATGATGATCGCACCGGTCAGATTTATCAAAGGGGGATTGATTATGTCAATTTCCTCCCCGACAGGGTTGCCATGCAAGATGCCACAGCCCAGATGGCTTTACTTCAATTCATGACAGCCGGGAGGCCCTCGGCAGCTGTTCCGACTACGGTTCACTGCGACCACCTGATCCTGGCCAGGGAAGGGGTAAAACCGGACCTTATTCAGGCGAACAATCAGAATGAAGAAGTGTACCAGTTCCTTGAGTCGGTTTCGGCCAAATATGGAATCGGGTTCTGGAAGCCCGGAGCCGGCATTATCCACCAGGTGATTTTTGAGAATTATGCTTTCCCGGGCGGAATGATGATTGGTACCGACTCGCATACGCCCAATGCAGGCGGACTCGGGATGGTCGCCATCGGAGTAGGTGGCGCGGATGCCGTGGATGTCATGTCGGGAATGCCCTTTGAACTGAAAATGCCCAAAATTTTTGGCATTCAGCTGAAAGGGAAATTGAACGGCTGGGCCTCTGCCAAAGACGTCATCCTGAAGATTTCAGGCTTGCTGACCGTCAAAGGTGGTACAGGTTTCATCCTTGAATATTTCGGCGATGGAGCCAAGAGTCTTTCCTGTACCGGGAAAGGCACCATTTGCAACATGGGTGCTGAGATCGGAGCAACCTGCTCGTTTTTTATGTATGATGATAAAATGAAGGAATACCTGGATGCAACGGGCAGATCAGCAGTTTCAGAACTTGCCGGCAAACACCATGACCTGTTGGTTCCGGATGGAGAGATTTATGACAATCCACGGGATTATTACGATCAGTATATTGAACTGGATCTTTCAACGATTGAACCTTATATCAACGGACCCTTTTCACCGGATGTCGCTCATCCGATATCCGAATTTGCCGCTTTCATCAAGGAACAGGATTATCCTGAGAAATTGGAGGTAGGCCTGATCGGTTCCTGCACCAACTCTTCTTATGAGGACCTTTCAAGGGCAGCATCTGTGGCCAGACAGGCCAAAACAAAAAATCTGAAAGCCAAGGCTGAGTTTATCATCACCCCGGGATCGGAACAGATCAGGTACACGACGGAAAGGGATGGATTGCTGGCTGATTTTAACGAAATCGGCGGGGTGATCATGGCCAATGCCTGCGGACCCTGTATCGGACAATGGGCAAGAAAAACCACCGATCCTGACCGGAAAAATTCCATTCTGAATTCCTTTAACCGGAATTTCGCCAAACGGAATGATGGCAATCCCAATACCCACAGCTTTATTGCCTCCCCCGAAATCGTTACCGCCCTTACCCTGGCTGGAACGCTTTTATTCAATCCGCTGAAGGACACGCTCACCAACGAAGACGGTGAACAGGTAATGCTGGATGTTCCTATAGGTGTAGAACTTCCGCTCAACGGGTTTGATGTTAAAGAACCCGGGTACCTGCCGCCTCCTGCCCATGCAGAAAACAGAGAAATCATCGTAAATAAGGATTCCGCGCGGCTCCAGTTGCTTGAACCTTTTGATACCTGGGACGGACACGACATTACGAATATGAGAATGCTCATCAAGGCAAAGGGGAAATGTACCACCGATCATATCTCGATGGCTGGCCCCTGGCTGAGATTCCGCGGACACCTGGATAACATCTCCGATAACCTGTTGATGGGAGCTACCAATTTCTTTAATGATAAAACCAATTCGGTAAGAAACCAGGTGACAGGAGAATACCAGGAAGTTTCGAAGCTGGCCAGGTTTTACAAGAGCAAAGGAATACCCTCGATAATCGTCGGGGATGAGAATTACGGAGAAGGATCTTCGCGCGAACATGCGGCCATGGAACCACGACATCTCGGGGTAAGGGTGGTTCTCGTTAAATCGTTTGCCCGGATTCATGAAACCAACCTTAAAAAACAGGGAATACTTGCACTGACTTTTGCCGATCCGGAAGATTATTTGAAAATCCTGGAAGATGATACCTTTGATTTGACCGGGCTGGATACATTCTTCCCGGGCAGGCCGCTGATGCTATCAATTCATCATTATTCGGGGCGGGATGAAATCATTCCAGTCAATCACAGTTACAGTGAATTACAGATTCACTGGTTCAAATCGGGCAGCGCACTGAACTTTATGAATACCCATTCTAAACTTTCATGAATCCAACTTGAACCTTATCACAGAACAAAGACAAATAAAATTATCCTTATATGAAAATCAACGAATTCATAAAACAGTTTTCTCATCTTACTGAGGATTCATGCAAAATAGAAGAGAATCTTTTCAAGGAATATGATGTCAAAAGAGGATTACGGAATGCAGATCATACCGGTGTGCTTGTAGGGCTTACCCGTGTAGGCAGTGTTGTCGGATATGAAAAGATTGACGGTAAATTAGAAGCAATCCCGGGAAAGCTGATTTATCGCGGAATCGACATCAATGATATTGTTCATGGATGCCAGGCCGAAAAGAGGCCGGGGTTTGATGAAACGGTATTTCTGTTGCTCTTCGGGCGACTGCCCCGAAACGCGGAATTGTGTGAATTCTCAGAGGGAATGGCCGAATTGCGTGCCTTGCCGGAAAGCTTCAATCGCGATATGATCATGACCATGAAAGGGAAGGATATGATGAACATGATGGCCCGATCGATCCTTGCATTGTATACGTTGGACGAGAATGCAGATGAAACTACCGTCGAAAACATTCTTCGGCAGTCGATCAGCCTGATTGCCAAATTCCCCACCATAGGGGTTTATTCCTATCAAGCCATGCGTCATCTGATCTTTTATGAGACCCTGACCGTTCGTTACCCGGATAAAAAACTTACTACAGCAGAAAACTTCCTTTATATGCTGAAAGGCAATGATTATACTCCGCTGGAAGCCGAACTGCTTGACTTAGCGCTCGTGCTTCATGCCGAACATGGCGGTGGAAATAATTCCACCTTCACGACCAGGGTGGTCAGCTCGAGCGGAACCGATACCTATTCGGCGATCGTGGCAGCCATCGGCTCACTGAAAGGTCCGTTGCATGGTGGTGCCAACCTCGCAGTCATCGATATGATGAATAACATCAAAGCCAATGTTCAGAACTGGTCAAATGATGAGGAAATAGCAGAATATCTCAGAAAGATCCTCAGGAAGGAAGCCTATGACAAATCCGGGAAAATTTATGGTTTCGGGCATGCCGTTTACACCGTTTCTGACCCCAGGGCCATCTTGTTGAAAGATAAAGCCAGATTGCTTTCCGTTGAAAAAAACCGTGAGGAGGAACTCGCACTTTATGAAGCGATTGAAAGGATCGGCCCGGAGATCTATTATGAATTCAAAGGAACCCAGGACAAGTTGATTTCTCCGAATGTCGATTTCTATTCAGGATTTGTTTACGAATGCCTGAAGATTCCGAAGGAATTGTATACCCCGTTATTTGCCATTTCCCGGATCGCCGGCTGGTGTGCACACCGCCTTGAAGAGCTGATCAGTGGCAGAAGGATCATCCGACCGGCCTATAAATCCGTTACTCCTCCTGCAAAGTACACGCTCATGAGCGAACGGGAATAGGCATTAAGCTACGATTATACTCTTTTTTTGGTGAATCATTCCGGATCAGAATGTCATTGAATTGGTTTCTTTCCTGGCAAGGTTAAATTCGTCCATGATTTCCTGAATGATATCTGCGGCGGGCTTGATCTCTGTAATCAGGGCAGCTACCTGTCCAATCTCCAGTTCTCCCTCTTCAAGATCGCCTTCAAACATCCCCTTTTTTGCACGTCCTTTGCCCAGAACAGCGGCAATTTCTGTTGCTGAGGCTCCGCTTTCTTCCATTTCCCGGATTTCATGAAAAAATTTATTTTTCATCATCCTTACGGGAACCAGTTTCTTCATGGAAAGGAAGGTCTCCCCTTCCCCGGATTCCACAATTTTTTGTTTGAAGTCAGGATGTGCCGAAGATTCTGTGGAGGCCACAAAACGTGAACCGATCTGTACCCCTTCGGCACCGAGTATCATAGCGGCCAGCATTCCTCGTCCAGTTGCTATACCTCCCGCGGCAATGAGTGGTAGGCGGGTGGCCTTCCTGACCATGGGTATCAGTGTCAGCGTGGTAGTTTCCTCCCTGCCATTGTGCCCTCCGGCTTCAAAACCTTCAGCTACGACAGCATCTACGCCGGCTTCCTCACATTTCAGGGCAGATTTTACACCTGCAATCACATGAATCACCGTGATCCCATTCGCTTTAAGATGATTTGTCCATTTGGCCGGACTTCCGGCAGAGGTAAACACAATTTTAACATTTTCCCGGATAATGAGGTCGAAGATCTTTTCCCTTTCAGGGTAGAGCAATGGAACATTGACTCCAAAGGGGGCGACTGTATTCGCTTTACATTTGCGGATGTGTTCCTGCAAAACCTCAGGGTACATGGATCCTGCCCCGATCAATCCTAATCCGCCGGCATTGCTGACGGCCGAAGCCAGCTCCCAACCACTGCACCATACCATTCCCGCCTGGATGATGGGATACCTGATGTTAAATAAATGGGTGATACGGTTTAAACCAGATCCTTCCATGGGCTGATCACGCTTCTGCCCTTTTAAAGACAATTGAAACGAGGGTTTTGTCATTCCCGCCCATATTTACGGTCAGTCCGTAGGGCTTTTCAGCCGGAATTTTGATTTGAGCTTCACCGGCTTTACCCGTTAACTGCTCAAGAATGGTCACCGCCTGATGCACGCCGGTAGCACCGGTCGGGTGTCCCCAGCCAATCAACCCACCGGTCGTATTGATCGGGATAGAACCATCTCTGGAAGTGTTTCCTTCCAGGATAAAATCAGCGCCTTTACCCGGTTCTGCAAAACCCATCGCCTCCACCGCCATCACACCGGCAATGGAAAAGCAATCGTGAATCTCGGCCGTTGCAACCTGTTCCTTTGTGATACCGGCTGATTTGAAAGCCGTTTCAACTGCCCGTTTCATGGTTCTTAATTCCGTCGGTTCTTCCGGGGCTTTGGTAATGTCGTCAGCAACCTGACCCCATCCCATTACCTCTATGGCTTGTGACTTTGGAATGCCGGTTCTTTTTAAGCCTTCCTCCGAAACGATGGCAATACAGGAAGCACCGTCTGAAACCTTTGAACAATCAAAGATGTTGAGATGGTCAACAAATGTGTTTCCATCCGGTTCGGCCAGGGCTGCTTTTTCCAGGTCGATGACGGTGTTTTGGTATTCCTGTGCGGTAGGGCATCTTCGTGCGTTTTCAATGGCATTTTTGTACCATTTCGCAAAAGCCCTGCGGGTCTTTTCTCTTCCGTATTTTTCAAAATAGGCTCCTGCCCGGTCGCTGAATTGACCAGGAAAAAAATAAGCATGACCATTTTTCCGGTCTTTGGCCCATCCGGCTGCTGCCAGGATATCGGCTCCGTAAATCGCTTTTACGCTGTTCTGAACCTCCACACCCAGGACCAGAACCACTTCGGCGGTCTCTGCGAGAACACTTTTGATTCCGGTCAGCAAAGCCAACCCACCTGTTCCGCAGGCACCTTCCACGCGGATGGCAGGTTTTCCCATTAATCCTTCATCAATAAAAGGAAAGAAAGCCGCCATATTGCCTTGCCGGTTGAAACGAGCTGCAATAAAATTACCCACTACGCATTCGTCGACATTCCCGGCGCCACCGATCTGTTTCAGCGTTCCCTGTCCTGCCGCTTTCATATATTCCTCTAATCCGTCGCGTTCTGCTCTGGGATTGAATTCCTTGCGGCCGGATCCCATCGAAACCGTATTAAAACCGGCCACCATATATACTTTTCTTCTTAACATCACTTTTCTTTTTAAATGACAAAATCATTGATGGGGCCATACGCATGGTAAAAGCCCGTCAATAAAACGGTATTTACATCCTCTTCATTGCCGGCCACCTTTTTTGTAACCAGTTCAAGTCCTATGGCTTTGGATTTCCTGGCATACGCTTTCGTAATGGTTGCAGCAAGACTGTTAAATGTCTCCACTTCTTTGAAATAGGTAGTCAATAGTGCCTCCTTATCCGGATTATTCACCACTACCTTCCAGGGCTTCACGGCTGGCATGGCACCCAGATTCTCATCAACTTTGGCTTTGAAACTGTCAATGGAAACATAATCTTTCTTTTCCGGATCGAAAACCATCACAGGCCTCCCCTTTTCATACCTGAAAAATCCGTCTTTTTGCGATCCGTCCGGGAATTGTCCTCCCTTTACACCCAAATCCAGCAATTTGTCCAGCAACGGACTATGAAGATCCTCGTCTTTCATGTAGGGATTCATCACGCTCATGATATAGATGCAGACATCAATTCCCACATAATCAGCAAGCTGAAAGATACCCATCGGCCGGATCAGGTAATCCTGGCTGACCCGGTTGATGGCATAAATGGCCTCCGTGAAGGTAAAATCCTTCATCAACTTTTCGGATTCAGAAGTGGCATACAGCAAATCACGCATAAAATGGCCGTTTCCGATAAAGCCTGCCACATCATTGGAAGGAACTACGATTTTCCGGAGCTTTTTGGCAAAGGCATGAGCAAATTCTTCCACCTCCGCAAGGGTATGTTTCGACCTGATTACCTCGACGAGTTTCTGGATGGCAGGCGGGTTATAAAAATGGAATCCCAGGATTTTTCCGCCAAGTCCAGCTTTCTCATCCAGTTCGGTGATGGGAATGGAGGAAGTATTGGTAAAAAACCATGGATCATGGGAATTATTCTCTGAAATGTTTCGGAAAATATCCGTTTTCAGCGCAGGATCTTCCTTGATGGCCTCAAAAATCAAGGTCGATTGGTATGCCACTTCTATCCGGGTTGTATACCGGATCATGGAAACCACATCATCCACATATTTGTCAATAACCTCCGCATTGTCAACCAGATTCTTATGGTCTTTATAAAGGATTCGGAGTGAAACAATTCTTTTTTCAGCCAATTTAAAAACCTGTGTACGGATATATTTCATCACACCGGAGAGGGCGTCATCAGAAACATCCACAGCGAAAAGTAGATAGGTTTGCTGATTCCCGGGACTGAGCTTCAGCTCGGCCATCTCTATCGCAGTGAGCAATAAAATCCCGCTGCCCATTTTCCCTGCAGCTCCCAGTATCGTTACATTCTGTAATCTTTCTTCGTAATTCATATTTCTTCAGTTTATACTACAGGGTTACCAATTCGGTTTACGTTTTTCAAGGAATGCCATCATGCCTTCTTTGCTCGACGGGTAATCGAACAATTTTGAAAAGGCTTCTGATTCCAGCCGGCTGCCGTCGAGCATCGTTTTTTCGTATCCACGGCGAATGACTTCCTTGCCCTTGATTACCGCATTAGAACCATTCGCAGCCATTTTTTTTGCAATTTTCATCGTATATTCCATCAATTGAGCCGGTTCAACAATCTTCTGAACAATACCCATTGCCAGGGCTTCCTCGGCATTGATCATCTCACCAGTCAGGATGGCAAAAAGCGCATTCCCTAATCCGGCAAGCCGCGATAAACGCTGAGTTCCGTCATAACCGGGGATAAGTCCCAGGTTGACTTCCGGCTGACCAAATTTTGCCTCATGCGATGCAATCCGGAAATCGCAGGCCAGAGCCAGTTCACATCCGCCACCCAGCGCAAAACCATTGACCGCAGCAATCACCGGTATCTCCAGTTTTCCAAGCCGGTTAAAAGTGATTTTTCCCAGTCTGGAAAATCCGCAGGCTTTGTCATAATTGAAATTCGCAAGCTCTGCGATATCCGCACCCGCTACGAATGATTTCCCTTCCCCGGTGATAACGATCACCTTGATGCTGCTGGTCTTGCCGGCTTCGTCTAAGAAATGATTAAACTCCCGAAAGAAGGCAGAATTCAATGCATTCATGGCTTCCGGTCGCGCGATGGTAACCAATGCAACACCATCGGAAATGGTCACTTTCAATATTTGATACTCCATAACTGGTTTCGTTTTTAAGAAAATTCAGAGGGTAAATTTATGATATTTATTTATATAGATATTAAAGTAAGCTATAACAGGTATAGTTAAATTTTGTTAAAAGCAGCGGAGATTACCGTAATATCAGCTGTAATGAGAAGATAAGCGCTTCAATCGGAATTCGTAATGATCAGCAGGCCATTTCACCGGCATTCTTCCAGGCCGAAAGAATACTGTAGGCTCCTTTGATGACAATTTTTACGGCAATATCGAACTTCTCAGGGAGGATCACCTCCGTAAAACTTCCATCCGTTGTCCCTTTTTTCACTTCAACGGCTTTAAAATCATAAACTTCATGACCGTTTTCCATTCTTTTCCCTTTATGGACAAAAATGTAGAACTTCTCATCAAACTGCACGATGGCTCCATTCGGAACCGTAGTGGCCGTCTGGTTCTCAATGGCAATTTTCGCGTTCACATACATTCCCGAAAGCAATTTACCGGCAGGTCCCTCAATGGTTGCATAGGCAGAGGAGGTCTTGTCATTATCCAGCGCTTTACCGGCCTGGTAAACCTTTCCGTTGTATATATGTCCCGGATCATCCGGCGTTGAAAAGGTTACGGTTTGCCCTGATGCGATTTTATTCACATCCTTCTCAAAAATCACCAGTTCGAGCAGAAGATTATCCGGATTCACGATTTCAAACATGACATCGGTCGGCCCGACATATTTTCCGATATTGACATTGACGCTTTTCAGAAACCCGCTGATCGGCGCGATAACCGGAATGATGCTGGTGATCTTATCTTCACGCAGGGAAGACGGATCAATTCCCAGCACTTTCAGTTTTTGTTCCAACGCCCTGAGCTGGGCATTCAGCGTCTTGTACTCCGTTTCGGTTTGCTGAACATTTTTCTCAGAGTAGACATTTTCCTTGTACAATTCCGAATGACGTTTAAACTCAATTTCCGCATATTGAAAACGAGCCTTTGTCTCGAGGTAATTTTGCTGAAGATCGACAAAAGCCATGTTTTCGATGAGAACCATGACCTGTCCTTTTTTGACGGCACCTCCCTGGTAAAGGTTGGTGCTTTTGATGAACCCGCCAAGTGGTGCGCTCACCGAAGCAACATTCTGAGGAGTTACATTCACGGTCCCGTTCACCGTCAGAACGGTGCGTATCGGCCGGAGGTCAATACTTCCTGCAAGAATACCGGATGATTTGTATTGCGCGCCGGAAAGTTCCACCGCATCAGGTGCAAGGACTTCATGCGTTGATTTCTCCACTGGTTTTTCTTTCTGGCTGCAGGAAATGAATCCGGAAGAAAGGAGGATCAAGAAGGTCAAATATTTAAATCGGATCATATTTGTTTTATTTATTTGTGAAGTAAAATGATTCAAGTGCAATGACAGACTGGTTGTACGCATTCAGCGTAGTTAGATAACTGGTGCGGATCTCCATGCCCTGGCGGAGGTTCTGAACATATTCGGTGTAATCGATCTCCCCGGCCTTATAACTTTTCCCTGCCTGGTCGATGATCATGGCACCCTGCCTGAGTGCAGCATTTTCAAAGTATTCAAGACTATTCCGGTACTTTTCATATTCCTGGGTCAGGATATGCTGCTTATGTTTAAAAGTGCTCATCTGGTAGCCTAGTGTTTCTTTTGCAATTTCCTCAGTTATCCTGGCCGACCGGATCTTAGCTGTCTGCGAAGGAAAGATGAGCGGAATGCTGATTCCTCCCTGAATACCGTCAAATCTTTCCCCGGAAATACCCGCCATGGATTGATTGAAATAACCCAGGCTAAGATCCGGCAGAAGACCCGCTTTGACAACCCGTCCCTTCAGATGGGCCATTTCCGGCTGCAGTTCATTCAGTGAAACGAAAGGGTTGGCTCCGGCAGCAAAATCTCCGGCAGGAACATTTAGCGTAAGCTTTTGCAAAACCGTGTCAGCAATTTCAATATCCTTATCCTCGTTCAGCAATACCTGGAGCATACACGACCGGATATGGATGTCGGCAATGTTCTGTTGTATCTGGTTTCTTACGATCAACTGCTGGCTTTCTGCGGTCATCTTTTCCAGGATCGTGCTCTCGCCCCTGTTGAACCGCAATTGTGCTGAATGTGCAAAATTTGCCACCAGGCTATCCTGATATTCCAGCAAGTTCAATACAGCACGTAAGTAGGATATTTCAAAATAAATCGATTTTACCTGCGAAATGATTTCATTATTCGTCACCTGTTCCTGAAGTTCAGCGTTCAGTATCTCTTTCTTCGCCAGTTTGTCCTTCAGAAAATAGGTAGAAGGAAAAGCAATTCCCTGAGAAATGGAAAATTCATTGTCCTTTTCCGGGCTGTTGATCTGCCCATAGGAAAGGCCGATATTTGTCCTGTCAACCTCCCAGGCGGTTTTCCTTAGCGCCTTCTGATTCTGCACTTCGAGTGCGGCGGATTTTGCAATACCGTTGTTCTTCAATGCTTGCTGAATGGCCATTTCAAGTGTATAAACTTTGGCTGGCTTTTCCTGTGCCATAACTTCTGAAGAACTGATCAGCAAAAAGAGCAGCATCATGAGTAATACACCGATGGTTTTTGGAGTAACCTTTCCCGGTCTTCTTTTCCGGTCGAAAAGGATGTACAATACGGGAAGAACCATTATGGTCAGCAGGGTACTTGAGATCAGTCCACCGATAACGACGGTTGCCAGGGGCTTCTGTACTTCAGCTCCTGCTGAAGTCGACATTGCCATGGGCAGGAATCCAAGTGAAGCTACTGCTGCGGTTATGATGATAGGACGTAAACGAATCTTCAGCCCTTTCAGTACCCGTTCATAAATATCAATCATTCCTTCTTCCTTTTTGAGCCGGTTGAATTCGGCTATCAGTACAATCCCGTTCAGCACCGCAACACCAAACAGTGCAATGAATCCGATCCCTGCGGAGATGCTGAAATTCATTCCGCGAAGATAAAGAGCGATCACACCGCCGATTGCTGAAAGCGGCACAGCCGTGAAGATCAGCAGCGTTTGACCCACCGAATGGAAAGCGAAAAATAAAAGCACAAATATCAACACCAGGGCAACGGGAACTGCAATGGATAATCGCTGTTGCGCTTCCACAAGATTTTCAAACTGTCCGCCATAAGTCACAAAATAACCCGGAGGCAGCTGAACATCCGAAGAGATCATTTTTTTACAGTCGGCGATGATGGATTGAACGTCCCTTCCCCTTACATTAAAACCAACCGTGATCCTTCTCCTGGCATCCTCCCGCGAAACCTGGGCCGTGCCGTTTTTCAACTCAATCGTCGCCAGTTCTTCCAAAGGAATCTGCCGTCCGTCATTTAACGGAATGTAAAGCCGTTTAACGTTCTCAATATCCTGCCGAAAGGGTTCCTCAAACCTTACCACAAGGTCAAACCGCTTTTCCTCTTCAAAAATGACCCCTGCAGTACTACCCGCAAATGCGGTCCGCAAAATTTTATTTACATCCGCGATGTTCAAACCATAGCGGGCGATCTTTTCCCGGTTATAAATGACGGAGATCTGCGGTGATCCGGTCACTTTATCCACCTGAACATCCTCCACTCCATCCAGGGTTGCGATCAGGCCGGCGATTTTTTCCGCTTCAACGGCCAGTGAATCCAGGTTATCTCCAAATACCTTGATCGCAACATCCTGTTTCGACCCGGTCATCAGTTCGTTGAACCGCATCTGGATGGGTTGCTGGAAGCTGAATTCCACTCCGGGAATGGCACTGGTCTTCTCTTTCATCTTTTCCACCATCTCCTCCCGCGTCTTTGCAGTTACCCAGTCTTTTTTATCTTTCATGGTGATGATATAATCGCCGGTTTCCACAGGCGTCGGGTCGGTAGGGATCTCGCCTGCCCCGACTTTACAAACTGCATGTTTCACTTCAGGGAAGTTATCCAGCAGGATCTTATTGGCCTTTTTTACCGTTTCTACCGTGTTGGTCAGCGATCCACCCTGCAGTGTCATAATGCCTGAGGCCAGATCGCCTTCTTCAAGGTTCGGGATAAATTCGCCGCCAAGCCTCGAAAAAATTAAGATACTGCCCGCAAAGAGAAGTATTGAAACAGTGAGGATTGTGATCTTATGACCCAGTGAAAACCGGATCATGGGATCAAAAATCCTGTGAATGCCTGTCATAAAATGATCCGCAAAAGATTTTTTTCCGGAAGTCTTTTTCGGAAGAAATAAGGCGGAAGCGACCGGTACATAAGTTAGTGAAAGGATAAGCGCTCCGAGAATCGCAAATCCGACTGTCTGAGCCATGGGGCGGAACATCTTTCCTTCAATTCCGACCAGTGATAAAATCGGAAGGTAAACGATCAGGATGATGATTTGTCCGAAAGTGGCAGAGCTCATCATACTTTTCGAGGCACTTCCCACTTCGAAATCCATCTCGCTGGAGGTCAACGGGGTATTGTTGAATCGTTTTTTGCTGATCTGGCTGATCCGGTGTACCACGTTTTCCACAATGATGACCGCTCCATCCACAATCAATCCGAAATCGATGGCCCCCAGGCTCATCAGGTTTCCGGAAATCCCAAAAAGGTTCATCATGGAAATGGCAAAAAGCATAGAAAGCGGGATCACTGAAGCAACCACAAGGCCGGCCCTCAGGTTGCCCAGTGCAAGCACCAGGACAAGAACTACGATCAATCCTCCTTCCAGCAGGTTTTTCGTGACCGTCCCGATGGCACGTTCAACCAGGTCGGTTCGGTCCAGGAAAACTTCAATCATGATGCCTTCGGGAAGAGAAGTTTCGATGGTTTTCATCCGCTCTTTCACATCGGCAATAACCCGGGAGGCATTGGCTCCTTTCAGCATCATCACCACGCCACCTACGGCCTCACTGGTATCGGCCACAAAAGCGCCATAACGGATGGCATGACCTTCGTGAACATCGGCGACGTCCCTGATCAGAACGGGCACATGATCAGGATTGGTTTTTATCACGATTTTCCCGATATCATCGAAGCCATTCAATAACCCGATCCCCCGAATAAAATAGGAGTTATGTTCCTTTTCGATATACGCACTTCCCGTATTCTCATTATTTTTTTCCAGCGCTTCAAAGATCTCCGAAAGCGTGATATTCATGCTGTTGAGGCGTTCGGGATTGACGGCCACCTCGTATTCCTTGACAAAACCGCCATAGCTGTTTACCTCAGCCACACCAGGCGTTCCCAATAGTTCCCGCTTCACGATCCAGTCCTGAACAGTGCGTAAATCGGTCGATGTATACTTGGATTCAAAGCCCGGTTTTGGTTTTACAAGGTATTGGTAAATCTCGCCCAGGCCAGAGGAAACCGGCGCCAATTCGGGCTGGGTAACTCCCGGCGGAATCTGGGCCTCTGCATCTTTCAGCCGTTCGGAGATTTGCTGACGAGCCTTGTAAATATCCACTTCATCCCTGAATACGATCGTGACCACCGAAAGCCCAAGGCGCGAAATTGAACGAAGTTCAATGATATCC
Source organism: Bacteroidales bacterium (assembly GCA_038244085.1). GTDB lineage: Bacteria > Bacteroidota > Bacteroidia > Bacteroidales > FEN-979 > FEN-979. Next base: position 40,280 of record JBBRTX010000015.1, on the reverse strand, counting down.
GGGATCGTGGAAACGGCAACTTCGATTGGTGCAGAGATGAATTTCTCGACCTCCTGGGTAGCCAGGGTAGGTGCAATGGAAATCACCTGGACCTGGTTATTGGTGACATCCGGCACGGCATCCACCGGAAGCTGCGTGAGGGAATAAATTCCGAGAATGATCAGTATCATCGTGAACAAGCCGATGATCAGTTTATTCCGGATGGAGAAATCGATAATTGATTTTATCATAGGGATGAGTGATTAGCCTTGAAAATAACGCATTTGTGGGCCGGGAATGGTTGTTTTCCCCGGATACGTTCAGTCCCGTCCTATTGTAATGGACAAAAGCATGAAAAAAGAAGATTGCTTACTGAACGATCAGATGGCTACACACTTTTCGGAGGCTCCCAGATGGAGAATAATTCAACGGAGGAGATAAAAGGCTTGAGCGGAATAAAAACAGTTTGTAAAGTGATAAAATGGGTTTCCAGAATAACAGGGGAAACCATTTCGAAAGGCAGGCTGCAACAGGAACAGGTACAAAAAGGTGAACAATGGTCCTGGTGATCGGGAAGATCGGTTCCTGAATGATCATCTCCTGAAAGACAGGCAGATATCGTGCATGGATTTGTCAGGTCTTTGTCGACACATGGCGATCCAATCAGGAAAAGCACGTATAGGCTAAAAAATACCGAGAAATATTTCCTTGATCTCTGCATGATGTTACAAAAGTAAGTAAAAAATTATCACAAACTACACAGGAAAAGATTAAGGCTGTAAGGTAAACCAGTTCTCGATCACCGACATCGTTTTATCCTCAAAGACATGCCGGAACTCATTGGTATGTTTGTTATATGCATAATCAGCGGACCAGGTCCTGTAATTCTTTTCAATCGCCTTCAGGGCATCAATGATATAATCCAATTCGGTATCTGTCATGGTCGGATGCAGGGATAACCTCACCCAGCCGGGCTTTTCCGAAAGATCGCCACTGTCGATCTTACAGGTAATTTCCCTTGATTTGTCATGACTCACATTCAAAAGGTAATGCCCGTAAGTACCGGCACAAACACACCCGCCCCTGACCTGAATCCCGAAACGATCACTTAAAATCTGTACCACCAGGTTATAATGGATTTTCAAAAAATAAAAGGAGATGACGCCCAGACGATTTTCCGTTTTATCAGCGAGAATGTTGATATTCGGAATCCGCCTCAACCCGGAGAAGGCTCTTTTGACCAGTTCCGCTTCCCGTTCATGGATCTTATCCACTCCCATCTGTTGTTTTACTTCGATGGCCATGGCGGTTCGCATAGCCTGCAGGAAGCCGGGTGTACCTCCATCCTCGCGAACTTCAATATTATCAATAAACCGATACTCTCCCCATGGATTGGTCCACTCAACGGTACCACCACCCGGCTGATCAGGAGATTTCATCGTATAAAGAGACGCATCGAAAATCAGAACACCCGATGAGCCGGGTCCCCCCATAAATTTATGTGGTGAAAAAAAGATGGCATCCAGTCGCTCCCTTTCATTTGCAGGATGCATATCGATGGATTCATAAGGAGCGGATGCGGCAAAGTCGATAAAAGCAAGCCCACCGTGATCATGCATCAATCCTGCCATTTCATGATAGGGGGTATGGATACCGGTAACATTTGAACAGGCCGTGAAGGAACCGATCTTCGTCTTCCGGTCTTTATATTTTTTCAGGGCAGCCTCAAGGTTATTCAGATCGAAAAGAAGATCACTTCCCGGTTCAACTACCACAACATCGACTGCAGTCTCATACCAGGAAGTCTGGTTGGAATGATGCTCCATGTGGGTAATAAATACAACCGGTTTCTCCTGTTCCTTCAAACAAGGCTTCTTGCTAAGTGTCCCGCAGATCTTCAACCCGAGAATTCTTTGAAATTTTACCAGGGCAGATGTCATGCCGAAACCTGTGGTCAGGATCACATCGTTTGAACCGGCATTTACATGCTGTTTGATCTTTCGCTGGGAAAGCTGGTAGGCAAGGGTCATACGTTTGCCCACTTCGCTGGTCTCTGTGTGCGTGTTGCCCACGAAAGGCCCGATTTGTTCCGTGATCGTCCTTTCGATCGGGCGGTATAGCCTGCCACTGGCCACCCAGTCTGCGTAGATCATTCGCTTCTCCCCATATGGAGTCATATAAGTTGCATCCTGTCCGATGATGTTTTTGCGGAATTTGTCGAAGTATTGCTCTGAAGTCATAATTGCGTTTTGCTTTCCCCTGCAAAATTAAGGTGTTAAGTGATACAACGGCTAAAATTCTCATCCTTGATCAGAAAGCCATAAAAAAGGAAATAAAATGATTCTTTGTGAACAAAATCAAATTTTCCTGAAATCTTGTAAAAAGATTTCCTATTCTTGCAAAGAAACATTAAAACGATGCAATCATGTCTGTAGTAAAAGATTTCCGGGATTTTGCCGTAAAGGGCAATGTAGTTGATCTTGCAGTAGGTATCATCATCGGTGCTGCCTTTGGAAAGATCATTAGTTCGCTGGTCACCGACATCATCATGCCACCGATCGGAATGCTGGTTGGTGGGATGGATTTCAAGGACCTCGCTTTCTCTTTGAAAGATGCAGTGGTCGATCCTAAAACCCATGCTGTGGTGAAGGCCGCTGTTCAGCTAAGAATCGGCATGTTTATCCAGGCAATGGTCGACTTCATCATCATCGCATTTGCCATCTTTATGCTGGTAAAAGGTCTGAGTAATCTCAGCCGGAAAAAAGATGCACTTCCCCCTCCGCCTCCACCTCCAACAAAAGAGCAGGAACTGCTTACAGAGATCAGGGATCTGTTGAAAAAATAATCCAGGGATTGTCTAACTTTTTTAATGACGGAATTATGAAAAATGTACTGTTTTTCCTGACCATGGTTTTCCTTGCCGCTAATTCTTTCGGACAGCAAACGGAAAGTAAACCCGATTCAAAAATAATTTTAATGCCAGATACCGTTAAGCCTTGGAAGATCAGTGGTATCGTTACCCTGAATTTCAACCAGGCTTATTTTGCCAATTGGTCGGCAGGAGGGCAGAATTCACTGGGGCTCAATGCGATGTTCAACTTAAAGGCCGACTACAAGAAAGGCAAACATTCGTGGTCAAACAACCTTGACCTGGCATATGGTTTCCAACTCAGCGCTCCGGGAAGTTCCGAAGAGCAATTGAGGAAGACCGATGACAAGATCGATCTGACTACTTCTTATGGATATCAGATCGGTAAAAAATGGGACTTTACACTTTTGGCCAATTTCCGGACTCAATTCACCAATGGGTATAAATATCCCGATGACACGACCATCATTTCAACTTTCATGGCACCGGCTTACCTGGTTGTTGGCCCTGGATTCAGTTATAAACCGGCCCCCTTCTTCAGCCTGTTCCTCTCGCCGGCTTCCGGTCGTTTTACCTTCGTTTTAGATCAGCGGTTGGCTGACCAGGGTGCCTTCGGCGTTGATTCGTCCAAACATATCAAAGGTGAACTGGGTCCTTATGTCAGGGCTACACTCAACAAGGATCTTTCAAAAAGCATCAATATCACATCTACACTAGACCTTTTCACGGATTACCTGAAAGATTTCGGAAATATCGATGTAAACTGGAATCTTCTCGTTGTTCTCAAGGTGAACAAATGGCTGGCTACTACCATTGCTACCCAGATCATTTACGACAATGACATTATGATCACCGACCTGCAAGGCAACACGGGGCCGAGAACCCAATTCAGGGAAAATATCGGGGTCGGGATATCCTATAAAATTCATTAATTCTTCTTAAGATTATTAAAAGACCCTGATTGCTTGCATCCCCTCTTTTTGAGCAGGGGGCTTTTTTTCATTGATGATTGGCTCCTTTTTGAATTCCAAATGTTACCTTTGAAAAAAAATTACACATGGCACATCCCGAAGAACCCACAGTACATCTTTCGCATGAGGAACTCATGTATGAGGATCACATCAGACGTGCATCAGATTTTATGAAGATCGATCTTTTCCTTTCCGCCAAACGCGAGTATGAAAAAGCACTTGGCTTTAAATCCAACGATGTCCTCGCATTGGATCAGATTGCTGTTTGCAATAAGAATCTCAAGCGCGACCGGAAGACAGTATTGATTGTGGCACCTCTGGTCATCTTAGTGATCCTTGCCATTGCTTTTCTTTAAGGTCAGGCTGCATCCGCAACACGAGTGGTTGAATTTTATAATATGGAAGGAAGATGAAGGAACGGGCAGGTGGAATACTCATTCACCCGACTTCGTTACCGGGAAAATACGGTATCGGGACACTCGGAAAAGAAGCTTTTGCATTTATTGATTTTTTACAACGGTCAAAGATCAAACGATGGCAGATTCTGCCATTGGGACCTACCGGGTATGGGGATTCTCCCTATCAATGCTACTCCTCGAAAGCCGGGAATCCACTGCTGATTGATCCGGAATTGCTGTGCGAGGAAGGATTGCTTACACGGGAAGAACTTTCGGGAGCGGTCATCCATGAAACAGGCCATGTTAACTATGGTGAGGTAATCCGGCAAAAAATCCCCTTGCTGGAAAAAGCAGCCTCCCGGTTTGATGAATCTGCCGGAAAAGAACACAAGCAGGACCTTCGTTACTTTATTGAGACGAATGCATCCTGGCTGAATGACTATGCCCTTTTCATGGCCATTAAGGAATACAGCCAACAGAAACCATGGTATCAATGGAAGAAAGAACTCAGGTTAAAAAAAGAAGAAGCGATTGCCCCCCTCTCAAAATCCCTGAAAAACAGGATTGAATTTCATCAGTTTGTTCAGTATCTCTTCTTCCGGCAATGGAGTTCCTTAAAAGATTATGCCAATCAGTGCAACATCCGTATTATCGGGGATATCCCTTTGTATGTTTCGCTGGATAGTGCTGATGCGTGGGCAAATCCTGAGATTTTTGAATTCGATGCAAACAAAAATCCAGTCGCAGTGGGGGGAGTACCTCCGGATTACTTCAGTGAAACCGGTCAACTTTGGGGAAATCCTCTTTACGACTGGAACCGAATGAAAGGCCAGAAGTATTCCTGGTGGATCGATCGGATCCGTTTTAATCTTACGCTTTTTGATATCATCCGGATCGACCATTTCCGTGGCTTTGCCGCGTACTGGGCGGTTCCGTTTAGTGAGGAAACCGCAGAAAACGGGAAATGGATGCCCGGACCGGGGAAAGCGCTTTTCGAAGCCATAAACCAAGTGTTGGGCGATCTTCCAATTATCGCCGAGGATCTTGGTGTGATCACTCCGGATGTGGAGGACCTCAGGGATTCGTCCGGCTTTCCCGGGATGAAGATTCTTGAATTTGCCTTTGATTCAGGAGAAGTCAGTAATTTCCTTCCCCATACCTATATCCGGAACACCGTTGTATATATCGGTACCCACGATAATGACACAGTTAAAGGGTGGTTCGGAAAAGCCTCGGAAAAGGATCGTGAATATGCTCTGGAATACATGAATTGTACACCGGAAACAATATGCAGCAGCATGATCCGGCAAGCATGGGCTTCCGTTTCCGACCTTGCCATCGTGCCCTTGCAGGATCTTCTCGAACTGGGCAGTGAGGCCAGGATGAACACGCCCGGAACCATCACCAACAACTGGAACTGGCGCTGCAATGTATCCGCTTTTTCCAAGACCCTGGAGAAGAGATTGGTCCGGCTGGCAAAATTGTATGGCAGAGATTCATGAATTTTTCCTAATTTTGAATCATCAATAATTCGTTTTTATGAAACAGGCGCTCTTCCTCGTCCTTCTGAACTTTGTTTTTATGATTTCGTTTGCCCAGAAAGGCACCCTCGAACGCATTGAGCCTCCTTTCTGGTGGAACGGATTTCAGGACAAGAATCTGCAACTGATGGTTTATGGGAAGAACATAGCCCAGACAAACCCTTCGATCTTCACACCAGGCATTGAACTGATTAAAGCCAGAACCACCGACAGCCCGGATTATTTATTCCTGGATCTGAAACTCACAGATGCCCTGCAGGCAGGCAATTTCCCCATCTCATTCTCAGTGGACGGAAAAGTGGTGGCTGAATACCTCTATGAGATCAGGGAAAGAATCGGTTTCACCAGGCCTGTTATACAGGAAGTTCCTCCCGTTTTTGTTTCAACCTCTTCGGTCAGCTATTACCAGATTCGTGAAAAGTACAAGGAAAACGGCCAGTTTTTCCTGCTCGCCGACACATTGCATCAGCAGGGAATAAAAGTGATCATGGAACTGAGCCTCCAAACAGGACAAGGCCATGAGTGGGTAAGCCGTCGCCCGATGTCAAACTGGCTGATCATTCAAAAAACCTCCAGAACGGCCTCGTTTCAATTGAATCTGAAAACCCCGCTCATACCCCGCTACCTGATTCAAAACTGCATTTGGTGGATTGAACAATTTCATCCCGATGCGATTTGTATCAAAGATCTCCCTGAAACAGAAAAGGGCTTTACGGATATGCTGTCAAACGCTATCCAGTCCGAATATGCAGGGTTTCCTGTAAATAATGGTTGTAACCTTCCTTAGCACATGACTAAACCAGGGAAAAAAATTGGTCTGGTAAAAAATGATCCATGGCTCGAACAGGTCGAACAGGAAGTCATGGATCGTTATCATCGGTTTCAATATACCCTGAAGGATATCACTGACCATTGGGGAAGCCTGAAAAAATTTGCAGATGCCTATAACTATTTCGGCATTCACTACGACGCGAAAAAGAAAGGCTGGTGGTATCGCGAATGGGCTCCGAAAGCACAGGATCTCTATCTTTTCGGCGACTTTAATGACTGGCAACGATATGCTCACCGGCTGAACCGGAATCAGGACGGTATCTGGGAAATTTTTCTCGATGAAGCCACCTATAAAGACCGCTTTACCCATCAGAGCCTGATCAAGGTGATGGTTCATTCAGACAAAGGATTTATCGAACGGATTCCTGCCTATTTACAACGGGTGGTGCAGGATCCGGAAACCAAAAATTTTTCAGGCCAGGTATGGCTACCCCCTGCATTCGACTGGGAAGGCGATGATTTCAAGATCGGGAAACATAAAGATCTGCTGATTTATGAATGCCATGTTGGGATGGCCATGGAAAAGGAAGGCATTGGTACTTTCGTCGAATTTGTTGATTATCTGATCCCCTATGTCAAGAATTCCGGCTATAACACCATCCAGCTGATGGCCATTGCCGAGCATCCTTATTATGCTTCCTTTGGATATCATGTTTCAAACTTTTTTGCCGTTTCTTCCCGTTTCGGAACCCCGGAAGATCTCAAATACCTGATCAGAAAAGCCCACGAACAGGATTTGGCAGTGATTATGGATCTTATTCATTCCCATACGGTTAAAAACATCAATGAAGGTTTGAATGAGTTTGATGGTTCCGACAGCCAGTATTTTCATCCCGGAGACCGTGGTTATCATCCTCACTGGGATTCAAAATGTTTCGATTACGGAAAAAGAGAAGTCCTTCAGTTTTTGTTATCTAATGTAAAATTCTGGTTAAAGGAATTTCACTTTGATGGTTTCCGGTTCGACGGGGTCACGTCGATGATGTATTTCGATCACGGATTCCGGGACAACTGGGACATCAACGGCTATTTCCGGGATGGAGTTGAATGGGATGCCCTCGTTTATCTTCAGCTGGCCAACCACCTTACCCATACGATCTATCCCGGTGCCATCACCATCGCTGAAGATGTAAGCGGGATGCCCGGGCTATGCAACCCGGTTAAGGACGGTGGTGTCGGTTTTGATTACCGGCTCGGAATGGCTATTCCCGATTACTGGATCCGGATCCTGAAAGAAAAAACCGATGAAGAATGGAACATCCACGAGATGTGGAATGTGCTGACCGATCGGCAGCCGGGCGTTAAAACGGTTGCCTATGCTGAATCGCATGACCAGGCCCTGGTAGGTGATCAAACGCTGGCGTTCCGCCTGATGCAGAGCAACATTTACTTCCATATGCATAAGGAAGACAGTGATATTGTGATTGACCGGGGGATATCCCTCCACAAGATCATCCGGCTGATGACCATTTCTCTTGGTGGACAGGCTTACCTGAATTTCATGGGCAATGAATTTGGTCATCCCGACTGGATTGACTTCCCGCGGGAAGGTAATAACTGGTCGTTTCAATATGCCCGCAGAATGTGGTCACTGGTAGAAGACCAGGACCTTAAATACCATTTCCTGGGAGCATTTGACAAGGACATGATTCATATGGTGACCCGTTACGGGATCTTTCGTAAAGAAGGCAGGCAGTTAAATATGGACGATGCGAATAAAACTATCGTTTTTGAGCGTGCTGGTTTGATTTTTATTGTTAACTTTCACACCGGGCATTCCATACCTGATTATGAATTCAGTGTTCCGGAACCCGGGGAATATATTATTGTCCTGAATACCGATAATTCTGGCTACGGCGGTCACGGAAGGATTGATGAGAAAACAGTATTTTTCTCGCATCCTGATAAAACAGGACAAATGCATCTGTTGAATATTTATATCACCAACAGGACGGCATTGGTGTTGAAAAAGGTACGTTGATAATGAAATTTAAATGATATCCACAAAAACAAAAAATATGTCCGGAAAATACTCTTTCCTTCAGCTCCTCCTTCTGACTGCGGGGTTATTCCTGGTTCAGGCCTGCAAAAATCATGAAGACATTGCGATTTCAACCAATCCCGAGATGGCCGGTATCGCATCACCCATCATGTTGCAGCCTGACTCAACCGTGATCGAACTTTCCGATTATTTCAGACATCCGAAAGCCATTGATTCACTCGTGTTGGATCCTTCCCTGTCATACCGGTTTTCAGCAGATTCATCCCAACTAATCCTGATCCCGAAAGACCGGTCCATCCCCAGACTCAGTGTGATGAAAGTATGGGCAAATGGTTTTTCCTACAGCCTGGTGATCGAAAAATCAACCAGGGTCTGGCAGCATTTTGTATTTGACTCCAAAGGGAAGGATTATAACCGCGTGGAATTGGTCGGCGAGATGAATAACTGGACGCAGGGAAAGAATGTCCTGAAAGTGAAAGATGGCAAATGGCAAACGGATCTCCTGCTCTATCCTGGGAAATACGATTATCAGCTCCTGATTAACGGTAAAATGATGCTGGATCCAGATAATCCTGATATTTCCGAAGGTCTCAACGGTGTATGGCATTCCGTTTTTCATGCCGGTAACCTGAACACAAGCGGCACTCCTTATCTCTTCACGAATAAAGCAGAAAAGGACAAAATTTCAATCGGCATCAAAAATAAAACCACCGACATATTGGTTTTCTGGCAAAACGTTCAGCTCGATTCAACATTCTGGAAACCTGACAGTGTCGGCATCAGCATCCGGATTCCGAAAAAGGCAAAGGATTTCAACCGTTCCTTCATCCGGGTTTGGGCATTCAATTCCGCCGGGGCATCCAATCAGCTCCTGATTCCGGTCAGAGATGGCAAAGTGCTCACCAATGCTGGCGACCTGACCCGGGAGGACAAAGAGGCGATGATCATCTATTTCCTGATGGTTGACCGCTTCATGAACGGAAATGCGAAAAATGATGCGCCGGTTAAGGATTCATTGCTGGACAAGAAACAAAACTTCCAGGGAGGCGACCTGTCCGGCATCCTCCAGAAAATAGAAGATGGATATTTTACCAGCTTGGGCGTTAACACCCTCTGGATCTCACCGGTAATTCAAAACCCCCAGGGCTCCTGGAGCGATTTCATGGCTCCTCACCGAAAAAGTACAGGTTACAGTGGTTACTGGCCTGTTTCGCTCACAACAATCGACAACCGATTTGGAAGTTCTGAAGAGCTGAAATCCATGGTAGAAGAGGCCCACAGCAAAGACCTGAACGTCATCCTGGACTTTGTATCCAACCGGATCAATAAAGACAGTGAGCTTTACCGGAAACATCCGGAATGGACCACTCCCCTGTTGCTGGAAAATAACAAAAAGAACATCCGGCTTTGGAATGAACAACCTTACACCACCTGGTTCGACGAAGCTACTCCTACCCTCGACCTAACCATCCCGGAAGTAGCCTCCATGATGTCCGATTCCACTCTTTTCTGGATCAAAGCTTATGAGATTGACGGTCTGAGACACGATGCCGCAAATCATGTTCCCGAAAGTTACTGGCGGATTCTGACCAGAAAACTTAAAGAAAACGTGATCATTCCGGATAACAGGCCCATTTTCCAGATCGGGGAAACGTTCGGTACCCGTGAACAGATCATGAATGATATCACCCCGGGGAAATTTGATGGCCAGTTTGATTTCAACCTCTATTTCGATGCCGGAAATACCTTTGCCAGGGATAACACCTCTTTTAAGGACCTGAATCATTCCCTCCAGGAAAGTTTCAGTTATTACGGCGACCATTCACTGATGGGGAATATCAGCGGCTGCCAGGATGTCGCCCGGTTCATTTCTTATGCATCCGGAAGTTTGATGCCGGGAGAAGATGATTTTAAAGCCGGCTGGGATCGCGACATTGAAGTGAAAGATACCATCGGTTATCAGCGACTTGCTTCCTTACATGCTTTTAATATGACTATACCCGGAATTCCCGTTATTTATTATGGGGATGAGATCGGAATACCCGGAGCCAACGATCCCGATAACAGGAGGATGATGCACTTCGACAGTCTTTCACCGCAACAAACCCGACTGAAGGCAACCGTTGAAAAACTGACACATCTGAGAAAAAACTCCTTGCCCTTGATATATGGCGATTTCAGAACCATTGAGGCTTCCGATAAGATTTTCGTTTATATGCGCAGCTATTTCGGAAAAGTGGTTTTCGTGATCTTCAACAAAGACCGGACTGCCAGGAATATCACCTTTGAAATTCCCGAAAGATTTGTGAACATGAAACTGATCAATAACTTCGGAAGCGATGCGAAAACGGAAAAGAACAAGATCCGGTTGACATTGAAAGGAAACGCTTTTGAAATTTTATCCAACTGATGCATCATTTCTCAGCCAAAAGGAAACCAAGCACAGGAGGAAAGATATGATACATCCGGAATGGTCACGAGATGCGGTACTTTACGAAGTAAATCTCCGGCAGTACACTCCCGAAGGCACTTTTCGCGCTTTTGCAGAACATCTTCCCCGGTTAAAGGATATAGGGATAAAAATCCTGTGGCTGATGCCTGTTTATCCCATCGGCTTGGAAAACCGGAAAGGAACCCTGGGCAGTTATTATTCCATCCGTGATTTCAGAGGTATCAACCCCGAATTCGGGACAATGGAGGATTTCAGGGATCTTGTAAATAAAATCCATGAGCTGGGAATGTATGTACTGATCGACTGGGTTGCCAACCATTCCTCGAAAGATAACCATTTGGCTGTTGAACATCCCGACTGGTATGCGCAGGATGAAACCGGAAAGGTCATTTCACGAATAAAGGAATGGACCGACGTGGCGGATCTGAATTACGACAACCCCGATCTTCGCGAATATATGATCCAATCGCTGATTTACTGGGTGAAAGAGGCGGGAATTGACGGATACCGCTGTGATGTTGCAGGAATGGTGCCGGTCACCTTCTGGAATGAAGCCGTACCCAGAATCAGGGAAATCAGGGATGTTTTTATGCTTGCTGAATGGGAAACGCCGGATATGCATGAGATTGCTTTCGATGCGACTTACTCCTGGGACATTTACCATCTGATGAACGATATCGCAAAGGGAACGAAAACAACTCGTTTGATCGACCCGATCTGGCAGGAAAATGCAAAAATATTCCCTCCGGAGGCCATCCGCCTCCGGTTTACTTCGAATCACGATGAAAATTCATGGAACGGAACCGAATATGAAAGAATGGGCCCCGCTGCCCTGGCTTTTGCCGCACTGAAATTTGCCATCCCGGGAATGCCATTGATTTACAGCGGACAAGAATCCGGTTTTGACAGGAGATTGGCTTTCTTCGATAAGGATCTGATTGAATGGGATCACTATCGCCTTGCTTTCTTTTATAAAACCCTTATTCAATATAAGAAACAGAATAAAGCCCTGTGGAACCAGCCGGATGGTGGAGATTTGAAGAAAATCGACACAGGACATGATGATTCGGTATATGCCTTTTTCCGGTCAAAAGATCATAGCACGATGGTGGGAATTTTTAATCTCTCGCCGCAGCCGGTTACTTTCTCCCTCCAGGAAACCATTCTGTCGGGCCCATTCAGGGATATTTTTTCACTTACTCATACTGAAATGAAAAAAGGGACATCCTTTGAGATGAAACCCTGGGAATTCCATCTATTTGAAAATCAAAAACAAATATAACTCATGACAAAACACTCTCTACTTACTTTCGTTATTTGCACTGCTTTCTTCCTTTCGGGATTTTCGTTAACAACCTTCGCCCAGGTACCTCCCCGGGCTTATGATGTTGCCATCCAGGGAACTCTGAATGTGGGATCTTTTCTGTCGGGAATTTATTCTTATGCCGACACAAATAATCGTCCGGAAGGCAATTCATTTTACCAGTGGTACCGCGCCGACTCGATCACTCAGTTGAATCCAGTGGCAATCGATTCCGCAACCAGAATCAGTTATGTCACCGATTCATTGCATGACCGGAATAAATATATTGCTTTTGAAGTTACACCGATAGCCCATGGAACGATTGATACGGTCGGGATTCCTGTAAGGGTTTGGTCTGCGAAGGTAATATCCATCACAGGCATTCAGGAGAAAAATTATGAAACCATTCGCTTTTACCCGAATCCGGCCACTTCCGAAATCTTTATTCTGAATGCACCTGCGATTGAAAAACCGGAACTCTATTCATACGATGGCAGAAATATCACACAGATGATTTCCTTCTCCGGTAATCGGATAGATATATCTTCCCTGCCTGGCGGGATCTACCTGCTGAAGGTTCAATTCAGCAATCACAAAACCGGTATCGGCCGACTGGTAAAGCTTTAATCAGAGGAGGAAACTCAGATCGTCTCCCGTCTTGAACTCTTCAGGATCGTGGCCGAACCTGAAAATCCTTACCGGCCGTGGACCCTGTAAGCTGATTTGGCCTGCTTCCACTTCAAAAAGACACGATTCACGAAGGCCGGCGACGGTTATTTCTTTGTTGATCACCAGAAATTCATTGATCCTTTGTTCCCGGGTCTCTCCACCATGCCCTGCCGGATTGGCATCAAGATAATGTGGATTGATCTGGAACGGAACCAGGTTAAGACAATCAAAAGAAGAAGGTTCGGATATGGGCATGTCATTGGTCGTTTTCATGGTCGGACAGGCAACATTTGCCCCTGCACTCCATCCCATGTAAGGAATTCCTGAAAGAGCGCGTTCACGGATCACTTCCATGATCCCGGTATCATGCATCATCTTTACCAGGTGAAAAGTGTTTCCTCCTCCAACAGCAATGGCTTTGGCTGACCGGACTGCAGCGACCGGATCTGACTCGTGATGAATGGAATGAAGGGAAACCCCCAGCTCCCGGAAAACGGACGCAACCCGCTGTTCATAAACGTCAAAAGATTGTGACACTCCTTCCGTTGACAGGTTTACGCCTGCGTATGGAATGAAGAGAATCTTTTCCACGTTGTTTTTCTCAAGGAATTCCTTAATAAATTTTCGTGGCCAGCCGAGGTAATCTTCCCCGGCATTGGTAGAATTCGAGATCAGAAGCAGCTTTCGTTTCATGGTTTTGATTTTACAGATCAGCAAAAATAAAAATAAGAACCGAGACCTCCTGCTTCTTTTAATTTTCTAAGGTTTTTGTTTTTTCATTCTTCAGGATATTCCATTGATAGAGATAAGACATCCGGAATCTTGAAAACCATTTATCTTCAGGAGTATAGCGGGCAAGAGATGTCCCGGGATCCTTTCCATTCCCGCCGGGAAAATCTGCCGAAGCCAGTTCCCGCCCGAGGGTCTCCTGAATCTTCCGGGTTTCTTTTGAAGGATAATCCTGCAAACGGAGAAGCACCAGGAATCGAAAGGCCTCTGAATACCGGGCCGCAGAAAGAAAATGTACGGTCGACTCAAGCGTAAGCCCCGCAATGGATCGCTGCCTGGCAAAATCATACAGAGCCTGACATTGCAATCCGAACCGGTCCAGTTTCCGCTCCTGGTAGAAACGGTCCGCCTCAAGATAAGCAGCTACCGCATTCTTGTAATCGTTGATAGAAACCAGGTTGGTACTGGTTATCAGTTTCTTCTGAAAAAGTGCCGGATCATCATATTTCATGATTGTATCGGCAAGTCCATCCATGGGAAGCCGGCATTCAGGCTGTTGCTTTGAAAGTACAAGCGCTGAATCCAGCAAAAGGGTTCCTTTGATGAAATTTCCCATCTCCAGGTTTCGCTCTCCCCGTAAAACAAGCACTTCAAATTTCTCAGTGGCATTATAACAGGTTTTCTCCTGGATTTTTCTGCGGTATCGTGCCAGCTGGGCAGTAAAATCAGGCTGATTCTGATGGCCGGTGGCTATGGCAAGGGATGAGACAGAATCCGCAAAGTGAGTGGCTTTTCCCAACTGGTTAGTCCACACCAGGTCTTCCTTTGCACGGAGAATACTGACCAGGTACCATGGATACACCACATTAAAAAGGGAATCCAGCTGGAAATCGGCGGGGAGATTATTCCCGGTCCGGATACTTTCCGCCATATGGAAATATTTACCGGCATCAGGAAGGTTGTTTTTTTCAAAGTACACCAACCCGATATTACGGTATTTTGCAAAAAGACAGCGCGCCGTTTTCAGGTTGATCTCCTCCCGGAAAATCAAACTGGTCAGGCTGTCATATTCCAGATTGAGGTTGTGATAACAGGCGATAGCCTCATCAAAATGTTCATGAACTGCAAGCGTGTCACACTGTGCCAGTTTTAATCCAACCAACCGCCTGGAAACGATCTGTAACAAGGAATCAATCGTAATGAACCCGTATTTTTTCTTCCGGTATTCCTGGGCTTTCCCGAGATAGTTCTCGGCCATCTGAAATTTTCCGTTGTTCATCGATGTTTCGGCAACACCCAGGTAGGAATCATAAATCCCATTCGAAGCTTTGATCTTTAAAACCGAATGATCGTGATTGCCGGACCTATAGCCGCTGAAACGAATAAATTGCTCTTCATTATCCATCAGCAGGGATGCTTCTGCATACTGGTAACCCGACATGAGCGAATCTGCCGCCTGTTCATAGGCGTTGCAAAGGATTTCGCAAAGACGGTTATAGGAAGAATCTGTATTTTCGGCCGGGTATATCTTTGTAAGCATTTCCTTTAATACATCATAATTATCTTCATAAACCCTGGAAATAAAAAAGGTATTCAGATAATCTTCATAGATCCTTCCGTTACGCGAATTAACCAACAACGACCACCGGATATATCTCAACATGCTATTTACAAATTCCTTCACCGATAATGAAAGCGGGTAAGGTGGTTCGATCAGAACCGAGGAATCCAGTTTCTGGCGGAAAGTCATGGCAGTACTCTTCGAAAGACGGAAAAGTTCGCGGTACCTCAACCGGTAATTCGCAGGATCATATTGCTCGAGGTCAAGGTGCTCATCAAAATTTTTTTTCCCCATTTCCTGGATCACCTTATAAAACTCCTCCACCCAAACAAGGTTCCGCGGCAGGTTATTCACATCCCCGATCCTACTCTTTCCTGACAGGATTTGCAGGGAATCAAGGATAGCCGAACAGGCATAGTAGTCATTCACCAGTTTGATCTGCTCGATGAAGGCATTGAACGCATCTTCACTATATGCAATACGATCAACCGTAATTATCAGGGTATCATTCATTTTATCATAATCCCGGATTAAAACCGATGTGGTGGCCGAATCCGGGGAACACCAGAAAATATTCTTCCACTCCTGGCTTTTTATCACCAGAGAATCCGCTTTTCTCCTTTGATAGAATGTTATAAAAACCTTGTCGGGCCTGAGTTTTACAGACTGATCGAACCCGCGGATAAACTTATCGCCACGCACGGACGGAGTGCCCAGAAAAATCTGCACCAACGACTGGTTTTCCTCAGCCGGTCGAACCGTATAACCAATTGTAAAATCGAGAATCAGTGCCGTTTTATTTAACCCTTTAACAGCGGAAAAGGAGATTTCCCGGATGATTTCGTTCGTGTTTTTATCATAGGAAGTTCCGTCGGCGACCCATCCGACCTTATACTGACAGGGAATCCGGAACATTTCCGGCTCCTGCCCGAATAACGGGGCAGAGATCAAAAACAGAATCAGTAAACGAAGTATTTTTTTTATCCCGGGAAGCAAAATCGTAAGTTAATTTACCGCAAAAGTAACCATTTGAAACAAGACGGATCGAGGTTCACGGTTATTTAGAAGAGTTCAATACTATGATTTTCCGTGAATTACAATGTGCAGATTTTCGCTCTTGTCCGGTCACGGATATGGCCGTACCGTTGGATTACTGACTCCTGACCTGCAAAAGTGTCAGATGGCAACCTCTGGTATATCCTTTGTCTGACCCGGTTCATGATAACTCTGACAGACATTGTAAAAAAACACTTGCAAATCAGCAATGATGTTTACAGCGGAAGGATTAAGCACGCCCTCGATGCCCTTGCCCCATTGATCCGATTTTCGGCGAATGCAGATTATTTTTATCAGTTCAGGAATATCTCTGAAAATTACCAGAACCTGTTAAAATATGCATTTGAAGGATTTGCCGACCCGGAGCGGGAAAAGATCCTTCTGGAAATCTCCGGTTCAATTCTCACCCTTGCTGATGATGTAAAGTTTGAAATGTCGGAAAAGGAATATTCCCATAAAAACCTCGAACGAGCCGCTATCAGTAAGGAATTCGGAGAAGATATGCAGTCCGTGGCTGACCACCTTGACGAGTTGCTTACCGCAAAAGCGATGCAAAAGATGCTGGAGGAAGCCGGAACGACTGCACAAGGCACAACTCCTGTCGATCCGGCCTTCCGTTTTATCTGGCTTTCGGGTAAATTGCACGAAAAGCCAGCCGAAAGTATTCACAAGATGGTTCACTCCGGTGATATTCCATGGTACGAGAAAAGTCTCATCGTTTCTGCCCTGACCTTGAACCTGCTTAACCACTTTGATCCGAAAAAAATCCTTCTGCTAACCGAATTCATTGACGAAAGAGAACACCAGGTTTATCAAAGAGCCCTCACAGGGTTATTATTCGTTCTGATCTTGTACGACAAAAGAATCAATTATTTCCCCCAGCTCACGAACCGAATGAAAGAACTCAGCTTGGACGAAAACCTAAATAAAGATGTGGAGGCGCTGTTACTTCAGCTCCTGATGGCCCAGGAAACGGAAAAGATAACCAAAGCCTTTGAAGAAGAGGTGCTTCCGGAAATGCAGAAAATGATGCCACGCATGGAAGATAAATTACAGATCGGTAATGAGGAGGAAGATCCGGAAGGGAAAAACCCCGGATGGAAGGATATCCTTGATGAAGTACCCGGGCTTTTCGAACGGATTGAGAAATTTACGAAGATGCAGATGGAAGGCGGCGATGTATTCATGAGTACCTTTTCCCTTCTCAAACGTTTCGATTTCTTTAACCGGATGAGCAACTGGTTTATGCCCTATTATTCATCTAATCCCGATCTTGTCAGGGCCTCTGTTGAGGAAGAAGAATTCTATCCCCGGTTGGTCGAAGGTCTGGAACGAGCCTTTTATCTCTGTAATTCAGACAAATACTCTTTCGCGCTTAATTTCCATTCGGTACCTCCACAGCAACGTTCTATGCTGGTTTCCTATTTTGAAGCGGAACTGGAACAGATGAAAGAAATGGCCAGTGAAGAAGAAATTCTCAGTCCTGAAGCCGCCTCCAACAGCATTTTTATTCAATATATCCAGGATCTTTACCGGTTTTTCAAACTTTACCCGTTCCGGAATGAATTTGAAGATATATTCAGGGTTCCTGTTCATTTTAACCAGCTTCATTTTTATAAAACCTTTTTTGAAAGGGATGCTTTTACCGAGCGGCTGGCAGGGTTTTATTTTGAAAAGGAACGGTACCCTGAAGCAATTGAATTATATCAGTATCTGTCGGATAAACAACCTCTGAAAGGGGAGTATTTTGAGAAAATCGGTTATTCTTTCCAAAAACTGGGCAGATACCAGAAAGCCATTACCTTTTATAAGAAAGCAGATTTGTTTGAGGGAGATCACCTTTGGATCATGAAAAAACTTGGCTGGTGCAGCATGAAGATCAAGGACTTTACCCAGGCGCTCTCCTATTATACAGATGCTGCCATTCTTAAACCGGATGATCTGAAAATCCAGTCGCAGATTGCTCAATGCAATCTGAATCTCCGGAATTTCGAAGAAGCACTTGAACATTATTCCAGGGTGGAGTTTTACCAGCAGGATAACCTGAAAGTGCTCCGCCCCATTGCCTATCTTCATTTTGTTCTTGGAAAGCTGTCAGATGCTTCCATGCATTACCAGACCATCCTGCAATCGGCTTCCCCAACCGCGTTTGATTATATGAATGCAGCCCATGTAATGCTAAGCCTCGGAAAAAGGAATGAAGCGATGGAATCTTATCTTTTGGCCATGAATGACCCGAATTTTTCAAAAGAAACATTCATTTCCGCTTTTACAGAGGACATTCCCTACCTGGTAAAAAATGGCCTCCGCTTTGAAGATATGCCTCTGATCCTTGATTTCCTGGCGTTCAGGTTTGATACGGAATAAAATCCTGGATCGCATGGAGCTTACCTTAGATGATATGCATCGTAAAATCCGGAGTAAACGCCATCAGCGGATCTGAGGTAGAATCTTGAAATGTGCTCAATTAAGCCCCAACGACCACATTAGCTATTTCCATCGTAATCTACCGGTATCTATTCTGGTGATTGAGGTTTAATGGCTAAGCTCAATGAAAGCATAAAATAAATTCATTTTCATTTGTTTTTAAATTTACAATGTCGTATGTTTGCGACATTAAATATACAATTATGACATACTCTAAGAGCAATGTTTTTCAGAACCATCTTCAGGAAATGGCTAAAATCGCAAAAGCGCTGTCTCATCCTGCAAGACTGGCAATTCTTAAATTCCTTGCCGAACAGAAGACCTGTATTTCGGGCGACATTTCAGATCAGATACCATTAAGCCGGACGACGGTTTCACAGCATCTGCAGGAACTCAGGAAAACCGGGCTGATCAAGGGAACGATTGACGGGCTGACCATAAATTACTGTATTGACGAACAACGGGCAAAACAGATCCATGCACTCTTTGCTAAGTTTCTTTCGGAAATTTCTATGGAAACGAACCTGAACTGCTAACCCTTTAATAATTTAATCCATAAGATTTAATGAACCCAAGACCTGAGTCATGAAAACCCGTCTTAAATTTCTCGACCGTTACCTCACGCTTTGGATTTTCCTTGCCATGTTTATGGGTGTGTTCTCCGGCTATCTTTTTCCCGCAGTAGTCGGTTTCTGGAACCAGTTCAATTCCGGAACCACGAATATCCCCATCGCCATCGGCCTGATCCTGATGATGTATCCGCCACTGGCAAAAGTGAAATATGAAGAACTCGGCAGGGTATTCCGCAATTATAGGATTCTCGGGCTTTCCATGGTGCAAAACTGGATCATCGGCCCGATTCTGATGTTTGCCCTGGCCATCACTTTTTTCAAATTATTCCCGGGCGAAAATAATTCAAACCTCCCTTATATGTATGGTATCATCCTGATTGGCCTTGCCCGTTGCATTGCCATGGTGATCGTCTGGAATGAACTGGCAAAGGGTGACACGGAGTATTGTGCGGGACTGGTTGCATTCAATTCCATCTTTCAGGTATTGCTTTTCTCAGTTTACGCTTACCTGTTCATCGCCATATTACCCGGATGGTTTGGTGTTCCGACTAACCTGGTTGTTGAGAACATTACGATCGGGCAAATTGCCAAAAGTGTATTTATATACCTTGGAATCCCTTTTATTGCTGGCTTTCTTACCCGGTTTATCCTGATCAGGATAAAAAGTAAAAACTGGTACAATACGAAATTCATTCCCCGGATCAGCCCTCTTACCCTGATTGCACTCTTGTTCACCATCATCGTGATGTTCTCTTTAAAGGGCGAATACATTGTAAAATTACCTGCCGATGTAATCCTGATAGCCATCCCTCTTAGCATATACTTCTTGATTATGTTCTTTGTCTCATTCTTTGTGAGCAAAAAAGCGGGCGCTACGTATGAACAATCAGCTACTCTGTCATTTACGGCTGCAAGCAATAATTTCGAACTGGCCATAGCGGTTGCAATAGCCCTATTTGGTATAAATTCGGGAGAAGCATTCGCCGCAGTGATTGGCCCGCTGGTTGAAGTCCCTGTCTTGCTTTCATTGGTGAATGTGGCTTTTTGGATTAAGAAAAAATATTACGCTTAATATGACCCCGACTTTTATCACCGGTCACCTGCATGCCAAGGCATTTTCGGTTCCGATCGTGGCTACAAAATGGACAAAGTCTGATTACCTGCAAACATTGAAAGTTCGCTGGTCAATCGGAAGAATGAAATACAAAATAACACCGGGAATCTATGCAACGGGCAATCCTGACAGCAATTCATCGGTCTATGTTACGGCAAACTACAAACTGAGTTTTGACCATCTCCGAAAGGGGCTGGATGGAATTGATGCCTGGATCCTGGTAATTAATACCAAAGGGATCAATGTATGGTGCGCAGCTGGCAAAGGCATATTCAGCACAAAAGAGGTTGTTCGGCGCATCCGTATTCATCATCTCGATCAGGTAGTGGATCACCGGAAGCTCATTCTGCCGCAACTCTGTGCCACCGGTGTTGCTGCTCATGAAGTTAAAAGGATGACTGGATTCTCTGTCATTTTCGGACCAGTCAGGGCTTCCGATATAAAAGCTTTCAGGGAGGCTGGTATGAAGGCGACAGAGGAAATGCGAACGGTAACTTTCCCCTTGGTGGAAAGGCTTAAGCTGATTCCTGTCGATCTGTTTTACGGCAGATATTATATGCTGCTGGTTCCGGCCATATTTTTCCTGCTTTCCGGGTTATCTCCCAGTGGATATTCAATTGACACTGCATTCCAAACAGGATGGAAGGCTGTGGTAAATCTCTTTTCAGGCTATCTGGCCGGCTGCGCCCTTACGCCTGCCCTGCTGCCATGGATTCGCTTCCGCCGATTCTCTGTGAAGGGACTTTTATTGGGTCTTCTCACCGCTGTCATCCTGGATCTCTTCGGAATGATGGGGACGAATCCCATTGAAATTATGGCCTGGTTCCTGATCGTCGGAGGACTCTCCTCGTTTATGGCCATGAATTTCACAGGGTCGTCAACGTTTACCTCTCTTTCGGGCGTTCAGAAAGAGATGAAAGCCTGGTTACCCATCCAGATAATCCTGGCGGGACTGGGCCTGGCTGGCTGGATCATTTCACGATTTATCACCTTATAAAACTCAACAATACGATGAGCGGATTTGCCTATTTATCGAATGTGGTCTCTCTCCGGCTTGACGAAGAGAAATGCAACGGATGCCGGATGTGTCTGATCGTTTGTCCACACCATGTTTTCGAAATAGAAAACAGGAAAGCGGTGATCCGGAACAAAGATCTGTGCATGGAATGTGGAGCCTGTGCCCTGAACTGCGCTCCCGGGGCTATAACCGTAAAATCCGGCGTTGGCTGCGCTGCCGGCATCATCAATGGATTGCTTCGCGGCACCGAACCAACCTGCGATTGCAGTGATGGCGGAAACTGTTGTTAATTAACATCTTCCTGTTTCTACTGCTGGAAATCTTCACAACTTTAGATCTGATTCAACAGGTATCTCGACACGAATTGTCGTACCTTTTCCTTTGATTCCTTTGATTTCTATTTTCCCATGCAGAAGGATTACACGCTCTTTCATTCCCAGCATACCAAAAGAATCCTGGCGTTGGATGGCTTCCTCTGTAATGCCGGTACCATTGTCATCAACCTTCATCAAAAGGTTTTGATCCGCTATCCTGATGGACACATTGACCTTGCTGGCTTTGGCATGTTGAACAACATTGGTCAGTATCTCCTGGAATATCAGGAACAATAAGAGGGAGCGGTTTACATTCATCTTGATTTCCTCAGGAATGATGCTAATATTGAATTCGATCCCGGATCTTTGCTCAATTTCGCGTGAATACCAGATAATGGTCTCCGACAAGCCAAGTTCTTCAAGGATACCGGTGCGCAATTGCTTGACAAGCTTTCGCATCAGGCCAATCGTACTGTCGATCAGGCCTGACATGGACTGAATGCGGTCAATGATATCTGAATGCACTTCCGGGTAACGATCGGTTATATCCTGCCGCAGGATCATCAATTCCATCTTCATTCCTGTCAGCGATGACCCGAGTATGTCGTGGAGATTGCGTGCCAGGGTGACCCTTTCATCTTCCCTGACATGGTCAAGGTAAGCCGTTAGTCCCCGGAGCCGTTCTGTATATTCTTTCAATTTTTCCTCTGCCAACTTTCGCTCTGTGATGTCTTCCGATATTCCAAGCAGAAATGCCGGCTTACCATTCTTGTCCGTAATCGTCATCTTTTTGGTATGCATGATCCTTCTGCCTGTCTTTGCGTCGATCGACTCCTCGGGTATATCGCATACCATTCCGCTTTCCAGGACTTCCCTGTCCTTTTTGGTGAAAAAATCTGCCTGTTCCCTGGGGAATAAATCGTAATCATTCTTGCCAATTAGCTCCTCGATCGTATGCCCCAAAAGTTTTTCCCCGCCCTTATTTAACCTGACAAACTTTAATTCCCTGGCGTCCTTGATGAAAATCATGTCAGGGATATTATCAATAATTGATGACAGGAACTCTTCCCTTTCTCTTAAATCCTCTTCCGCAATTTTTTGTTCTGTAAGGTCACGGATCACCATACTGATTCTTTCATGACCTTCCTTATCCAGGAAAATAACTGAGGAAACTTCACCCTTGAATTTTGATCCGTCCTTTTTAACGAATGTGATTTCTCCCATGCCTCTCCCGCTCCGGATTCTATCCTTTAATAGAACAGCAGCATTCCGGTCAGTATAATCGATCAAACCGGTTCTTCCGGCCCTGCGGATTTCTTCTTCGGTCATGTTGAATAATCCACAGGCAAAATCATTTGCTGACAGGATGCGCCCATCCTCAGCGGTTAATAGAATAGCCACACTGGTATTTTCATAAATGGAACGGTAGAGCTCCTCACTCTCCTTTAAAGCGATCTGTGTTCGTTTATTCTCAACCTGAATTTTTTTATGGCCCAAAACCAGTTGAATGGTGGGCACCAAACCCTGGATATGATGAACCGATTTAATCACATAGTCAGCAGCACCCATCTTCATGGCCTGTATCGCGATTTCTTCCGAGCCGGTACCGGTAACGATAATTACGGGTAAATCGGGGTACTTCTCTTTGACAACCTGCAATACCTGCAAACCATCGAAACCAAGAATATTAAAATCGCTCAGCACCAAATCAAAATCACCCTCGGAAAGACATTTTTCAAAGGATTTCCGGGAATCAGCCTCCACAACCTCAAACTCATCGTGCTCCTTTTGAATCGCGTCTTTGACGAGTTGACGATCGTAATGATTATCATCGACGTGCAGTATCCTTATTTTCTTTGCCATAACTTTGGTTATTAATGCTTATGATCAGACCAGGAAAAAGTTAAATACCAGGTGCCCCAAGATTTAACGAAAACCAGTAATCATCAATTTTCCGGACAACATCTGTAAACTCATCGAAGGAAACGGGTTTCAGCAGGTAACTGTTAGCGCCGATATCATAACTCAGGGTGCGGTCGCCTTCTTCCTTTGAGGAAGTGAGAATCACCACTGGGATACGTTTGAGCTTATCCGTACCTTTTATTTGCCGTAATACCTCAAAGCCATCGATACCGGGCATTTTGAGATCAAGCAATATGAGATTCGGCAAAGGAAATTCTTCCCGGTTGGCGTATTTATCACGCCCGAACAAGTAATCCAATGCTTCATTTCCACTCCGGGCCACGTTTATTGTATTTCTGAGTTTGGCTTCTTTAAACGCATCCAGTGTGAGCACAACATCCATTTGATTATCCTCTACCAATAGTATTTTAGCCAGTTTATCCATTTTGAATCCGTGTTTTAAATCCAGGTAATTTAATAACAAAAGTACTTCCCTTGTCAACGATTGAATTAACCCAAACAGTCCCGTTGAGCAAACTTACCGCTTTACGAACGGTTGATAAGCCTATTCCCGTTCCGGGATATTTGTCTTCACTGTGCAATCGTTGAAAAATATTGAATATTTTTTCCCAATATTCTTCGGGTATGCCAATGCCGTTGTCTGAAACTTTCAGGATATAGCCATTATCAATATGCTCACACCTGATGGTTATTACCAATGGTACATCGGGACGCCGGTAGATAATGGCATTATCAACCAGATTGGAGAAAATCTGCCCAAAAAGGCTTTCATCACCGGGAATCTCCGGCAAATCCTTATCCAGGATCAATCTTGCACCAATTTCTTCCAGCTTCTGTTTAAAATCCAATTGGATGTTGTCAGTGATTCTGCTGAGCGGAACCATCTGAACATCAATCGATTTTCGCCCCAGACGGGAATAGTTCAGCAAATCATTAATGAGCTGCTCCATGCGAATACTGGCTTCAACGATATAATCCATGTATTGCCGGCCCTCTTCATTCATTGAGGAACGATGACGATGCGTAAGAATCTGCGAAAAACCATATATTGCCCGCAACGGAGCGCGCAAGTCGTGCGAAATGGAATAGCTGAACGATTCCAACTCTTTATTGATGGCAACAAGCTGAGCTGTTCTTTCAGCAACGCGCTCCTCAAGGGTTAGATTCATTTTTTGGATTTCCTCCTCTGCATTTTTTTGTATTGTAATATCGGTAATAACGGCCACACGGGCTTTTTGTCCCATATAATCCAGATCATGGGAATTGGCCAGGATGGTTATTGCAGAACCATCTTTTTTTACATGATGCCATTCGCCTGAATAGAAATGCCCCTTTATGTTTTGGGCCAATTCAACCAGCGCGCCTATTTCTTCCGGCGGGAACAGATCACATAAGCGCATAGATGCTGTTTCTTCCGCCGAAAACCCGTAATGCTTAAGGAAAGCGGCGTTAACCGCGAGCAGATTCAATGAATTATGCTCATAGATAAGCATCGGGGCAGGATTGTGCTCAAACAAAAACCGATACCGCTCTTCACTTTTCTGCAAGGATTCCTCCACTTTCCTGCGCTCTGTAATGTCGCGTATGACGCTTAAAATGTTTTGATCTCCTCCCAACAGAATCATTTCGCCGGAAAATAAAACATTCCGAACCTCACCCGACTTCATTTTAAGATCTGTCTCGAAGTTTTCAACCCTGCCGGTTTCATTTAACATGGAAACATAATGATCACGTTCATTGGTGTTTATCCAAAAATCTAATTCCACTTTTGTATGCCCGATGAGTTCATGCAAAGGATAACCTGTAATACGGCTGGTCGATTCATTTGCATCAATGATGTATCCATCCAGCAATGAGGTAATAAGAATGGCATCAGGACTGTTTTGAAAAGCCTTCAGGAACTTTTCCTCAGACTTTTGCAGAGCGGCCTTCCCTTTCTCCCGCTCCTGAACCATGAGGTTTGCCGCTTTAGCCATATTCTCGAATTCCTGGTAACTGACACGCGATTTATCGATCAGAATATTTTCATTCGCCGCTTTATCAAAGAAGGTCATAAATACTCCAATGTTCTTTCTCAATCGCTTGGCGAAAAACAGGACAATCAGATAGTTCAGTAGGATTGACAACAGCAGAAAAGAAGCAATCTTAATTACAGTCTTCCGCATGTCGGCATATAATGTTCTCCTTTTCAATTCGATAACTGAATTGACATCATCTTCATAAAAACCCGTACCGATAATCCATCTCCATTCGGGCAAATAACTGAAAAATGAAGTCTTTAATGATATTCTTGACGTGGATATTTTTTCCCAGGGATAAGTATAAAAAAGTCCTCCCGGCTGGTTTGCAGATAATTGCTCTATTTTGAAGATCCTGATCCAGGCAGTATCACTGGATAAAAGTATGTTTACCGGGGAGGGGAGGTATTTTCCGTTCGTGACAAGTGCCTTTCCTCCAATTGAATTTACGAAGATGTATTCGTCTTTGGCAAACCGAACCCTGCTCAGTGAATCGAGAATATATTCCTGTAATAGAACCTCGAAATTTTCAGATCTTATGATGGAGGTGACTGTGAAACCCGGTAATATGCTGGTATTGTAATACACCAGGGCAGTTAAAACAGAATCGTTGGCGTTTGTTCGCTGATAATATGGAATCGAACCTTCCCCTGTTTTTCTTTTCAACTTAAGCATTTTAATCAGGAAAGTTTCTTCTGCGTCAGGTCTGATAAGTTTGTTTTTTGAGAAAGGTTCGTACACACTGCTTATATCTCCAGAAGTAGTGATAAAATATACCGGAATCATTTTCCGATCCATCGAATCGTTAAATGCCCGCTGAAATCGCTGCGCAATGGTTTCTTTGGTTAATAAGGTGTGTTTTAATTTGGCGATATGATGTGCCACTTTTTGAGTTAAAGGATACATCGGATTATTCCGGACCCAATAGATGTATTCTTTAACCTGGAGAATATTGTTCTTCAATTCCGATTTTTTTGTAACCGAAAAAGATTTCTTTAACAGGACCACCTCCTTCTGAAAATCGCTCAGTTTACTTTCAATCCAAAATGACCCCAGTAAAAACAAAAAGAAAATCGTTACTGCGAGCAGATATTGAAATATCTCCCGGCTTAAACTGATTTTCTGACGGATCTTTCTTTTTTTCATGAGGATGCAAACAAATTGGTAAAAATACTCGCCAGACCCAAGATCTGTTGATGTCTTTACAGTTTCATTTTCCAATAGATGCTACTGTTGGTCAATGATTGAAACATTTCTGGAAAAATACTTTTTAAGTGAACTGCTACCTGCAAAAACGGTATTCAAATGACCAACCTTGAATAGTATGCAAGATACAACACATTTCAGTAAGATGCTATTTGCCAGAGGTGACTGTTCTGAGCTGGTTACCGTTTAAACCCACTATTGTACCGATTTATATTGTTTTTTTTAACTTTCCGATCTATCTTTAGACTCATATTTTGCAAATTTTCTGAAATTGCTTTACATTTTAAAACGAGGTATTATGAAAAAATTCGCATCAACTTTAGTTCTATCCTTTATCATCCTATCAATGGCTCAAGCTCAGGAGGGAATGTGGTTATTGTCGCAACTTCCCCAGCTTGACATGGCAAAGAAAGGTATGAAGATCGGAATTTCTGATGTTTACAGCCCGGACAAACCTGCATTGTGCCAGGCTGTTCTTCAACTTGGAGGGGGGTCTGCCTCGTTCGTTTCATCAGAAGGACTTATTATAACCAATCACCATGTCGCCTTTACAGCATTGCAACGTTCTTCAACCGTTAACAGCGATTATCTTACCAATGGATTTCTTGCTTCCAAACACTCGGAAGAGTTAAAGGCCCCTGGTTATCAGGCGCTCCTCATGACCGAAATGAAAGATGTAACCAACGAAGTCGCTGAAGCAGGAAAAGGGATCAGCGATCCGGTAGAACGGGATAAAAAAATCAATGCAAAAATAGAACTGATGACGGAAACAATCGAAAAAGGCAAAGAAGATGTGGTGGCGAATATCGCCCAGATGTATAATGGAAAACAATACATTCTTTATGTTTACAAGCAATTTAAGGATATCCGGATCGTATACTCACCTCCGCTTTCCATCGGGAATTTCGGAGGGGAAACCGACAACTGGATGTGGCCTAGACATACTGGCGATTTCTCGTTCATGAGAGCCTATGTGTCGCCGGATGGATTTGGCAAAGAATACAACACCGATAATGTTCCTTATAAACCGAAGATCTGGCTGAAAGTGGCAAAGGAAAACCTGAAAGAAGGCGATTTCACTTTCATCATCGGCTTCCCGGGTTTCACCACCCGTTATCGTTCTTCAACATCCGTTCACTGGAACCAGGAATACAATTATCCTTTCTCTATCATGAATTTCAGGGAAGTCATCAACCTTGTAGATGAGTTAACAAAAAATGATCCTGAAGGAAAACTAAAGGAAGCCAGCCTTGTCAAGGGACTTGCCAATACGATGAAAAATTATGAAGGGAAAGTAGAAGGAATGAAGAAAACCCGTTTTCTGGTAAGCAAGTTAGATTTTGAAAAGGACTTCCTGAAATGGGTAAACAGCGATCCGGCCAGGAAGACGAAATATGGAGACATCCTCTCAAAGGAAAAGGAAGAATATAAAGTCCTTGAAAAAACATGGGAGCAAAATAATGTCATTGGAGTCCTTCAGGGACTCGGAGGAACTCAGTTGAGTATTGCTTCCCAGATCCTGTATATCGCTCAGCAATTTGAAAAGCCGGAAAGCGAGCGTGATCCGGGAATTACCGATAAAACCATTGACAATGTCATCGAACAATTGCAGTTCACTTATGAAAACTATTACGAACCGGTGGATAAGGCGTTAATGATCCGCGCACTGAAAATGGCATCAGCCCTTCCTCCCGGTCACCGAATCACCGGCCTTGAATATGTTTTTACCGACAAATCCAAAACCATTGAACAGTTTGTCGACGAAACATTTAAAACCTCCAAAATGAATGATCTGAATTATGTTAAACCATTGTTCCGTAAAACAGTGAAAGAGCTGGAAGCCCTGAATGATCCATTCCTGAAGATGACAATCAGCATCGATCCGATGGCCCGGGAAATTCAGGAGGCCAACCAGAAATTCGGATCAAATGTTACGGCACTGAGAAAAGATTATATGGATGGTTTGTTTGCATGGAAAGGTACCGGGATGTATCCGGATGCCAATAGCACCATCCGTTTCACATACGGCAATGTGAAAGGCTATAAACCAAGAAATGCAGTATGGTATGATCCGTTTACGTCACTGCAGGGAGTTGTGGAAAAGAATACCGGGGAAGAGCCATTCAATGCACCTGAAAAGTTGCTGGATCTTTCTGAAAAGAAGGATTTTGGCAGGTGGATGGATCCGCTGTTGAAAGATGTTCCTGTTGCATTCCTCAACCAGTGCGATATCACCGGGGGAAACAGCGGCAGTCCCGTCATGAATGCCAATGGTGAATTGATCGGGGTCGCTTTCGATGGCAACTATGAGGCAATGATCAGCGACTGGAAGTATGATTATGATCTCCAGCGGACAATTTCTGTAGACATCAGGTATGTTTTGTATGTGACGGAAAAATTCGGAAATGCAGGATTTATCCTGGATGAGATGAAAGTACCCCGTTAGTCTGACGATATTTATAGCAGTTAATCGCTGATATCCCAACCAGTCTTGATACGAGGACAATTAATTTTGTTCCTGTTATTGCCTTGCAGGGTGATCAGGGGTTTGATCTGGGAATATCGCGCTGTTTGGTCAACAACCTGTCAAGGTCGATCGAAATAGCCGGAGGATAGACAGAAGTAACAGCAACATTAATGCGGTGTCGTTTTGCTTCATGAAGATCAACCACCCAGTTACCAACAAAAAAACCTACGGCTGCTCCGATCAATTCATCGGAAACCCAATGCTTATCCTGGTATATCCGGGAGAATAAAGTGATTCCTGCAGGCACATAGATTAGAATTTTCAGCGCAAGGGAATTGGCATGCCTGGACATCACGGTTGACAGTGCAAATGCACTGGTTGAATGCCCGCTCGGAAATGAGTTGTAGCCAACATCCAGCAAGGTGAATGGATGAAAAGTGCCTGATCCTACATTCTCATAAGGTCGGGCCCTTCCAATAACCACTTTTAAGATCTCAGTTACCAATTCCGAATAAACACCCGCCTGGAACAATTCGATGGCCATTTTTTTTGCAAGTGTATCACGGGCGATCAGCCCATAAATCCCAAAGCCTCCTACCAGGGCTCCAATCGAGTACCATTCACCATATATTCTGCCCCCTTCGGCCAAAATATGATAATTTCTTTCCGGACTCTTGGTAGGGTCTTGCGCGGCATTGCGAATCGGAGCATCTCCAAGCGTTAGTAAAGCGGTTCCTCCGGCGATTACCCCGACTTTGAGCCAGTCCATCCCTTTCCATCTGAGCGGTTGCTTAACAAATAACCATGTCTCACGACCGAATTGAGCGAAACTGTATAATGCCTTCTCCTGCTTCTTCTCCTGCCTGGTTTCAGGAGCAACATCCAACTTCCCCTTTGATCCCGGGATGGTATCTAGTTTTGCAGCCCGGATCGAATCATGCCTTACCTCCTTTACCGAATCGTGCTTTGCATCCTTTATCGAATCACGCTTCGTTTCCTGCGCGGAGACGAAAGACTGGAAAGACAAAACAAACAGAAGTGATAAAAAAACCGATCTAAACATATTTACAATTCCTGATTCTAAAGTCATACAATCTTCCTGCTTAATAAATAAATTACGATGTCAACAAACCTGCCTCTGTGACCAAAAAATCATCGCTCATCCGATCCCCTCTTCTTTGAAATGGAATAACCCAAGAACAAAACCGGAATGAATTGGAAATGATGGTGAAAAGGGATCTTTCATGTAGTAATCGGGTTGACACTTTCTAACATATTGATAATTAGTATATTTACGTTACAAATATGGAAACTTTTCTCCTGAGATGCGTTACACAATTTCTTAAATAAGTTACACAATTCACGCATACCGTTCCCGACAATCCCGCCAAGTGAGGCAAATTTGAAGTGGCCTCGCAGGATTCTTATTTTGCAACTGATTCGTGGATTCCATAACCAATAAAAAATCTTTTGATTACTCTTCAGGATGCACTAAAATACAAAACCCGCCATTGAAGCGGGTTTTGAGTTGTTTTTGTGCCCGGAACAGGACTACTCGATAGTTACATGAATTTTAATCTACTTTAACATATTAACTGTATATCAACCATTTAATATTTTTTCCTGAAAGGATTTAAATGAATAAAAATGAGTTTTTATAATATTTTGGGTACTCTGTTTGGGTACCCATTTTTATTTTAACTTTGCCTGATATCATTAATATTTCCGTTAATATGGCAAATGTACATTTTTATTTAAAACCAGGAAAAAAGAATAAAAAAGGGCAAAAACCGATAATCATGAGAATTACTCATGATAGTTCGAGGACCGTTTTTTTTGTCGGATATTCAGTCCATCAAAAATACTGGAGCCAAAAAAATGAGAAAGTGAAATCTCCTCACGCAAATGAAGAAGATAATCACTATGAGGCTATTAACAAAACTATTGAAGCATATTACAAACGTGCAACAAATGCTATAGCCAAGGCAATTGCAGAACATATACCGATAACCGAAGCTTATTTGAAGAATTCAATTTCAGTTAAAGAAGAAAAGTTAAACACAAGATCTTTCTTCTCTCTTTTTGATGAATATATAGAAACGAGTAAGCCGATCAGGGCCCAATGGACGGTGAAGGGTTATAATACGGTGAAACAGTTCCTTCTCGATTTTGAAGAAGCCTCCGGGAAAAAAATTGATATCAATTCTATCGATACCTTATTCTTTGATCGGTTCCGGACTTATGCTTTCTCAGTCAGGGGAGTTCAGGACAATTATTTTTCTAAGATTGTCAATGTTCTTAAATCATTTATGAATTGGGCATATGAAAGAAAATATGTTAAAACCCTTACCCACAAGAAATTTTCCACGCCGGAACGGGAAAAGGAAATCATTTATCTAACTAAAGATGAATTGTTCCAACTACTCAATCATGAATTCGAATCCAAAAAACTCAGTCAGGCAAGGGATTTATTCTGTTTTATGTGCTTCACCGGCCTCAGGGTCTCCGATCTTCGTGATTTAAAACGAGAGCATATCAAGGATGATGAAATTCAAAAGACTATTGTTAAAACGCAGAAAATTGAAAGGATACCATTAAACCGGTTTGCTAAAGATATACTTCTGAAATATCAAGAGGACTTGGTGTCAGTCTTCCCTACCATTTCACCGCAAAAATTAAATGATTATATCAAGGATTGTTGTGAAGAGATTAAAATGAATGAGTCTGTAAGGATTCAACAATATGTGGGTGGCAAAGTAAAAACGGTGGTAAAACCCAAATATCAATTCATTACGAACCACGTTGCACGTAAAACCTTTGTCACCTTGAGCTTTATTTTTGGTATGGACACAAAGATCATTAAAAGCATCACGGGGCATAAGAAAGACAGCAGCTTTAACAAGTACATTAAAATTGCAGAGGAACATAAAAAGGAAGCCTTAAAATTTGCATGGGATAAACAAACTTCATCTGAAAAGCCCGGTGTTTAAAACACTGTTACTTTTTTTGCTCATTTTTTTTCTCTGGATTGTCTCCAACTTGTCCCCGGAATATTTATAATAAAGTTTGCCGGTTTTTGTCCCCGGGTTGTCCCCGGGTTGTCCCCAGGTTCTATCAGACACTCTTCTAAAATAACTTCCTCACTTTTTGTCTCTGGATTGTCCCCAGGTTCTATCTGAAACTCGTCTAAAATAACTTTGCCACTATCTGTCCCTGGTTTACCAAACCCGGGGTTCTCTCATGCGTGGTCTCCTTTGACTTTCATCAATTACCTGAATTTTTCATTAAATTTAATCTGCTTGTTTTCAGTTAATTCCAACAAAATGAAGTGTCCTTTGTTTTCGGGAAAGGTGGATATAGTTTTGCCGAAATCTTAAATAAATCTAAACAAATGGAAACTATTTTAATGCTCATAAAAGACAAAAACCAATTCTTTGAATTACTCAATGAATGGGAATCGTCAAAAATTTCAGTTCAGAAAAATGAAATAAAGGAAACTGAGGAAATTTATCTCTCTCAAAGGGAAGTCGCCAAATTTCTGAGGGTGTCTATGCCGACAATTATTTCCTGGAAAAAAGCCAGGAAAATTCCTTTTTACCAGCACGGGCGCAAAATCCTGTTCAAGAAATCAGAAGTATTAGAGGCGATGAAGAACTCCGTCATATAATTCTCTTTCACCTCAAAGTCGTTTACCTGAACCTGGAAATGATTCAAAATCTCACATCAATGGATATAATCGAAAATTATAAGTCAATTCACCGTCATGCCGATAAGATGAGTGAATGTATCGAACTGGCAATAAAGATTCAAAGTGCAGCAAATTCCAAGCAGTCTTCGGAAGATTTAACTGATGTCCTGGGCATAATTCAGAGAATGACCAATCACCTGGTCATCCAGATGGAAAAAGTGATTTCAATGGAAGAAGAATTGAGAATAATTGAAACAGCTGCGAAGGATATGCCAGGAGCAACAATTTACATAGGTCCATGGGGTACCATTTTTGAGCAATCTGAGCATTATTGATCTTCCATGAAGCCCATATTTAACGATAAAAGCCCGCAGCAACGGGCTTTTATCTTAATCTGTTAAATGACTGGATAACAATTTAAACTCTCAAGTACAAAGATATGAATAATGAACAAGAATTAATTCACAAGAATCATAAGCCTTTTCCGAAAAGGGTGTCTGAAAATACTTCCCGTCCAATTGCCGTAAAGGAGCAACCTGATGACATGACGACGATCCTCAAGCGTGAAGGAGAAAAATACATCCGGGTTGCAACAGACTATTACCGGCTGAGCCACATTCTCAATGCCCGTAAACAAAGCTTCCCGGTTCAGCAACCATGGAAGAAAGGAGTTATCCTGGGGGACTATTCAAAAGAAATTTTCAACCATATTAAAAAGTACATCGCTTTTGTCAATATTCCGGATAATTCAGAATCCTATCTGAAAGAGCACAGTCATAACGGGGATGCTTACTTCAATCTTTATGAGCAGATGAAATTTATACCAGTGCAGGGAGATGTGACCATTACCCTAAAATTCCTTTCGCGTATTTTCCAGGACAAATTTGATATCATCCTCGATTACCTGAAGATCCTTTATGAAAACCCTACCCAGAATCTTCCGGTCATCTGTCTTGTCTCGAAAATACAGGAGACCGGAAAATCGACCTACATGAGTTGGCTTTGCTCCATCTTCGGGCGGAATGCCATCATCCTGGGCAATGAAGAATTCAGTACCAACTTCAATTCTCTTTACGCAAGCAAGCTGATCGTTTGTATTGATGAGTCTTTCATCGACAAGACGATCATCAAGGAGAAGATTAAACGGCTTACAACTACCGATTCTATTAACATGGAAGCAAAAGGCAGGGACACTATCCGGATGGATTTCTTCGGGAAACTGGTTCTTTCGAGCAACACAGAAGATAATTTTATTAAAATGGATGAGGATGACAACCGATTTTTTGTGGTCAAAGTTCCGGAGCTCACACCTGTGGATTTTATCCCCGAGTTAATGGATAAACTGGAAAAAGAGATCCCGGCATTTCTTTATTTTCTAAAAACCCGTACACTTTGTTATCCCAAGAAAAGCCGGCTGTGGTTTGATCCCAAGGTTTACGAGACGGAAGCGCTGACCAGGATCAGAGTATATACACGCAGCATCGTACAAAAAGAACTGCTCAGATGGTTCGGAGACATATTTGCTTTTGAATCCTCCAAAGATGAAATCCATGTAACCCCGGTAAGACTGGCTCAGGAGCTTGAGAAATCGTTAAGACAAATTACCGGCCTGGCAACCCAGATCGGTTATATCCTGAAAGAGGAATGGAGGCTTCCTCAGTCAAAGAATAATAAGTACGACTTCCCTTCTATAAAAGACGAATATGATGATACGGAGAGAATGATGGTCTCTAGGATTAATCTTACCAAAACAACCGGAAAATATTACATCGTTACCCGTGACTTCGTTGAATCGAAAATCTGATTTCAAGAAAATATCGTTTACTTCTTTTACTAATCAGCTAAAACCCTTATGTATCTAAGTAAATCAAAGGTAAATCAATAGTAAATCAATGGTAAATTTACCACATTTACTACTATTTACCGCTTATATATCTATATATCAACCCATTGGCAATTTGGTAAATCGGTAAATCAAAAATCCTGAAATAAAAGAAAATGAATCTTTCAGAAACAAGAAGAGTACAGTTAATAGATTTCCTTCGGGAAAATGGTCACAGTCCTGTAAAAATAAGGTATGGTAACGCCTGGTTCCTTAGTCCCATGCGCCAGGAGAAAACACCAAGCTTCAAGGTTCATTTATCCAGGAACCTCTGGTATGATTTTGGAACAGGAGAAGGTGGCAACCTGATCGACCTGGTGATGAAATTGCACCATGTCAATCTACCGGCGACCCTGGAACTGATCGGTAAGGGATCCTCTTCATCAGAGCATTATAATGTTGCAGCCTCTTCTGACGAATCTGGAAGAATAAAGATTGACCGTATTCAGGCATTAAGCAACCCTGCTTTGATCCAATACCTTCGTTCCCGTCGGGTTTCTTTTCCTTTCGCCAGAAGGTTTCTTAAAGAAGCCTATTATTCCGTACATGGCAAGCGGTACTTTGCCCTGGCCTTTAAAAATGATAAAGACGGTTATGAACTGCGGAACCCTTTCTTTAAAACAGGCTCCAGCCCGAAATACTACACCACCATCCCCGGCGCAGACAATTCAAAAATCAATGTTTTTGAAGGGTTCATGGATTTTCTATCCTGCTGTACGCTGTACAACAGAATCCCAAGGTCCCGGACAATTGTGTTAAACTCGTTGTCTTTTCTGCCAAGGTTAGAATCCATATTGGCTGAAGCGAAAGAGGTGAACCTGTTCCTGGACAATGATGCTGCCGGCAGGACTGCAACTCAAACTGTCATCGGCAGAAACGGTAAAGTCAATGACTGGGCACCCGTCATTTATCCCGATCACAAAGACTTCAATGATTTTCTGATAACACGAACGCTCCTGTCGTAAGACCGGCCTGAAACCATTTTGTGTAATTACAGTCAATCAGACCAGGCTATGTCATCATTAGGAAACTCAGAATAGGGGATCATTCTGATCCAGTCTATAAAATAAACACCCTCTCCTTTTATTATTAATGTAATGCCTTTATACAGTGGGGGAGCGCCTTGGTTCACCCTCCGGAATTCCGACATTTCACAAAACAGAGGTCAATTCATATATCCCTATAAAAAGAGGTTGTGTAATTACATTTTTCGATAGGGCGTGGCGTGCACTACGTGTGTATAAAGAGAAAAAATCGGGGTATTCAATTCATTATATCACTAAATATCAATAGATTGATTAATTTTTCACTACAATCGAAAAATTGACTGCTTTTCTTTACAAACTGATGGCAAAGTAAAGCAGCAAAAGAAACCATCTTCCACAACTGAAACAAACTACCTGCCAGGGGAGCAAAAGCCCTGCCGATTTGCGCTGTTCGCACTCTAAATCATTCACTATCAATTCATATATCCCTGTAATCTGAAGAAGTGCAATTGCAATTTTCGATAGGGCGGGGCGCGCACTCCGTAAGGTACAAGCAAAATTTCGGGGGTATTCAAACAGCTAAACAGCTAAAGATGAATCATTAACGAAATTTTACACGCAAATCGAAAATCGGGCTTCTTTTCTTTGTGAGATGATGGCAAAGTCAAGAAGCAAAAGAAACCATCTTCCTACCCGATAGTTTTGTTCCAAAAGCCTTATGGATATTGAATTTGGTAAATTATTACCGGATTGAAGTGCCGGAAATTGCACTTTCTGTTCCGGCGGATCGGTGTACTTTTTCTTTGCTAATCCTGGTCAAAGTAAAAAGATACCAAAAACGAAACCCATTTGGCCAGCGCACGGTTTAGCTCGAAATTTTCAAACAAAATTACCTGCTAATAATTCGCTTAAAAAGTACCGTTAAGTCAGGTACAGCTTAAAACTGTCAAGGGCGACCTCCTGACGGAATTGTAGCTCGTTGAGTTCTTTCATCCCGGATTCCTGGGAGTGACCCTAACCCATTGACATTATTTATTATTCTCGGTAGTTGCCTTTGGCGTAAAAAATTTCTATTAACCTAAATCAAACGCCTTATGAAAACTTACGCCAGAATCGCACAAGAACAGTCAATCGTCGAAATCTTCACCGAACAGATGGATCAGATTTACTACGAATGTTACACAGAAGATCTCATTGCTTCAGATCCAATGAAGTTCGACTGGGAACTGAAAGAGTTCCAGGCGCTCTTCTCAACAAAGAACTAAAAACTTAATACAGAGCAGGAAGCCTCAAACTTCCTGCTTTTTTTTATGGTCGCAGATGCTCAATAAGTTGATCAGCAGTATAAATCCGGGATTTTCTGATACTGCCATTTGATCAGATCTGTATAGATAAATCACCTGATAAAATTGTAACCCCGGGGGTTCCGACAATTTTGAATCCGGTGCCCATTTATCACACTTTTTTCTTTCCAGATCACGACAAAGAAAAAGCCTGGTAAAAAGAAGTCGGAAGTGTAATTACACTTTTCGGGCGACTTTTTATAAAAGTTGCAAAACCACTACCCTGTAGTACATCGAAATTCACAAAGTTATGCTCGTGAAAATATTGTTGCGCTAAACACGACCTCCTTCAGGAACTGTCGCCTTTCAGGTTCATTCAGATTCTTGTTTCACAACAATGCTGACCTGAATGTTTGCTTAAAATTTTCACTCCGCATTCGCCCTCCCGGCAAATTTCATTTACTCACCGCGGCCACCGGCTGCTTAATACTAACAAACTATGAAAAAATTGAACATGAAACCGGAATTTGCCAAAGAAAACTGCCAGACTTACGAAAACCGAATCCCGATGCGTTACTGGGCCGAAGATGACCTGCCAAGCCAGAAGCTACTTCTCAAGGGTAACGGCAGCTTGTCTGACGCGGAACTCTTAAGCATTATCATCGGCACCGGCGTTTCCGGGGAAACCTCTCTTGATATTGCAATGAAAATGCTGTCAATCTGCGGAAATAACCTGTGCGAATTCTGGAAGTACAGCGTTTCAGACCTTCAGAAGATCAAAGGCATCGGAGAAAAACGTGCCGTGAAGATTGCGGCCATGTTTGCGTTGGCCCGCCGCCGGAACGAGTCAGAAGTGATTTTCAAGAACAAGATTTCAAGGAGCCAGGATGCCTTTGATATCTTTCATTCCCTGATGGGCGACCTTCCATATGAAGAATTCTGGCTCCTGATGCTGAACAGGGCAAACCGGGTTGTCAGGAAAGTGAAGATCTCCGAAGGCGGGGTTTCCGGGACTGTCGTTGATCCGAAAAAGATCTTCCAGATTTGCTTAGAGCAACACGCGACATCCATAATCCTTGGTCACAACCATCCCTCAGGCAACACCCAGCCCAGTGAAGCCGACAATAAAATCACGAAAAAGATCAAAGATTGCGGCTTGCTGCTCGATGTGGCAGTCCTGGATCATATTATTGTCGGTGATGACAGGTTTTATTCCTTTGCAGATGAAGGTGCATTATAATTTCCATCAAGGAAGCCGGACCGTTGGTCTGGCTTCCTTTCTAATCTTGAAAATTATTCTCACCTCGTCTTCTTTTTATATCTTTGAACAAAGAAGAAGACAACAACAATGGTACTGACCCTGCTCCCACCCCGTAAAGCCCTGAATAAAGCATTCCTGAAAGTAAAGCCTTCCCGGAGTGAAATTGAAAGATTCAAGAAAAATCTGATTGGGTTGCTGGATGGTCTTGATGAAACCGAATCTGAAGAACACAACAAGAACGATCTCGGCGATTTTCTAAAGAATACATTTTATTCTCCGAAATTTTACATCAATACCAAGGGCCGCAATGACCTGGTGATCCATACAGGTCCTGATTCTAAAAGTGCTCCTGGAATTTTGATTGAGGTCAAGAAACCTGGTAATAAAGGTGAAATGGTCCATCAGGATAACCTCAATGCAAAAGCGTTTCAGGAACTGATCCTCTATTACCTGAGGGAACGGATCACCAGTGGCAACCTGGAGATCAAGCATCTTATCGCAACCAATGTATATGAATGGTATATTTTTGATGCAACGTATTTCGAGAAGACTTTTGCTCAGAACAAAGCGTTGGTTAAACAGTTTTCCGACTTTGAAGAAGGCCGGCTGGCCGGAACCACCACGGATTTTTTCTACAATTCAATCGCAGAATCCTTCATTTCGGGCATCACATCTGAAATCTCTTTTACATACTTCGACTTCCGTCAATATGATAAACCCTTGCGGAACGAGGATAAAACAGACGATTCCAAATTAATTTCACTTTTTAAAGTGCTGTCTCCTGAACATCTTCTAAAGCTTCCGTTTTCGAATGACAGTAATACACTTGACAAAACCTTTTACTCCGAATTGCTTCATATCATCGGTTTAACCGAAACAAAAGCAGGAAGCAAGAAACTCATTGAACGCAAGAAAGAAGGAAGTCGGGACGCTGGTTCGCTTCTTGAAAATACCATCCTTCAGCTTGACACACGCGATAAAATATCCCGGTTGTCAAAGCCCTTGCAGTTCGGAGAAACCAATGCAGACAGACTTTTCAATGTATCACTGGAACTGGTTATTACCTGGTTGAATCGCATCCTTTTTTTAAAACTGCTCGAAGCCCAATTGATTCGGTATCACAAAGGTGATCCTGAATATGGCTTCCTTACCAATTCAAGGGTAAATGGGTTTGATGATCTTGACAAACTTTTCTTCCGGGTTCTGGCCCGAAAACAAAGCGAACGTGATCCCTCCATGGCTAAGAGTTTCAGCCATGTTCCCTACTTGAATTCCTCTCTTTTTGAGCCGACCGAACTTGAACAGATTACGATTTTTATCAGCAATCTTGAGGATAATAACCTTATTCCCATCATTTCTTCAACAGTATTAAAGGATAACACTGGTAAAAAGCGAACCGGAAAACTCAGCGGGTTGCAATACCTTTTTGAATTTCTTGATTCCTACGATTTTGCCGGTGAAGGCTCTGAGGAAATCCAGGAAGATAATAAAACCCTAATCAACGCCTCCGTATTAGGCCTGATCTTCGAGAAACTGAACGGGTACAAGGATGGCTCATTTTTTACTCCCGGATTCATCACCATGTACATGTGTCGTGAAACCATCCGGAGAGCGGTTGTTCAGAAATTCAATGAGGTCAAGGGTTGGAATTGTGATGATATCAATAAACTGTATGATAAAATTAATGATAAACAGGAAGCTAACCGGATTATCAACAGCCTTAAGATTTGTGATCCGGCGGTAGGTTCCGGCCACTTCCT
>JBBRTX010000014.1:0-94566 GCA_038244085.1 Bacteroidales bacterium | reverse complement strand
GTTTGTTCATTTCTTTTGATGTCCAAAAGAAACGAACCAAAGAAAAAGACAGCCTGGGTTTTTCGATGACCCACATTCGGCTTGATTCCTAAGCCAGACAAGCCGTTCGTTCCGGGGTTCCTCGGTATAATTCTCCTCTTTCTTCTATGATCCGGGACTCACTTCTCTGCCTGGCTTTTAACGGAATCTTCGCCGTGTGGGTGCCCACCGAAAAACCCTACGGCGAAAAAAGAGCATCTTTGATTGTTAAATGGTGGGAAGTAACCCGTGACACGTGACACGTAACGCGTAACGCGTAAAACGTCAGGTTTTCTCAGTCCAATCATTAACAATTAACCCTACCCTATCCTAAAGAATCTGTCTCAAAATCTCTGTGGTTCTCCGTGGGGGTTCTCCGTGTACCTCCGTGTAATGAATAAAATGTTTCATCAAAACGCGAGATTGACGAAATGCAGTAACTTTTCCCGTGATTCATGTTTTTTGCCCATTTCGCACTTCACACAGCGGACTTTTCGTTTCAGACTTCCCATTTCACCCTTCACCGTTCACCGTTCGCCCCGCGCTCGCCCAAGGCGGCTTAAGCGATGACTGGTATGTATTCTTCACTCAATCATTTTCTATTGGATAAATCCGGAATTACCCGATCCCGTAGGGATCTCCCGTTTATAGCTGGAAGAAACGGGATAATCCCGACCTCGTGCGTTGCCATTGATGTCTGTTAATAATGTATTAGTACCAAGGTGGTCGGGGTGATAGTAATAAATTTTAATCAGAGAGGCACCGGGACCCGGGCCCTTGTTATCGCCCTCATCACCTGCTGTTTCTTGTAAATCAGGTATCTCATATTTTGCATATTCGATCCTCTTTACACCTTCCTTGAGTAGGTAATTAAGTAAGTCATTCTTTTGCAGTGATTTAAGCTCTGACATATCAGCCGATTTACCTTCAAAAATGACCGCGGTACCATCACCGATTCTGCTTGCGATACGTTGTGTGCCAATATAGTAATGCTTACTATATATACCACCCGGATCAACGACAATCAAGCCGCTTGGATAGGTAGTGTAATTATCCATATAGTACCTTCATTTATCCGGATCTGGATCATCCTCCGCTGGTCCGGACTCCCGTTTTCACCGGAAGCCTTTCCTTCCTGAAAAATTTTACCTTTGCAAGGTTAACGGATTTTCTATACCAATCGATTATTCAATGGGGAAACTCATTTTCTTCTTTCTTCGTGTGTTAAAATTCTTCCGGAAGATCCATCTCAGGATAACCGGGATAACCGAAGATGACCTGCACGCAAAACGCATCGTTACAGGTAAAAGCTGGGAAGATTTTTGTGACAACCTGAAGGCTGCCGGCGCCTCACTGCTGTATCCGGGTACCCCACGCGATGCGTTTCAACAAGCGGAAGGAATCAGATACCTGAGCAGGCTTACCCGTGGAGGACTGGAAGTTTTTTTGGAATACAGTGACCCGGCTTTCCCCGAATTCAGACATACTGCCAGCGAAACGATTAAGCTTGGAGCGGATAACCCTGACAACATTTACCTGAATTCCCAGATCTCCAATAAATATGAATACCGGATCTTAGGCAAAAGAAATTCGATTCATTACCTGGGGTTTTTTACCCAGAACGGAAGTTATGGTACCACCGGTGGCCTGGCGCCATGCGCTTCACTCGATCACCATGATCTGATGCTGGAGGATGACGGAACATTTGAAATATTCATCAGTAAAGAAAAAAAGGGAAAGAACTGGCTGAGGATGGAAGATCAAACTACCATGGTAATGGTCAGGCAAACCTATTTTAACAAGCAAAAGGAAATTCCTGCGGAAGTTGCAATCAGGAACCTGGATGGACGGGAAAAACCAGATCCCATCACGCCGGCCATGGTGGATGAGGGATTGGCAAATGCCGCCCTGTTTGTGGGGGGAGCTTCTCTGCTGTTTGCCCGCTGGGCTAAAGATTTCCAGAAACATACAAACCAATTGCCCCGGTTCGATCCGTTGGTATCCAATGCAACAGGAGGAGATGCTGG
Organism: Bacteroidales bacterium; assembly: GCA_038244085.1. Taxonomy (GTDB): domain Bacteria; phylum Bacteroidota; class Bacteroidia; order Bacteroidales; family FEN-979; genus FEN-979. The sequence goes on along the minus strand of JBBRTX010000014.1, from coordinate 92,521 downwards.
AATCATTTACTATCACAGTCATTGGAAATTATCCCCGGATCAGGCCCTGCTCATCGAGGTAAAGCCTCCTCAATGCGAGTCATGGAATTTCCAATTGAATAACTATTGGATGGAGTCGCTTGATTACCGGTATTTCAAAATTTGTATTAATAAAGCCGAAGCTGTCTATGAACAGGATGGTTCTGTCAGAGTAGTTGTTGCCTCAAAAAATCCGGGTGTCCCCAACTGGATCGAAACCTGCGGTCACACAGAAGGGACCATGCTCTGGCGCTGGTACAGGATGAAAAATGAGGAACAACCTGTTCAGCCTTCCTGCAGGGTAGTCGAATTGTCGAATACCATAAATAACCTGTAATGAAAAGCAACAGGACCATCTTATCTGCCAATTTCGACAAGCGTCCATGGCTTTTCAGTGCAGTCAATGCAGCATGGAAAGCCACTTACCCGCTTGGTACCCGAATTAAGCTGGATAAGGATGATCTGATAAAATCCGCAAGAAGACAATCAGGGCTTTTCGACCTGGGAAAAGATTTCCGGGAAGAACCGTTGGAAAAGTTGCTGAGCTCGGCGGAAGAGGAAGCACACCTGCATCCGGTCGGACGATTTATCACTCGTCAGCGGTTATTAAGTTTATTGACCATGCGGCTTAGGGCGGAGTATTTTTTTAAGAAATATCCTGAAATCCTGGAGCAGGAAGTGTATCCGGCCTGGTTTATCATCGGGCTTCAGCGAACCGGTACCACCAAGCTGCAACGATTACTGGCAACGGATCCGGATCACCGGGTTATCTATAGTTGGGAAGCCATCAACCCGGTTCCTTTTTCATCCGCGTTCTATCCTTCATCCTGCGAACAGGAAGATATTCGGAAGCGGATTGCAATCGCAAAAACTTCTGCAAAGGCTTTAAAAATAATGTCGCCGGGTTTCAATGCCATTCATCCGATCAGCATTTTTGAACCGGAAGAAGATATCCTGTTGCTGGATGTAAGTTTCATGAGCACCACCCCTGAAGCCATGATGCATGTTCCTTCCTATGCCCGGTGGCTGGAAGCGACAGATCAGTCACCAGCCTATGAATATGCGGCAAAACTTTTAAAGTTGTTGCAGTGGCAGCGTCCGGCAAAAAGATGGGTACTCAAATCACCGCATCATCTTGAGTTCCCTGATCTGATTGCCCGTTATTTCCCCAAAACAGCGTTTCTGTGGCCACATCGTAGTATCTATGAGTCAATACCCTCCTTCCTCAGTATGGTCACCTATACCCATATGATATTCAGCGATGACGTGGATGAACAGGAAGTTGGCAGACATTGGGTCAGGAAAACTGGATATATGCTGAATAAAGCCCTGGATTTCCGTTCTGCCAATCCTTCAATGTTTATCGATCTTAATTATAATGACATGATTAAAGATTCCATCGCGGATCTTACAAGACTCTATTCCATGAACGGCGGCTTGAGCAAAGAGCAGGCAGAAAGGTTTAAAATACATGAAACGGAACATCCGCATCGTAAATATGGGAAGCATCTGTATTCACTAAATGACTTTGGTCTGACAGCTACCGATATCGACCAGTATACTTCGCAGTACCAACAATTTATCGCTGAATATGACCTCGGCCAGAAAACAACATAAATACAATAACCCTTTTTCCGCTACCTTAACCGGAATACTGGATCTCTTTAAACGACAGATGCCTTCAGGAGAACTCAGGCAGGAAGATCGTCTTGATGGTAAAGTGGTTCTGATAGATGGCGCCAGTTCCGGGCTGGGATTCGCTGTGGCCATTGACATTGCCCGACGCGGTGCGAAAGTCATCATGGCTTGCCGGAGCGGGATTCCCGAAAAAGGCGAGGAGGCAAAACGGTTATCAGGTTCTGAGAATATTTCCATGGTCCCCGTTGATTTTTCTGATACCTCATCTATTCAGCGGCTGACTGAGATAATAAAAGCAATGGATCCAATCGACATTTATATCTGTAATGCCGGTATTGTCCCAAAAAAAAGCCGGAAGACCCTCCAGGGTTTTGAAGAGATGTTCATGGTAAACTATCTCTCCAAATTCTATTTTATCCAATTGCTTCTGAAGAACAATATCTTTAAGGAATCGGGTAATTCCCGGATTGTAATTGTTTCATCTGAATCGCACCGAAACCCGGAAAAGTTTGAATGGGGGGAATTCGGCGTTTATAAAAATTTTTCTATCGGGAAGAGTGTGGCCTTATATGGCTACTATAAATTACTCCTTACCACCTTTGCTGTGGAACTGGCCCGACGCTTAAAGGAGCAAGATTTGAAAATTTCTGTATTTGCTCTCTGCCCGGGTCCCATTAATTCCAATATTGCCCGGGAAGCCCCAAAACTTTTTCACCCATTGCTGAAACTGGTCTTTTCTCTGTTTTTCAGAAGCCCGGCAAAAGCAGCTGTCCCGGTCGTATATCTTGCGGCCTCTCCGGATATGGAAGGCAAATCATTCGATTATTTTTTCTTGATGACAAGAAAAACGGTGGATGAGAAAGCAAGCAATGGCGAAAATAGAAAGCATTTATGGCAAGTGAGTGAAGAGATATTAAAAAACCGTCATATCTTATAAATACGACGGATCCTTAAAAAATCATTGTTTAGAGCAACCAATTATTTGTCATAATTATCACCACCCAGGCTGTAGAAGTTGTTTTCTTCATCCTCACTCCCGATTTCTTCCGCAGAGTCATCCAGTTCCGATCCGGGCACATCCATATCTTCAAGTGTAAATCCTTCACTGAAATCCAGATCTTCAGGATCTTTGGTGTTTTCTTTTGATGTACTGATTAATGAATAGTCGTCAGGATTGATGTCAGGTTCCCTCTTTTCGACCTTGTAGATATCTTCGCTTTCCGGGTATTCGGGATATCCCGGAAGCTCTTTTCTCTTCACTCTGTCCCTTGTCTTCATAATGTCATTTTTAAATCCTGATTTTTGGTGACTTGTTTTCTGCCTTTACAAATAGTGACTTTGTTAATCCGGCATGGCCGGGATTCAACACAAAATTGGACAAGGATTTACATTATTTCTTACATAATCTCCAAAAAAACTTACATCATTTCCACCCATATAAAGATAAGGGTCTATCCGTATGCGAATTATGTAACAATTTCGGGCTGTAGTGTAACAGGAATGACTTTGAGTCGCCATACATTTGACCACAACCTAATCAATGAAAGGACTTCATGAGTTTGTTTGAACCTGGATCAGCCGTAGAAGAAAATATCGGCAAAGGCTGGAACGTTTTTTTTAAGCAAGTTGCATCATTATCAATTTTTACCATGCGGTTTTTCAGGGAATTCTGGAAACCTCCGTATGAATTCGGGGAACTGGCAAAACAGTTTTATCTGGTTGGGAACAGGTCCTTGTCATTGGTAGGGATTACCGCTTTCATAATGGGAATCGTTCTTACTGTCCAGTCACGACCAACACTGGCGGAATTCGGAGCCATTTCATGGTTACCCGGAATGGTTGCCATTTCTATCATAAAAGAAATCGGTCCTGTGATTACCGCACTCATTTGCGCAGGGAAGGTGGGTTCGAGTTTTGGAGCCGAACTCGGATCCATGAAAGTCACTGAACAGATCGATGCCATGGAAGTTTCAGGCGCCAACCCTTTTAAATATCTGGTGGTAACCCGGGTACTGGCGACAACGCTGATGATACCACTGCTTGTTATTTTCGCAGATTTCATAGCACTTGCGGGATCTTATGTTGCCGTGAATTTCACCGAACACATGAGTGTCCCATTGTTTATTTCACTGGGACTGGATAATGTCGATTTTCTGACGATAATGCCTGCTTTTGTTAAAACGATTTTCTTCGGAATGGCCATCGGAATCGTGGGCACTTATGAAGGTTATAACTCAGGCCTCGGTACAGAAGGTGTGGGAAAAGCAGCAAATTCAGCGGTAGTTACGGGTTCGCTTTTGATTTTTGTAATAGATATGATTGCGGTACAAATAGCCAGTTTTTTCTGAAACAGTCGAACTCATGGAAATTATTGTAGAAATACAAGATCTGAAGAAATCTTTTGGAGAGAATAAGGTGCTTTATGATATCGATCTGGAAGTAGAAAGGGGCGAAAACCTTGTGGTGTTGGGTAAATCCGGAGGCGGGAAATCGGTTCTGATTAAATGTATCATCGGGTTGATTGAGCCGGATGGGGGGAAGTTGAAAGTTTTCGGACAGGATATTCCGGGAATCAGTGAGGATGATTTAAATGCACTTCGCAGGAAAATCGGGTTTTTGTTTCAGAGTGCTGCCTTATACGACTCTATGTCGGTCAGGGAAAATCTGGAATTTCCCCTTCGTCGACAATTGAAAAATATGACCCCTGATGAGATCCAGGGGAGGGTCGAGGAAGCCCTTGCAAATGTTGGCCTTGAAGGGTCTGAAGACCTGATGCCCGTTGAACTTTCCGGTGGGATGCGAAAGCGGATTGGCCTTGCGAGAACCCTGATACTGAAGCCGGAACTGATCCTCTATGATGAGCCAACCACGGGTCTTGATCCGGTAACTTCCCGGGAGATCAGTAATCTTATGCTTGCTGTACAGGCAAAATACAATACTACATCCATCATCATCACCCATGATCTGCAATGTGCCAGGATTACTGGCAACCGACTTGTGATCCTGAAAGAAGGTGAATTTTTAGCCGAAGGTACCTACACGGAACTGGAAAATTCCAAAGATCCATGGGTTAAGGCTTTTTTTGAATGAAATTATAATTAATCAAATATGAAAAAAAATACAGGAAATAAAATCCGGCTTGGTGTTTTCATAACCGTTGGATTGGTGATTTTCATTATGGCGATCTACTATATCGGCCAGAAACAATGGCTTTTTACCTCTACCATCACGGTAACTGCCTATTTCGATGATGTTACCGGTTTAGAGGTCGGTAATAAAGTGAGGTTTACCGGAATTAACGTAGGTACAGTTGCTGATATTTCGATTGTAAGCGATACCAGTGCCAAAGTGGAATTGATCATTGACCGTAGGGCCATTAAATTTATTAAGAAAGATGCCATTGCCATGATTGGCTCTGAGGGACTAATGGGTAGCAAAGTAGTAAACATAGGGCCTGGCAGCGGAAACCAAACGATTGCCGACAAGGATGTTTTGAGAACCTTATCCCCTCCCAGTATTGATGCAATCATGGCTAAGTTGGAGATTACGGTTGAAAATGCAGCATTCATTACAGACGACCTGGCTACCATCACTTTTAACATAAAAAACGGCAGGGGAGTAATCGGAAAGCTTTTGATGGATTCTTCCTATGCCACTGATATCGGCCAGACCTTGACAAATATGAAAAACAGTACCCAGGGAATCAATGAACTGGTACCTGCGGTGAAGAATAATTTCCTGCTGCGGGGATATTACCGCAAACAGAGGAAGGCCGAAGCGGAACGGGAAAAGGAAGCGACAAAATTGAAGGAAGAACAATTGAAGGAATCCAAGGACGTAAAAACCAAGAAAAAATAATGAAATTCAGTGGGTCCGGACTTAGGTGTGAATAATGTAACTTAAAGAATGAGTTGTGTAACAATATAATTTCCAAATCACTGGATCTTTGCCGAATACCTCGTATCATCAATTGTTAAGATTTGAAGAATTAAATGGTTAAAATTTGGGAAGCAATGAAAGCCGATGGTCAGAATACAGGAAGCTTAGGAGGGTTGCAAAATAGACGCATCCGGCATAGGTTATTGAAAGATTTACCTTCTGAAGAGTTAAAATCAGAAGATAAAAAAATAACTGATATCATTTGTTTCTCCCATTTAAGATGGAATTTCATTTACCAAAGGCCTCAGCATTTACTTTCCAGATGGGCGAAAGAAGCCAAGGTGTATTATTTTGAGGAACCTGTTTTTGGGAAATATAAAACCAACTATCTTAACACAAGTACGAGCATCGAAAATGTTCAGATAATTACTCCTCATATTAAGGAAGGATTAACCCCTGCCGATGTCAATGCATATCTCGAATCCACCATTATTAGGTTCATAAAATGGAATAAGATCAAAGATTTTCTTTTATGGTATATCACACCGATGGCTTTGCCCTATTCGCAAAACCTTAAACCGAAAATGATTGTTTACGATTGCATGGAGGAACCCTCAAATTTTCCAGGAGACCACACCGACATAGAGGCATATGAGGCCTCATTATTGAACATGACGGATGTGGTCTTTACAGGAGGACATCATCTTTATGAATATAAAAAGGACAGGCACAGTAACATTCATCCATTTCCAAGCAGTATTGATCAAAAGCATTTTGAAAGCGGCATAGGAAGTACTGATCCGGCAGATCAGGCTCCAATTCCATTTCCGCGTATTGGTTATTTCGGAGTGATCGATGAAAGGCTGAATATTAAGCTGTTGGATGAACTTTCCAGGAAAATGCCGGAAAGCCATTTTATCATGATTGGGCCGATTGGAAAAATCGATCCGTCAATTTTACCCAAAAATAAAAATATTCATTACCTGGGACAAAAGGATTACAAAGAGTTACCAAAATATCTTGGAAACTGGGATGTAGCCATTTTACCCTATGCAAAAAACAACAGTACCCGTTTTAGCAGTCCTGCAAAAACCCGTGAATATTTATGTGCCCGTAAACCGGTTGTATCCACCTACATTCATGATGTTGCCATACCCTATGGTCAACTCGGGCTGGTCCATATTGCCGATACAGTGGATGAATTCGCTGAAGCGCTCAACCAGGCATACCTTGAGAAAGACGATAAGAACTGGCAAAGCAGGGTATCAGAACTGCTGAAAGTTAATTCATGGGATTTTACGTGGAGCAGAATGAAGAGGATCATCATGGATACCCTTGAGAAGAAGGAAATGATTCGCCAGGAAGTTGAGAAGCTTAATATAGGTCCTTTGAATGGCAGGATGAGTGGCGATATATCCACCCTTCCAGCAGATATATCATAAAAGGAAAAAATAATTAGCCAAAAGATGCCGGGTCACGATCACTGGTATAAAGAGGAGTGGTTTGGGAACATTGTACCAAAGGAAAGAAGTTATCAGATATGGGATGAGGTTGAATGTGCCATTGTAAAGTTGAAAGACCAGGTTCATGAACAAGTTTTGAATGAATAATCATGAAAACAGGATTGATGACCTGGCATTATTGGCTGACTTAAGGATACAAATACCATGATTTTCTCTAGAGTTTCTGCATTGATCATTTACAAGTCATCTGTTCATTAACCCACGGGGTGTGAATTGTGTAAGAATTCCTCAGAGTTGTGTAACAGGTTCAAATTAATGTCTGGCTACATTTGCATTCAACTAAAAATCAATCACCATGAATACAGGAAAAGCGTTACTCGGAATGATGGCCTTTATGGGCATGGGAGTGGCAGTAGGGATTTTGTTTTCTCCTGAAAAGGGAAAGACCACCCGAAAGAAACTTCTGAAAAAAGGATCACAATACAAGAAGGGTATTAAGGAACTTGTCGAGAGCGGAAAGCATGAATTGGAGAAGATTAGCGACGACATTGTGGATATGGCCGCCAAAGAAGTCAAGAAAGCGAAAAAACTAATTAATATTTGATTTTAAAAACTGATATGAAAAAGACAATCATGTTTATGCTCATGATTCAGGTGGTTTTTCTTTTATCCGCTTGTTTCCCCACTCCCCATGGCCGGGGTCCCGGACGTGCTCCCCGTGCTCCTCGTCATGGCCATGCTCCAAAACCCCATCATCCTACCTTTGAGATAGTGACAATGGAGGACATCAGCGATCGTTAGGAATAGGATAACTCCCTTTCCGGACGATTTTCTCTTCAACGTATTCCCGACTTTTTTCCTTGGCACAGCAATTGCTATTACCGGAATCATTTATAGAATACCCACTCAAAACACACAATCATGAAAACGGTAACAAAAATCACAACTCTCATGGCCATGCTGTTTCTCAGCCTGACCTTCCTGCCTCAGAAAGCAGGCGCACAGGATGCCTCAGTAAGTTTCCAGGTATTCTATGATCAACTTAGTCCTTACGGAACCTGGGTAGATGATCCCAATTACGGATATGTCTGGATCCCTGATGCGGGTCCTGATTTTCAACCTTATTCAACCAATGGACATTGGGTTTATACTGAATACGGATGGACCTGGATTTCAGATTATCCCTGGGGCTGGGCTCCGTTTCATTATGGAAGATGGTATGATGATCCTACTTATGGTTCAATCTGGGTCCCCGGAAACGAATGGGGTCCTGCATGGGTAAGCTGGAGAAGGGCCAATGGTTATTATGGTTGGGCTCCAATGGGTCCCGATGTAAGTATTAATATTGCCTTCAGTAATACCTATGTGATTCCATATAACCGTTGGGTGTTTGTGAGGGAACGGAATCTATACCGGAATGATATTAACAGGTATTATGTCGATCGTTCGAATAATGTCACCATTATCAATAACTCAACCATCATTAATAATACCTACATTGATAACAGCCGGAACGTGACTTATATGGCAGGTCCTGAAAAGAGAGAGGTACAGCGGAAGATCGGAAGAAATATCACCCCGTTTATGCTCAGAGACAATAATACGCCGGGCCAGAAAGTGGGAAAGGGAAGGGTAGACTTATACCGCCCGAAAGTTGAACCACGATCAGGAGATAACAAACGGAGTGCCCCCGCACAGGTAAGAACCTTTCGTGATGTAAAACCCGCCGCGGAAAGAAAAACTGTAACGAAGCAGGAAATAAACAGGCAGGGAGTACAAAAACGGGAAGCCCCTAATCAGAAAGGCAATATAAATCAACAGAGGGAACAGACCAGAAAGGTGCAACCTCAGCAGAATAATCAGCAGAAGCAGGAACAGATCCGAAAGGAACAACCCAAACAGAACAACCAGCAGCGACAGGAGCAGTTAAGAAAGGATCAGCCAAACAATAACCAGCAACGTCAGCAGATCCAGCAGAAGCAGCAACCCAAACAGAACAACCAGCAGCGACAGGAGCAGTTAAGAAAGGATCAGCCAAACAATAACCAGCAACGTCAGCAGATCCAGCAGAAGCAGCAGCCACAGCAGAATAATCAGCCACGTCAGCAGCAGCAGCAGATCCAGCAGAAGCAGCAGCCACAGCAGAATAATCAGCCACGTCAGCAGCAGCAAATCCAACAGAAACAACAGCCCAAACAAACTCCGCCTGCCAGAGAGAACCAGCAAAAACAGCAGGTTCGCCCGTCAAAGGAACAAAAGCAATCTGCTCCCCCTAAGGAACAAGCTCCTCCTCCAGGAGAGAAAGACAAAAAGTAATTCAGTAAAAACCCGGTATCAGCCGGGTTTTTTTTTAACAGAAAGGTTATAAAACCGAATATCCGGCTGATTTCCGGATTTTACTTCCTGAACCTGTAAATTATGTAACTCTTTACGTCAATTTTGTAACAGAGTTCCTCCCTGGATATCCTAATTTTATATAAGAAAAAGGGTTTGTTATAGCTTATGCTTCTTGCATAATGAGTTGCTTACCAAACCACAAAAATCTTAAAATCTGTTGACATGGGAAGTTTGCTCTATATTATTGCAGTGATCTTAATCATTGCCTGGCTTATTGGATTCGTTGGCTTTCATGTAGGCTCACTGATCCATATTTTATTAGTAATTGCCATCATTGCCGTGCTGATACGGGTCATTCAGGGCCGGCGTTTGTAACTGTTTACTTTGTTGATTTTTGTTGTCGGAACCGTCTATTTCGGTTGGATTCTGCTTTGTGGCTGGCTTTTCAATAAATCGTCACTTTTCAAAGCAGATTTTTCCTGTAATTGATTTACACTTCCGGGTTTTTCTCTAAATTGTAGTATATTTATCGTTTGGATTTTCCTCCTCCCACTTTCTGCCAAAACGGGTTGCTGCTATATTGGCTTACCGGAAAAACTTCTGAAAACATTCATATTTTAATCTTTTGCAAAATGGCTGTAAAATTTTTATGGATTTTGGATAACGGGCATGGCAAGGCCACTCCCGGAAAACGATCCCCCATTATGGATGATGGGCGCCAGTTACTGGAATATGAATTCAACCGGGATATTGTGAAACGGCTGATGGTTTTAATGGATGTTCAAGGGTTGAGTTTTCATCAACTCGTTCCTGAAGTTGAAGGAGATGTATCTTTATCGGTGCGGGTTAACAGGGCAAATAAATTGAAAACTGAGCTGCATAAGTTATATCTTTCTGTTCATTCCAATGCAGCTGGCGATGACTGGAGCACCGCTTCAGGAATTGAGACGTTCTGTTACCGTTTTGCTTCTCAATCAGAACGGATGGCCAAAAGTTTCCAGCGCAACCTGGTTACTACCGTAGGCTGGCGTGACAGAGGTGTCAAGGAAGCCGATTTCTATGTGCTGAAAAATACCAAAATGTCTTCCGTTCTTACCGAAAATGGGTTCTATAGCAATCAGGAAGAATGCAAAAAACTCCTGTCTTCTGAATGGAGAGATAAGATAGCCCATGGACATCTGCTTGCCATGATCGAAATTGAAGAAGCCGGCCATAACTTCTAAGCCTGTGTTATTCTTTTCGGTCTGCGTATACGAGTCTGGAAGCCTGTTCTTCATCACATCCGCTCCCGATCCCTCTTAAGTTCTTAAAATTGTATATTCTGAATAATCTGCGGGAAAAAATAAAAGCCTCTCCGTTAAAACCGGAAAGGCTTTCCTTTGTCGGGGTGAGAAGACTCGAACTTCCGACCCCTTGCACCCCATGCAAGTACGCTAGCCAACTGCGCCACACCCCGAACTAGGGTGCAAAGGTAAAAATATTTTTATTCATAGCTGAATATTTCTGAATCTTATACGAAATGCATTCAGCCCGGAAGCAATTTATCTTTTTCGTACTTTTGCATTCTATAAAAATGATATTAATGGCAGAAATCGAAGAATTTGTAAAATGTTTGATCATTGGATCTGGCCCAGCTGGTTATACCGCTGCAATTTATGCTGCCAGGGCTGACATGAAACCTGTGATGTACGAAGGAATGCAACCGGGCGGCCAGTTGACCATCACAACGGAAGTGGAAAATTTTCCGGGTTACCCTGACGGAATCATGGGACCGGAAATGATGCTGGAATTTAAAAAACAGGCTGAACGGTTCGGTACGGATATCCGTTTCGGAGTAGTTACCAGTGTAGATTTTACGCGCAATCCGTTCAAAGTTACCGCTGATGATGGTAAAACCATTTTTGCAGAAACAGTGATCATTGCAACGGGTGCTTCTGCCAAATGGCTTGGACTTGAAAGTGAGAAAAGACTGATGGGGAGCGGAGTTTCAGGATGTGCTACCTGTGATGGCTTTTTCTACCGTGGTCAGGATGTGGCCATTGTGGGGGGAGGAGATACCGCTGCAGAAGAGGCTACCTATCTCGCAAAATTGTGCCGGAAGGTATACATGATTCATCGTCGTGGTGAACTGAGGGCTTCAAAAGCCATGCAACATAAAGTTTTCAATACCCAGAATATTGAAATGGTCTGGGATTCCACTCCGGTTGAAGTGCTGAGTGATACCAGCGGAGTGAACGGAGTACTGGTCAGCAATGTAAAAACGGGAGCCACCCGTTCGATTGAGGTCACAGGCTTTTTTGTTGCCATCGGACATTCTCCGAATACATCCATCTTTACCGGACAACTTGAGCTTGACGTTCAGGGCTATGTAAAAACCAAACCCGGAACCGCTTCAACCAATATCCCAGGGGTCTTCGCGTGTGGAGATGTTCAGGATCATTATTACCGCCAGGCAGTTACAGCTGCCGGAACCGGATGTATGGCGGCTATTGAAGCCGAAAGATATCTTGCAAGCTGATTAGTCTCATTTACACGACGAATAAGAACGATAATGTACTATATACGGGAGTGTACTTATGGTGATTTTTTTCAAAAATAAATCTGTTTATTACGCTGTTGAAACACAGAAAGAAATCAATAATCAGGATCGACTGAAACTGATCTGGCTCTTTGGAAATGCGGAGATGCTGGATCTGACAGAGATTCCCGGGACATTTACCGGCCCGAGAAGGGAAATGATTACGCCATGGAGTACCAATGCTGTTGAAATTACCCAGAACATGGGCATCAACGGAATCACCCGGATCGAGGAGTTCACTGAAGGATTGAGCCCGGATTTCGATCCGATGTTACAAGCCGTCTTTGCCAGTCCTGATCAGCATGTATTCAAGATTGCACACCTGGCAGAACCTGTCGCTTATATCGAAGACATTGCGACCTATAACCTGGCCCAGGGACTTGCTTTAAGCAAAGAGGAAATCGCCTATCTTGACAAATTGTCAAAGAAAATAGGGCGGTCGCTTACCGACAGTGAGGTTTTTGGTTTTTCGCAGGTTAACTCCGAGCATTGCCGGCACAAGATTTTTAACGGCATTTTTATTCTTGACGGGAAAGAAATGCCAGAAACGCTTTTTGATCTCATCCGCAGGACCTCCAAAGAAAATCCGAATTACATTGTCTCTGCTTATAAAGACAATGTTGCCTTCATCGAGGGCCCGCAGATCGAGCAGTTTGCCCCGCTGCACCAGGAGGGACCGGATGATTTTGTGATTCGTGACATCCAGTCCGTTATATCCCTCAAGGCAGAAACGCACAATTTCCCAACAACCGTTGAACCTTTCAACGGTGCCGCAACCGGTTCCGGTGGTGAGATCCGTGACCGAATGGCTGGCGGGAAGGGAAGCATTCCTCTCACCGGAACTGCTGTTTACATGACTTCCTATTCCAGGAATGAAGCAGGTCGACGTTGGGAAGAAAACATTCCAGCCAGAAAATGGCTCTACAAAACCCCGGAAGAACTATTGATCCGGGCCTCGAACGGAGCCAGCGATTTTGGGAACAAATTCGGACAAGCTCTGATTTGTGGGTCTGTTCTGACATTTGAATATTCGGGAGAAGGAAAAACATTCGGTTATGATAAGGTGATCATGCAAGCTGGCGGGATCGGCTTTGCCAGGGCAGAAGACAGCCTGAAAGCTATTCCGGAAGGGGGTCAGAAGATTATCATCCTTGGCGGGGATAATTACCGGATCGGAATGGGTGGAGGTGCGGTTTCTTCCGTCGCCACCGGAGAATACGAGAACGCCATTGAGCTCAATGCCGTTCAGCGCTCCAATCCTGAGATGCAGAAACGCGTTTTCAACGCCATCCGTGCCATGTCGGAGTCGGAGTACAACCCGATCATCTCCATTCACGACCATGGAGCCGGCGGGCATCTGAATTCCATTTCCGAACTGATTGAAGATATAGGAGGCGTCATCAATATCAATGCACTGCCTATCGGAGATCCGACCTTATCCGACAGGGAGATTATCAGCAATGAATCACAGGAAAGAATGGGCCTGGTTATTCGTGAAGAAGATGCAGAAAGACTGAAGCAAATTTCATTACGGGAACGGGCACCATTTTATGAAGTGGGAGAAACCACCGGTGATCATCGCCTGATCTTTGAAGACAAAAATCACCATTCAAAACCCATCGATCTGTCACTCGAAGATTTCTTCGGTAAACCTCCGAGGACGGTCCTTTCCGATACAACACCTGCTGTCGCTTACCCGGCACTTTCATATGATCCTGCAAAACTGAACGAATACCTTGATTCGGTAATACAACTGGAAGCCGTGGCCTGCAAAGACTGGCTGACCAATAAAGTAGACCGGGCGGTTTCCGGAAAAATCGCAAAGCAACAGACCTGTGGTACCATACAATTGCCGCTGAACAATCTGGGTGTCACGGCACTCGATTACCAGGGAGAAAAGGGAATTGGCACATCATTGGGACATGCTCCGGCTGCGGGTTTGATCAATCCGGAAGCAGGTTCTGAGTTATCCATAGCTGAAGCGTTAACCAACCTGGTCTGGGCTCCGCTTAGCCACGGTTTGAAAGGCGTTTCATTGAGTGCAAACTGGATGTGGCCCTGCAGGAACCCGGGCGAGGATGCGCGATTATACAGGGCTGTTGAGGCAGCCGGCCGTTTCGCCACGGAACTGGGAATCAATATTCCGACCGGAAAAGACTCCCTGTCCATGACCCAGAAATATCCTGACGGTTCAGTGGTATACTCTCCAGGAACCGTTATCATTTCTGCCGTTGCCGAAGTGGCGGATGTTAAAATGGTTGTCAGTCCTGCCCTGCAGGATGAACCGGATTCCGTTTTGATTTATATCAACATGGGCGGATCCGGATTTCCGCTCGGTGGAAGTAGTTTTGCGCAGGTATTGAGCGGACTGGGGAATGAAGCCCCATCGGTCAAGGATGCAACGGGTTTTTCCAAGGCTTTTGCTGCAATTCAACGTCTTATATCCAACAAAAAGATTTCCGCCGGTCATGATATTTCGGCTGGTGGAATGATCACAACATTGCTCGAGATGACCTTCCCCGAGCCTGGAATTGGCATCACTGCGGATCTGAGTGGACTGGGAGAATCCGATATCACCAGACTTTTATTTTCTGAAAAGCCAGGTTTGATTATTCAAATCAGTCATCCGGAGGCAAAATGGAAACTGGGAATGAATATTCAGGAATCAGACCTTCCGGATGAACTTTTGATACTGAAAGAGCTGGATGCCTTCGTAATCGGGCAGATTCATCATGAAAGATCTTTGGGAATCGGACACCAGGGCAATTCCTATATATTTGACATTGACCAGCTCCGTGATAAATGGTTCAGGACTTCATACCTGCTCGACCGGAAACAGAGCGGGGCAAAGCTGGCGCTTGACCGTTTTACCAATTATAAGTCTCAGCCATTGCAATTCAGCTTTGAGAGTTCCTTCACGGGGAAAGTCACTCAATATGGGATTGATCCAAAAAGAAGAAACCCTTCTGGTATCCGGGCTGCGATCATCCGCGAGAAAGGGGTAAACCGTGACCGGGATATGGCCAATGCCTTGTATCTTGCCGGTTTCGACGTGAAAGATGTACACATGACTGACCTGATCTCGGGCAGGGAAACGCTGGAAGACATAAACATGATTGCCTTTGTGGGTGGTTTTTCTAATTCCGACGTTCTCGGATCGGCGAAAGGCTGGGCAGGAGCATTCCTTTATAATGATCGTGCCCGTGAAACGCTTGAGAACTTCTTCAAAAGGGATGATACCCTGAGTCTCGGCGTTTGCAACGGATGCCAGCTATTGGTTGAACTGGGATTGATTTATCCGGAATTAAAGGATCATCCGAAGATGTTGTGGAATGATTCCCATAAATATGAATGTACTTTCGTAGCTTTAGATATCCTTCCGAATCATTCCGTTATGCTGGAATCCCTGGCCGGATCATCACTCGGAATTTGGGTTGCGCATGGTGAAGGTAAGTTCAGTTTTCCCGGTAATGAGACGGATTACCATATCCCGGCAAAGTTCAGGTTTAGCGCTTATCCGGGTAATCCCAACGGATCGATGTTCGATGCTGCCTGTATTGCGTCCCGGGATGGTCGTCATCTTGCCATAATGCCACACCTGGAAGATTCGGTTTTGCCCTGGCAATGGGCACATTATCCTTCTGACCGAAAGGATGACCAGGTTACACCCTGGGTGGAGGCCTTTGTCAATGCGAAGGAATGGATCAAAGCGAAAAAGAAATTGAAATAACCAATTGAAGAACCGTATCTTCGGATCTTGTATTAAAACCTACTGAATGAATAAGATTATTTTAATAACCGGAGCAACCAGCGGTTTTGGAAAAGCAGCCGCTGTAAGATTCGCCCAGGCAGGCGACCATCTGATCATCACCGGCAGAAGGGCGGACCGGCTTGAAAATATTTCAGAACAAATAAAGAAGAAATTTTCTGTCAGGGTACTTCCGCTTTGTTTCGATGTGCGGGTAAGAGCTGAAGTTGAAAAAATACTCGGTTCCTTGCCATCCGAATGGAAGAATATCGATGTTCTGGTCAACAATGCAGGTCTTGCTGCAGGATTGAGCCCTTTCCAGGAAGGTTCTGTTGACGACTGGGACCAGATGATCGACACCAATGTGAAAGGTCTGATTTATGTCACCCGTATGATTTCTCCAGGAATGATTGAAAGAGGGAAAGGACATATCATCAACATCGGGTCCATCGCAGGGAAAGAAACTTACCCGAACGGCAATGTATATTGTGCCAGTAAATATGCCGTTGATTCTTTAACAAAGGGGATGAGAATCGATATGGTAACTCATGGGATCAAAGTTACCCAGATTGCGCCAGGAGCTGCCGAAACCGAATTCTCCCTCGTACGGTTTAAAGGGGATGATACAAAGGCGGATAATGTTTACAAAGGATTTCAGCCCCTGCTGCCCGAGGATGTTGCAAATGCCATCTATTATGTTACCACACTCCCCGAACATGTAAATATCAATGATTTGGTCATAATGCCCACTGCTCAGGCAAGCTCGATGCACTTCCATAAGAAAAGCTGATAATTTTCTATTATTTATATTGTTTATTTTCTCTTAAATGGAAATCAAAAGAATTTTTGATCTGTTGCCACATTATGAGGAAAAGTATAAACCCAAGGATGATGTTCTGGCTGCGAAGGAAAATGGGGCCTGGGTTAAATACAACATCCGGGAATACCGCGAAGTCGTTGATTTGATCAGTTACGGCTTTCTGGCTCTTGGTGTTCAGAAAGGTGACCGGATCGCGCAGATCAGCCATAACCGTGCTGAATGGAATTTTATTGATATGGCAATTCTGCAGGTCGGAGGTATTCATGTTCCTATTTATCCGACCATCAGCGAGTCGGACTACCACTATATCCTGGGCCATGCCGAGGTGAAATATGTTTTTGTTTCCGGGATGGAACTGTTACGTAAGATCAAGCATGTCATTCCTGAAATTCCTTCCATTAAAGATGTTTTCACTTATCAGGATCATCATGAGTTGAAGCATCTCAATGAGCTGATCGACCTGGGCCGGCAGAATATCTTTCCCGAAAAGCTGGAAGAAGTCAAGAACTCCATCGTTGCGGGAGATATTGCAACCCTGATCTATACCTCAGGAACTACGGGGAATCCCAAAGGGGTGATGCTTACACATGACAACATCATCTCCAATTTCAAGGCCGTATCCTATATTCCTCCCTTTGGAGAAGATGCAAAAGCGATTAGTTACCTTCCTTTGTGCCATGTTTACGAACGAATGCTGAACTACCTTTACCAGTATTTGGGCATCTCCGTTTATTATGCGGAAAATATCGGCACGATCACGGAAAACATGAAGGAGGTCGGGCCACAGATCCTTTCAACCGTGCCTCGTTTACTCGAAAAGGTGTATGATAAACTATTTGCAGCAGGACATAAATTCACGGGATCCAAGCGATGGATTTATTTCTGGGCGCTTCATTTGGCCTTACGATATGAGCTGGACGGGAAAAATGGCGTCAGGTATGAACTGAAAAGAAAGTTCTATGACAAACTGATTTATTCCAAATGGCGGGAAGCATTAGGTGGAAACATCACCATCATCGTCAGCGGAGGTGCTGCTCTTCAGCCTCGATTGGCGCGTTTGTTCGGCGCTGCCGGCATCCATGTACTCGAAGGCTATGGACTGACGGAGACTTCACCGGTAATTGCCGTCAATGACCTGACCGAAGGTGGTATGAAAATAGGCACGGTCGGAAAGGTGTTGAAAAATACATCTGTAAAAATTGCGGAGGATGGAGAGATTCTGTGCAAAGGACCCGGAGTGATGAAAGGATATTACGAGGAACCACGGCTTACCGAAGAGGCGATTGATGCAGAGGGATGGTTCCACACCGGAGACCTCGGTATACTTGAACCGGGAGGCTACCTGAAGATTACCGGCAGAAAAAAAGAATTGTTCAAGACTTCATTTGGAAAATATGTCAGTCCGCAACTGATTGAAGATAAGTTCAAAGAATCCCTTTTTATCGATCAGCTCATCGTGGTGGGTGAGAATCAGAAATTTCCCGCGGCACTGATCGTGCCGGATTTTGCTTTTCTGAAGGCCTGGTGCCTGATAAAAGAGGTTCCTTTTACCACGAATAACGAGATGATTCAGCTTCCGCGCATCCAGAAAAGGATCAAACAGGAAGTGGATAAATTCAATTCCTGTTTCGGGGAAACAGAGCGGGTGAAGAAATATACGCTGCTGGATACGGAATGGACTTTTGACTCCGGGGAGATCACCCCGACCCTGAAGCTGAAAAGAAATATCATCACCCAAAAGTACGAACAGCAGATTGCCAGACTCTTTGATTGATAAACCCAAAATGATTGCAGGAAAATGAAGCAGGTTACCCGTTTATTTGATCTTCTTGAATTATACAGGGATGATTATTCATCCTTGCGTAATGCCTTTAATACGATTGAACAGGGAACCTGGAAAGCCTATTCTGCAGCGGATTACATCTCATTCAGCGACAGGATCAGCCTGGGTTTGCTGGCCATGGGCGTTGGCCGGGGAACGAAAGTTGCAACGGTCATGGTGAATTGTCCTGAATGGAATTTTTTTGATATGGGCCTGGCGCAAACCGGGGCCATTCAGGTTCCTGTTTATCCCACCATCAGCGAAGAGAACTACAAATACATCCTGAATGATGCCTCCGTGGAATACATCGTCATCTCAAACCGGAGCATCTATGACAGGATCAAGAATATTCTCAGTGAAATCCCCTCGCTTAAAATGGTCTTTACCATTGAAAAAATGGAGGGTTTGCATCACTGGAAAGAGATACTGGAACTTGGAGATGCTCATCCGGACCGGCAATTGTTGGAGCAGATCAAATCATCCATTAAGCCGGAAGAGATGGTGACCATCATATATACTTCCGGGACAACCGGCCGGCCAAAAGGGGTCATGCTTTCTCATCATAATTTTGTGACGAATTATAAAGCGCTGAGCAAAGTTCCACCGCTTATCGCGAATGACCGGGTCATCAGTTTCCTGCCACTTTGCCATGTTTATGAACGTACCGGAGGCTATTGTTATCAGTCGATGGGTGTTTCCATTTATTATATTCAAAACCTGGAAGAACTAGCTGAAAGCATTCAGGAGGTCAAGCCTCATGCATTTGCAGCCGTACCGCGCGTTCTCGAGAAGGTTTATGGCGGGTTTACCACAAAAGGCAGGAACCTGCCGATGTATAAAAGGATTCTTTTTTTCTGGGCCGTTCGTCAGGGGCACAAGTTTGAACTTGATCACCGGAAAGGATGGATCTTTGATATAAAACTTTGGCTGGCAAACCTGCTGATACTAAGCAAATGGAAAAACGCTCTTGGCGGTGAAATCAAATTTATCGTTTGTGGCAGTGCTTCCTTGCATCCCCGTCTTACAAAAATATTCTGGGCTGCGAAAATGCCCGTTTTGGAAGCATATGGCCTAACGGAAACCTCTCCGGGCATCACCATGTACAATTTCACTCCCGGTGGCGTCCGTTTTGGTACCGTTGGTAAATTGCTGGAGGATGTCCGGGTGAAAATAGCCGACGATGGAGAGATCCTTGTGAAGAGTCCTGGTGTAATGCTTGGTTATTATAACCGCCCTGACCGCACGGCTGAAGTGATGGATCAGGAAGGGTGGTTTCACACAGGTGATATTGGCGAATTGGAAGATGGATACCTGAAAATCACCGACCGGAAAAAGGAGATGTTCAAAACCTCTTCGGGGAAATACATTGCCCCGCAGGTCATCGAACAACGGTTGAAGGAATCACCGTTCATCGAACACATCATGGTGGTAGGTGAGAACCGGAAATGTACTGCGGCCCTGATCGTGCCGGATTACGAGCACCTGAAAGCCTGGTGTGAGGTGAAGCATATCCATTTTATTTCCCGCGAAAAAGCCATCGCCAATCCCATCATCATCAGCCGTTTTCAGCGGGAAATCAACCGATTCAACCTTGACCTGGGTCAGACGGAGAAGATCAAAAAGTTTATCCTGATCCCTTCCGACTGGACTGTTGCCTCGGGGGAGTTCTCGCCAACGCTGAAAATGAGAAGAAAATTTATCTTTGAAAAATACTGCGGACTGATTGACGAAATGTATGGACAGCCGGAATATGATTACCGCAAGGGGAAAGTTTAGTGCAGAATTCTGAAGATCAGTTCTTTCATCAATTCCCCATCGGGTACCGATACACTTTCAACTCCTTTTGCCTTTAAATCATACTCCCTTAACAACGAGATGATTGAAACCACTTTAGCGAAGGGATAGTTGGATGCAGCCAGTTGGTAATCATTCACGAAAAAAGGATTGATGGAAAGCGCGACAGCGGCATTCGAACGGGATTTGTCCTGAAGGCACTGGTAGATCAGAATCTTCGAAAAAAAACTGTAAAGGATTGGCAGGATCTTAAGGATTGGGTTTTCTTTTGAATTGTATCCGAAATGATAAATGATCCGGTTGCTTTTGATAATATCCCTTCCCCCCAGCGCTTTTTGAAGTTCAAAAACGTTGTAATCCTTGCTGATACCGATGTTTTTCTCAATGTATTCTTCTGTGATCTCGTTTCCCGGAGAGATGTTAATGATGAGTTTCCCGATTTCGTTGACAACTTTCGACAGGTCGTTTCCCAGGAATTCGGTAAGTAGAAATGAAGCTTTTGGTGAAATGGTGTAATTCCGTCTCTGCAGATAGCCGGTGATCCATGCAGGAATCTTGTCATCATATAACCTTGCAGATTCGAAAAGTACGCCGGTATTTTCAATTTTTTTGAATACCGATTTCCGGCGGTCGGCCTTGGCATATTTATAGCCGAAAACCAGGATTGTCGACTTCATCGGGTTATCTACGTAAGCTTCAAGTTCTGAGAAATCATTCAAATCCTGCGCCTCTTTCACGATGATCACCTGGTAATTGGCCATCATCGGGAATCGTTTTGCATAGCTTGTGATGGTATCAATGGGAATGTCTTTCCCGTAAACAACGGTCTGGTTGAATTCCTTTTCCATTTCGGTAAGCACATTCTCTTCAATATAATCAGAGATGGCATCGATGAAATAGGGTTCATCGCCATAAAGAAAATAGATGGGATGATAGATCCTGTTTTTCAGATCATTCAGGATGGAATCAAAGCTGGTATCGTTTTTCTTTGCCATGATGCGGATTAGTCAAACCTGAGATGTTTCACCGTCAGGCCCATGGCAATAAGATGGTTCAGTGATTCAATACCGATCTTCAGGTGATCTTCAATGTACTTTTCGGTCACAAACTGATCGCTGGCTGTGGTTTTCACACCGGAAGCAACCATTGGCTGATCAGAAACGAGGAGAAGCGCTCCTGTCGGGATTTTATTTGCGAAACCCACTGTAAAAATCGTTGCGGTTTCCATATCAATGGCCATTGCGCGGGTCTTGCTCAGGTAATCCTTAAAAGTTTCATCGTATTCCCATACACGACGGTTGGTAGTGTAAACCGTGCCGGTGAAATAATCCCGTTTATGTTCGATGATTGTGGTGGATATTACCTTTTGCAGGTTAAAGGCGGGTAATGCCGGGACGCGTTCGGTAAAATAATCATCCGAGGTTCCTTCTCCCCTGATGGCTGCGATCGGAAGAATCAGATCGCCCAACAGGTTCTTCTTTTTCAGACCACCACATTTTCCTAAAAAAAGACAGGCTTTGGGATGGATGGCACTCAGGAGATCCATGATGGTGGCGGCGTTCGGGCTTCCGAATCCGAAATTGATCATGGTGATCTTTCCGGATGTGGCGCTTGGCATTGCTTTTTCGTGTCCCATCACTTTAACACCTTCCCATTCAGCAAACAGTTCGAGATATTTCGAGAAATTAGTCAACAGAATGTAATCGCCGAATTCAGCAAGGGGAATACCGGTATAACGGGTCAGCCAATCCTCAACGATTTCTTTTTTTGTTTTCATCATGCATCAGGTGGGTTTTCAGGCAGAATGCCTCATCTGCGGACAAAGTTAACCATTTTGTTAAATTTTCGTAAGTTTGTATTTCATCGATGACTATGCAAATTCTGAATCTTCCCCCGGCCAGTTTCCGGACACGCAATAAAAATAACCGGGATGAGATTTTCGATCCGGTGAGGAAACGGTTTGTCGCACTTACTCAAGAGGAATGGGTCCGGCAAAATTTCCTTCAGTATCTTATGAATGTCAAAAAAGTGCCCGGCTCCCTGATTGGGGTTGAAGTGGCGTTAACCTATAACAACCTGAAAAAGCGTGGGGATATCGTAATCTGGAACAATTCAGGGAAACCCAAACTGATCGTGGAATGTAAAGCGCCTGAGGTGATGCTTACTCAGGATGTTTTTCACCAGGTGGCGATGTACAATATGGCGATGAATGTGGATTATCTGGTGGTGACAAATGGTTTGAGTCATTATGTTTGTTTCATTGATCATGTCAAAAAAGAATACCATTTCCTCGAAGAGATTCCCGGTTATGAGCAATTGAAGGATATCCCGGTTATTTAATACTTTTGCATCATGCAGCAGCCCCTGAGGAAAATATTTTTCAGAATGGATGAATCCTTTAAGGCGGAGGATACCTCCGGTTATGATCTGTTATTAGAACTGGGGTCAGGAATTTCGTCCTTTGGTATCATCGACCGGGACAGGAACCTACTAAGCGGCATCGGCTCATTCGAAAATCCTGTTTTTTCGGTACTTGATGAATTCAGTTGGCTGAAAAACCATTTTCATTCAACGAAAATCGCTTTGCTGAATAATCGGTATACGCTTATCCCTGAACAACTTTTTATTGCGGAAGAGAAAGAAACCTACACCTCTTTTATGCTGGAACCCCGGAAAGAGAAGGAGGAGATTCGTTCTGACCGCATCGACCATGCAGGGATTTATTCTGTTTATGGGATCCCGGAGCATTTTCCGGAGAAAGTCCATTCGGTTTTGCCCGATGCGAAAATTTTCCACATCTCTGCTGTCCTGATCCGATCGCTGCTGGTAAACTACAGTCACAGCCTGTCGCCGGTGCAACTTTTCCTGAATGTCAGGGATGAAGCCTTTGATCTGCTGATCCTGAGTGAAAAACAGATGCAGTACTGCAATTCTTTCGATATGCGTACGCCGGAAGATGTTGTGTATTATCTTATTTTCGTGATGGAACAGCTTAACCTTGACCCGGAGACAGTATCCTTGTTCCTGATGGGGGATGTACTTCAGGATTCTCTTTTATATGAAATGATCTTCCGGTACATCCGGAATGTGAACTTTCTCCCCTTGACAAAAAATGTACAGATGAGTCCTGTTTTTGAGGATCTTCCTTCCCATCGGTTCTATTCACTCATAAACCTGGCCTTATGCGTATCATAACGGGAAGTCATCGCGGAAGAAGGATTGTTGCCCCGCCCAATTTACCGGTCCGCCCTACCACCGATTTTGCCAAGGAGAGCCTGTTCAATATTCTCAACAACCTGACCGCATTCGAAGATATAAGGGTGCTGGATCTCTTTGCAGGGACCGGCAGTATCACCTATGAGTTTTTCTCGCGGGGTGCCAGGTCGGTCATGGCAGTTGATAACAATCCTAAATGCATTGCTTTTATTGACCGGACGGCGGAACAGATGAAAGCGGAAACGATCATCGATTCGCGTGAAGAGGATGCATTGCGGTTTCTCAAACATGCCTCACAGCTATACGACGTCATATTTGCCGACCCTCCCTATGATATGGCAGGGATTGAGAAAATCCCGGATCTGGTTCTGAATGGAAATGTCCTGGAAAAAGAAGGAATTTTCGTGCTGGAGCATTCAAGAAATTACAGTTTCGGGGATCATCCGTTGCTATGCGACTTCCGTCAATACGGCAATGTGCATTTCAGTTTTTTCCGTGCGAAAGAAGGATAAAAAAAGTTCGGAGATGCAGGTTAGTATTCGTCTTCGTGAAAGAAAAAATCATCTTTGGTAGGATAATCGGGCCATATGTCCTCGATCCTTTCGTAAGATTCACCCTCATCCTCGATTTCCTTTAAATTTTCAATAACTTCCTGCGGAGCGCCTGACCTGATTGCCCAATCGATCAATTCGTCTTTTGTTGCAGGCCAGGGAGCGTCTTCCAGCTTTGAGGCTAATTCAAGGGTCCAATACATGTGTCAGTTGTTTTTCACAATTTTTTGCAAAAGTATAAAAAATTAAATCAAATAAACAAAACACTTTTTTCTTATTTTGAAGGAAGCCAGAGCGTTTCATTTATTCCTGCGTCTTTCCCCGTCTTTCGTGCCAATACAAACAGGTAATCGGATAAACGGTTAAGATACTGAATTATTATTTTATCGATCTGCCTTTCGTTGGGAAGACGCAACAACGTTCTTTCCGCCCTGCGGCATACGGTTCGCGCCACATGGCACCATGATGAGGGAAGATGCCCCCCCGGAAGGACAAAGTGGCTCAGTTCCGGGAGTTCTTCATTCATCAGGTCGATCTCTTTTTCTAAAACCCCAATTTCATTTACATCAAAGGCAGGAAGGGGTTGTTCAGGTAGGTCAGGATCAGCCGCTATCCAAGCTTCGGCAATGAAAAGGTTTTCCTGGATTTTGAGGATAACCGATTGATAATGTTCTTTAATTTGTTCACTTCGGATCATGCCAAGAAAGGAATTCAGCTCATCAATGGTCCCGTATGCTTCGACGCGTTCGTGGCTTTTTTTCACACGGGTTCCCCCAAGCAGAGAGGTTTCTCCTGTATCGCCTTTTTTTGTGTAAATTTTATTTTCACCGCCCATAAGCACTGAAGTTAACTGAAAAACAAGGCGCAAAGAATAGATCGACATTCTTCACGCCCTGCAATTTAAGAAATAAATGATCCTTCCTGCTAAAGAGGCTGGAAGAAAAACGTTTTAAAGGATCGGGCCGGCTGAAACCAGTCGCTTTCCTTCTTCATTATCCGTGAAGTTCTCGAAGTTCTTGATGAACCTTGCACCAAGATCTTTCGCGGCAGCAAGCCAGGCTTCCTTGTTTTCCCATAAATTGCGCTGGTCGAGCAATTCGGTGGGTACTCCATTTACTGCTTTTGGGATCTGGAGATTGAAAACCGGGATGGTATCATATTCAGCCGAATCCAGTGAACCATCGAGAATGGCATCAATGATGGCACGGGTAGGAGGGATATCAATTCTTTTTCCGACACCATAAGGACCACCAATCCACCCGGTATTGACCAGGTAAGCCGTCGAACCATGTTCATTCATCTTTTTGATCAGCTGCTGTGCATAAACTGTCGGGTGAAGCATCAGGAATGCTGCCCCGAAACAGGAAGAAAAAGTAGGTTGCGGTTCTTTGATTCCGCGTTCCGTTCCTGCAACCTTGGCCGTGTAACCGGTGAGAAAATGATACATGGTCTGGTCCGGAGTAAGTTTCGAAACCGGGGGCAATACGCCAAAAGCATCCGCGGTAAGGAAGATCACCTTTTTGGGATGTCCGCCCTTGGAAACCGGTTTTACGATATTCCGGATATGGTAAATCGGGTAAGAGGCACGCGTATTCTCGGTCTTGGAGGCATTATCATAATCCGGAAAACCGGTTTCCGGCTGAAACACAACATTTTCGAGCATCGCATCCCGTTTGATGGCTTCCCAGATATCCGGCTCTTTCTCCTTGCTCAGCTTGATCATCTTTGCATAACAACCGCCTTCGAAATTGAAAACGCCTTCATTATCCCAGCCATGCTCATCGTCGCCGATCAACAGGCGTTTCGGATCAGCAGAGAGTGTTGTCTTTCCGGTTCCTGATAATCCGAAGAAAATGGCCGTGTCACCTTTCTGGCCCATATTGGCAGAGCAATGCATGGCGGCAACACCCTTCAATGGCAAGATATAATTCATGATGGAGAAGAATCCTTTTTTTATCTCACCGCCGTACCAGGTTCCTCCAACGCAGGCTCTTTGTTCTTTCAGGTTGAAAGCCACATATACCTCGCTATTGAGTCCATGTTCTTTCCACTTTGTATCGGTCGTTTTGCAGGAATTCAGCATCACGAAATCCGGTTCGAAATCCACCAGTTCTTCTTCGGTGGGGCGGATAAACATATTCTTGACAAAATGAGCCTGCCATGCAACCTCGGTGATGACGCGAATCTTCAGACGTGTATCGGCATTTGTTCCTGAATAACCATCCTGAACGTAAAGTTCTTTGCCGATCAACTGGGCAGCACTGGTTTCGTAGAGGTCTTTCCAGACCTCAGCTGAAATGGGTTTATTGTCGGATTTTTTACCGGGAGCAGCCCACCAAATATTTTTCAGTGATTCTTCGTCCTGGACAATGTATTTATCTTTCGGCGAACGTCCGGTGAAAATGCCGGTATCCACATTTACAGCTCCGGTACTGGTTACCGTTGCTTTTTCAAAACCCTGCAGTTGTGGGTTGGTTTCATGTTTGAAAAGTTCTTCGTACGACAAATTGTGATAGATCGTTTTTGCGCTGGTGATCCCGTACTTCGTCAAATCAATGGTTTTCATTTTTTGTTTTTTAAAAGGTCAATTAGATAGTTCTGAATGAGGAAATTAGAATAATGAGTATGAGTTAGGTGTTCTGTAATTATTTTTCCGGGTAAAGATTAATTCAGTTCTGCCAGTGCGTTTTTTATTCTCTTCACCGCCTCGGTAAGCTTTTCCTTGGAGGTGGCATAAGAAAACCGCATGCAGTTGGGATCGCCGAAGGCATCTCCCGGAACCGTGGCAACAAATACCGTGTTCAGAAGGTACATACAAAGATCGTTGGCATTCTGAATGATCGTATCGCCCTTCTTTTTACCAAAATAATAAGAAATATCCGGGAAAATGTAAAAGGCGCCGTCGGGATGATTCAGTTTCATTCCCGGGATCTCTGCCAGCAGTTGAAGCATCAGGTCCCTTCTTTCGAGGAAGGCGCTCTTCATCATTTTAAGGTCTTCAGTATCCGGGCTGCTGCCGATGGCTTCGAGTGCAGCCCGCTGGGCGATGGAAGAGGCTCCTGAGGTAAACTGCCCCTGGAGTTTATCACAGGCTTTGGCGATCTCTTTCGAGGCAGCAATATATCCGATACGCCAGCCGGTCATGGCAAAACCCTTGCTCACTCCGTTGACCAGGATCACTCTCTCCCTGATGTTACCAAATTGGGCCAGGCTTTCATGTTTCCCGATAAAGTTGATGTGTTCATAAATCTCATCGGCAATGATATACACATGCGGATTTCTTTCCAGCACGCTGGCAATGCCTTCCAGCTCTTTTTTCGTATACACCGAACCAGTAGGGTTGCAGGGTGAACTGAAGATGATCAGCTTGGTATTTGGGGTGATGGCCGCTTCCAGTTGCTGAGGAGTTACCTTGAATTCGTTTTCGATGGTAGCAGGAACAAAAACCGACTTTCCTTCAGCAACTTTTACAATCTCTTTGTAGGAAACCCAGTAGGGTGCCGGTAAAACAACTTCCTCTCCCGGGTTGACCAAGCTAAGTACGACATTGGCAATCGACTGTTTGGCGCCGGTGGAAATCACCACCTGGTCGGGTGAATAGTCGAGCTGGTTATCTCTTTTAAGTTTCAGGCAGACGGCTTCGCGGAGATCAGCGTAACCGGCTACCGGAGAATAAAATGAATAATTATCATCAATGGCTTTTTTAGCGGCGGATTTGATATATCCGGGCGTGTTAAAATCGGGTTCTCCAAGGCTTAGGTTGATCACATCGTGCCCGAGCGCTTTCAGCTCACGGCTTTTGCGCGACATAGCAAGGGTTTCGGATTCGGATAGCTGATTAATTCGGTTCGACAGCATAGTTTTTAGAGTAAAGTAATGAATATGAGTTTTTTTGACGAAACGCAAATTTAAAAAAAATAAAAATGGAAACCGAAAATGATCGTGAATTTTTAAAAGGTTGTAGCTTTGTCTGAATTCTAAAATCTCGTAAGATGTACCCTTTTTTCCTGATGCGACTAATCATAATCGTCGTGACGATCCTTCTCCTCACCGGTTCGATCCTTGTGGTGATGAAATATTATTATTCTCTCAGAAAGCAACCGCCCCTTGCACCGGTAACCGGAGAAGAAAAGAAAGTCATCCTGCCTTTACGCCTGCAGGCCTATGAACGGATCGTTTTGTATCTTGAACGGATCAACCCGAACAGCCTTCTCCAGCGCGTCAGTAAACCCGAGATGAACCCGGTCCAGCTGCAATCCGCACTGATCAGGGCGATCCGCGAAGAATTTGAGTATAACCTCTCCCAACAGTTATACATCTCTGCCCGGTCATGGGAACTGGTTAAAAATGCCAAGGAAGAAACCATCAAGCTGATATACACTGCTGCAGGAAAGGTTTCTCAAGATGCCTCCTCACAAGAGCTGGTCAAAAATATTTTCGATCAGATGATGACCAACGAAAAAATGCCGGCCGATTTTGCCATCGAAGAGATTAAGAAGGAATTGCAAAAAATATTTTGATCAGCCTCACCCACCTCTCACGATCTTCTCTGCCTTTTCAAGTACTAGCGGAATTCCTGCGGGGTTTTTTCCTCCTGCAGTTGCGATATGCGGCTGACCGCCGCCTCCACCCTGGATTTCTTTTGCCAGCTCCCGGATGATCTTACCGGCATCCCAACCTTTTTCTTTCACCAGGTTCTCCGAAATCATCACGGTAAGATTTACTTTGGATTCAAATTCACAGGCGAAGACAAGGAAATGGTTTTCTATCGATTTACTCAGCTCAAAGGCCAGTGTTTTTGCGGCTTCGGCATTTAATTCAGCCTGGATCCCGAGGTAATTCAAGCCATTGATGTGTTGAACCTTATTCAGTAAATCTTCCTTGAGATGGAATAGTTTCAGCTTTTCAAATTCAGCGAGTTGTTTCCTCAACTCATGATTTTCTTCCAGGAGGGAAGTGACCCCTTTTGCCGGGTCTTTGGGATGTTTCAGCAATTCATTGATTTCTTCAAGGAGATGAATCCGGGAAGAAAAGAATTCCTCTGCTTTCTCCGCAGTGATGGCCTCGATACGACGAATACCCGCGGCAATCGCACCTTCCGAAATGATCCTGAACAAGCCAATCTGGCCGGTGGCCGGTACATGGGTGCCTCCGCATAATTCTATCGAATAATCCTTATCAAAAGCCACTACCCGGACTTTATCACCATATTTTTCACCGAATAAAGCCATCGCACCCATCGCCCGGGCTTCGTCAACCGGCATACTACGGGCATCATACCGCTTAATATTGGCTCGGATTTTTGAATTCACGATCTTCTCGACTCTATCGATCTCTTCCGGTGTCACTTTGGCAAAATGAGTAAAGTCAAACCGAAGGCGGTTCTCATCAACCAGAGAGCCCTTTTGCTCTACATGTTTGCCCAATACCTGCCGCAAGGCTGCATGTAAAAGATGGGTAGCAGAGTGGTTGTTTTCGGTGGCGATCCGCAGGGATTCATCCACACGCGCAATAACCGGAAGGGTAAGGTTCTCCGGAAGCGTTTTCACTACCTGAAAAATGAGGTCATGCTCCTTTAAAGTATTTTCGACCGGGATGATTTGTTTGCCGGAAATGAGTAGTCCGCGGTCGCCAACCTGTCCGCCGGATTCTGCATAAAATGGCGTAATATCCAGCACCAGCTGGTAAAATTCACCTTCTTTGGTGGTCACTTTCCGGTAGCGGGTGATTTCCGCCTGAACCGAAAGCAGGTCGTAACCAACAAATGTTTTTCCTCCTTCCGCCTCTCTGACGATAACCCAATCGGTGGTATCCACGGTGGCAGCACTCCGGGAACGGGCTTTTTGTTTCTCAAGTCCTACCAGGAATCCTTCCATGTCAACAGCCCAATCCAGTTCCCTTGCCATCAGCTGGGTAAGGTCGATGGGGAATCCAAACGTATCAAACAGCTCAAAGGCGAAAGTTCCGTCAATTACCTTGTTCCCGGTCGTTTTTGATTCGTTATTAATGTATGTATTGAATCGGTTGATCCCGGTGGAAAGTGTCCTGAGGAAAGCAGTCTCCTCCTCACGCATCACATTCATCACCAGGTTTTTTTGTTTTTCAAGTTCAGGAAATACCGATCCCATCTGATCAGTCAGCACGGGAACCAGTCCATAAATAAAAGGTTCTTTCAGGTCGAGGAAGGCATAACCATACCTTACTGCCCGGCGAAGGATCCTGCGGATCACATAACCGGATTTTACATTCGAAGGAAGTTGCCCGTCTGCTATGGCAAAGGCAATGGCACGGAGATGATCGGCAATGACCCGCATGGCCACATCGGCCTTTTCGTTTTCACCATACCGGATTGAGGCCTTCTGGGAAATAGCCTTGATCAGGGGTTGGAAAACATCCGTATCGTAATTGGATTTCTTTTTCTGCATCACCATGCAAAGGCGTTCGAATCCCATACCGGTATCCACATGCTTCGCGGGCAATGGCACTAGTTTGCCACCGGCTAACCGGTTATATTCGATAAAAACCAGGTTCCAGATCTCGATCACCAGCGAATGGCCGGTATTGACAAGGTCTTTCCCGGGCAGGGCAACAATGGCCGCTTCATCCCGCAGGTCAATATGGATTTCAGAGCAGGGGCCGCAAGGGCCGGTATCACCCATTTCCCAGAAATTATCCTTCCGGGAACCATAAATGATGCGGTCTTCAGGAATCAATCCCTTCCATAAATCATAGGCTTCAGCATCTTTCGAAATCCCATCCCCTTCATCTCCTCCAAAAACCGTCACATAAAGCCGGTCTTTGTCGATTTTTAGCACATCCGTCAGCAATTCCCATCCCCACTCAATGGCTTCCTTTTTGAAATAATCACCAAACGACCAGTTCCCCAGCATCTCAAACATGGTGTGATGATAGGTGTCGTGACCCACTTCCTCCAGGTCATTGTGCTTTCCTGAAACACGTAAACATTTCTGCGTGTCGGCAACCCTGGGAAACTTGCTGGCTTTATTTCCCAGAAAGATATCTTTAAACTGGTTCATCCCTGCATTCGTAAACATCAGGGTAGGATCATCCTTGATCACCATGGGGGCAGATGGAACAATCTGGTGCTGTTTTGAGGCAAAAAAATCAAGAAAATGCTTCCGTACATCAATGGAGTTCATAAAATACAGGTTATCAGTGAATTAACATTCTTTAACATAATCAAAAGGTGAATTTCACGCAAAGTTACCGTTATTTTGGTTAATTTTGTTGAGATCACTTTGTACCAGGGGAATGGGCTTCTGATCATTCAAAAGGTATAAATACATCATCATTCTTTTTTTTATCAAATTCAGTATTAACCAGTTAGTGGTATAATGAGTAAGGTAAAGTATAAATTCAATAAAGCGTCCCTGACTTTCGACCGTGTACAGACCACGGTAAGAAAACGGCTGTTTTATTTTTTTACCCATCTTTCCACGGGTGTTGTTTTTGCAGCAGTTGTGCTCGTTCTGGCTTTCAATTTTGTGGATTCTCCAAAGGAAAAAGTGCAGAAGCGTGAGCTGGAGCAGATGAAACTTCAGTATACCATGCTGAACGATCAGTTGGGAAGGGTAACCAAGGTAATCGGTGACTTACAGGACAGGGATGACAACATCTACCGGGTGATTTTTGAAGCGGAACCCATACCATCCAGCGTTCGAAAAGCTGGAATTGGCGGGGTTGACCGTTATGAGAAATTAAAAGGGTATAAAAACTCCGATCTGATTATCGAGACGGAGAAGAAAATGGACCTTATCCTTGGACAACTGTATGTTCAGTCGAAATCATTTGACCAGGTCTTTGAACTGGCTAAGAATAAAGAAAAGATGCTGATGAGCATCCCGGCCATTCAACCGGTCAAAAATACAGATCTCAAGCGAATTGGTTCTATGTTTGGAACCAGGATGGATCCATTTTATAAAGTAAGAAAGTTTCACGAAGGAATGGATTTCTCCGCTTCGGTTGGAACGGAGATTTTTGCCACCGGTAATGGTACAGTGCTGGTCGCCGGATTGGATGGTGCAGGTTACGGCAACGAGATTGTACTGGATCATGGGTACAGTTATCAAACCGTTTATGCACATCTCTCGAAAATTTTCGTCAAGCCCGGTCAAAAGGTTTTCCGGGGTCAGATCATCGGTTATGTTGGAAATACAGGAAAATCCACCTCACCCCATTTGCATTACGAGGTGCGAAAGAACGGGATTGCCCTGAATCCGATGTATTTCTTCTTCAACGATCTGACAACCGATCAATACCAACTCATGCTGGATATCTCTTCCCGCCCTTCTCAGTCGATGGATTAATAAATCCTTTATGCTGAAAAAAGGGAAAATCGAAAAAGTTTATTACAGCATTGGTGAAGTGGCTGAGCTCTTTGAGGTCAACCAGTCGCTGATCCGATTTTGGGAAAAGGAATTTGACATTTTACATCCTTCAAAAAATAAAAAAGGTAACCGTCTGTTTACAAAAAATGACCTGAACAATCTCCGGTTAATTTATCATTTGGTTAAAGAATGCGGATACACTTTGCAGGGAGCACGGGATAAGATAAAATCCAACCGGGAGGATGTGGAAAAGAATGTGGAAGTAATTGATACACTTCAGGATATAAAGGATTTTTTGCTTGAGTTGAAGCAGGGACTTGGATGAAAAAAACCGTAACAGAAAAAGAATCTTTTTTTGAAAAAGTCTTTGAAGTGGCCTGCAAAATTCCATATGGCCGGGTGACTTCTTACGGAGCCATCGCTGAATGCCTCGGTATCAGAGGTTCTGCCAGGATGGTCGGTTGGGCGATGAATGCTTCTCATCATTCTGAAGTCAATGTTCCGGCGCACAGGGTGGTCAACCGGAAAGGCCTTTTAACCGGGAAACATCACTTCGGAGGGCCCAATGTCATGCAGCAGCTTCTTGAAAGTGAAGGTATCATTGTTGAAAAGGATAAAGTGGTAGATTTTGAAAAGTTATTCTGGAATCCGTTTCAGGATGCGTAATTTTGTGAAAAGAGAATATAACTATGACGAACGAAGAAATTTTAAGTGCCCTTTCGCATGTTCAGGATCCTGATCTGAAGAAAGATCTGGTTACGCTAAACATGATCCAGGATATTTCCATTGACGGGGATAGTGTTAAATTTACCCTTGTCCTTACCACACCCGCCTGCCCGCTGAAGGATTTTTTGAAGAAATCCTGTACCGAGGCGATTCTGAAATATGCAAATCCCTATGCAAAAGTGGAAATCAATGTGAGTTCCACGGTTACGACTGCGAGAAAAGAGGTAGAAGAGCTATTGAAAGGGGTCAGCAACATCATAGCCGTCGGATCGGGTAAAGGCGGCGTAGGGAAATCCACTGTTGCGATCAACCTGGCGGTGTCCCTTGCGAAAACCGGCGCAAGAGTCGGTTTGATGGATGCAGATATTTACGGACCTTCGATACCGATCATGTTCGGCCTGCAGAATCAGCAGCCAAAGATCGTTACCGAGGATGGGAAGAGCTGGATCATCCCTTTTGAAAAATATGGAGTCAAATTATTATCCATCGGTTTTTTTGTTGATCAGTCGAAAGCACTGATCTGGAGAGGGCCGATGATCTCATCTGCATTACGCCAGTTACTCAGCGAGGCGATCTGGGGCGATCTTGACTATATGGTCATCGATCTTCCTCCCGGAACCGGGGATATCCCGCTGACCCTGATCCAGAATTTCCCGCTGACAGGAGCAGTGATCGTAAGTACACCGCAGGAAGTGGCCATTGCCGACGTCAGGAAAGCCGCCGATATGTTTAACAATGAAAGTATTCATATTCCCATTCTTGGGCTTGTTGAGAACATGGCTTATTTTGTTCCTCCGGATATGCCGGATAAAAAATATTATATCTTCGGTAAGAGCGGATGTGGTAAATTTGCAGAAGAATTGAACATCCCGTTTTTAGGACAGATCCCGATGGTAACCGCGATTTCGGATTCCGGGGATCAGGGTGTCCCGGTGTCAGTCAGTACGGATTCGCCGGTTGCTGATGCATTTTTGCAGCTGGCTGAAACATTGGCCCAGCAGGTGGCCATTCAGAACGCGCTGAAGGAGAGCAATTCCAAATAGATTGTTAAACGTATAGAAAAACAACAATGAATTCAGAATTAGAAACAAAAGTTAAGAATGTTCTTGAACAAATCCGTCCTTACCTTCAGGCTGATGGTGGTGATGTTGAATTTGTGGAAATGACCGAAGACAATGTAGTAAACATCCGTTTGCTGGGGATGTGCGGAAACTGTCCTCACAGCCAGATGACGTTAAAGAACGGGATTGAGGCAGCGGTTAAAAAAGTTCTCCCTGAAATCAAATCAGTGGAATCAGTATTGGCTGAAGTATAATTTTCATGAAAGGTATTTGGCCGCAATGGGCAACCGGCGGCCGGTACCGAATGCTTTTGGAGAAATTCGCAGGATCGGCGGGGTCTGATAACGTTTATATTCATTCAGATTTACCATTCTCAGCACTTTTCGAACCATCGCATCGCTGAAACCCTCCCGGATCAGTTCATCCGGACTTTTTCTCTTCTCAATATAGCCAAATAGTATTTCATCCAGGATTTCATAAGGCGGAAGCGAATCCGAATCTTTCTGATCGGGACGTAATTCTGCTGAAGGCGGCTTTGAAATTGAGCTTCCGGGAATGATCTCCTTCTTTGTATTGATGTATGCAGCCAGTTCATAAACCTGGGTCTTGTAAACATCTCCAAGTACCGACAATCCCCCGCACATGTCTCCGTAAAGCGTACCATAACCCACGGCAGCTTCGCTTTTGTTGGAAGTATTCAGAAGGATAGGCCCAAATTTATTCGACCAGGCCATCAGGATAACTGCCCTGAGCCGGGCTTGCATATTTTCCTCGGCAAGATTAAAGGGAAGACCGTGGAAATAAGGCTCCATGGTGGCTTCGATGGCCGAATAAGCTTCGTTGATCGGGATGATGCTGTAAGAGACATTCAGGTTTTCGGCCAAGGTAATGGCATCCGTGATGGAATGTTCTGAAGAGTAAGGAGAGGGAAGAAGGATGGCTTTTACATTGTCGCTTCCGAGAGCCCGGGCGGCCAGTACCAGTGTGACAGCAGAATCAATTCCGCCGGATAAACCAAGCACCGCTTTCTTCAATGACATCTTGCTGAAATAATCCCGGATCCCCATCACCAAAGCGTCATGAATCCGGTTAATTTTATTTTCGGGAACCGGGGGAGCGATATTTCCTGTTCCCCTGATTACTGCATCCAGGTCAAAAACCTGAAAATCCTCTTCGAAAAATTTCAGCAATCCAACCACTTCACCTTCGGGGGAAATAGCCATCGAACCACCGTCAAACAGCAACTCGGTCTGACCTCCGGTATGATTCACATAAAAGACCGGCAGTTGGTAAGTTTTTGCATTTCGGGTATAGACTTCTTTACGGATTTCGGCCTGGTCGTAATTAAAAGGGGAGGCAGCAATGTTGATGATCACGTCGGGATCGAGTTTAATCAGCTCATCCATAGGATTTCCCACATATAACGGGTCATCAGAGATATTCCAGAGATCTTCGCAGATGGTCAGGGCAAAACGGCAATTCCGGTAATTGATGATTTCTCCCGGTAACCGGTTGGGTTCAAAATACCGGTATTCATCAAACACGTCATAATTCGGTAGCAGTGATTTATGGACCGTGGCAATGACCTGTTTGTCGGCAAGGAAAAAGGCAGTATTGTATAACGGTTTACCTTTTTCGGCGGGATTAATCGAAGGGCCACCTACGATAGCGGCAATACCCTCGCAGGTTTCGGCAATCTTCTGGACCGAGAGCATTGATTTTTCAATGAAATCATCGAATTCCAGGAAATCGCGCGGAGGATATCCGCAAACGCAAAGCTCCGGAAAGATCACGATATCGGCAGCGGCCTTCTTGGCTTTGCCGATGGCATCAATGATTCTCGAAGTATTAAGATCGAAATCACCGATGATAAAATTGATCTGTGCCAGTGCGATCCGCATATCCGGGTCTTAGAATAAAATTCCGAGGTTCAGTTCTACAAAGTTAAGCCAGGCCTTCTCATCAAGCACAGAAATCTTGTTCTTCCCGGTAAGCACATTATTGAGCGAATTGTTGTAACCCAATCCGAAAAATAGCCTGGAAGACAAATCAAGGCTGTATTCCAGCCCCATACCGATGGTAGCCGATGCCCGGATCATTGAGGTGGCATCATTGGCGTCATTCTTCTCGGAGAAAGCCGACCCGTTATCTCCCAAAAATTCATCCTTTGCCTTCGAATTGATCCTGATCCCGGTGTTGAACCCTATTTGTCCGAAAAAGGCAAAATCTCCGAATGGCCGGGTCTTCATCTTGATCATCGTGGGGATCTCGAGGTAGATGAGGTTATATTTCCGGACCATTTTGCCTGTGACTGCGGCCGATGAGTCCGGATAATTCAGGCTTCCATTCAGGAATGCGAAATCAAAACCCGTCGAAAAGGCATACCTTTCGGCAAAATAGAAGTCAGCAACGAAACCGGCTGTGGTGCCGATCGCAATTTTCTGCGATTCATAATATTTTGTTCCGGGTGTAAGCCAGGATATATTGGGTGCCACCCTGATTCCCATTTTTATAGGGAAATTATTCTGGGCATGGGCAGCTGATTGAACCATCAATCCAAAACAAAGAAGCAGAACAACCTTTTTAATTCGATTCATAAAATATTTTTGGTCACATAGGGTTACTTATAAACAAAATTAGGCATTTCAGGGTAAGGCAACGCAACATTTTCATATTTTTATCCACAAAGAAATCAGTCCACATGAAGCACCTTAAATATCTCTCCCTTGTTGTAGTTGTTCTTTGTTCCTGCGGACTTCATAAAAACCGCCTGACAATAGATGTTTCCGATATTCCGGTTCCTGAAATGAAGATCCACCGGTATGATCTGGACCTGTTTAAGGTGAAGACCATTGACCTTGGCCCGGGTTTGAAAGCTATTCAGAAAGATTATCCTTTCTTTCTGGGGACCAACCTGGATGACCCGTCAAATCTTTCTTCCATGAAGGATTACCTGGAAGATCCCAGGAATATTGATTTTCAGCAGGCAGTAGCAAAGCAATATACTGATTTGTCGGGTATTGAGAAGGACCTGACGATGGCTTTCCGGCATATAAAATATTATTTTCCACAAATCAGGATTCCCAGGGTTTACACCTATATCTCGGGAGGTGATTATGAGAACCCTGTCCGCTTAGCCGACAGCGTATTACTGATTGCAATCGATTGTTACCTGGGCAAAGATTACAAACCCTATGCAAAGGACGGGATTCCGTTGTATAAAGCAGAACGGATGGTCGCTGACCAGATTGTTCCCGATTGTATGCGGGTGATGGTTCAAACCGTTTGTCCGCAGGATCCGGCCAATCTGACCTTGCTGGAGTTGATGACAGAAGCGGGCAAGCGGCTTTATCTCCTTGAGGCTTTCCTGCCGGATGTTTCCGGCGGCTTACTCATGAAATACTCAAAACCGCAATTTGACTGGGTAACCAAAAACGAATCGCATATCTGGGCTGCCATGATCGAAAACCGGATGCTCTATTCCACCGAAGGCAGAACACTTCGCATGTTCATGGCCGACGGGCCTTTTTCTACCGAATTTTCCAGGGAATCAGCCCCCCGTCTTGGCGAATGGATCGGATTGGAGATCGTCCGGTCCTATATGCAGGAAAACAGGGATATCTCCCTGGTGCAGATGATCGGCGAGAAAGATGCCCAGCGCATTCTGAAGCTGTCGGGATACAAACCTGACAAGGATTAACCCGCTAATCTTTCCTGAAAAAACCTTTAAAAAACATATCACCTTTTAGCGTCCTGTCGGATTAAGCTGAAATTTAATCCCGTCCGGTATGCTTGTGAAAACTTTCGGCAGCGCGTTATACGGCATTCACGCCATCACCATCACAGTTGAAGTGTGCATCGATATCGGTATAAACTTTTTCATGGTTGGTCTTCCGGACAATGCTGTCAAGGAGAGCCATCACCGCATTGATTCAGCTTTGCGGAATGTGGGATTGAAGATTCCCGGGAAGAAGATTGTCATCAACATGGCGCCTGCGGATATCCGTAAGGAGGGTTCATCCTATGACCTTACCATCGCCGTTGGCATAATGGCTGCCGACAATATGATTAAAATGGATAAGCTTGAATCTTTTATGATTATGGGGGAACTTTCGCTGGATGGAAGTCTGCAACCCATCAAAGGAGCGTTACCGATCGCGATCGAAGCGCTGAAAAAGGGTTTCAAAGGGATCATCCTTCCTGTGCAGAATGCAAAGGAAGCTGCGATTGTAGGGAAGCTGGAAGTTTATGGAGTAGAGAATATCAAACAGGTAATCGATTTTCTGAATGATGAATTGAAGTTAGAACCGGTAGTGGTAAATACCCGGGAGGAATTTTTCAATCGGTTGAATGAATATGAGTACGATTTTGCAGATGTCAAGGGGCAGGAGAATATCAAAAGAGCGTTGGAGATAGCGGCGGCGGGAGGACATAACGTGATTCTGATAGGGCCGCCGGGTGCGGGGAAGACTATGTTGGCGAAGCGGTTGCCCTCGATCCTGCCACCTTTGAATCTGCAGGAAGCCCTTGAGACAACGAAGATTCACTCTGTTGCCGGCAAAATGGCCCATCACAACTCCCTGATTTCGATCCGGCCTTTCCGGGCGCCGCATCATACCATTTCCGATGTGGCACTGGTTGGCGGCGGTGGGAATCCCCAGCCGGGAGAGATCTCCATGGCACATAACGGCGTGCTTTTCCTGGATGAGCTTCCTGAATTTAAGCGATCCGTTCTGGAGGTGCTCCGGCAACCGCTTGAGGATCGGGTGGTAACCATTTCACGGGCCAAACTATCGGTAGAATTCCCGGCAAGTTTCATGCTGATTGCAGCCATGAATCCCTGTCCCTGCGGATTTTACAATCATCCGAAGATCGAATGCAAATGCGGGCCGGGAAATGTACAGAAATACCTGAGCAAGATTTCCGGACCGCTCTTCGACCGGATTGATATTCATGTGGAAGTCATCCCTGTGCCATTCAAGGAACTGACGGATTCAAGGAGCTCGGAAGTCAGTGAAGTCATCAGGCAACGGGTGATTGAAGCCCGGCAGATCCAGGAGAAACGTTTTGCTGAAAACAAAGGAACGTACTGCAACGCGCAGATGTCATCAAGAGTTCTTCGGTCCGTCTGTATATTGGACGATGCCTGTACTTCCGTGCTAAAAACCGCAGTGGAACGCCTCGGGTTATCCGCCAGGGCGTTCGACCGCATTCTCAAGGTGGCCAGAACCATCGCCGATATTGATAAACAGCCGGATATCAAAGTAGAACATCTTTCGGAAGCAATCCAGTACCGGAGTCTCGACCGGGAAAGCTGGGGGAAGTGATGTATTTCTTTTCGTGCGGGGAAAATATACCCTGATATTTTCAATCCGCGAACCATGCAATTGTGAAAATTCCCGTCCTTCACCCCACAGTCTTACTGTAATTTGATAAAACATTATCTGGCTAAAAATGTTTTATAAAACGCATGACATTTATAAATAATTTTTGTATGTTTGAGAAATATTACGAGGTTATTGTACACAACATAAGATATTCTGTAACATACTGGCGGGTTTAAAAGGAAAGGTTGCCTGGAAAAATATTTTTTATTAGAAGGAGGAAGGGGTTGATTGGATAATAACAAAGATGCAGGCTTTGCAAAAATTCTTCACAATGATTATTTTTTTTAAACGGATCAATTGAAAATTAACCTATATATAAGTAAATCCAATAGTCATTAACCTAATCCTTTTAATCATGAAAAAAATTATACTCTTTCTTTTCGCGATGCTGGCATCAGGTGGGTTGTTTTCTCAGATTGTTCTGCTCACGGAAAACATGGACAGCTATGCTACGAGCAGTTTTCTGGCCAATGATAATCCAACCTGGTTCACGACCTGGTCGAACCTGCCAGGCAGTGGCGAAGATGCTCAAATTCTGACTAACTTTGCTCATAGCGGAACAAAATCTGCATCGGCAGATCTGACTGGTGGTTCAACCGACTGTATTCTTAAACTCGGAAACCTGACTACCGGAATCTATGAGCTCAAATGGTGGATGTATGTTGAAACCGGCAAATGCGGTTACTACAATATCCAGCACTTCCAGACTCCGGGTACTGAGTGGGCTTTTGAACTTTATTTCCGTACGGATGGCAGTACAAATTTACTTGTGGGTGGTAACACCATCAACGGAACGTATCCCAAAGCTACGTGGTTCGAGGTTAAACAGATCATTAAACTCAGTGCCGATAGTATTTACTTATATATTAATGGAACATTGTTAAGTGCCTGGCCATTCCACTGGCAGGCATCATTAACGACAGGGACCAATCAACTGGGTGGTGTTGACTTTTTTGCCGGTGAATTTGCCGGTTCGGGAGAAACGCCGGGATTCTATTTTGATGATCTGGCTTTTTCTCAGCTGGGAACCCTCGCCCCGACGGTCGTAACCGCGGCAGCTACCGCAGTAACCAGCGCGAGTGCAACCCTGAACGGAACCGTGAATGCCAATATTCAATCCACAGCAGTTACTTTCGAATACGGCCTTACTACGGCATACGGAACGGTCGTTCCGGGCGTTCCCGCTACGGTTACAGGAACCACTGTTAATCCCGTTTTAGCAAATCTCACGGGTTTATTGCCTGGAAATACGTATCATTACAGGGTTGTTGGTACCAATTCGATCGGTACTACCAATGGGTTAGATTTGACTTTTATAACTCCTCCGATACTTCCTGCAGCGGTAACCACAGTTGCTACCTTTGTTACAAGCACGGGTGCAACCATGAACGGCACCATAAATGCCGGTGGAGCATCAACAACGGTTACTTTCGAGTACGGACTGACTGCAGCCTATGGAACCGTAGTTCCCGGAAACCCCGGGACCGTTACCGGTAATACGACGACTCCGGTTAACGCTGTCCTTACAGGATTAACCCTCAACACTACCTACCATTACAGGGTAAATGGAGTAAACAGTGTGGGTCCCGTCAATGGTAGTGATATGACCTTTATAACTACCATATGCCCATCTCCCGCACCAGCCGGTTCGATCACAGGCCCGGTCAACGGATGCGGTAACAGCACAGGAAATGTATACACTGTTGCTCCGATTGCGAATGCTACCGGTTATATTTGGACTGTTCCTCCGGGAGGAATAATCACTGCCGGCTCAAATACCAATAGTATTACTGTCACTCTTGGAAATGCATCTGGAAATGTTACCGTTAAAGGGACAAACACCTGTGGCGACGGTACTCCTTCTTCGATTACAGTAACGCTGAATCCTGCGCCTGTTCCAACCATCACGGGTCCAAACAGTATGTGTTTCAATTCCGGTTATTTTTACTACTCCACCGAGGCGGGATTCAGCAATTATTCATGGACGACATCAGCGGGTGGTAATATAACCTTTGGTGCAGGGACGAATACGGTTCAGGTTACCTGGAGTACAGCAGGTGCACAATCGATAAGCGTGAACTATTCCAATTCAATCGGGTGTTATGCAGGCACTCCGACGGTTTTGCCGATAACGGTCAATGGTGTACCATCGGCTGCCGGTACGATAACAGGCACCGCAACTGCATGCGGAGGAACTACCGGTGTCGCCTATTTCGTGGCTCCCGTTTTAAATGCGATGGCTTATGTGTGGACACTGCCTGCAGGAGCAACAATTGCTGCAGGTGCGGGAAGCAATTCTATTATGGTTAACTACGCGGGGAATGCTTCGTCAGGCAATATCACAGTTCATGGCAACAACCTGTGCGGGAACGGAACTTCCTCTCCGGCATTCGCTGTTGCAGTCACTCCGCTGCCTGATACACCCGGAACCATTACCGGTCCGGCTTCAATATGCCAGGGGGATGCTGCTGTCATCTATTCGGTGGCTTCGATCCCCAATGCAAATGGTTATACTTGGACTGTTCCTGCAGGTGCTACCATCGTTTCGGGGGCAAATACCAATTCAATTTTGGTTAATTTCGCTCCAACCGCCTCTTCAGGGAATATCACCGTGCATGGCACCAACTCATGCGGCAATGGACCTGTATCGCCGAATTTCGCACTGACTGCCAACCCGATCCCTGCAGCACCGGTGATTACAGCTGCAGGAGTTATACTCAGCAGTGATGCCGCTTCCGGGAATCAATGGTACATGGATGGAGCATTGCTGCCAGGAGCCATATATCAAACCTACACAGCAACAGAAAGTGGGGAATACTGGGATGTCGTTACGATGAACAACTGTAGTTCCGACACATCAAACCATATTCCTGTCGTGATCATTGGTATCAATGAACAGCAAACAGGTTCGATCTCTGTTTACCCTAACCCAAACAACGGTCAATTTACAGTAAAGATCTCATCCTTAAAAAAGGAATCTTTCAAAATCTCCGTTATAAACAATATGGGCATGAAGATCATAGAACTCAAGGATCTTATTGTTAACGGAAACATTGAAAAGAACATCGATCTGCGCCCTATTCCAGGCGGAATCTACTCCGTTGTTATCCAGAACAGTGAAATGCAACTTGTTAAGAAGATTCTGGTGAACAAATAAGCAACGGTGAATTCATTCACTAAACCATTAAAAGCCCTGCAGGTTCGTCCGGCAGGGCTTTTTTTCTGTTAATTCGTTTTAAAACCTTCCCAAACCAGGTCTAAAGGGATTTCGAGTAACACGAATCGTTTTGGTGAGATGACTTATCCAGTTCCGGTGGGAAGTAAATAGTGTAATACAGACTAAAAAGGAGAGTTGAAGAAATTTGGATGATGATTAACGCAGAAAGATATCTGCAATGACGAACCCGGCGAAGACCACGCTGGCAAGGCCGTTCATGGTTGCAAACGCAAGGTTTACCTTTGAAAGATCATCGGGTTTGACCACCAGGTGCTCATAAACCAGGATACCTGTGAAGACTGTGGTTCCGATCCAGTAAAGAATACCGAACGCTCCGTAATATCCGGCATAAACAACCAGGAGGATAGCGAAAAGATGAAACAGGGCGGATACTACCAATGCATTTTTTCTGCCAAAGGATTCCGGGATGGAACGAAGCCGTTGACTTTTATCAAATTCATCATCCTGCAGTGCGTAAATAATATCGAAACCGGCCACCCAGAATATCACGATAAAGGAACAAGTCACCGGTATCACGGCGAAAGAACCGGCTACTGCAAGATAAGCTCCAACGGGCGCGAGCGACAATCCCAGTCCAAGCACCACGTGGGAAAGAAAAGTAAACCGCTTGGTCAGACTGTAACCCAGAACAACAAGCAAGGCAACCGGCGAGAGATAAAAGCAGATACGGTTAATAAAGAAAGTGGCCGTAATGAACAGCAGGGCGTTGAGGATCACAAAAAGCAACGCAGAACCTGGGCGGATGATGTTGCGTGGTATCTCACGGATGGCAGTGCGCGGATTCCTGCTGTCGAATTCACGATCTACATAACGGTTGAAACCCATTGCCGCATTCCGGGCAAAGAAGACACAAAGAAGTACCAGGATCAGCAACTTCAGGCTTAAGGCCCCGGGATGGTCATAAACGGCGATAAAAAAACCGATCAGGGCGAAAGGCAGTGCGAAAATCGAGTGACTGATCTTTACCAGTGAGAAATAATCTGAAACCTTTGAATCTTTATGAAAAATCATTCATTGAAGTTAATTTGCAAATATACAAAAAGGTCAATGTAACAGGAAAATGCTTACATTTGTGCCTCTTTTAAATTTTCCGGGAATACCATCGTGAGTAAAGCATATAAATACCTGCAATACAAGATGAGAGCAAGGACGAAGTACGACCTTCACTCGCCCTTCATCTATGGGATCTGGGCGGATATACTCCGCGACAAGACGCTTTATGGGGAATATCGGGTTATTGAACATTTCAGGTATAAGTTACTGAAAGATCAGGGATACATTAAGATGTGTGATCTCGGCGCCCGTTCTTCGGAAGTGGCCTGGTGCAGGAAAGTTCTTCAGATCAGGAAAGTGGTGAAAAAATCCGCTGTTTCTCCCCATTACGGGAAGTTGCTTTTTCGTTTGGCCAGGTATTTTCAACCGGAGAACATTCTTGAACTGGGAACTTCAATGGGAATCAGCACTGCTTACCTTTCGATGGGGAATCCCAAAGCCATTGTCACAACCATCGAAGGTTGCCCCGAAACAGCCGATGAAGCAAAGAAAACTTTCCGGAGACTGGGTTTGAAAAATATCCATCAGCTGACAGGTAGTTTTGAAGAAGTGCTTCCCCCTTTCCTTGCCGGGGATGTAAAGCTGGATATGGTTTTTATTGACGGAAACCACCGGAAGGAACCCACCCTGAAATATTTTGAAAATATTTTGCAACATATTCATGATAATAGCGTCATAGTGTTTGATGACATCCACTGGTCTGATGAAATGGAAGAGACCTGGCAGATCATCAAAAATCATCCTTCGGTTAAAATATCCGTCGATCTTTTCCAGATGGGTATCCTTTTTTTCAAGGAAGGGCTGACCAAGGAGGATTTTGTAATCGGTTACTGATTTTATTGTATTTTTGTTCAAATAACCAATCGCACCAGCACGTTTCACTCATGGAAAATGAAGTTATCCGCCTAGTTGACATCGTCAAAAACTTCCGGGTAGGCACCGTCGTCGTTGAAGCTCTCCGTTCTGTTTCCCTTACGATCAAAAAGAATGAATTTGTTGCCATCATGGGACCTTCCGGCTCAGGAAAATCCACGATGATGAATATTTTAGGTTGCCTGGATACACCCACTAGCGGCAGTTACATGCTCAACGGAATTGATGTAAGTACCATGGA
Organism: Bacteroidales bacterium; assembly: GCA_038244085.1. Lineage (GTDB taxonomy): Bacteria > Bacteroidota > Bacteroidia > Bacteroidales > FEN-979 > FEN-979. Next base: position 47,730 of record JBBRTX010000014.1, on the reverse strand, counting down.
TGATGACCATCTGGCAGAAATCCGGAACCGTCAGATAGGTTTTGTCTTTCAGACCTTCAACTTGCTTCCCCGTTCCACCGCGCTGGAGAATGTGATGCTTCCGCTCATTTATGCGGGTTTTTCGAAAGTAAAAAGAATTGAGAAAGCCAAAAAGGTGATGGAAGAAGTGAAACTTACCGACCGTATTGCCCACCGTCCCAACGAACTCTCCGGTGGTCAGCGGCAACGAGTAGCCATCGCAAGAGCCCTGGTGAATGATCCTGCTATCATTTTAGCGGATGAGCCTACCGGGAACCTTGATTCAAAAACCTCGATCGAAATTCTCGGACTGATGGAGGAGATCCACAAGATGGGCAATACCGTCATCATCGTTACCCACGAAGAAGACATTGCCCTTCATGCCCACCGCATCATCCGGCTGATGGATGGCAACGTTCATTCTGACGAACCGAACAGGCATATTAAAACTGTTGCTGACTATGTCACTGCTACCGTTTAATCAGCCTCACCCCCTTCCCCCTCTCCTACATATGAGGGGGTGAAGCGGGAGTGGTGTTTGGGTTAATTCCCCGCAGCTTGCTGCGAAGAGAAAAGATAAGTTCCACTCAGATACCTCGCTGCTCTGCGGCGAGGAGTTTCATTAGATAAAATGGCCGGCATGCAAAAGGAAACCATCTACCAGAAACTTTTTTCTGATTTCAACCACCTCAACATCTTGATTATCGGGGATGTAATGGTAGATTCATACCTTTGGGGCCGGGTGGATCGCATCTCTCCCGAAGCTCCCATTCCCATTGTAGCATTGAAAAATCGCGAGAATCGCATGGGTGGGGCTGCAAATGTTGCCCGTAATATAAAATCGATGGGTGCAAAACCCATCCTTTGTTCGGTGGTTGGGTCTGATTTGATGGGAGACACGTTTTATCAGTTGTTGAAAGAGGAAAATATCGAAACCTATGGGTTGGTAAGAAGCAGTCAACGTATAACCACTACAAAATTCAGGATCTTCGGAGAAAATACCCAGATTCTGAGGGTTGATGAAGAGGAGGAAGGTGATCTCTCAGAACCTGACCGTCTTGGTTTGATGAATAAGATTGATAAGATCCTTAAAGAAGAAAAAATTGACTGTATCATCTTCCAGGATTACGATAAAGGCGTGATCAGTCCTGAAGTCATTGCTTATGTGATTGAGAAGGCCCGGCTGAATGATATTCCGATCACGGTCGATCCGAAAAGGAAAAATTTTGAATTCTTCAAAGGTGTCACGCTTTTCAAACCCAACCTGAAGGAATTAAAGGAAGGACTGAAGATGGATTTTTCCAGTGATAATCGTGAAATGTTGATGGCTGCAACACATAAGCTCCAGCAACAGCTCCAGGCGAAATACATCCTGGCCACACTCTCCGAGTATGGTGTATTGATTTATCATGAAGAAAGCACACAAGACCGGGATATCTATATTCCGGCTCACCGACGGATGATTTCTGATGTTTCGGGAGCCGGGGATACGGTCATCAGCCTGGCATCGCTTTGTATTGCCCAAAAATGTTCTCCGTATGAAATCGCCTTCATGTCAAATCTTGCCGGCGGCCTGGTTTGTGAGGAGGTAGGTGTGGTGCCGATCAATAAGGAGAAACTCCTGAAAGAACTCCTGGCTCTTCTCTGATGTCTTCATTTGATGCCGATGTGATAATTGTTGGTGCCGGTCCAGCCGGCACAATGGCGGCGTTTGAACTGGCCACCAGTGGGATATCCGTACTGATTTTTGAAAAGAATTCTTTTCCCCGTTATAAAGTATGTGGCGGAGGTCTTACCCACAAAATCATCCGTGAAATACCCTTTGATCTTTCTCCGGTTATCGAACGTACTATTCATTCGGTTAGATTTTCCTGGCGTTTCGGTGAGGTTTTCGCGCGAACATCAGCTGATCCTTTGATGTATTGCACCATGCGTCCGCTTTTGGATGGCTTTCTGCTGGAAAAAGCCATTGGGGCTGGAGCCGGAGTGGTCATACCGGGAAAGGTTACAGAAGTCAGAAAAGAAGATGACGGAATCACGGTGTTGACGGAAGATCGCTCCTACCGGGGAAAACTGCTCATCGGAGCCGATGGAGCTGCCGGCATTGTGAGCCGCACTTTTCATCTCCGGACAAATACAGAGAAAGGCCTTGCCTGGGAGGCGGAGATCAAGGTAAATCCGGAAATCCTCGAAAAAATCCGGGATACGGTTTTTCTGGATTGGGGGACATTCCCGGGTGGTTACGGTTGGGTGTTTCCCAAGAAAGATCATGTTTCGGTGGGAGTCGGTGGACCTGCAGTCTTCTCGGAGCTGATGATGCCGTATTATATTAAGTTTCTCCGTTCCTGCGGGATATTTGATCTTCCCGATGATATCAGGAATCCTGAGAAAGATATACCGGGAACGATTTCACTGAAGTCATGGCCCATCCCGGTCAGGACTTCTAAAAGCAGGTTTCATGCGCCCCGGGTATTGATTGCCGGTGATGCAGGAGGGTTATCGGATGCATTGACAGGCGAAGGCATCTATTATGCAATCCGTAGCGGGAAACTTGCTGCTGCTGCAGCATCTGAATTTCTCATGGGAAATGCAATGGCGCTGGAAAGATACTCTGAAAATATCAATGATGAACTAATGACCGAGCTTCTCGAAGCCAACAAAATCAAGCATATTTTTAATGTCGTTCCGGGGAAGATTCATCGGTTTGTCAGGGACAGTGACCGCGCCTGGCGAGCTTTTGGCAAAATCCTTCGCGGTGAGCGGTGGTATGCAGACGTAAGGAATGGCTTCGGGCGATGGAGATACTTCTGGAACCTTGCCACCGGGATCTCGGGAATGATTTCCAGAAGAAACGAAAACAAGATCCGGAAAACCGGGAGCAGTTACTTTGGCTAAGCGGGTTATACGCCCAGGAGCCTTTTCACAATTTCCGATACCATTTTATTGTCGGCCTTGCCGGCAAGATTTTTTGAGGCAAGTCCCATCACTTTTCCCATTTCCTTTACGGAGGATGCACCGGTTTCGGCAATAATGGCCTTTATGATTTCCGTGACCTCTTCTTCGGAAATCTGCTGTGGCAGGTATTTTTCGATGATGGCTGCTTCAAAAAGCTCTTTCTCCGCAAGGTCTGGCCTTCCGCCGGACTGATAAATTTCGGAAGATTCTTTTCTTTGTTTAACCAGCTTTTGCAAAAGTTTCAGCTCTACCGTTTCAGGAATTTCGCCAGTGGTACCTTCTTTCGTTTTTTCGATTAACAGCGCTGCCTTTATTGCCCTGAGGGCTTCCAGTTTTTCTGCATCCCTGGCCAGCATGGTCTTTTTGATATCCTCATTGATAAGCAATTCCAGTTCCATGACTAATCCACATTATTGTGAAGAAAGGTGTTTTCGGTACGAAGTTCGGCATTTTCAGCAACGCTGTATAGGGAAATCTGAGAAGCGGAGGAGGGCTGAACGTCGTTCAGTTCCACATTCCTTCTTTTGTAAGCCGGGACATTTTCGATTTCCGCGAGATTATTTTCCAGGGGAGCGTGTTGTTTCAGTTTTTCACTCAACGCCTTCAACCTTTGTATCCGGTCATTCTGGATTCTTTCCATTTCGGGAGCAGGAGAAATTTGTGATTCCGCCCTCTGTGAAGGCTGTGAAACAGGTTCGTTTTTGTAAAGGACACTGGAAATGGGTTTTTCAGTCTCATACATGGTGGCAGGAGCTTCCTCCGCTTTGGGTTCCTGTACCTGGAAAATGGTTTCTTCCTCCTGTTCGAATTCAAAAATAACCGCATTATCCGTTTCCCTGTTTCCTTCAAAGACAGGCTCCTGAATAAAGACCGTTTCCTGAGCAAATACAGGTTCATCAGCCTTCTCAGCTTCTGGTTCCGGGAAGATGTTCCTGATTTCTTCTGCTTTGGGAATTGGAATGAAAGGTGCAGGGTCATGAAGCGGAGCAGGTTCCCGGTAGGTCCCCTCCTCGCCATAAAGGCTGATCATTTTCTTCGGTTTTTCGCGTGCATCCGGTTTCCTCTTGTGTTCTTCATCAAAGCCGGTTGCAATAATCGTCACGCTGATAAGATCATCCAGTGATTCGTCGATTCCGTTTCCCCAGATCACCTCGGCTGAGTTTTTGGTCATTTCCTGGATGTAATCGGTGATGGTCGACACTTCATCCATGGTAATTTCATCTTTTCCTGATGAGATATAAAGCAGCAGGTTATTTGCGCCTTCAATATTATTATCGTTTAACAAGGGTGAATTGAGTGCCATTTCGATGGCTTTGATGGCACGGTCGGAACCGGATGCAATACCTGAACCCATGATGGCAACACCGCTATCCTTCATCACCGTTTTCACATCTTCGAAATCCACGTTAATATAACCGGTTACGGTGATGATCTCGGCGATTCCCTTTGCGGCGGTAGTGAGAATGTCGTCGGCATGGCCGAATGCTGCGGAAAGCCGCTGGTCTCCGAAGAGGTCGCGGAGTTTATCGTTGCAGATGATCAGCAGGGCATCTACGTGCTTTTTCAATTCTGCCATCCCCTGTTCTGCGTGAAGATTTCTTTTTCTTCCTTCAAAGGAAAAAGGAAGCGTAACGATCCCGACAGTGAGAATTCCCAGTTCGCGGGCAACACTGGCAATGACCGGGGCAGCACCGGTCCCGGTACCTCCGCCCATTCCTGCAGTGATAAACAACATCTTTGTGTTTTTCTCCAGGATTGCTTTCAGATCATCAACATTTTCCAATGCAGCATTTTTGCCGATAGAAGGTACTGCGCCGGCTCCCAATCCACCGGTAAGATTCGCTCCAAGCTGGATCTTCGTAGGAACAGGACTTGCTTCCATGGCCTGGGCATCGGTGTTGCAGATAATAAAATCAACACCTTTGATTCCCTGACGGTACATGTGTGTTACCGCATTGCTACCACCACCTCCAACACCAATGACTTTGATGATAGAAGATTGAATTTTAGGAAGATCGAATTTTAACATAGGAAAGGTTTTTTGGAATATTAAAAATAGACATAAAGAATATCGAAAACTGTAAGCCCGGATTTAGTTATTAACAGAATGCCTGTTAATAGCGGGAATTATTCATTTTCCTCTTCAAACCATTTCTGGATTTTGTCACGGAATGAATCGGTAAATTTTTTTGCAGGCTTATCATCACTTTTTATTTTTTTCACTTTTTTCTCCTTTTCTTTCTTTTGGACCGGTTCTTCCGTTAGGTTTTCATTCACCGGAGGCATGGAAGCCACCAGTTTCTGTTTTTCTTTTTCATATCGTTCAAGACCTACAATCACAAGGCCGATTCCGGTAGCGTACATCGGGCTTGCCATTTCGGGAGGCACTTCCTTGGCCAGATGCTCATTAGGGTAACCAATCCGGGTATCCATCCCGGTTTTAAATTCGGTAAGCTGTGCAATGTGTTTCAACTGAGCGCCTCCGCCGGTAAGTACGATACCGCCAATGAGTCTTTTCTCATATCCGGAATTCCGGATCTCGTAATAGATGTATTCGATGATCTCTTCCATTCTTGCCTGGATAATGCTGGCGAGGTTACGGATGGATATCTCCTTCGGGGGGCGGCCACGAAGCCCGGGAATGGCAACGATTTCTTCTTCGCGGTTTTCGCTGGCCAGTGCTGACCCAAACTTGGTTTTCAGCTCCTCTGCATGTTTTTTTATGATCGAACATCCTTCCTTGATGTCTTCTGTTATGATTTCACCTCCTAGTGGAATGACGGCCGTATGGCGGATAATCCCTTCCTGGAAGATGGCAATATCCGTGGTTCCGCCACCGATATCCACCAATACCACTCCGGCTTCTTTCTCTTCCTCACTCAATACTGCTTCGGCTGAGGCAATCGGCTCGAGAATCAGCCCTACCACTTCAAGGCCTGCTTTTCTGACACATTTATAAATATTTTTTGCAGCCGTTGTTTGCCCGATAATGATGTGGAAGTTGGCTTCCAGCGAACTGCCCATCATCCCTTTGGGAGACTTTATACCCTGTTCACCATCCACAATGTATCCCTGGGGAATGGCTTCGATGATCTCCTCCCCGGGATTCATGTTCAGGTTATACATGCTATTGACCAGGTTGTCAATGTCGTCCTGGCTGATTTCCGTTTCATTGTCTTTGCGGATCTGACTGCCACGGTGTTGCAGGCTTTTTATGTGCTGACCCGCAATTCCGACGTTGACATAACGTATATCAACACCTGACCGCTGGGCTTCAACCACTGCATCATGAATGGACTGAACGGTATTTTCGATATTGGATACAACACCGCGTCTGACACCGATGGAAGGGGTTTTACCATATCCGAGGATTTCAATCTTGCCAAATTCATTCTTGCGGCCAACAATGACTGCAATTTTGGTTGTGCCGATATCCAGGCCTACAATAATTTCCGATTTCCGGGTGGTTCCGTGAGAAGGAGTTGTTTTACCTTCAGTCATTTCTGCGTTTTTCATGTGTAAATCATTTTACGTTAATGCTTACAGTAATAAGGTTCCGTTGCGGCGGATTAACATTTATTATCTGTAGAGATATTTCATATGATGGTTAAATTTTTGAACAAACAACCTGGTTTTTGAACTTGATATTGATAACATTGTACCGTTGCCAGCCGGTTTGGCTGAGTCCCAGTTTATAGAAGATGAATAACCGGTCAAATTTCTCCTCCAGGTCTTCAGGTGTTCCCAGCAGGATCGTATGATTACCAACCCTAGGCACCAGTTCCAGTTCGCCATTCTCTTCTACGTAAATCTGTTGGATCTGTGCTTTCAGGAATCTGTCTTTCGTGATGAAGCTGGCCAGTTTATAAAGGTTATTCATGACAGAACGGAATTCAAGAGAATCCCGGAGGGATACTGAATCCCTGAGGTAGCACAAGTTGGTGAAAAGTGACTCGGGAATGTATCCGTTGGCGACCAGAACCCTGGCCGAAAAAGCCGGGTTTAACGGCAACAGGTAGCCCAGACCGTCGAGGTAAAAACTCTCATTTTTCTGATTATAAATCCTCAGGATTGGCTGCCGCTGGGTCACCTCAATGGTTACCATTCCTTCCAATGACATATACACGTTAGCATCGGCAACATAAGGTTGATGCTTAATCGCCCGTTCGACTTTCTCGACATCGATGGTGCCATTATACTGGCCTTTCAGCGGGTTTCCGGTTTTTGCGACCAGCTCATAAATATCGTCCCTGGTTACAAGAACATCCGCTTTCCCATAATCAATGTTGATCACATAATCCTTGCATTTGCTGTCGTTTTGCTCGATGTTCGTAAAACCAAGCAGCGTGCAGAATCCGCCAACGAGTGCGATCCACATGACAATGATCAGGATTTTTACCAGCTTTTTCATCGTATGGGCGCTTTAAAGGCTTCATTGATGGGATCAACCAGCCTGTCAATATCTCCGGCTCCCATCGTAATCAGGATTTTCGGTTTGTTTTTCATCAATTCAGGAATCAATTCCTCTTTCGTACAGATTTTTTTATTGTGCAACTGCACCTTATCCAGCAACATCTTGGCATCCACTCCGGGAAGCGGTATTTCCCGGGCAGGATAAATTTCCAGCAGGATCAGGTTATCCAACATTCCAAGGCTCACAGCAAATTCATCTGCAAAGTCCCTGGTCCGGGAAAAAAGATGTGGCTGAAATACTCCGGTGATTTTTTCGCCAGGGTACAATCGTTTGACTGCATCAATACATGCTTTTATTTCGGCCGGATGATGGGCATAATCATCAATGAAAACAAAATCATCACGACGGATCTGGTAATCGAATCTCCTTCTGACTCCCTGGTAACTTTCCAGGGCTTCTTTGATCTTTGCGGCAGGAATGCCCATCAGATCTGCAATGGCCGCAGCTGCTACCGCATTTTCCACATTGAAAAAGCCCGGAAGCCCCAATGAGATTTCTGTGATGATTTTTGCATCAACGTGATGAAGATCAAACAGATATTTGCCGTTTTTGATCTGAACATTCTCAGCGCAATATTCACCGGAATTCATTCCGTAAGGATGAATGGCGAATCCGTTTTTGTTATCCGGTTCAAGGGCAAGATCCTTTTTGACGACCAGGTGGCCGTTCTTTTTTATTTGACAGGTGAATTCGCAGAAAGATTCCCGGAGAAGGTTTTTGTTTTGATAAATGTCCAGATGATCGGCATCCACCGAAGTGATCACGGCATAATCGGGATAAAGCGTGAGAAATGAACGGTCATATTCATCGGCTTCCACCACGATGCGTTTTTTGGCATCAGTTGATGATCCCTTGTGAAGGAAGTTGGTTTGATAATTTTTGGAAATACCGCCCAGGAAAGCCGTAAAGTTCATTCCGCTCGTTTCCAGGATATGAGCGATCATCGTGGAGATGGTTGTCTTTCCATGCGTGCCGGCCACTGCAATCGTTTCAGCATCCGAAGTAATCATTCCCAGGACCTCAGAACGTTTTTTCATCAGGGTTCCATTCTGCCTTAAAAAAAGGAACTCCTTGTGATCATTGGGAATCGCCGGAGTATAGATTACCAGGTCGACATTTTCCGGGATCAGGGAGATATCATCCCGGAAATGGATCTGCATCCCTTCCCGGATTAAGGCATCGGTAAGATCGGAAGGTGTTCGGTCGTAACCGGTAATGTTTGCCCCTTCCAGCAGGAAATACCTGGCCAGGGCGCTCATGCCGATGCCGCCGATCCCGAGAAAATATATGTTTTTGAACCGATCCATCAATTTTTTTGCTTGAATTTTATCAGGGCAAAGGCTTCAGCGGCAATTCGTTCGGCTGCATTTCCGATTGCCATTGAAAGGATATTTTCGCTCAGGTCTTCCTGTCTGTATTCATCTTTGAGCAGTTCATTAAGCATGACCGGGAGTCTTTCAACAGCCTCGCTATCTTTCAACATAAGGGCCGCATTTTTTTTCACCAGAGCGCGTGCATTTTTCGTCTGATGATCTTCCGTTACATTGGGAGAAGGAATGAGGATGATCGGTTTCCCGATGAGACACAACTCGGAAATGGCAATAGCGCCTGCCCGGGAAATGATCACATCAGCGGCAGTGTAGGCCAGGTCCATCCTGTCGATGAAAGGAAGGATCTTCACATGTTCCAGGTGGGTCAGCTTTTCATCCGAAAGAATTTCCGGATAATAATAACTGCCGGTCTGCCAGATGATCTGGATATTTGCATTACCATTATTCACCAAGTAGCTCCGAATGCTCCGGTTTATGGTTCCGGCACCCAGGCTTCCACCAGTAACCAATATGGTTTTTTTATCCGGTTCCAGTCCGAAATGAGTGAGCGCCTCAGTCAGCAAGTCCGGGCGCACTACAATATTCTGCCTTACAGGATTCCCGGTTAGTATCAATTTGCCTTTTGGGAAAAAGCGCTCCATTCCTTCATAAGCCACACAAATCTTATCCGCATTCCGTCCCAGGAGCTTATTGGTGATGCCAGGATAGGAATTCTGTTCCTGGATCAGGGTCGGGATCTTTTTCAGCATCGCCACCCTTAAGGTTGGACCGCTTGCATAGCCACCCACTCCGATGGCCACATCCGGCTTGAACTTCCTGATGATCCTTTCGGCTTTCATTAAACTCGTCAGAATGCGGTAAGGTACAATGAGGTTTTTGATGGTCATCCTTCGCTGTAATCCGCTGATATTTAATCCCTCAATCTGATAACCCGCGGCCGGGACCCGGTCCATCTCCATGCGTCCTTCAGCCCCGATGAAAAGAATCTCTGCGGCAGGCTCTATGTTCCGGATTGCGTTGGCAATGGCAATCGCAGGAAAGATATGTCCTCCCGTTCCTCCTCCGCTGATGATTACCTTCGTCATGGATACTAAATTTACTTATGCGGGAACTGTGGCGGTTGCATTATCCGCCAGCACTTCCACTTCTGTTCCGTTCTTTGTTTCGATCTCAATTCTTCTGCTTACACTCAGGATCATACCAATGGCAATACTGGTGAACCAGATCGAGGTTCCGCCCATCGAGATCAATGGGAGTGTTTGCCCGGTCACCGGGAGAATATGGACCGCGACGGCCATATTGATAAATCCCTGAAAAACCAGGCTAAACCCGATACCGATGGCGAGAAACGCCCCAAAATTCCCCTGGCATTTGGTGGTGATCCTGACTACCCTGAAAAATAAAATACAATAAAGCAACACCACAAAGCTTCCTCCCACAATGCCATACTCCTCGAGGATAATCGCGAAGATAAAATCGGAATAGGGGTGAGGCAGGAAATTACGTTGTTCGCTTTTTCCCGGAGAACGTCCGAAAATGCCTCCTTTGACAACTGCGATCTTTGCCTGTTCCACCTGGTAGTTGGCATCAGGGTCTTCTTTGTCGTTATTGATAAAATGATCCACGCGGCTCATCCATGTTCCGCTTCGCGGAAGAAGATCAGGTGCGGCCTTGGCAATGGCAAAAATCATGAAAATGGCCACTATCCCCAATGCGAATAAGGTGACGATGTATTTGATACTGATCCGTCCGATAAACATAATCACCACACAGGTTGCAAATAAGATGGCCGCGGTGGAAAAGTTTGCCGGCAGGATAAATGCACAAACCAGAAAGACCGGCATAATCACAGGGAGGAATCCTTTCCGGAAATCCTTGATCTCTTCCTGTTTTTTGCTCAGAACACGGGCTACATACATGATCAGAAAGAGTTTGGCCACATCCGAACTCTGGAAAGTAAGATTGATGATGGGAACCGTCAGCCAGCGATTAGCTTCGTTCAGGTTGGTTCCGGAAACCAGGGTGATGATCAGCAAAGGAAATGTGAGGATCAGGCCGATCTGGGAAATTCTTGAAAAATAGGTATACTTGATCAAATGTGTGCCATACATCAGCATTAATCCAAAAGACAGAATGATCAGGTGTTTGAAAAGATAATACTCTGTATTTCCCCCTTGTTTTTTGTACGCCAGCGTTCCGGTTGAGCTATAAACCGCCAGAAGAGAAAAGATGCAAAGGATGAGAACGATCACCCAAATCACCTTATCGCCTTTAATGTTTTTCAGAAAGCTCATCGTCAGGGTTTTATAATTTTTTTACGGTTTTCTTGAAAGCAATACCACGCTCTTCATAATTCTCGAATAAATCAAAGCTGGCACAGGCTGGTGATAGAAGTACCACATCGCCCTTCTTTCCGGCCAAATAGGCTAGTTCCACAGCTTCCTCCATCGAAGAGGCACTGAACATGGGTATTTCGAGATCTTCAAAGGTGAAAAACAGGTTACGGTTATCAAGTCCGAGACAAATGATCACGGCGACTTTTTCTTTTACGAGTGCTTTTAACGAAGAATAATCTATCCCCCGGTCCAGTCCTCCGGCAATCCAGATAACTGATTTCGACATGGTTTCGAGTGCATACCAGGTGGAATTGAGATTGGTCGCTTTTGAATCGTTGATAAATTCGATTCCGTGAATGTTCGCTACATATTCCAACCGGTGCTCAATTTGGTTGAAATCCGAAAAGCATTCACGGATGAAATCTTTCCGGATTTCCTGGAGTTTGAAGCCCAGATTCGTAACCATTGAATTTCGGACGGTTGGCTGTCCTTGTAGGGCAAGATCTTCAAATGTCATATATAGTGTTTATTATCTAAGTTTCAATGTTACAATGGCCAGCACCGCCAGCATGATTCCCACGATGAAAAATCTCACCACAATCTTCGATTCATGATATCCTGATAGTTGGAAATGATGATGCAGAGGCGACATCTTGAATATTCTTTTTCCAATCCCGAACCGTTTGCGAGTATATTTGAAATAGCCTACCTGCATGACGACGGATAGATTCTCTGCTAAAAAAATCCCGCAAAAGATAGGAATCATGATCTCTTTTCGGATGATGATGGCAAAAACGGCTGCAATGCCGCCCAGCGCAAGACTCCCGGTATCACCCATGAAAACCTGGGCAGGGTAGGAGTTGTACCAAAGAAATCCGATACAGGCCCCGACAAAGGCGCTGATATAAATGGCCAGTTCACCTGAATTGGGAATGTACATGATGTTCAGGTAATTGGCAAAAACTATGTTACCCGAAACATAGGCCAACACACCCAACGTGATCCCAATGATGGCGGAAGTCCCGGTGGCGAGACCATCCAGTCCGTCAGTAAGATTGGCACCGTTGGAAACGGCAATAATGATGAAGATGATGATCGGGATAAACACTAAAAAGGTCCATTTTTTATAGCCATCCCCCATCCACGAAATCAGCCTGGAATAATCAAACTCATTGTTTTTCAGGAAAGGAATGGTGGTTTTGGTGGATTTAACTTCCGTTTTCGAGAAAAGCTTGCTCCGGTCCATATTGCCTTCAACATTGAAGATTTCGGTAGAAGGAACATAGGCCTGCTGATTAATCTTTTCTCTGATTACGATGGAGTCGCTGTAATACATGGTAACCCCTACGATTATTCCTAATCCAACCTGACCCATTACCTTGAATTTACCGGCCAGTCCTTTTTTGTCTTTTTTGAATACTTTGATGTAATCATCCATGAATCCGATGAAACCCAGCCAGATGGTCGAAATCAGGATGAGGATGATGTAGATGTTCTGAAGTTTGGCGAAGAGAAGTGTCGGAATAAGAATGGCTGCAAGGATGATGAGCCCACCCATCGTCGGGGTTCCTTTCTTCGCTTCCTGACCCTCGAGGCCGAGGTCACGGATTGTTTCCCCGACCTGTTTTTTCCGGAGAAAATTGATCAGCCTTTTCCCAATGATTAAGGAGATGAAAAGCGAAGTGATCAAAGCAGCTGCAGCTCGGAAAGAGATGTACTGGAAGACCCCTGCGCCGGGGAAATCCATGGCTTTGTGCAACCATGTGAAGAGATAGTACAACATATCCGCTCTTTTTAAAACTTATTTTTCTGTTCCCAGGATTTCAGTAAGAATTTTTTTATCGTCAAAAGGATGTTTCACGCCCTGAACATCCTGATAGGTTTCATGACCTTTTCCTGCGACCAGCAGGATATCCCCTTTACTGGCCAGGGCACATGCTGCTTTTATCGCTTCTTTCCGGTTTACGATTACCAGTATTTTCCGGGCATCCTGAACTTCAATCCCTTTCTTCATCTCTTCGAGGATCAGTTCAGGATCTTCAAAACGGGGATTATCTGAAGTGAGGATCACCCAATCGCTCAGGTTACCGACTGTTTTTGCCATGATCGGTCGTTTGGTCGTATCCCGGTTGCCGCCGGCTCCTACTACGGTGATGATCTTCTCATTGCCAGTCCTGATTGCCTGGATCGTCTCCAGTACATTTTTCAGGGCATCCGGAGTATGTGCATAATCCACGATGGCCGTAATTCCATTTTTTGAACGGATCGGGTTGAAACGCCCATTTACCGGTTCAAACCCGCTCAGAAGCGTCAGAACCTGCTGTTTATCCTGCCCGAGGAGAACGGCGGTTGCGTAAACCGTGAGTATATTGTAGGCATTGAAAAGCCCGATCAGCTTTATCCAGCACTCGGTACCATCCACCGAAAGATGCAATCCCTCGAACCGGTTTTCGATGATCCTGCAACGGAAATCAGCCATCGCAACCATACTGTAGGTGAGCTTTGCAGCCTGGGTATTCTGTAGCATCACCAGCCCGTTCTTGTCGTCTTTATTGGTAAGGGCAAAAGCTCCGGCCGGAAGGTTGTCGAAGAAATTTTTCTTTGCCTTCACATACGAAGCAAAATCCTTGTGATAATCGAGGTGATCATGCGTGATATTCGTGAAGATCCCGCCACAGAAAGCCAATCCTGCAATACGATGCTGGCTGATGGCATGGGAACTGACTTCCATGAAACAATGGGTGCAGCCCTCAGAAACCATGGTAGCCAGGATTTCATTCAGTGTAATGGAATCCGGTGTGGTATGGGTTGCGGGAAGAATGGTATCATTGATCTTATTCTGGATGGTGGAGATCAGCCCGGTTTTATATCCCAATGCCCTGAAGAGATCGGACAAGAGGGTCACCGTGGTGGTCTTGCCATTGGTGCCTGTGACCCCGGTTAATTGCAGTTTCCGGGAAGGATGATCATAAAAGATGTCGGCCATAATTCCTTGGGCATAGCCCGAATCTTCTGCAACGACATAGGTGATGCCCTCTTGAAGCTTGTCAGGCGGCGCTTCACAGACTATAGCAACAGCACCGGCCGCAATGGCCTGCGGAATGAATTGATGGCCATCGAATGTTGTTCCCTTTACAGCGAAAAACAAGGTTCCGGGATTTACCTTTCTTGAATCAAAGTGAAGGGAATGAATTTCCAGGTCAGAAGAGCCTATGACCTCACTGATTCCTGATTGTAAAAGCATGTCCCGCAGGTTCTTCATAGGTTTCAGCTTTTAGGAGTAGTAAGATCAAGAAAAACGAATTGTCCGGCCGGGTAGGATTTTCCCGCTTCAATGGATTGACGGGTCACATTTCCCTTACCATTAATGATGACTTTCAGCCCGATACCTTCCAGCATATAAATCGCATCCTTTGCACCCATACCGATAACATTCGGCATGGTTCCTTTCGAAACGGGCTGAGGGACCAGCTCAACATTGCCCTGGCCCATTACGGGAACCGCCCAGAGGGATGCCGGGTTTATCCTTTTTGTAGGGATATTCAGCAGTGAATAAACGACTTCAATGTCTTTCTGGATCCCTGCATAGGTATAAGGGATCAGGTTGCTGGTGGAATCTCGTGGCGGGGGATTATTGATGTCATCCAATCCGGCGTAAATCCGGTCGGCGATCTCTTTGAAGACTGGGGCTGCCACTGCACCTCCGTAATATTTTCCCCGGGAAGGATTATTAATAACCACAATTACCGAATACCTGGGATTGTCGGCCGGGAAATATCCGACGAAGGAACCTTTGTATTTGATGTTCTTGGTACCCTGTTGATAGCCTTTGTTATTTTGTGCAACCTGCGCAGTTCCTGTCTTGCCGGCCACCTTATAATAAGGATTTTTCAGCGAAACAGCGGTTCCGTGATCCACAACACCTTCCAAAAGACTTTTTGCCATCAGGATGGTTTTCGGAGAGACAATGTGGGGATTGATGACAACAGGAGGGAATGACTGGACGACTTCACCGTTCTTTCTGATCTCCATAACGAGCAATGGCTTTACCATGACTCCGTCGTTGGCAACTGCATTGTAAAGTGTGAGGGTTTGCAGAGGAGTAAGCGCAACTTCGTATCCGATCGACATCCAAGGAAGTGATACGGCTGACCACCATTTACTGCTGGTACCTTTGATATAGGGCATGCCTTCACCCCCGATCTGGAGATTCAGAGGCCGGTTGATCGACATGCGGTAAAGTCCGTCGACATATTTTTGCGGATCAGCCCCATAAGCGTTGTAAATGATCTTCGAGGTACCCACGTTGGAAGATTTTTCAAATACCTGGCGCGCGGTGAGGGTTCCGGTGAGCTTATGCGCATCGGTCATCGTTCTTCCGTGATAATTCATGATTCCGTTTCCAAGGTTGATCGGTTGATCCAGCGTGATCTTTCCATCTTCCAGGGCTACAAGAAATGAGGCAAGTTTAAAGGTCGATCCCGGTTCGCTCGATTCGCCAATGGCATAATTGAATACCTCATCATATCCGCCACCTGGCGCTTTCCCCAGGTTTGCCATGGCTTTTATGTAACCGGTTTTTACTTCCATGACAATCGCACAGCCATGATCGGCGCTATCTGCCATAATCTCTCTTTGTAATGCCGCTTCAACCAGGTCCTGCAGATTCACGTCGATGGTGGTAATGATATCCTGCCCGTTCTGCGGTTCAACCTGGTTCTCGATATCGACCGGAATCCATGCACTATTGCCGATCCGCCGCTCAAGTCGGTTCCCTGTGCTTCCCTGGAGATTGGAGCTGAAAGCGCCTTCAAGGCCTACAAAAACCTTGGTGGCAGATTCTTTGTTCTCATAGCCGATGGTTCTTTTTGCAAGACTTTTATAGGGGAGTTCCCGCTGGTAACTGGGCTCGACGATCATACCTCCTTTATACTTGCCCAACCTGAAAATCGGAAACTTTCTCATCTGCCGCAATTCAGGGTACAAGACATTTCTTCTGATCAGAAGGTAACGATCCCCATTCCTGCGGGCCTCCCAAAGCAGGGTCTTGTATTCTGATATTTTTTTGTCTTTAAAAACCCGGGCCAGGTGCCAGGAAAGGGAATCTACATTTTCTTTGAAAAAATCATCCGTGATCAGTTCCGAGCAAACATCCATCCTTACATCAAAGATGGGAATGGATGTGGCCAGTAAGGTGCCATCATCTGAACAGACATTGCCGCGGATGGCTTCAATATCCATCATGCGCATCTCCTGTTTCTGCGCTCTTTTCAGCAACGCTTCTCCTTCAACCGATTGAATATAGATCGCCTTGGCAATGATCCCCAGTGCAAAGATCAAAACCCCAAGATAAACCAGGTAAGCCCTGAATAATATGTCCTTCCTGATATCTTTCATTCTTCAGATGCGGATGAATCCGTTTTTGCAGGTAACATTTTTTTCGAATAGAATATTTTGTAAGGCGGTGAGGTCGTCTCCTTTAAGCCAAATAAGACGGCTCTTTTTTCGATCTCCGACAACCTTCCGTTATACATCAGCTGTGCTTTTGCTGTGATATACTGAAACCGCAGTTCTTTCAGTTCGACTTTGGTTTTCTCAATGTCTTTAAATGTCTTTTCAGCGTAATAGGTATTCCCGATATAAATCATGGCCAGGATGGCCACATAAACCACGAAGAATAAATTCCGGACCACGTATCCCCTGGAAAGATAATCGCCTCCAAGCAATTCATGAATTGAATAGCTCATCCAGTTCTGCTTCTTCACAGGCTGGATGGCTGCTTTCTCCGGGATGCGATGTTCTTCGTCCATTTCAGATTTTTTCAGCTATTCTGAGTTTCGCGCTACGAGCCCGGCTGTTTTCAGCTATTTCACTTTCTGAAGGAACAATGGCCTTCCGGGTGATCACCCTGAAGGGAACCTGTGGATTTCCATAAAAATCTTTCTGAATCTCACCTTCAAAGTTCCCTGAACGCAAATAATTTTTTACGGGCTTGTCCTCCAGCGAATGATAAGAAATCACCACGAGCCTTCCACCCGGCAGGAGCAGATCCTTCGCCTGAACCAGAAATTCACGCAGGGCGGCCATTTCCTCGTTGACTTCTATGCGTAATGCCTGAAAAACCTGAGCGAAAAATTTGTTTTCTTTTCCTCTTTCACCAAAATGACCGATCACCTCTTTCAGCTCCTGGGTCGTTTGTATCTCTTTCTCTTTTCTCGCGGATACAATTTCCCTTGCGACTTTATATGCATTTTTCAACTCACCGGATTCCCGGAAGACCCGGGTCAGACGTTCTTCCTCATATGTATTGATGACTTCCCGGGCAGTGTTTTTCCGCCGCTTGTCCATTCGCATATCGAGATCCCCATCAAAACGAGTCGAAAATCCCCTTCCAGGAACATCGATCTGGTAGGAGGAAATTCCAAGATCTGCGAAGATCCCATCAACGGGAGCTGCTTTGTACAGTCTCAAAAAGTTTCTCAGGTACCTGAAATTCTGATTTATCATGGTTAGTCTCGGGTCATCAATTTTATTTTCTATGGCTTCTTCATCCTGGTCAAAGGCAAAAAGTTTCCCCTCTCCCAACCTTTTAAGGATCTCTTTTGAATGTCCTCCTCCTCCGAATGTAGCATCCACATAGATGCCTCCT
Source organism: Bacteroidales bacterium (assembly GCA_038244085.1). GTDB lineage: Bacteria > Bacteroidota > Bacteroidia > Bacteroidales > FEN-979 > FEN-979. Next base: position 29,967 of record JBBRTX010000014.1, on the reverse strand, counting down.
GGCTTAATGGCAAGCCCGTTGATGCTCTCCTGAAGGAGGACACTTCTATGAAACTCCATCCGGATAATTTGTTTTTGGTGGATCTCCCATTACTTTTTCTGCCAGGTTCGCATAATCTTCAGCAGAAATATCAAGATGCTTTTCGTATTCTTCCTTCGCCCAGATCTCGATCCTGTTGTAAAAAGCAGTCAGAATCACATCCTTATCAATCTTTGCATATTCCAGCAGTGATTTTGGGATCAGGATTCGGTTGCTTCCATCGAGGCTCAATTCTGTAGCTCCTCTATAAAAATTTCTTACAAAAAGCCGGTTTTCACTAACGTAATGATTAAGATGATTCACCTTCTCACTCTCAATTTTCCATTCGTTCATCGGAAAAAGGCTCAGACAACCTTCAAATCCACGGTTTACCATGAAATGGTCCTGTGCCTCAGGTGAGATCTGCTTTTTCAATCCCATGGGCAGTATAATACGACCTTTCTCGTCGATTCTGCATTCAAATTCTCCATGAAGACTGATCATTTTCTGTGGGGGGATTTAAGGGTGTAAATATACACCGTTCCCCACAAATCCCCACTCATCCCCACTCAAATTTTATTGAATTGTTAATAACTTTTTAAGGCAAGAGAATAAGAGCCTCATATTCAGAATGATGAAAAAAAAGGATTAACAGGAAGGCAATCCGTGCTGAGAGCTAGTGCCGGATTATAATTTTGGAAATGAAGGGATTGGTTCCCTGTGGGGCAATCCGGAGGAAGTAAAAACCATCTTGAAATTCAGCAATAGAGATGGTAGTTTGTGAAAAAAACGAAGTGCCATGAAACACATTCATTCCTAATGAATTATACAAGTCCAAACCGAAACGCTGAGGAAGGCCTGATTCGATATGAACCACTTGTGAGGCAGGATTCGGAAAGATCCGGAAATCAAAAACCGGAGTCATTCCCGGCGCTTCGATCGAAGTGATCACATTGGGCGGCCCGGTGTTACTGAAGTAATTCAATCCCCCGGAAAAATTCCCGACCACCAGATCAAGGAACCCGGTATTAGTGAATGAGGTAATGGATGCCGATGTCCTGGTTCCGGCTTTGATTGCGAAGGGTTCACCTGTGACGAGGCTAAAAAGGCTGTCGGATGGCTGAAACGCCTCATTCAGGTGACCATCGATCCCGGTGTAATAATGTAATTTTCCTTCTTCAGATCCCACAACCAATCTGGTTTCCCCGGCTTCTGTTCTGAAAAAGCAGGGCGTGCTGTAACCATCATACGAAAGATTGAAATTGGTGACGTTGATCCTTCCAAGGCTGTCGGTGATGAACATGAAGACAGGCTGTTCGGGGGATCCAGTATTGCAGTAATAACTGAGTTTGCCATTCTTTTTTCCGATGATCAGATCTGGTAACCCATCCTTATCCAGGTCAAATAGCTGAGGAGTGCTGAATTCTCCAACATCGATTCCCTGATACCGTAAAACCGGTTTCCCGAAAACCGGATCCTGGCCCTGACCAGCGCTATTGTCAATATAAATCAGGGATCCGTCACTGCAACCTGCAATCAAATCCAGGTCGCCGTCTCCATCAAGGTCTCCGGCAGCAGGGAAGAGCCCCGTAACACGCAAACCGGAAAGTGAGGCAAAATCATCGGTCAAAAGGGTAAATGCGGGATGTCCCTGTGTTCCGGTATTTTTATAAAAAGAGATTCTTGAAAGATAAACGGAATGTAAAAAACCAGACTGATAATAGGATGAATCATAATACCCAAAGTTTCCGACCAGCAGGTCTGTCAAACCATCTCCATTCATATCTGCAAACACGGGATAGGCGCCGGAACCCGCATCAATCATTTCATTCTGCAGAAACCGGTCCGTTTTCCTAATGAAATGAGGAGCCGCCGATGTACCGTCATTTTTGTAAAACCAACAACTTTTAAAATTTTCGGCGGTCTGAAGTGAGGGATCAAAGGGAGAAACGATGATATCTTTCAAACCGTCATGATCGACATCCAGGTAAGAGCAAGCCGGAAAAGAAAAAAGATGTACAGGGTCGGAATTGAAAGGGAAAACCGTATCCTGGCTGACCATATGTGCCGAATCCACGGTGCCTCCATTGACAAGGGAAATGATTTGTGGAAAATCCACATCCCCAAGCAGCAGGTCACTGAGATTATCTCCGTTGAGATCCGTTGCAAGCAGGGTGGATCCGGTATGTCGTGTATCTGGATCCCTGCAGGTAGCCGAAGAAGTGGATATAAATTTATACGGACAGGTAATATTCAGGGTAATCTGGTTGGATTCGCTTCCTTCTTTGAAATCTCCCCAGCATTTGTCAGAAAGCCTATAGTCAAGACTGTCGCAGGTGCCATACTTTTCTACCGAAAGATTTTTATGGTATTCGACAAAGGACCCCAGCCCGAAAAAAGTCAGAATATCCAGGTCCCCGTCATGATCAATATCAGCAATTGCGGGATAATCCACGTTGGTCATCAGTATCCCTACATATCCTGAATAATAATAGGAAGGAAGAAGATTGGTCTCCAGATGAAACTTCAGCGAAGTATCGGAAATATTTCTGAATACCCTGGTACCACCAAGCCCGTATGTAAAAATATCCATCCTCCCATCGCAATTGTAATCAACGATCTGAACCCAGTCATGCAAATCAGGGAACAAGGATGCATATTCAGGGGCGAACCGGTAATTCGTTGTTCCGGGAATCGTATCCTCGGAGAGAAACGGAAGAATCCGGTTTCCATGCCGGTCGAAAACCATCAAATCCATAACTCCATCCAGATTCAGATCAACCGGGCAAAATTGTGCTGCATTTAAACCGCCTGCCCAGGGATTCTTTAAGATTCCCGAAGCCGTTTGCCCAAGTGAACTCAAAGGCAGAATCAGCAGAAACCCCGCAATGACAAACAAAACAGTCATTATTTTTTTTAATGACATTAAAGGAATCGCTGCAAAGGCTGGAATGGAACTCATGTTTCAAAATTAGCCAACTTTTTTTACCTTTGAATCAAAATTGAACAGGCATGTCAAGAATTTTGGTCATTGATGATGAGAAAAGCATCCGGAATACTTTACGGGAGATACTGGCATACGAGAAATATGAGGTAACCGATGCAGCCGACGGGATGGAAGGTCTCAGGCTGATTGATGAAAATAAGTTTGATGTGGTACTTTGCGATATAAAAATGCCAAAAATGGATGGCATCGAAGTGCTGGAGCAGATCATGAAGAAAAGCGATACACCGGTCATCATGATCTCGGGGCATGGAAATATTGAAACTGCGGTGGAAGCCATCAAGAAGGGCGCCTACGATTATATCTCAAAGCCGCTCGACCTGAACCGGTTGCTGGTGACCATCCGGAATGCGATGGACAAGTCGTTGCTTGTGCATGAAACCAAGATCCTGAAGCGGAAGATCAGCGGGGTTTATGATATGATTGGTGAATCGGAAAGCATGAACCATGTGAAGGCGCTGATTACCAAGGTGGCGCCAACGGATGCACGGGTTTTGATCACCGGCGAAAACGGAACAGGAAAAGAGCTGGTAGCCAGATGGTTGCATGCCCAGAGTCATCGTGCTGAGGCCCCTTTCATCGAAGTGAATTGTGCTGCCATTCCCTCCGAATTGATCGAATCCAATCTTTTTGGCCATGAGAAAGGCTCTTTTACTTCTGCCATCAAACAACGAAAAGGGGATTTCGAGCTGGCCACCGGCGGCACTTTGTTCCTGGATGAGATCGGGGATATGAGCCTGTCTGCCCAGGCGAAGGTTCTGCGGGCCTTGCAGGAAAATAAGATTACCCGGGTAGGTGGCGAGAAAGATATCGCGGTGGACGTGCGTGTCATCGCCGCAACCAATAAAAACCTTAAGGAAGAAATTGAAAAAAAGAATTTCAGGGAAGACCTTTACCACCGGTTGAGTGTCATTTTAATTGAGGTTCCTCCCCTGAATAAAAGACTGGAGGATATCCCGCTTCTGAGCCGTCATTTCATTGCTGAGATCTGCCAGTCGCAGGGGAAAGCCTCGCTGGAAATAACGTTTGAAGCCCTGGAAGCACTCAAGGAAATCAACTGGACGGGGAATATCCGGGAGTTGAGAAACGTGATTGAAAGACTGGTCATCCTTTCCGAAGGGAATATCACCCGCGAGGAAGTTGTGAAATATGCACACTCCCTTTATTAATCAGGGAAGTCCTATTTTCTCACGATAACACAAGAAAATGTTTACGATCTGAGGGAAGATTAAGATTGCAACAAATATATAAAATTTACATAACATGGATATTAAGCACCCCATTTTAAATCAAATTTAAAATGTTCATCCTTGAAAGGAAAAAATAATAATGAAGAAGATATATTTTGCTAAATGAAAAGACCAGGCATTCTTTTGAATAAGAATACCCGGTCTTTTGTGGAGTTGGAGGGAGTCGAACCCTCGTCCAAACAAGCAGCAAAACTGCTTTCTACATGCGTAGTTTCTGTTGGATTGTCGGGATAAAACTGGTTAGAAACCAACCTATCTTATCCGTAGTTCCTGTTTTCTCGTTTTGTTTACGGAACATGAAACAAAACCATCTCAACTTTTTTGAGGCCTCTTTCGGAACACCGTTGAGAGAGGTTTTCCGGGAGACCAAAAGCACTTAATTTCTAAAATTAAGCAGCTAATCTGTAAGAATAATTGTCGCCATTTATTGGCTGTGAGAGTTGGCTTTTTACGGGACCTGTTCCCAACGCCCGGCATGCTTACAATTCCACTTCCTTGCTGTCAAAACCGGTCAACCCCATTGACAAAAGGACGACAAAGATACGAAAAAACAGGGAATAATCAGCAGCTGAGTATAGAATTTACAAAACTGGCCACTTCATATTTCTGTGAAAAAATCTTGTATAACTCAGCAATGATGGGGAATTCCTTATTTACATTCCTGAACTTCGATATTTCCTCATAAAACACCATTGTGGCCACCTGACCTTCGAGGACCAGGTCATGAGAGACTTGTTCTGTAAAAAAACCTTTGCCAATCAGCAGTCCGAGTGTCCGGTTTCTGCTAAGATCATTCAGCGCTGTCAGTGTGAAATCGCCATACCCGCAATACTTAAAGATCGTTTCCTCTTTCCCGCCAAACTGGAGAAGGATCTTGTGCATTTCCTGGAAGGCCTTGGTGAGCACCAGGAAACGGATGTTGGGTGAATTGAACTGCGCATCCACTATACCCAGGCAGATGGCGTAAATATTTTTCAGAATGCTAAGGATCTCCACGCCTTCGATGTCATCAGAACGATCGAGATAGACAGAAGTATCCCGGAACACGGAGGCAACAAGGTCGGCTGCAGTCAGATTCTGATAGCCCAGGGTAAATGAAGTGGGGATTTTGGTTATGATCTCCCTTGCAAAACTGGGGCCTTTTAAACTGCACAACGGGTTATGAACCCGTTCGGAAAGACTGCTGATAATGGTTTTGTGTTCCAGTCCGAAACCTTTTGCCAGATTAACCAGTACCGCTTTTTCAGAAATATATGGCTGAAACTGTTCAAGATGTCCCATCAGGGCTACCGAAGGGATGGCCAAGAAAATGACCGATGCATTTTGCAGGTCCGACAGATTATTCGTCGCTTTCAGTGAGGAATCGAGTGCGATATTGGGGAAATATTTCTGGTTCAGTGAAAGCGTGTTGATGGATTCCACAACATCCTTCTCAACAGAATGGAGGATCACTTCTGAGTGTTTTGCGCTTGCGATAATGTTCCCAAGAGCCGTCCCAATGGTTCCGGCTCCGATAAATGCCACCTTTGTCATTTCTTATCGGAATTAGCTATTTTGTTTCCTGATTTGACCGGCAAAGTTATTGTAAAACTAGCACCCGCTGAACCATCTACCAATAATTCTCCATCTAATTGCTGGGCAAGCTGCTGAATCATCTGGGAACCCATGGTTTCAGCTTCGAAGAAATTAAATCCCACAGGGAATCCTGCTCCATCATCTCTAATTGAGAGTTTCCTCATATTACTATTGATATCCTCATCAGCCTTTTCATAAGTCACCCATATATTACCCGTTTTATTTTCCGGGAAGGCATATTTAAAGGAATTGGTTATTATCTCGTTAATGATTAACCCCATAGGGAGCAGAATATCCACATGAACCATTTCCTCAAAGAAAAAGGTGTCGATTTGTACCTGTTCATCATTGAAGGCCAGAATCACGGATTTGACCAGGGTGGAAAGGTAGGGGCCTGTGGCCAGTTCATCAATATTTCTGCTCAGATGGAGCTGATCATGCACCAACGCCATGGTCCTTACCCTGTATTGAAGATCATCCAGCAGGGTTCCCATATCCATATCCTTAATCCGGAATTTATGGATCCTCATCATGCTCATCAGGATGCTCATGTTGTTTTTTACCCGGTGGTTTACTTCCCGGATCAGAAATTCCTTGTGCCGGGCATGTTCTTCCAGTTCTTCCTGTTGTTCAACCCGTTCGGAGATGTCACGAACCACCGAAATCATCTCAGCGAGTTCGCCGGTAATCTCATCAAAAACGGGATGAATATAACTTTCCGCCCAGAAGTAGGAATCATCTTTCTTCCTGATCCTGTATACCAGCCGACTGTTGGTCCTGGATACTTTCAACTTTGCGATACCTGCCAGAACGACTGGTATCGACTCCGGATGAATGAACTCGAAGAAATCAGGAAAACTCCGGAGTTCTTCCGGCGTGTATCCAAATATCGCCAAACTGGAGGGGGATACAAAACTCTTTTCAAGATGGGTGTTTTCCCTGATGATCACATCCGGAGAATGTTCCGTAACGAACCGGTACCTGGTCTCACTGGCTTTTAACGTTTCTTCCAGTAAAGCCCGTTTAGAGATTTCTGCATTCATTGTTTTGTTAATCTCCTGTTGCAATTTCTTCGCTTTACGATTCTTTTCCAAAACGAAAAGTACAAAACCTAAAGTAACTCCTAAGAAGAACAATACTACCAATCCAAGAATGATCTGGATATTTCTGGTGCGTAATTGTGATCGTTGAAGTTCGTTTTCGGTTTTCAACGCAGCAGAAATTTTTTCATTTTCATTTAATTTTTGATTTGCTTCTTGAATACCTGCAATATTTCTGGATTTTTCAATGGCTAAACTATCTTTCATCGAATTAGCTGAGCGATAGCATTGCAATGCGTTTTTATAATCACCTTTTAACACATATATAACAAATAGATTTCTGAATCCGTACTCACTCAAATGAAAGTTTTTAACTTTGGTAAGTTTTGCGATCCCCAACTTGAGGTAAAGAAAAGCAGAATCATATTTTTTATTCGTTGCATAAGCATGGCCAAGATTCAGCAAGGAACTGATATATAGGTCTTCTTGTGGAAGGATTTTTCTTAATTTTAATGCCTGTTCATTATAAAAGATGGATTTGTCTGGCTTATTTTCTTCCTGATATACATGACCAATTAAAGTATAAAGTACAGCAACTTCAGGATAATCAGGGATTCTCTGATAAATTGTGATAGATTGGTTGTAATGGTATAAAGCAAATGAGTAATTTTTTTCTGAGAGGAAAAAACTGCCAATATTTTTATTTACCATGGCAAGAGATTCTGGTCTGCCTGATTTATTGCAAAGATATAAAGCAAAAAATAAATTTGCTTTGGCTTTTTTTGGATCCTTTTTTTTGAGATAAAGATTAGAAAATCCTAAATACGCATCAATTAAGGTTATGGTATCCTTCTCGAGGGTTGCCAGTTTTAAACATTCATTAAAGTTAGTTATTGCCTGTTGATATCTACTTAACTCAACATTTACCACTCCAAACAATTTTAATGCTTCTATTTGGTATCTTATTTCTTTGTTTTGTTTAGCTAATTGAAACAGTTCATGCGTTAACCTCATTGTATTAACGTAATCTTTTTTAAATATATAATAAATAGAAAAATTCAAATATAAATCCATTATATTATAAAGCGCAGGTTTGTATTTAACAATGTTTGAATTTTTAAGATACTGATTTCTAAGCATTACCAATGAATCCTCCATCAAAGCAACATTAGAATTATCGATTCTAATGGTTTTCTGTGAAAAAGTTGGTAAAGCTAATAGGGTAATGATGAATAATATAAAAATCTTCATCTTTATTCAGTATGAGGTACAAAATTATGGAAATTTTGTCTTCCTTTCAAATCCTATTTTTTTTAATTTTGCCTAGCCGAATCATCAGCAATCACTTTAAGCTATTTTAATGCAAGAAACACAAAAAGAAGAAGAAACCTACTATAAAAATAGTAGGCCTGAGATGATTCCCTTCATTCCCTCCTCAAGCAGAACAATACTTGAGGTTGGATGTAGTGAGGGTAATTTCGGGTACTATTTTTCAAAGTCAGGACAGATTGAAGTTTGGGGGATTGAACTTGATTCAGAATCTGCTGAAAAGGCGAAATCAAAATTACATCAGGTTGTTCAGGGAGATTTTTTTTCTGTTATCGACGATTTGCCTCTGGCCTTTTTTGATTGTATTGTGTTTAATGACGTTCTTGAACATTTTGCGAACCCTGATCAAGCGCTGATTAAAGTGAAAAAACATCTTAAACCTGATGGGAAAATAGTCTGCTCAATTCCCAATGTAAGGTATATCGGGAATTTATATGAAGTTCTAGTCAAGAAAGACTGGGAATATAAATCAAGCGGAATTCTGGATAAAACTCATTTACGTTTTTTTACAAAAAAGAGCATAATCAAACTTTTTAATAGTTTGGATTACAAAGTGATAACTATTGAAGGTATCAATCCAACTAAGAGCATTAAGACAAAACTACTGAATACAATATTTTTAAATTTTTTTGATGATATTAAATTTCTTGAATTTGCTGTTGTGGCTGAGGTTTCAAAGTTAAGTTAAATGAATGAATCTCCTTTAGTTTCCATTATTACACCAACGTATAATCATTCGCGCTTTATTTCTGAATGCATAAATTCGGTTATTGAGCAAACCTATGAAAATTGGGAAATGATTATTGTTGATGATGGAAGTTCTGATAATACAAAGGAAATTGTTCAGCAATTTTGTTCTTTTGATAATAGAATTACTTTAATTAGTCAAAAAAATATAGGTATTTTCCGACTTTCTGAAACTTATAATATGGCTCTGACCCTTGCCAATGGTAAGTATATTGCAATTCTTGAGGGAGATGATGTTTGGCTCTCGCATAAATTAATGAGACAAATTTCTGCAATTGAAAAGGATGAAAACATTGTATTGGCTTGGGGAAAAGTTGAGACCATACGCGGGATTTCTAAAGAATTAATTGGCGTGCAACCGTCAAATTCTGAAAGTATTTCCTCATCAGTTTTAACAAATAATCCAATTGGGTCTGTATTTAATATTTTATTTTTCGAAAACCCTATTCCAGCTGTTTCAATGCTGATAAGAAAAACAGCCCTATTAAAGTTTGGAGGTTTTAAACAATCCTTTAATTTACCCTTAGTTGATTTACCGACAATTTTTGAATTGAGTGGAATTGGAATGTTTTATTATGATAACGAAGTAATTGCCAGATGGAGGGAATTTGGAACACAAATTACAAAAACCTATCCAGTCGAGATACTCAAAGGAAGATGGAAGATGTCAATGGAATTCTTCGGGAATCTGGATCATAAACAGAAATCATTGATTCATGTGACCGAGAAACAGATATCTCAATATTACAACAAAAAATTGGTAATTTCGTATGCGAGAGCAGGAAGGTATAAACTTATCAGACGAGAATTCGGAAATGCAAGGAAAGATTACATAAAAGCAATATTTTACCCGAAATTTTGTTGTTTTACTTGGAGATTAAGGGCCCTCACAGGATTAGTTTTTAGTCTCTTCAATATGAACGTTGAGGGATTATCCCGGAAACTAGGGAAAATTTCGTACGAAAAATAATGATCTCAAAAACCTTTTTCAAGTCATCCTTTATCTATTCGGTGGTCGGGGCGTTACCTTATGCTTCGGGTGTGATCCTGATTCCTTTCTTTGCGGCCCGGCTTACTCCTGAGCAATTCGGTATCAACGAATTGTACCTCACGTTCATGTATTTTGTACAAATCCTGGCCACTTTTGGTTTGGATACTTATATTGGGATTAATTACTTTGAACATAAGGATAACAAACAACGACTCAGGGAGTTCATCGGTACCATTCTGATGGTCCTCATCGTACTGGGTTTCCTGGTGGTCTTTTTGCTGTCGCTGGCCGGGCCTTCCATTTTCAAACTGGTATTCAGCCAGTCCAGCCTGATGTCTTTCTATCCATATGGAATGATCACCGTTCTCAGCGCTTTTTTTAACGGCATTTTCAAGTCCTATTCCAGCCTGCTGATCAACCAGCAACGGCCGAACCGGTTTCTGTGGCTCAACCTGAGCAATTTCCTGGTCACGGTTGCAGGGACCATCATCCTGCTTTACCTCTTCCCGTATACCCTTTTGGGGCCGGTTCTTGGGCGGCTGATCCCGGCATTTATTTCCTGCGGAATCACCGTGTACCTGATTGTAAAAGAATTTGGTTTCGCTTACCGGAGAACTTACCTGAAAGGGATTGTCGACTTCTGTCTCCCCATGGTGGTATATGCCATAATGGTTTGGATTGTTACTTACATCGACCGGTATATCATCAATAGTCTCATGAAGGATACCATGTATGTGGCCATATTCAGCTTTGCTGTAAAGATTGCCCTGATGATCGATATCGTTCAGATCGGCCTGTCCAATACGATTCATCCGAAGGTGTACAACATCTGGAAAGACGGAAACCTGAACCGCAGCACGGTTGAAGTGAACCGGTATTACAATGGGTTCACCGCCCTCACCCTGCTGATGATTCCTGTCATCACGATCGTCATTCCCCTGCTGGTACCATTGATTGTTAAGAACCCCGTTTATTACCAGTCTTTCGCCTTCCTGCCGATTCTGACTCTTGGTTATGTGACAAGGGGATGGTATTTTCTTTTCCTGGCGCCGCTTTTTTATTTTAAGAAGACGAAGGTACTCCCCAGAATTCTCTTTTTCTCAGCCCTTTTCCAGGTCGTTTCCGGATACCTGCTGATCAGGAGTTTCGGTTTGATGGGAGCAGTGATCGCCAGTTCGCTGAATAAACCTGTTCAGGCATTTTTTATTTATATGGAAAGCCGAAAAGTGTTCCATTTTTCTTTCAATAAATGGAAGATCATATACCTGCCGGTCATTTACATCATCGTAGTGCTTGCTTCGGAATTTTTTGTCAATGATCAGAACCGCCTTCTCATCGGAACCGGTCGGTTTTTCGTAGCCTGCGGGCTGGTATGGTTTGTTTACAGGAACGAGATTATGCCATTGATCGTCAAATGGTTCAGGCCCTGATTCTCCTTTTCCGGGCTCGTTTAACCTGGTACATGGTTTTCTTTGAACGCTTCGCCTGGTAAATGCTGGCATCCAGTTCAAACCCGATCAGCAGACTTAATGAATTGATGTAAATCCATAACATCAGTACCAGCAGGGTCCCGATAGAACCGTATAAAACGTTGTACTTGATGAAATGATCCACATAGAAGTTGAATCCCAGTGTAGTAAGAATAATCAACCCCGTTGCAAGGGATGAGCCGGCCGAAACAAAACGGAAAGTTATTTTTTTCGCCGGGGCAAAGTAATAGATACAGGATATGCCGAGGAATAAGGCAGCGAGGGTGATCAACCATTTTCCGGAAAGGATCACGGTATAAAAAAGCGGGCTTTCAAGTAATTTTCCGGGCAAGATGATCTCCAGCAATGAAGAGCCAAAAGTGATGAGCCCGATGGCGACAATCAGCAGAAAAGATATGATTCCCAATAACATGATCGAGATCAGCCGTTGTTTGAGCCAGGTACGGGGTTCAATCGAGTGAAATGTGCTGTTAAATCCTTCAATCAGGCTGTTGATTCCGTTGGTAGAGAAATAGAGGGCCAAAACGAACCCGATCGAAAGTAATCCGCTCCGGGGCCGGGTGATGATATCTTCCAGCGTACCGCTGACAGTGGCGTAAGTCGCCCTGGGAAGGAATGCCCTGATCAGCCCAAGCAGGGATTGCTGGAAATCTTCGATCGGGATGAAGGGGATGATGGTAAAGAAAAAGATCAATGTCGGGAAAATAGCAATGAAGAAACTGTAGGAGATGGCGGATGCCCTGGTTGACAAGTATCCTTCGTTGAGTCCTTTAAGAAAAAAATCACCCACATCATAGATCGGTACCCCATCGAAACCGGGTATGACGAATCTTTTGGTAAACCTGATAACCGCAGCTACCGGTTTCCAGGCAAGAATTCTATCGGTAGGATCAAATCTTGATTTCATTTTTCAATTGGCCAGATGGGCTTTTTCACTACTTTCAGGCTCAGGTCGAGACTCTTATAATTGTGGGTCAGGGCACCGATGGAGATAAAATCAACACCGGTCTCTCCGTATTTCCTGACATTGGAAAGCGTGATCCCGCCTGAGGCTTCGGTTTCAAATCTCCCTTTTACCAGCTTTACCGCATCTGCGAGATCCTCGGGCGTGAAATTGTCGAGCATGATTCGGTCCACTTTTCCAAACCCGAGCACCTGGATCAATTCTTCGAAATTCCTGACTTCAATTTCGACTTTGATATCATTTTTGCCTGTTTTTGAAAGATACTCATGAACGGCTTCAATGGCTTTCGTGATGCCTCCGGCCATATCCACGTGGTTGTCCTTGATCATAACCATGTCGTACAGACCCATTCTATGATTCTCGCCACCTCCCATCCTCACTGCATATTTCTCCAGTTCGCGGAGGTTGGGCGTGGTTTTTCGTGTATCAAGAATTTTAACGGATAAGCCTTTGAGTTGCTTCACTACCTGATGGGTCATGGTCGCAATGCCGCTGAGCCGCTGCATAAAATTCAAAACCAGGCGTTCGCTGGCCAGAATGGAAACGATGTTCCCTCTCACTTCAAAGACAATGTCATTCTCCACGATGGGATCGCCATCTTTTTTAAAAAGTTCAATTTCGAGACCGGGGTCGACACGATGGAAGATTTTTTCTGCAACCGGTAACCCGGCCAGAATTCCTTTTTCCTTCACCAGCAACCTGGCCTTACCGGCTTTCGGCTCTTTAAAAATCGCCAGGCAGGTAAGATCCCCCGTACCAATATCTTCCTGTAATGCCTGTTCAATGATCTCGTCAGTTGTCATGAAAGATGTGATTTAGCCTTCTTCCTGGATTTGAAGTTGCTGGATCAGGAACTGACCTGAAACTTTCTTCAGGAGATAAAACACCCTGAAAACTTTCCCTCCGGCGTTCATTTCGCCGATAGAGAATTTAGAACCATCATTGGAAGTGCCTTGTTTGTTGATTTTCATGGATTTCACTTTATTCTTGTTAAAGAAATCCTGAACGATCCGTGTCGCCTGGGTCTGGCTGTATGTATCTTCATTACCTGCAATACCGAGGTCAACCATCGAATTGAAGTAACGGGATAATTCGAGGGCATTCCCGGCAGTAAGGGCAGCAACGATGGGTGTGTTTATGTCTTCAGACTGATTGGTTACTGATTTTTGTGCAGGAGAGGAAAAAGCAAGCAGAAGCAGGAAAAAAATGGCTAATTTTAATGTCAGGTTTTTCATCTGTTTAAAATTTGTTATTTGAAGCCGGATAGAACGTGCAAGTGAATTTTTCATCCTTTTATTTTTCAAGGGCAGGCTCGTTTCATTTTTTAAATGTTTATCCGAAAAAAATCTGTAACTATGCAAACTTACAAAAATTTGGCCAAATATCACAGTTCGGGAAAATCGTTTGAATACTATGAAAGGTTTCAGAAAGGTGGATGAAATATCCTTACATAAATCACGTTCTTAAAGCCATTGATGAAGAAATGAGGATTATGCGCCACCACCAAAACCGAAATACCAGATAGAGCCAAATTGCTGAAACATGAAAGTACTCCTGTTGGTTGTTGGTAAAACGGAAGAATCCTGGCTTAAATCTGCGATTGAAGAATACGCTTCGAGAATTAAGCGATATTTGCCGTTTGAAATCAGGGAGATACCTTCATTAAAAAACTCCGCCAATCTTACACGAAATGAATGGAAATTGAAAGAAGGAGAAAAGATTCTTCCCCTGCTTACGCCCTCTGATCAGGTGGTTCTGCTCGATGAAAGAGGAACAGAAATGTCGTCAGTGAAGTTTTCGGGTTTTCTGGAAAAAAAGTTTCAGTCAGGGGCAAAGAGCCTGGTTTTCATTATAGGAGGACCTTTTGGCTTTGATGAATCGGTGAAAAAGAGGGCTGATTTTCTCCTTTCACTTTCAAAGATGACTTTTTCGCATCAGATGGTCCGCCTGTTTTTTACCGAACAGTTATACCGGGCCATGACCATTCTGAAGAACGAATCGTATCATCATGAATGATAGCACCGGGCAATGTTATTAACATTTATTTAACCGGAAGGTTAACAAATATTAACAGGTAATATTCTTAATCATTTTTGTCAATTGTATAAATTTGCGCCTCAAATCAAAAAGTTATGATGGAAACAGATATCAAAGCGTTAAATGAACGCATCCAGAAGGAAAGTGCCTTTGTTGATATGGTTACGATGGAGATGCAGAAGGTCATCATTGGGCAGAAACACATGATAGAACGGTTGCTGATCGGTCTGCTTTCAAACGGCCATGTTTTGCTGGAAGGGGTTCCGGGCCTTGCCAAAACCCTTGCCATCAAATCACTGGCTAACACCATTGATGCAAAATTCAGCCGGATCCAGTTTACCCCGGATCTGTTGCCGGCCGACCTTATCGGTACTTTGTTGTACAGTCAGAAAACAGAAGAATTCAGGGTGAGAAAAGGACCCATCTTTGCCAATTTCATCCTGGCGGATGAGATCAACCGTTCGCCGGCAAAGGTACAAAGCGCCTTACTGGAAGCGATGCAGGAACGCCAGGTAACCATTGGCGATGAGACTTTTGTTCTCCCCGAACCTTTTCTCGTTCTGGCAACCGAAAACCCTATTGAACAGGAGGGGACTTACCCGCTGCCTGAAGCCCAGGTCGACCGTTTCATGCTTAAGGTGGTGATCGGTTACCCGGATAAAAAGGAAGAGAAAAGTATCATCCGACAGAACATTTCGAATACCTCTGTTTCTACCAAAACGATTCTTAACACCGACGATATCCTACGTGCCAGAAGCGTTACCCGGGATGTTTACCTGGATGAAAAAATTGAAAATTACATCACGGATATCGTTTTTGCGACGAGATTTCCGGCTGATTATAAACTGAAAAAATTCACCGGTCTGATCTCTTTTGGCGGATCGCCCCGTGCCAGTATTAACCTTGCCCTGGCTGCCAAAGCGTATGCCTTTATCAAAAGAAGAGGGTATGTAATCCCTGAAGATATCAGAGCCGTGGCACACGATGTATTGCGGCACCGGATTGGTTTGACGTATGAGGCAGAAGCCGAGAATATCACCACCGAGGATATCATCAATGAGATTTTGAATACGATTGAAGTTCCCTAACGGTCGGGAAACGGGGATCATTGAACCAATTCTTTAAATGGAAACATCGGAAATATTCAAGAAGGTCAGGAAGATTGAAATAAAAACACGGGGTTTGTCCAATCATATTTTTTCAGGACAATACCACAGTGTTTTCAAGGGCAGAGGTATGGCTTTCAGTGAAGTGAGGGAATACCAGTTCGGAGATGATATCCGTAACATCGACTGGAATGTCACCGCCCGGTTTGGTCACCCGTATATTAAGGTATTTGAGGAAGAACGGGAACTTACGGTCATGCTGCTGATCGATGTGAGTAAATCAAACGAATTCGGCACGGTGAGCAGTCTTAAACAGGATCACATCACCGAGATAGCGGCTGTTCTTGCCTTCAGCGCCATCAAGAACAATGATAAAGTAGGTGTTATTTTCTTCAGCAATAAGATCGAGAAATTTATCCCGCCGAAAAAGGGAACTTCTCATATCCTGCGGATCATCCGGGAACTCGTTGATTTTCATGCTGAAAATGCCGAAACCAACCTGACCGAAGCGTTGAAATATTTCACCAACGTGATCAAGAAAAGGTGTACTGCCTTTATCCTGTCTGATTTCCTGGATTCAGGGTTTGAAGATGCCATCAAGATTGCCAACAAAAAACATGATCTTATCGCGGTTGATATTTTTGATGAAAGAGAAACGGAACTACCCGTGGTTGGCCTGGTCAGGATCAGGAATGCTGAAACCGGCCAGCAGCTTTGGATCGATTCGGCCAACAGGAAGGTGAGGGAGTCCTATAAAAACTGGTTTACGGGTCATTCAAAGTATATCAGTGATATTTTTATGCGAAGCGGGATCGATTCTGTAAAGATCAGGACCGACCAGGATTATGTGAAACCACTGATGAATCTCTTTAACCGCAGGGGCGCCAGACGATAAATACAGCAAACAGATGATGTGGAAGCTAATGAAATTACTGACAGGCGGAACATGGGCAATCTGGTTATTTACCTTAATCATTATGGTATTTCCTTTTACAGGTTTCTCTCAATCCATTACCGCAACTGCCAGGCTTGATACCAATGTGATGATGATTGGGGACCAGGTGAATCTTGACCTGAAGCTGTCACTTCCTGCAGGTTATCAGTTCAGTTGGCCTTCGCTGAGCGATACCCTTGTGAAGAACCTTGATATACTGAGCCGCTCGAAGATTGATACCACCTTTTCAAAAGACCGCAAAAATTTCACCATTACCCAAAGGCTCCGTCTTACCTCCTTCGATTCGGGCCAATACATGATTCCGGGATTCCGGTTCCTTTACAGGCATCTTCCGGATACCGCGGTAAAGACTGCCGAATCTCCTGAAATTGCGCTGATGGTGCATACGGTAAAAGTAGATACAACCCGGGCCATCAAACCCATCAAGGGTCCGATGAAGATTCCCATGTCGTTCCGGGAACTGCTGCCCTGGATCCTTGCTGCGACAGGTGTTCTTCTGATCCTGATGGCCATCGCCTATTACCTTTGGAGAAAGAAAAAACAGCAACCGGTTTTCCATCTGAAAACCCGTGTAAAACTGAAGCCCGGGGAGGTTGCGCTCATGGAACTTGAGAAGCTGCGCGTTAAAAAGCTATGGCAGAATAACCGGTTCAAGGAATATCATACGGAACTGACTGAAATCCTGAGAAAATATATTGAGGAGCGACTCACCATCATGGCACTTGAAAAAACCAGCGCGGAAATTCTCTTTGATCTCAGACAATCCGGAAACCTGTCGCCAAAGACGCTGAATAACCTGGAGGAGGTTCTGACGACGGCCGATATGGTGAAGTTTGCGAAGGCAGAACCGCTTCCGGATGAACACGAACAGAGCATGCAATATGCGATTGCCTTTGTGAAGGATACTACCGTAGTGGAAAGTACAGATAAAACATCAAGCCAGGGACCGGAGTTATGATAAAAGGAATCACATTCGCCAATCCACACCTGCTTTATTTGCTCCTGCTGATCCCGGCACTCATTGCCTGGTATTTTTTCAGGATCCGGAAAAATCATGCAGATATCCAGGTTTCTTCCACGGTGGCTTTCGACGGGATGAAAAAGGGATTAAGGCTGTATCTCTATCCGGCAATGTACATTCTCCGGCTCCTGGCATTAACGCTGCTGATCATCGCGCTGGCACGTCCGCAAACCAGCATGAGCCGTCAGGACATCACAGTGCAGGGCATTGATATAGTGATTGCCATGGATGTTTCGGGATCGATGCTGGCTCAGGATTTCAAACCCGACCGCCTGGAGGCTTCAAAAGAGGTGGGAATGGAATTTATTGACGGCAGGCCCAATGACCGGATCGGGCTGGTGATCTTTAGCGGTGAAAGTTTTACACAATGTCCTTTGACCACGGATCATACGGTTTTGAAGAATCTTTTTAAGGACATCAAAAGCGGGATGATTGAGGATGGTACTGCTTTGGGAGATGGCCTGGCCACTGCGGTGAACCGTTTACGAAACAGCCAGGCCCTTTCGAAAGTCATCATTTTACTGACCGATGGCGTGAACAATATGGGGGCGCTTGATCCGCTTTCGGCTGCTGAAATTGCAAAGCTTTACGGCATTAGGATCTACACCATCGGGATTGGAACCATGGGTTATGCCCCTTATCCGGTTCAAACTCCTTTCGGGATCCAGTTGCAGAGCATGGAAGTCAAGATTGATGAGCCTTTATTGAAAGATGTAGCCCGGCTGACGGATGGGAAGTATTTTCGTGCCACCAATAAAACCAGCCTGCGACAGGTTTACCAGGAGATTGACAAGCTGGAAAAGTCGAAAATTGATGTAACAGAATTCAGACGGAAAAGTGAAGAGTACTTGCTGCTGGCCTTGATCGGGCTTGGGCTGCTGATACTTGAGGTGCTTCTTCGCAATCTTTATTTTAAAAATATACCTTAACTCAATCAGAAATGTTTCGGTTCGCACACCCATATTTATTATACCTGCTGGCGCTGATACCCCTCTGCATTCTGGCATTTTCCTTTTACCTGATCTGGAGGAGGAAAGCGCTGAACCGCTATGGGAATTTGGACCTGATCCGGAAGCTGATACCCGAGTATTCGACCAAAAAACTCATTCTGAAGCTGACCCTGCTCATGATCGCATTTGCCTTTCTGATTGTGGCATTGGCCGATCCTCAAACGGGGTCAAAGCTGGAGAAAGTTCAGCGGAAAGGGATTGATATCATGATCGCTTTGGATGTTTCCAACAGTATGCTGGCCCAGGATATTCGTCCAAATCGCCTGGAAAGGTCAAGGCAGGCGATCTCCAAGATGCTGGACAACCTCGATGGCGACCGCATCGGGATTGTCGTGTTTGCCGGCAGGGCTTACACACAGTTACCCATTACCACTGATTATACCGCAGCAAAGCTATTTCTTTCAACGATCAGCACCAATTCTGTCCCGATCCAGGGAACGGCCATCGCCGATGCCATTGACCTGTCTGCGAAATCTTTCAACCAGGGCGACCGGAACAAGGTGATCATCATTATCACCGACGGGGAGGATCATGAAGGAGAGGCAGTGGAGAAGGCTGAAGCCGTAGCCAAAACCGGTATCAGGATTTATACCATCGGAATGGGCCTTCCGGATGGAGCACCCATTCCGGTGATTGCCAACGATATACAGATTGGTTACAAAAAAGCAAAGGATGGAACCACGATCATCAGCCGCCTCGATGAAGCCATCCTGCAGAAAATCTCTACGGCTGGTGGTGGCTTATATGTGAGGGCAAATAATTCGGAAGCCGGATTACAAACCGTGCTGGATGATCTGAACAAGATCGAAAAGTCGGAAATTGAAACAAGGCAATTTTCTGCGTATGAAGACCGTTTTCAGTATTTTATCGCACTTTCATTGATATTCCTGATCCTCGAGCTTTTCATCTTTGATAAAAAGAACCAATGGTTTAACCAATTTAAGCCATTCGAAAAAAAATGATGATGTATCCGGTGACAAATAACAGGGTTAATACTGCATTCGCAATCTTATGGGAAGTGCCCGGGAAAGCTATTCTTATCTCCTTCCTGCTTCTCCTGACCATTACCGTTTCGGGACAAAAGGAGAACAAGCTTTTCCGCGAAGGCAATGACCAGTATAAAAAAGGCAAATATGCCGAGTCTGAGGTAGACTACCGGAAAGGGCTGGAGCTGAACAAAGAATCGGTTAAAGGAAGGTTCAACCTGGGTGATGCTCTTTATCAACAGAAGAAATTTAAGGAATCTGCAGCACTCTTTGACTCAATGAACGGATCGGGTAAGCTGGATCAGAAAACGAAATCGAAGATACTTCACAACTTAGGCAATTCATTGCTGGAGTCGAAAGAGTACGAAAAGAGTATCCAGGCCTTTAAACAATCGCTGATCAATAATCCTTCCGATAAGGATACCAAATATAATCTCGAGTATGCCAAGATGATGCTGAAGAAACAGCAGGAGCAGCAGCAAAAGAAGCAGGATCAGAAGAAGGATCAGCAAAAAAAAGATCAGGAGAAACAGGAGCAGAAGGACCAACCGAGTCAACAGCAGCCTGAAAAGAAGGACCAGCAGCAGGATCCCAAGAAGATCAGTAAGGAGGATGCGGAAAGAATGCTGGAAGCGTTAAAAAATGATGAGACGCGGACGATGCAGAAGGTGAAAAAAGAAAAGGTCAAGACGCAGCAGCCGGTGGCAATTGAGAAGGATTGGTAAATAGTAAGCGAATAGCATGCGTATGAAAAAGATCGTATTTTTTGTGTTTTTTCAGGTTCTTGGGCTATTCGTCCTGGGTCAGGATATTCAATTTACCGCGAATGCCAAGACGTTGGTTACGGTGGGCGAGACCTTTAACCTTACCTTCTCGGTAAACGGGCAAGGCACTAACTTTAAGGGCCCGAACATCCAGGGGTTCGACAAGCTTTCGGGTCCGAACCTGTCCAGTTCAACCAGTGTCCGCTATGTCAATGGAAAAGCGGCCTCTTCCTTTTCGCAGGCCTATTCTTATTTTCTCGTCGCCAGTCGTGAAGGAACTTTTTCCATCCCGCCGGCCAGTATTACGGTCAACAACCAATCTTATCAATCCAACAGCATTTCGATCAAGGTAGTAAAGGGGAGCAGCAGCGGCCAGAAAAGTTCTTCTCCCGGAAGAGACAATTCCGGGGTTCAATCAGGACCCAACGATGTCTTTTTGAAAGCTTTTGCCAGCAATGCCAGTCCCTTGCAGGGAGAAGGAATCGTTGTCACCTACAAGATCTTCACGAAAGTTCCGATCAACCAGATCACCATCAATAAACTCTCCTCTTTCCAGGGATTCTGGTCCCAGAACCTGATAAAGGAAAACGAGAAATTCAATCAGTATTCACAAACCGTTGACGGGGAGAAATACCTGGTTGCCGATATCCGTAAGATCGCCTTGTTTCCCCTGAAAAGTGGCAAACTGGTCATCGAACCGCTGGAGATGGAATGTGTGGCACAGATCAAGCGCCAGACAAAATCGCGGACTGGCGATCCTTTTTTTGATGATTTTTTCAACGACAGTTTCTTCAGTGACGCCTATGCTACCGTCGAAAAATCACTCAAGTCAAATGCACTCGTTATCAATGTCAGGCCATTGCCTACGGCAGATAAACCGGTGGATTTCAGCGGTGCCGTCGGTGATTTTACGTTCAAAACCGAGATCGATAAAACCAAATTGAAAACCAATGATGCCATAACCCTAAGGTGTATTGTTTCGGGAAAGGGAAATCTGCAACTGATTGATAAACTCAATATCACCTTTCCCCCTGATTTTGAGACCTATGATCCGAAAGTCACCAACAACATCACTACATCCGGCACCGGAGTTTCCGGTAATCAAACCTTCGAATACCTGATCATCCCGAGAAGGGCAGGGAAGTTCAGGATTAATCCCATCTCTTTTACCTGGTTTGACCTGACGAAAAAAAGGTATATCACCAGCAAGAGTCCGGTTTATGACATAGAGGTAGAAAAAGGTGCCGGTGATGCCAATACTGCGGCCTACTCAGGCGGGAGCAAAGAGGATATCCAATATATCGGAAACGATATCCGGCACATACGGAAAGAGGCCCCGGATCTGAACCGGATCGGGAATATCTTCTTCGGGTCGTTTTCTTTCTTTTTACTGCTGGTGATTCCGCTGCTGGCGTTTCTTGTCCTGGTTTTCTACTGGAAAAAGCAGGAAAGAAAACGCAGTGACGGAATGCTGATGAAAAACCTAAAAGCCACCAAAATTGCCCGGAAGCGGTTAAAGAAAGCCAATGACTTTCTGCGGGAGAAAAAGCAGGAGGCATTTTATGATGAGATTGCCTGGGCTTTGTCGGGGTACATCAGCGATAAATTCGGAATACCCGTCGCTGAACTTTCGATGGATTCTGTCAATGGTGCCCTGACGCGTAAAAATCTTCCGCCTGAACTGGTTAATCAGTTTATCGGAACATTGAATGATACGGAATATGCCCGGTTCGCACCAGGAGAAAAGGCGTTGATCATGGAAAATATCTACCAGAAAGCGCTAGAGATCATTATGAAAATTGAAAAAGAACTCAGATAAAAAACAGGTTATGAGAAGATGGTTGTTTTTCAGTGTAATGTTCATATTTTCTGTTGCCGGGTTCGCCGCGGGTGAAAAAGAATTTATTGCCAGGGGGAATAAAGCCTATACCGATGGTTTTTACGCAAATGCCATTGAGTCGTATAAGAAAGTGATTGCCTCCGGATACGAGTCGCCGGAGTTGTACTATAATCTGGGCAACGCTTTTTATAAGCTGAACGAATTTCCGAATGCGATTCTCTATTATGAGAAGGCTCTGCGACTGGATCCGGGAAACGAAGACATTGATTTTAACCTGAGGGTAGCCAACAGTAAGATCTTTGATAAGATCGAACCCATTCCCGAGCTGTTTTACAAGCGATGGTACCGAAGCCTCATCGGGCTGATGCCGGTTGATGGCTGGGCGTGGATGGGGGTCAGTGTATTTATCATGGCGCTGATAGCCGGGATATTTTATTTTGTCGCTTCCGGGCTGTTTCTGCGGAAAGCCGGATTCCTGGGCGGGATCGGGTTGCTGATCCTTTCCATGGTGTTCATCTTCTTTGCCTGGGACGGGTACAACAGGATGCGGCATGACCGGGAAGCCATCATCATGAGCCCTACCATTACCGTAAAGAGTTCCCCGGATGAAAAAAGTGTCGATCTGTTCGTCCTGCATGAGGGCACCAAGATCCAATTGATTGATAACATCGGCGCCTGGTATGAGATCAGGATAGATAATGGTTCGGTGGGGTGGTTGCCTGTTTCCTCATTTGAGAAAATATAGATTTCACCAGCATCACCCGCTTCTTTCTTTTCAGCCGCTATTGATTTCATCCTGACCAGGCTTTTATTTCGATTCTTTCCCGAAAGGGATCAGGAAGCGCCTTGGAAAAGGAAAAAAAAATTTGCAGTATTCAGAATTTCCTTATATTTGTTGGATTAAATCATATCCCCAATTCTCCTGCTATCTAAGAAACCATTAAGCAATTATAAATATTTGACTCTATGAAAAAAAGAATTTTACCCTTGATCTTTTTTGCACTTTTTGTGGGGTTTTCTTTTGGCTCTCCACTCGGTCTTACCTGGAACGAATTAGGTCCCAATAACGGAGCCGGCAGGACCCGTGCCATTATCTTTGATAATACCGATGCTACCGGTGCCACCTTATATGCTGGTGCTGTCAGCGGAGGCATCTGGAAATCAACCAATTTGGGTCTTACCTGGCACCAGGTAAATACCACAAACAATGAAGTGCTGAAAGTTTCCTCCATGACCCAGACTGCATCGGGAACCATTTATGTGGGAACCGGAGAAATGTCTTGCTATCGTGGCGTTTTTTTGGGTACCGGCCTCTATCGTTCAGATGATGGAACTACTTTTACTCAGGTTGCAGGCACCCAGCCGATACCGGGTAACACCACTTCTGATTGGGCTTATATTCTGAAACTCAGTACCAGCCCGAGCGGCAGGATCTTCGCAGCCACGAATACAGGTTTAAAATATTCTGATGATGGAAACACCTGGGCAACTGCACTTACCGGTACCGCCATCGACGTTACTGTCGGCCCTGACGGAACCGTTCTCGCTGCCGTTGATAACAAGGCTTATCTCGCTGTTGGGGGTGATGTGAACAATTTTGTTGACATTTCTACCGGCGTGGCTCCCATGCTTCCGAATACAAATGTTGGCTGGATCCAGTTTGCCATCGCACCGAGTGACGCAAATGTCTTGTATGCTTCCTTTGCATCCACTGACGGAGGATTTCTGGATGTTTACGCTTCCTACGATAAAGGAACCTCATGGTCGGTAGTTTTCCCGGGGAATTCCCAGTTTAACCCGCTCGGAACCAGGGGTTGTTACGCTCAGGCCATTCAGGTGTTCCCCAACGATCCTTATCAGGTCATTTTCGGGGGTCTGGACCTTTGGCACGGCAAGAAAATCACATCAACCGGATACTACAACTGGGAAGCCGCATCAATAGGGGGTACTTTCCAGAATGATTTCTTCTTCTGGCTGCCGTTTTATCATCATCAATATCTTTTCAATCCAAAAAACCCAACACAATTTGCCGTTGCCACTGATGATGGAACTTCAATCGGAACCATCACGGCCTCAGGATTTGTTTTCAAACATACGATCAAAGGATATAACACTGCCATGTTCAAATCAGTTGCAGGCGGCATTGTGAAAAATGCAGCCATTGGCGGAGCCGAATTCCTCGGAACGATGCTCCTTCCCGGTGACATTTCTACCATGGAACCACTTTGGGGTGCACAGATTAATCCTGGTTATGCCGGCGATGTAGCCTGGTCACAGATCAAACCTTTGCAAATTTTCTTTGGAACCGGTGTAGTTGGCGTACCCCTTTTCCGTTCAGAAGATTTGGGTGTTAATATCTCACCAACCTTTCTTCGGGATGGCACTCCTGCCATTACTAACCCAGCCTACACTCCGATCTACTTATGGGAAAGTTTTAATTTTACCGATAGCCGCGACAGTGTTAAATATGTTGCCCGTGTTAAAGACATTCCCGCTGATTCAACTTTTATCATCAACAGCAAAAACGGAGCATTCCCGATTCATTATACCACACCAGTTGCCATCGCAAAAGGCGATAGTATCCTCATCCAGGACCCGATTGCTTCCAGATTTTTCCTGGCAGGGACCACTGGCAATAAAAGCGGGATATTCATGACCAAACAAGCCGAAACTTTTACTGTTGATCCCGAATGGTTCAGAATAGCCAATGTTGCCGCAACAGATACCATTACCTGTATTACCGTTTCCAAAGACCTGAAAGCCCTTTGGGCAGGAACCTCCCAGGGAACACTCTATCGCCTTACCGATCTCGCTTTTGCCAATGATTCAGCAACTGCGCAAATTGACAGTGCAACATGCGTGATCAAAAGTTCAATGATTGATTCCATCCCCGGAATGCTGAATCGCAAAATCACCTCAATATCCATTGCCAATGATAATGTAACGGTTCTGGTCACCCTTAACAGCTATGGAAAAACCAACTATGTTTACCTTAGCGTTAACGGCCTTGATTCCATCCCGACCTTTGTCAGCGTGCAGGGAAACCTTCCTACAAATCCTGTTCATTCCAGTCTTTTCGAAATGAGCGACCAGAATAAAGCGCTGATCGGAACAGATTACGGAATTTATTCCACGGATAACATTAAGGCGGGAAGTGTTGTATGGAATGCTGATAATACTAACATCGGAAATGTAACGGTCATGGCCATAAAGCAACAGACCAACCCGGGCGTCTATTATCAGCGTCCCCTCAATTACGGATGTTTATATATCGCGACTTACGGCAGAGGAATTTTTATCGATGAGACTTATGCACTTCCGCTGGGTATCGATCCGGCCAATGGCAATCCTGTAGCTTCAAAAACCCTTAATGTATTTCCCAATCCTTTTGAGGGACAGGTAACCATTTCCTATGAGATCAGCAAGACAACCAACGTGAATGTAGTTGTTTATGATCTTTCAGGAAGACAGGTTTCTACGTTTAATCTGGGAAGCCAGTCAAAAGGTGAATACCAGAAAACACTCAATCTGAATGCACTGCCCACGGGAACTTACCTGATCCAGTTGAATACCAGTGGCGGTACTTCGTATGGGAAAGCAATCAAAGTAAAATAAACTATAGCATAAGAGGATTCCGGAGCTGTCCCTGCCAGGGGGCAGCTCTTTTTTTTATCCTTTCCTTTGCCCTTCAACCGGATTTGTTTATTTTTGAAGAAACCTCAAAGATCCGTATGACTCCTCTCTCCTCAACCGAAGACTTATTCACCGCTCTGGTCACCAAAGCCAGCATGAAACAGGATGTTTACAACATGACACTGAAAACATTTCAACTCATGAAAGAGCTATGTTTGCTGATGGTAGCTGAATATCAGCAAAAAATAAAGGGAAATGGTTATAAGATTCCTTTTGAATATAAGGATCATGGCCCTTTCGAGTTCGAACTGAAGTTTGGCGGGGATATTCTGATTTTCTTCATGCACACCAATGTGTTTGAATTTTCCAGAGACCATGAAGTGATGAAAACCAGCTACATCCGTGAGGACAAATTACGATCTTACTGCGGAATCATCCATATCTTCAATTTCCTGGCCGATTCATTTAAATATAACCGGATCAATGACCTGGGATACCTGATCGGGAGGATTTTCGTAAACCGCGAGAACCATTATTTTATTGAAGGAAAACGGGAAGTGGGATTGCTGTATAACAGTTTTGCCACTTCGATAGTGGATAAGGAATCCATTCTGTCCATCCTGGATTCATCTATCCGTTATACACTGAATTTTGATTTGCTGACGCCTCCTTATGACAATATGAAAGAAGTCACCGTTGAGGAGATGATGACCACACTCGACAGCATCCAGCTTCGCACAGCCAAACGACTGGGTTACCGGTTCCAGGCAGATAAAGCAGAAGACTAAGGATTAGCGGGAACCGAGTTGTTCTTTAAACGACTTCAGCACCACGAGATCATCTTCGTTGATATAATGAATGGCAAGCGCTTTTTCGATGAGTATGTCATAATCGGTCAGGGTGGTAAGCGAACAATCCGCCTGTTGAAAACCCTGGATGGAGATGGGAAGATTATACGTAAAAATCGCAACCATACCCTGGATGATACAACCGGCCTCCCTGAGGGCATTAACTACCTCCAGACTGCTTTTCCCGGTTGAAATAAGGTCTTCTACCACAACGATTTTCTGACCCGGTTCTGTCTTCCCTTCGATGAGATTGGTGAGGCCGTGATCCTTTTTGGTGGTACGAACATAGGCGAAAGGCAATTCCAGTTCCTGGGCAACCAGCGCGCCCTGGGCAATTCCGCCGGTAGCAACTCCCGCGATCAGATCAGGTTTTCCTTCTTTCAGAATTGCCTGGGTAAACTGATCCTTGATATAGGTGCGGATGGCGGGAAAAGATAAAGTAACCCGGTTGTCGCAATAGATCGGCGATTTGATTCCCGATGCCCAGGTAAAGAGGTTCCGGGGACTTAATTTAACCGCTTTGGCTTCAAGGAGGTATTCGGCCATCTTCAGGGCGACTTCTTTGTTATAGATCATAGGACGGAGATGTTAAAATTGTGGGTAAATTTACCAAAAATCAGCGAATCCCGACGACCTGAATTTATCCATATTGCAGATTCCGACCCAATGAAAATCTTTCTGAATGACCGTGTGATCTTGCTTCTCGCTGTACTTCCGGAAAAACGTCAGCCAGAGGATGTTTTTTTCGAATTCCATGACCGGAGCCAGTTGAAACAGCTGTATAAGAATTTCGAAAAGGATGAAACCGTAAAACAGCTGGTGATTTATACAGAACAGGATTTCACGACGCTGCATCATGCATTCTTTTCGTTGTTTACCGTGGTTGAAGCAGCAGGAGGGAGGGTTGTCAATGAAAGAGGAGAGCTTTTGGTGATCTTCCGTTATGGGAAATGGGATTTACCCAAAGGGAAGATCGTTCACAGGGAAGAGCCGGAGGAAGCGGCAGTCAGAGAGGTTTCAGAAGAGACGGGACTTCAAAGGATGAAGGTCGGGAAGCCATTGTCGTCCACTTACCATATCTTCCGTAACAACGGGATTCGGATATTAAAGCAGACCTACTGGTTTGAGATGATGGCCGAAAGCCGTCAGTTGCTGGTTCCACAGCTGGAGGAAGATATTTCGGTGGCGAGATGGGCAATAGAAGAGGAGCTGAGCCAATTATTAGAAAATACTTACGCCTCGCTGATGGATGTCTTTAATGGTACCGGGTCGGAAACAGTGGACTAGGGGAGGGTTTGTAACCGAAAAATGAGATGATTTTTCAGAAAGCTTTGGTATATTCCAAATAAATTGTAATTTTGCCGCCCTGACAATAGTTGGCCAGTTCGTCTAACGGTTAGGACGCCAGGTTTTCATCCTGGTAATAGGAGTTCGATTCTCCTACTGGCTACCAAAAAAAGAGGCACTCGTAAGAGCGCCTCTTTTTTATTTGCCTTATCCCCCTTGGCTTCTGACTGCCTCACGCCCCAGTCTTTCGCAGCCTCTCACTCTGCCCCCTCTTACAGCCTCACCCCCGGGCCCCTCTGACAGCCTCACCCCCTGCCCCCTCTCCTTTTGGAGAGGGGGTGTAGGAACGGTGTTTGGGTTGATTCTCCGTAGCTTGCTGTGAAGTATTTCATTTCTCACTCATAACGCCTGGCCTCTTACAGCCTCACCCCCCGGCCCCTCTTACAGCCTCACCCCCTGCCCCCTCTCACAGCCTCACCCCCCGGCCCCTCTTACAGCCTCACCCCCTGCCCCCTCTCACAGCCTCACCCCCCGGCCCCCCTCTCCTTTTGGAGAGGGGGTTAGGAACGGTGTTTGGGTTAATTTCTTTTAGCTTGCTGCGGATTTCAGTCGACAAAAGTTTTTTTGATGACGTCCTTACACATTGTTAATTCGTTTTTCGTCAGCTTGCCCAGGACTTTCAGAATTCGGGCTTTATCAATTGTACGGATTTGGTCTATAACAATCATGCCTTTTTTACCCTCATGCTCAACAGACACTCTTGTAGGGTATTTCTTCAGGGATGATGTCATGGGAGCGATAACAATCGTGTTCAGGTACTTATTCATCTCATCAGGTGAAACAACAACACAAGGTCTTGTCTTTTCTATTTCACTGCCGATCGTCGGGTCTAAATTGACTAAGATTATTGAATATTGAGTTATTTCCATTCTTCGAATGTTTCATGGTCAAAAACATCATTCATCAGCATCTGGTCATCATTTTCCTGATGCATTTTTTGGAAGGCAGTTTCCCAATTTTTCCGGGGACCCACTATCGGTTTAAGAATGATTCGTCCTTTTTCCAAAATAATTTCCACCTTTTCGGTAATGTTATATTTCTCCAGAATGGATTTACTTAATCTCAATCCTTTAGAATTTCCAATTTTTATAATTGCGGTTTCCATATCAGGTTTTATGTAACTACAAAGTTATTACATTTTTTAACCAATATTACAATCAGTGATTTTTTAATCAGCCTCACGCCCCGGCTTCTCACAGCCTCACCCCCTGGCTTCTTACAGCCTCACGCCCTGCCCCCTCTTACAGCCTCACCCCCTGCCCCCTCTCCTTTTGGAGAGGGGGTGTAGGAACGGTGTTTGGGTTAATTCTCCGTAGCTTGCTGTGAAGTATTTCCCACTTAAACCTTCCGGCTTCTCAGCCGGTCAAGGTATCTGTAAATCAAAAGCCCGGTCAGAGCGCCGACGAGATTGGCAATCATATCCATGAAATCGAATGACCGGCCGTTGTGCAGGGTTCGTTGCAGGATCTCCATCAGCACGCCCCAGAAGAAAACGCCGCCAAGAAGGAGATACATTTGCCACATCTGCTTGCGATGGATATCGAGGCTCCAACAGGCAAGGAACGCCAGTCCGAGATACATGCAAAAGTGAGCGAGCTTGTCGGCACCGGCAAACAATTGAATCTTCGGCAGGTCGTAAGGTGGCAAGAGGGAAAGAGCAGCCACCAGGCCCAGGTAGAGCAGGGTCAGGATTCGGCGCAGCCAAAGGTTGAAGGAAAAGAAAAATGTGATCAAGGGTGATTTGTGATTTGTGATTTGTGATTGGTGATTGGTGATTGGTGATTGGTGATTGGTGATTGGTGATTGGTGAAGGGTGATTGGTGAAGGGTGAAATGGGAGGTCTGAAACGAAAAGTGCGAAATATTTCGGACTTCTTACTTATTATGCTGTAACAAGGCCTGCCGATCTGAGGCGAGAAACATGAATCCGGGAGAATGCTTGTTTGTTCATTTCTTTTGATGTCCAAAAGAAACGAACCAAAGAAAAAGACAGCCTGGGTTTTTCGATGACCC
>JBBRTX010000013.1:0-102397 GCA_038244085.1 Bacteroidales bacterium | reverse complement strand
TAAAACAACCGATGGCTCCGGGATTGGTGCTTTTGTCAGTAGTATGACCGGGCTAACCCCGGTAACAACCTATTATGTAAGAGCCTATTCAACCAACAGCTATACTACAGCATACGGCAACCAGGTGAGTTTTACCACACTACCTGTATTAGCAACTATAACAACAACAGCAGCAACAGCAATTACAGGAACAACTGCAACTAGCGGAGGTAATGTAACTGCTACTGGAGGTGCTTCGATCTCAGAAAGAGGTATTGTATACAGTACAACTTTAAACCCAACAATACCTGGTGGTGCAAATCCTGGCACAAAAATTATTTCCCTACCCCTGGTTCCTGGTTTAGGATCATTCGTTAGTAATATAACCGGGTTAACCGGTGCAACTACCTATCATGTACGTTCTTACGCTACCAATAGTGCTGGAACAGCTTATGGTGCCGATGTTCCCTTTACCACATTAACTATTCCGCCGACTTTGACTACAGTAGCAGCCAGTAATATTGGCTATAGTTCTGCTACATCTGGGGGAAGTATAACTTGGAATGGCAATGGATATTCTGGTTATCAAAATTATGGTGTTGCATATGCTACAACACCTAATTCGGCATCGCCAACTCTTATTTCAACTGGCTCGGTTTATACTCCTATTTCAACTCCACTTAATCCCTGGACGACCAACCTCTCATCATTAACACCAAACACGACATACTATATCCGATCATTTATATATGCTTATAGTAGTACCTGGGGCTATACTTATGGTCCCGAATTGAGCTTTACAACAACCGCAATAACAACTACCCCGGTAAGTACAGTTACATTAACTACTGCAGTAAGTGGCGGGTCAATAGGTGCCTCGGTTCCGACAGTGGCATCTCGTGGTGTTTGCTGGAATACCAGCCCTGGTCCAACAACTGGCAACTTCTTAACTTCTGATGGAACTACAACCGGTACTTATGTAAGCAATATGACGGGTCTCACTGGAAGTACAACCTACTATGTGAGGGCATATTACTCTGATGGGGTTACAACATTCTATGGAAACGAGTATAGTTTTACTACAGGTGTTCCAAAAGCAATAGGCGATGCACTTGCAGGAGGAAAAGTAATATATGTTGACATCACGGGACAACATGGCTTGATCGGCGCACTCGTTGACCAAGGCTCTGGTGTAGCCTGGGGTTGTTCTGGTGTTTCAGTTCCTTCTACTACAATGGCTCAAGGCGGAGGGGCTTTATATGCCGGTTTAGCCAATACGAATGCTATGATCGCTGCAGCGTGTAACGCACCGAATGGACCTGCTCAACTTTGTGCCGCTTACACTGCTGGCGGAACAGGTCTCGTTGGGATTACCAATTGGTATTTACCATCGCATGATGAGCTCCAGAAATTAATTGATCAGGGTGCTCTGGTTAATATTACTACAACCCCAAGCTATGCCGGAGCTGGTGTATTGTATTGGGCATCTACTGAATACAACACTTCGATCGCTTATGCACATTACTCCCTCAATGGAATATATGATTATAATGTTGGCAAGAATCAAACATACTACAGCACTCCTACCAATTTGATGTACGTCCGCGCAATTAGAGCATTCTAGTTTTTGTTTGTGAAACAGCAGACAACCTGCTGTTTCATTAAAACGAATTCATATACCCATGAAAATGAAACTATTGCATGAGTAAAATTTGAATACAAGATTAAAACAGAAAAGAGGCTGACCTATCACGGGTCAGTCTCTTTTGTTTTTGTGCGTATGCATCCGCTAAATTCCGGCTATTTTATCTTTTCCAAAGAGCATAATCACCCAGCTGGTAATAATTAATTCACTTTATAAATTGGTACTTACCATCCAAAGATGAAATGGATCTTTTGTGGACAAACCGTGCAACTGATGCAACCGGAATACTTGATGCATTGCTTTCTACAGCTGTTGGTGTAGCTCCTTTCTGGAGTTCATCGGAGGTAAGTTCTATGAATGTATGGACCTTTGATGGAACAGTTTGGTCCAACCTAAGTTTAAAAACAGATCTGAATACTCTCTGGCCCATCCGTTCATTCTAAAAACTCAATTTAAATTAATCAAAGAAAAGGCTGTTTCAATCTGAGACAGCCTTTTTCTTTTTTCTATGAGATTGGTGCTTGGAAATATTGACTCATATATAACAAACGGTTAGTCCGGTTTCCAAAATGGTGCCGGACTTTATTCATGCGTATTTTTACCTATGAAAATGCGTATTCTTTTCAGATTCTTTCAGGTAATAATTCTCTTGCACAAATATTTCCCAGAATATATTTTTACTATAGGGGCTATTGTAAAAAAACAGACCTTTTCTTAAATGCATAATCACCCAATTCGTAATGATTAACTCGCTTTATAAATTCTTCCCATCATTATTAAAATAAAATGTATATAACCATCTATAAATCAATCTGCTATTATTTGTATATCTCATTTTTATATTATTATTATTAAAATATATAGATATTTAAATATACATTTGTAAAATGTCTTTCCTTTGATGATTTCTGAATTTCTCTGCCATTCGGAATCATATCACTTCAAAAAAAAAAGTATGAAAAAAATTACTCTGACATCAACTTCCTGCCCTGTGAAATATCTTTACGGGTTTATTTTACTGCTCTGTTTTTCAATACAGGGTTTTTCACAGTCTGTTAGTATCAGTGCTACAGGAACTCCTCCAAATGCAAATGCGGGTCTTGATATTAATACTCCGACAAAGGGATTGCTCATTCCGCGTGTCGCCTTATTGGCAGCAGGGAATTTCGCTCCCTTACCTTCTCATATTGCTGGCATGATGGTATATAACACAGCAACAGTGGCAGATGTATCCCCCGGATTGTTCTATAATGATGGCACCAAGTGGGTGGCTTATCTTCCTCCTGCGGGAACTGCCTTAAATGATATGCAATATTGGAACGGAACAGCCTGGGTAAATTTGCATGTGGGATTACCCGGCCAAAAATTAACGGTTACGGCCGGTGGTATTCCTGCTTGGGGTAATTAATTGAATAAAAATCAACATTAATTATATAATATGAAAAAATTTACAAAAAAATCAACTGTCAGACTTATGCACCGTTTTTACATTTTTTTGGTACTGATAATGATCGGGGCCCCTGTGTTTTCACAGAACGTCGGTATTAATGCTACGGGTGCAGTTCCGAATGCTGCAGCCGGACTTGACGTGGATTTCGCAAACAAGGGTTTGCTTATTCCCCGAGTATCGTTGACAAGCACGAGCAGTTTCGCACCTTTATCCGCTCATGTTGCCGGAATGCAGGTCTACAACATTGCCACCGTTGGAGATGTAACTCCGGGTTTTTATTATGACAATGGAACCAAATGGGTCTCTGGGTTTCCTGCAGGAACATCCATTGGCAATATGCTTTATTGGAACGGAAATAACTGGGTAACTATCCCAGCAGGATTTCCAGGCCAATATTTGCAACTTAGCTTAAGTAATGTACCTTTTTGGGGCGGCCCGTCCAATGCGATATATGCTACACTTACAACGACAGCTGCATCCCTTGTAGCAGGAACCACAGCAACCACAGGTGGAAATATAACTGCCGACAATGGATTACCCGTTCTCAGCCGGGGGGTTTGTTACAATACAGCTGCCAATCCAAACACGGGCAATTTTACACAAGTAGCTACTCCTCCAACCGGTATCGGTGTATTTGTAAATAATCTCACAGGATTGCTCCCAGGAACGACCTATTTCGCAAAAGCCTTCGCAATCAATTATGCGGTCACCTCTTATGGCAACGAAATCAATTTTACCACCCTGCCTGTTCTTGCGACCCTAACCACAACTGCGGCAAGTTCAATTACCATCACAACGGCTAACAGTGGTGGAAATATTACAAATAATGGCGGGGCCACCATCACTGAAAGAGGGATTTGTTATGCAACTACCTCAAATCCAACTACAGCCAATACCAAAATTGTTGACCCAACTCCCGGTCCCGGATCTTTTATAAGCAACATAACCGGGTTAACCTCTTATACTACTTATTATGTCAGAGCTTATGCCATCAATAGCGCCGGAACAGCTTATGGTGTGCAGATTTCATTCCAGACGCTGCCGGTTCCTCTTTCACTCAATACTGTTGCTGCAACCAGTATCGCCGGCTCCTCTGCAGTTTCCGGCGGAAGCATGAATGGCAGTTTTGTAGGATATTCAAATTATCAGAACTATGGAATTGCTTATGCGACGGTTCCAGGCTCTGCCACACCTACCTTTTTCGCAACCAATACTTCGAATTTTCCCACATCAACACCATTATTACCGTGGGTAACCAATCTTACCGGATTGACCGCAAATACAACGTATTATATTCGTGCCTATCTTAATGTATTCCGCATAAGTCCGTCAGGATGGATAACCATTTTCGGCAATGAGCTCACTTTCACAACCACAGGTCCTACTGCTCCGGTTGTTGCTTCCACAACAGCTATAACCGCCATCAACGGAAATTCTGCAACAAGCGGCGGGAACATCACTTCCGACGGAGGATCTCCTGTTACAGTGAGGGGTGTTTGCTGGAGCACAAGCCCTACCCCGACATTAGGTGTCAGTAATTTTACCACCAATGGAACGGGTACCGGATCATATGGCAGCAGTATAACCGGGTTAACAGGCAGTACAACTTATTATGTAAGGGCTTATGCCACAAATGGGGTGGGTACGTCTTACGGTCCGGCGGATGTCAGCTTTACCACTTGGGTTGCAGCTCCATATGCACTATACCAGAATGTTGGGTATGGCTGGGTTGCTAATATAGCTGCAGATGGAAGTGGATTTATTGTTAGTTATGATATTCCTTCCACGGTTCCCTGGGGTTGCTCAGGAACTGCAATCGTCACTAATACTGCTCTTGGAACAGGTTTGGCAAATACCAACTCAATTCTTGCAGGTTGCGCAACTCGTCCAATAGCAGCCAGCGTAGCTCAAGCATACAATGGAGGTGGATATGTTGATTGGTATTTACCTTCTAATGGTGAATGGGCGATTATTGCCGCCAGATATACCATGTTAGGATTTTCAGGGGGGTACACAAACTACTTAACTTCAACTGCCAGTAGTTTAACTTATGCCGGAAGTTATTTCTATACAGGCAGCCAGGCGTATTACCTGGGCTCACCACGTGCAGGTGGAGACACCTATGCAACCCAATTGCGTTCAGCCCGTAGTTTTCTATCAGTTGAAGTAACCACAGCTCCACTATCAGGATTCACAAGTACCGGAGCAACTTCGGGCGGTACCCTTCTTACAAACGGAGGACCTGCAGTTACTGCAAAAGGAGTTTGTTGGGGAATAGTGTCAGGGCCAACTGTTGGTGCAGGAAACTTTACCTCAGATGGAACCGGTACTGCAGCTTTTGTGAGTACGATTACAGGCTTAACCACTGGATTAACTTACTTTGTTCGTGCATACGCCACAACAAGCGCCGGAACAGCATACGGAAACGAAGAAAGCTTTACTGCAATGGCGGCAACTCTTGCCACTGTTACAACTGATCCAATAACCAATCTCACTGCTTCAACTGCCACCTCAGGCGGAAATGTAACGGCTGATGGTAATTCCTTGGTAACAGCACGCGGAGTATGTTGGAGCAGTACACCAACTACGCCGACTGTTCCAAGTGTTGAATCGACCGTCGATGGTTCTGGAATAGGAACTTTTATCAGTAGTGTAACCGGATTGGTAGCCGGAACCACTTATAATCTTCGTGCTTATGCAACCAATGGTGTTGGTACTGCTTACGGTGCAACTGAAACCTTTACTCCAACCAATTTACCGGTTGTGACAACTGATCCAATAGGTAGTTTGGTAGGGCAATAGCTGAAGGTGCTTATACTGTTGTAAGCGAAGGTGCAGGCCCTGTTTCTGCTGCAGGGTTGGTTTGGGGCACAGCTGTAGATCCAGACATAACAACACATGTTGGCGGCGGAATAATGCCAGATCCTAATTATTTCCCAGGCTCTTTTGGTTTTTCAACTCCACTTGATATGACCGGTTTGACTGTGGGTACGCTCTATCATGTTCGTGCTTACGCTACAAATGGGTCAGGAACAGCTTATGGTACAGATGTGACCTTTACCGCTACTGCAGCAGTTTTAGGACAATCAGTTCAACTAAATTATCAGAGCGGTTATGTTTTTGACATTGATTTAACAGGTACACATGGGTTAATAGCTTTGGGATATAGTCAGGGCTTTCCAGGTCCAATCACAACGGACTGGGGATGCACAAGCACTACTACAGGAGCTACCGGGACAGTTATAGGAACAGGACTTGCAAATACCACTGCCATCATAGCCAATATTACCACCAATCTCTGCACAAGTAATCCTGCTTATGGCGAATTTGCTCCCGTAATTTCACAATACCCCGGACTTGATTGGTACTTACCATCCAAAGATGAAATGGATCTTTTGTGGACAAACCGTGCAACTGATGCAACCGGAACACTTGATGCATTGCTTTCTACAGCTCTTGGTGTAGCTCCTTTCTGGAGTTCATCGGAGGTAAGTTCTACGAATGTCTGGACCTTTGATGGAACAGTTTGGTCCAACCTAAGTTTAAAAACAGATCTGAATACTCTCTGGCCAGTCCGTTCATTCTAAAAACTCAATTTAAATTAATCAAAGAAAAGGCTGTTTCAATCTGAGACAGCCTTTTTCTTTTGCATTATTATCTGAAATATTATTTTTTCACTACAACATATCTGTTTATCAGGGTTCCCTGGTCGTTCACCTTTTCGGAACTGATTAATTGCAAATCAATGTCGAGCTTTTCTTCCGTGGCAAAATTCCCTCCCGATCCGAAAATTTTGGGTTCAATGGTCAGCCACAATTCATCGATGAGGTTTTCTCTCAAAAAGGAAGTGGCAACATGAGGGCCTCCAACTAAAAGCATTTCCTGATAACCCTTTTTTTCAAAGCGGGAAACCAGGAGGGGAGGGGATTCATCTGAAAATTCGATCTTGCCGGGGACTTCAGCATGGTTGTATTCAGCGGGATGACTTGTCAGAATGACCAGAAGATGTTTGGCGGAAGGATTGAATGTTTCGGTGAGATAAGTGCTGCTTCCCATCACAATCAGCCTGGCCTTATTCCATAATTTCCTGAAGTGAGTCTTATCTTCCTGTGATGACCAGGATGTGACGTCCGGATTACCCCATTTTGTTACTTTACCATCCAGCGTAGAAACAAAAACAAGTATAATCTTCATTCGCCTTAATTTTGGGGTTTTGTCAGATTCAATATTTACAGTTGTTTTTAAGATCAAGTTGTCTTTGCAGGGCTGTTACAATTCCAATGTTACTGAATTGTCTGAAACACCTAACTTTTTCAATTGTTTCAACACGGTTTCGATCATTTCCGGTGGTCCGCATACATAGAATTTTTTATCGAAATCACCGATGTTTTCTCTCAGGAAATCCTCACTGATTCTTCCATTAAAATAATTTTCTGTTTTTTCCTGTGATAAAATATTGATAAAAGCCTTACCCAATAATTCTGAAAATTCCTTCTCCAGGATAATATCGGCTTTTGTTTTATTTGCAAATACAAGGATATTACCGGGAATCTCGCCTTTTACCCGGAGATCCCTGAAAATGGAAATAAAAGGAGTGACACCTGCCCCCCCGGCAATGAAAACCCCTTTACCCTTATATTCAATTGCACCCCATACATCGCGGAGAATCAACTCGGCACCGGGTTTCAGCTTTCCCAGTTCATTGGTTATGCCCTGGTGCGCTGTATAAATCTTAATTGTGAATTCGAGATAGGATTCACTATTCAGACAGGTAAAGGTAAAAGGCCTCTTCTCATCCCTTAATTCCGCCGTGTTGATCGATACTTCGGTAGCCTGACCGGGAATAAAGGAGTATCCTGCCGGTTTTTCAACCCGGAATCGCTTCACGTTATGTGTTACCGGGTCGATACTGAGGATTTTTACGATGTGTTCTTCTGTGATTGCCATTTTTTCCTTATTTGGTTTTATCGTTGCCACAATATTTGATTTGCCTCAAGTGGTATGGAAACATTAGCTGAGAAAGGGATAATTCGTAAGGTGTAATCACCAGCCGGTCGTATGAGGGGAAAGGTTGACCGATAGAGATACCAGGGGTCTTTAACCGGATCAACAACCAACATCTCTTCAATTGCGCGAGGAAGGTTCCCGATTCCATTGGCATAAAGCTCTACTTTTACATCTCCCGGTTTGAGACCATTCAAATAAACCTGGACTTCGAATGTATGCTCTTTGTCATTTGTATGAACCTTCACTTCGCCAAACTGAATTCCATTCCATTTTGATTTTAGTAAATTCTGCCATTCAATAATTCCTTTGGCAACAATTCCTTTGTTTTGGGCTCGATGCAGATAGTTAACTGCAGCCGGAAGGTAGTGTTGTTCTGTATAATCACGGATGGTTCGTGATGCACTGAATTGCGGGGTCAGACGTGCCATGCTTTCCCGCATCCTGGCGATCCAGGCAACCGGCCTGTCCTTATTGTTTCTGTTATAAAATTCAGGGATTACCTCTTTCTCAAGCAAATTGTAGAGCCAATCGGCTTCAACGGCATCCCAGGCTTGCTCGTCATGATGTTCCTTGCCATCTCCCAGCGCCCATCCCACCTCAGGCGAATAGGCTTCAGCCCACCAGCCATCCAGTTCCGACAGATTAATCCCGCCATTGACCAGCACTTTCATGCCACTGGTTCCGGAGGCTTCCCAGGGTCGCCGTGGTGTATTGATCCATACATCAACCCCCTGAACGAGATGTTCGGTTAAAAGCATATCGTAATCACTGAGAAACATCACATGAGGCCGAATTTCGGGCTGCCGGATGAAACGGATCCATTGCTGAATCATGGCATGACCTTCAGTATCTCCCGGGTGAGCTTTACCTGCAAGGAAAAGTTGAACGGGAAATTGGGAATTGGTCAGCAAACGGGTGAGCCTCGCCGGG
Source organism: Bacteroidales bacterium (assembly GCA_038244085.1). Taxonomy (GTDB): domain Bacteria; phylum Bacteroidota; class Bacteroidia; order Bacteroidales; family FEN-979; genus FEN-979. The sequence goes on along the minus strand of JBBRTX010000013.1, from coordinate 93,386 downwards.
TCATATAACAACAGGTTTGGCCGTTTATAAGGTGCAAATCGACGGGCAAAGCCCAGGGTTAACACATTCGGGTTAAAGAGGTGTTTAGCTTCCTCCACGGAATCAGGAGCTACGCCGGCTGCTTCCAGTTGGAGTGACAAACGTTCACGGGCATATTCAATGAGTAACTTGCGAGAAATGGTTCGCATCTGCCAGAGTTTTTCATCGGAAACCGACCGGATATCCTTTTCAAGGGTACCGGTCATTCCAAGCCATCGGTCTTTTTTACAGGCATCAGTCCAGATGGTGTCGGCTATTTCAGAATCCCAGCTGGGAATATGAACTCCGTTGGTGACGTGGCCAACCGGGACTTCCTCCTCGGGCCACCTCGGGAAAAGGGGACTTAGAATATGGCGGCTTACCTCACCATGCAGACGGCTGACGCCATTTACCGCTCCGCTTCCTCTGATGGCCAGATAGGCCATGTTGAAATTCTCTGATGCGTCTGAAGGGTTGAGGCGACCCAGGGCCAGTAATTCAGAAAGCGTAATTCCTAATTTTTTCTGAGCATAGCCACCGAGATATTGTTCGATAAGAAATGGCGAAAAACGGTCAAAACCTGCGGCCACGGCTGTATGAGTGGTAAAGACATTTCCTGCTCTGGTGGCTGCCAGGGCCATTGCGAAGGGTTGGCCGGTTTCTTCCATAAAATGAAAGGCCCGTTCCAGAACGGCAAAGGCAGCATGTCCTTCATTCAGATGACAAACTTCGGGATGAATGCCGAGTGCATGGAGCAAACGCCAACCGCCAATTCCAAGGAGTAATTCCTGTTTGAGGCGCAGCTCCTGACCGCCTCCATAAAGCTCACTGGTAATTCCCTGGTGAACCGGCAGGTTTGCCGCATCATTACTGTCGAGCAGGTAAAGCTTACCTCTCCCGACCTGAACCTGCCATGCACGCAGCCAGACTGAATAACCAGGTAATTCAACCTTTAGCCTTAACCATTCCCCATTGGGATGACGCAGGGGAGTGATCGGTAACTGCCCGGGATCGTTATAAGGAAACAGTTCCTGTTGTGCGCCGTCCTTGTCGATCACCTGCCGGAAATATCCCTGCTGGTAAAGCAAACCAATGCCTATGACCGGAACACCCAGATCACTGGCGGCTTTGAGTTGATCGCCGGCTACATTGCCCAATCCTCCTGAATAAATGGGGAGTGCTTCGCTCAGCATGAATTCCATGCTGAAATAAGCGATACAGGTCAGCGGAGATTTGGGATAGTTCTGAGGATACCAGGCAGGCGTTTCAGCCGAAATCTTTTTTAACTGCAACAATTCATCCACCTTTTTGCGAAAAGATGTGTCTGCCAGCATCTTCTCAAGCAGGTCTCTGGAAGCAGTCTGAAGGACAATCCATGGGTTATGGGTGAGTTTCCATAGAGCAGGATCCAATTGTTGCCACAATTCGTCAGCTGAATGATTCCATGACCAGCGCATATCCAGGGCGAGTTCTGCCAATTCATCGAATCCCTTAAGTTCAAAGGGTAAAAAACTGTATATCGGGTTAATAACTGGTGTTTTCTTGCTCATGGCTTCCTGTTTTCTTTCGATCTAAGCTAAATTAATACAAATCAAGCAAAATTCAAAGGAATTGTGGCTTCGGTAATGGCTTTTAATCAGCCTCACCCTCCGTTCCATCTCCTTCCGGCGAGGGGGGAGTGGGAGCCTTAGTCCTGTGCAGGTATGGTTCCGGGAAATATTATTTCATTACAGTTATACAGAGAAGGTACTGAAGTGAGAAATCCGCACGGCCAGAGCGCAAAAACATACTAACTGTAGAAACATAAAAAAAAGACCGCCCCTTTTGGGACGGCCTCTTAAAATCAGAAATGCTTAGTAATGTATAAACTATGCCAGTTTAACATTTACTGCATTTAGTCCTTTTTTTCCTTCTTCCAAATCAAATGTCACTTCATCATTTTCCCTGATATTGTCTTTTAATCCGGATGAATGTACAAAGTATTCCTTAGGTGAATTTGCGTCTTTAATGAATCCGAATCCTTTCGAATCATTATAGAATTTTACTGTTCCGTTGTTCATAATAGATTTTTAAATTATTTGCCTAAGGTACGGATTGTAATCGGATTACTCAGCAGTTATTTTTAAAACTTCACTTTTTTATAAAAAATATTTTTGGTAATTTCTGCTACAGCAATGTAAATCAGAACAATAAGTAGTAAAAGCAGGTAAGTGGAAAGGGAAGGTGATCCATTAACGCCTTCATCATCATATTGGCCATAGGAACACCGATGCATCTTTAATTTTGTTGGTGTCGGCAGGTTGACATTTAGTTATTATCTTTATAGAAAATATTAAAGGGTTTAAAAAATGCAGGTTGCCGTTAACAGAAAGAATTTAAAATTCGTTCCTGATCCTACCCGGGTAATAGCCCGTTTTCTTTATATGACAGATGAAAGGGCGCTGAATACGATACAATTTGTTCTGAATCTGTCTGATACTGAAGCCTCCGTTGCATTGACCCATGTTCTGAGGGATTTTTCTCTCCGTCACAGGGCGATCTCGAAAGTTTTTGAAACGCATTTTAATAAAGTTGCCGATTTATTAATTCCATTGAAAATAGACCCACTCTCATTGGGCGTGTCCAAAAGAATTCTCATCGGGGCCTATTTTACCATGGAATATTCGATTGAAGCAGCCGCATTTTTTAATCCTTCCATTGTTGAGCATCCCGATCAGTCGGAGACCGGGGCCGGTGAGAAAAGGGTAATCATAAGTTTCAGGGCAACTGGCGAAGGCCATATATCGTCGATTGTTTTCCGCACGGGTGTTCTGGATAAAAACAACAATCTTACCGTGGAACCGGTAGGTAAGATGAGGGAAGAGGCTGAGCACATCCGGCGACACATTTATGATAAAGCCTCTTTTAAGAGTAAACTGGAGGAAATGCATGATTTTTATCCGCTCTTTCCTTCCGGTTCTATATTTGATAAGCTTAAGGATAAATTTACATACGGTGAACTCCGGGCATGTGTGGAAGATGCAAGGAATACACTTCATCTTCCTGCAGATAAGGAGATTCTTTTGAATCAGATCATCTGGTTGGCATCGTCTCATTACGAGCTCGAATTTTCAATGGATACGCACATTTCTGAAAGAGTGATCTTCCCTGTATCAATGAATGAAAAAAACGGAATTGAAGATGCCCGGTTTGTGAAATTCCAGGAAGAGGATGGAAATGTAATCTATTATGCGACCTATACGGCATATGACGGCATCACCATCTTACCAAAGCGGTTGGAGACCCGGGATTTTTATCACTTTAAAATATCCCCGGTTCATGGTGAAATCGCCCAAAACAAGGGAATGGCAATCTTTCCGCGAAAAGTGGATGGAAAATATGCCATGCTTTGCCGCCTCGACGGTTTCAATAATTATCTGGCCTTTTCGGATAATATCTCCGTGTGGCGTGAGGCTAAATTAATCCAGCAACCAAAATTTTCATGGGAACTCATTCAAATCGGGAATTGCGGTTCTCCCATCGAAACCGAAGAGGGGTGGCTGGTGATCACGCATGGAGTAGGACCGATGCGTGAATATGTTTTAGGAGCCTCTCTCTTCGACTTACAGGTCCCTGAGAAAGAAATAGGAAGGTTAAAAACACCCTTATTAGTTCCCAATGCGGAAGAAAGGGAAGGATATGTGCCAAATGTAGTTTATTCGTGCGGATCCATTATTCACAATAACGACCTGATCATTCCCTATGCCATGTCCGATTATTCATCAACCTACGCAACGGTTGATTTAAAGGAACTGCTGGCTGAATTGAAAAACCCGACGTAAGACTGAACAGGGCTTTTATTTGCTCTTTTCTACACGCTTGGCTGCTTTTGCAGCTCTTTTTTCCTTCAGGGTCTTTGTAGGTTCTTTCATGTGATTCTTCTCTTTTCCTTCTTTTTCTTTTGCCATGGCCTTGGTTATTATTAGTTGATTAAATTATGTCGCCATAAATGTAATTAAAAAAATAAGGTCAGGGGGCAAAAAAATCCATATCGACCAGGTCAAACAGGTTGAGACTACCACCAAAATGATCCATCATCGTCATAAGATCAATTGAAGTGCTCTTTTTGGCCGGACGCAGGATTTCCGCCATTACACTGGCATCCGTGATACGCTTGCCACTCCTGGCATCTTTAAGGATGAGATTGAAATGATGTGTAATTCTATGAAAATGGCTTAAATTTGTGCTAATCTGAGAACCAGGCTTGTTAAAACTGATCGACTGAAATAAAATACCAGATGGAATCTCATTCACAGCAAAATGACCCTTCACGACGGTTGCTGATCAGCATCCTGCTTAACGGGGTTATTACACTGATCGAGATAGCAGGAGGAATTCTTTCCAACAGCCTGGCACTGGTATCAGATGCCATCCATAACCTCAGCGATACCATGGCGCTAACCCTTGCATGGATCGCAAATAAAGTTGGCAAAAGAAAGCCCAATGCAAGGCGAACCTTCGGGTACCATCGATTTGAAATTCTCTCCGCTTTTATCAATGCTTCAGTGCTCACGGCCATTTCAATTTACCTGATCTATGTTTCCGTGGTTCGGTTTTTACACCCGGAAGCCGTAAAGTCGGGAATTATGTTTACCGTTGCCATCATTGGGTTGTTGGTCAACCTGATTTCCATGCTCATCCTGCACAGGGATTCGAAGAAGCGTTTAAACGTGAAGGCTGCTTACCTTCATCTATTGGGTGATACCATTTCGTCTGTCGCAGTTATTGTCGGGGCCGTTCTGATTTACCTGGCAAAACTCATGTGGATAGATCCGGCCATCACGCTCATCATCAGTATTGTAATCATCGTCCAGGCCTATAAAATACTTCGCGAATCGGTCGATATCCTTATGCAAACCACTCCTTCAAGGATTGATCTTGCCGAAATTAAAAAAGTGCTGGAACAAAATCCGCTTATCAGGAATGTACACCACGTTCATTGCTGGCAGATGCAGGATGATGACATCCTGTTCGAGGCGCATATCGAAACCCTGAAAGACATGATGTTGAGTGATTCCAATCGCTTACGGGATCAGATTGAGCAGGGATTAAAAGAAAAATACCAGATCACCCATACCACCCTGCAGATCGAATTCGGCGGCTGTGATGACAAAAAGATGATAAAGATCATTTAAATGCGATCCAGGCTGTTCCTTTATTTGTAGATTTTTAGGGATGTCATAGACAAGGATCCTGCTACCGTTTTATCATTGAATAAACTTATCGTTTCCTTTTCATCCTTTAAAGCCAGCGCATAAAGCAGGGGGAGGAAATGTTCGGGTGTCGGGATGGCCATTTCAAAGGCTTTACCCAATGATTTGTAATTGATCAGCTGCTGAAAATCACCCGACAGGATGTATTCTTCCATTTTTTTACCGGCTTCAATGGCCCAGTCATAACCGAATGCTGGTGCATTGAGTTTGTCCCAGGCTACGAGGCGAAGATTGTGAACCATGTTTCCGCTACCAATGATCAAAATACCTTTTTTGCGAAGTGGAGCCAGCTCTCTTGCCAAATCGTAGTGGTATTGCGGCGTTTGATCATAATCCAGGCTCAACTGTATGACCGGAACATCTGCCTGCGGATAGAGATGTTTTAATACACTCCAGCAACCATGGTCCAATCCCCATTTTTCATCCAATCCTGTGGCGGTTTTCCGGATGATCTCTTTGGTTTGATTCGCCAGATCAGGGCTTCCGGGGGCAGGATATTGTACCTCAAATAATTCCCGGGGGAATCCACCAAAGTCATGAATGGTCCTGGGTTTCTCCATGGCGGTAACATAGGTTCCTTTTGTTTCCCAATGCGCCGACACGCACAAAATTGCCACGGGCTTTGGAATGGTTTTGCCGATATCTCTCCATCCCTGTACAAATTCGTTTTCCTCGATGGCATTCATCGGACTGCCATGGCCGATAAAGAGTACCGGCATAGGATCCATGCTCGTCATTGAATCTGTAATTTTGCTAAGTTCATTTAGTTTCATGGATAGTCCCGCAAGGGGTATTAGTGCTAAGGATTTTAAAAATGATATTCGGTTCATCGGGAAATTTTCCGGAGCAGGTGGAATTAAGTCAATCGCCCTTTTTTTTCTCTTCTTCCTCAAACATACGTTCAATTCTTCTGTCGGGAATCAGCCATATAAGGCTTACCATTATATAGATGGCAATTGCGATCCATTCATAAAAGAAGGTGGAAATAATGGCAGCCAGGTAAAGTGGGGGAGAGATCTTTCCTTTCAGATCACTCCCCAGTGCCTGCGAAAGAAAAGAGTTCTTGCCATGTTTGCGCAGGATCATGGTTTGAAGCACGAAATAAGCAATGGCGGCCATCAGCAGCACAACTCCGTATAAAGCCGAAGGGATGGCTTCGAAATTTGTAGCACCCATCCATCGGGTCACAAAGGGGACCAGGGACAACCAGAACAACAGGTGCAGATTGGCCCACAGGATACCCCCGGTTACCCGTTTAACCGTGTGAATCATATGGTGATGATTGTTCCAGTAGATACCAACATATGCAAAACTCAACACATAACTCACAAAATCAGGGATGAGCGGTTTCAACGATTGAAGATCCATGCCCTGGGGTACATTCAGTTGCAGTACCATGATGGTGATGATGATGGCAATTACGCCATCACTGAAGGCTTCCAACCGGCTTTTGTTCATGATTAATTTTTATTTTGAGCAGCATTTTTTCTTATGTATAGAAAATTGCTTTTTCTTTACATATTTGCCTATATTTGCAAAGAAAATTGAAAAATCTTTACAGATCATGTTTGATCTGTAAAGATATCTTAAATTCTTTTACGATGAAAAATGACCCGACAAAACCCTGGAAACCTGAGCCTCTTCCTCCAATCGCTGACCTTGAAACTAAGAAAATATTAAAAAAATTAGCCGGGGCGCACCGAGCACTTGCTGAACTAAAAGGAATAGGAAGTACCATACCTAATCAGTCTATTCTGATAAATACGCTGGCATTGCAGGAAGCAAGAGATAGTTCAGCGGTCGAGAATATCATAACAACCCAGGATGAATTGTTTAAGGTGAATCTGGATATGGCTGGCCAATCTGTTGCGGCAAAAGAAGTTCAGAATTATGCCACAGCAATGAAAAAAGGATTTGAACTTGTACGAAATTCCGGACTTATAACGGAAAATCATATTCTGAAGATCCAGTCGGTGCTTGAGGACAACACGGCAGGTTTTCGCAAAGTTCCCGGGACTGCTTTAAAACATTCTGCAACAGGGGAGGTGATTAATACCCCGCCTCAGACGTATGATGAAATTGTAAAAGGCATCAGCAACCTTGTGAAATACATTAATGATGACGCTTTGAGTGAAGTTGATCCCCTGATTAAGATGGCTGTAATTCATTTCCAGTTTGAGAGTATCCATCCATTTTATGACGGTAACGGACGAACCGGCAGGATCATCAATATACTTTTTCTGATTCAAAAATCCCTTCTGCAGCTTCCGATCCTGTACCTGAGCCGTTACATCATCGAGCATAAAGGTGATTATTACCATCTTTTGCAGAATGTCCGCGACAAAGGGGAGTGGGAGCCATGGATTCTGTTTGTTTTGGACAGCATTGAAAAAACCTCCATCGAAACAATCACGCTCATTATTGATATTAAGAATCTCATGATGGATTATAAGCACAGGATCCGGGCTGATTATAAATTTTATAGCCAGGAACTGATCAATAATCTCTTCCGGTATCCTTATACCAAGATTGAGTTTCTCCAGAACGACCTCAAGGTATCACGTATCACAGCATCCGCTTATCTGAACCGGCTTGCCGATGATGGATTATTGACTAAAATGAAACTAGGAGTTGGGAATTATTACATCAATGCTCCGCTGGTTGCTTTGTTCTCCAAGTGAAGGTTTGAGTGTCGCGAATAATTACAAATCCGTGCGAATAAGTGTTAAACATTACATTATTAAGTGGGAAAAAGTGTTAGAGTGCGATTTTATGATTCCATAAGATCATAAACATACTCACTGTGATAATCCAAGAATTTCCTTGTGTCATTTGGTACTTCTTTGAGATGCAAATCCGAACTAACACCAATCCGATTCCAGTTACGCTCGTCAATTTTATTGGAGAGCATAATTCTACCATTGTATTAATTGGGTCTTATTTTCCGATACAGAACTTCCCAAAAATATTCCCCAGGATATCATCGGTCGTGATCTGACCGGTGATTTCGCCCAGGTGATGCAGCGCCATATGGATGTCGGTGGAAAGCAAATCGGGGGAGAGATCGTTTTGTAAACCTTCGGTTACCGAGGCAATGGCTGCCTGGGCTCCTTTCAGGGCTTCGAGGTGACGGGCGTTGGAAATGATTGTACTGCCTGTCAGGGATCGGGTATCGGCATAACTGAGCAGGCTTTCGGCCAGTAAATGGATGTTTTCCTTGCGTTTGGCCGAGACAAAGATGGTTTCGGATGCAGAAAAGTCCTTAAATCCTTTGGGCAGAACCTCGAGCTGGTCGGTTTTATTGCCCACAAGCAGCAAATGTTTCGACTTGTTTTCCGACAATTCCCGGAAATCTGCAACGGATTCCATCACTTCGTCGTACGAATCCGTTGTGGCATCGAACACGTAAAAAATGATTGCAGCCTGGTGGATCTTCTCCCAGGTACGTTCGATCCCCATGCTTTCGATGGTATCGTCCGACTCCCGCAGCCCGGCCGTGTCGATAAACCGGAAACTGTATCCGCCGATCACGATGGTATCTTCAATGGCATCGCGGGTGGTTCCGGGAATCTCCGAAACGATGGCCTTTTCCTCGTTGAGAATGGCATTCAGCAGTGTCGACTTGCCCACGTTGGGTTTGCCGATGATGGCCACCGGAATCCCGTTCTTGATTACATTGCCGATGGTAAAGGAATGTACCAGCGTGGTGATCTCCTGATCAATCCGGGTCAGCAGATCCCGCAGATCAGTTCGGCTGGCAAATTCCACATTCTCTTCGCTGAAATCGAGTTCCAGTTCGATCAGGGAAACAAAGTCCAATAGCCTTTCGCGGAGTTCTTTGATCTTTTTGGAATATCCACCCCGCATCTGGCTTATGGCCAGGTCGTGCGATGAAGCGGAATGAGAGGCGATGAGATCGGCAACGGCTTCGGCTTGCGAGAGATCAAACTTCCCGTTAATAAAGGCACGAAGGGTAAACTCACCTGGGCCTGCCTGGCGGATTCCTTTCTGGTACAACAATTCCAAAAGTTTTTGCTGAATAAAAACTGAACCATGGCAGGATATTTCAATCACATCTTCACCCGAATAGGAGTGAGGCGCCCGGAAGATCGTGACCAACACCTCATCAAGTATTTCGCTGCCTTCCGCGATTGAACCAAAATGGACAGTATGAGACAAGGCTTCCTGTATAACCAGTTTCCTGTCAGCCGGACGGAATATCTCTGCGCAGATACTGAAAGCATCCGGTCCTGAGATCCTTACTACCGCTATCGCCCCCATCCCGGCTGGTGTGGAAAGGGCGCAAATCGTATCATTACCCTTTGTATCGTACATTTCTTATGGTTTTCACAAATTTATTAATTAAAAATTTATCTTTGCTATAAATCTGGTGAGTTTGTAAAACGTGATAACGAGATATCATGATGTCAACAGTTCCTGGCTCAATAGCTCACCAATTCAACAGCTAACAATCATGAGTATACTCGTCAACAAACATTCCCGCGTCCTGGTTCAGGGTTTTACTGGCAGCGAAGGCACTTTTCATGCAGGGCAGATGATCGAATATGGAACCAATGTCGTAGGTGGGGTTACTCCCGGTAAAGGCGGCCAGCAGCATCTTGAACGACCCATCTTCAACACGGTGGCCGAAGCGGTGCACGTTACCGGTGCAGATGTTTCTGTAATCTTCGTCCCGCCTCCTTTTGCGGCCGATGCAATCATGGAAGCGGCTGATGCTGGGATTCGGCTCGTGGTCTGTATCACCGAAGGTATCCCGGTGAGGGATATGGTGCTGGTAAAAGAATATGTTAAGACACGCAATGTCCGCCTGATCGGGCCGAATTGTCCGGGGATTATTACACCTCCCGATACGAAGGTGGGTATTATGCCTGGCTTTATCCATAAACCCGGTACCATAGGCATCGTTTCCCGTTCGGGAACGCTTGCATATGAAGCGGTAGACCAAATCAGTAAAGCAGGGCTCGGACAATCATCCGGCATCGGAATCGGCGGTGACCCGATACCGGGAACAACTGCATTGGAAGCTGTTCAGCTTTTCATGGAAGATCCGGATACGGAAGGAATTGTATTGATCGGTGAGATCGGTGGAAACATGGAAACGGAAGCAGCTTACTGGATCAGGGAAAACGGAACCAAGCCGGTAGTCTCATTCATTGCAGGTGCCACTGCCCCAAAAGGACGTACCATGGGTCATGCAGGCGCTATTATCGGTGGAAAATCGGATACGGCGGAAGCAAAGAAAGCAATCTTACGGGAATGCGGCGTTCATGTAGTGGATTCACCGGCCGATATTGGAAAGCGGATGGTGGAGGTGCTGGGAAGTGCAAAATGAAAACGTGATAACCTGATCACGCCAAGACGATATTATCTCCCCGGAACAAACTCATAAGCCCCCAGATCGGGTACACTGCCACGGTCAACACCAAGGATATCAAACAATACACCCATCGGAATGCCTTTATCGTTTGCAGGGGAAAGACTGTCGATCCGGTAGTCGAATGCCTGGGTATTTACAAAAAGCGGATCCTGGTTGAGCAAACATCCTATGAAATGCGCTGTACCCGAGAGACGGGTTTTAAGGAGGCAATGATCGAAAGTATATTCACCGGTAGCAGCCGGATCAACATCAACCTGTAATTCTTCATCCTGCGACCCGTCAATAATGGCATTTCCAAAGAATGCCTTGGTGAGCGGATTGAAGGCTTTTCCGGCAAAATAAGTGTAATTGCTCAGGTAAACGGAGGGACTCGTCCGGACGGCTCCGCTCCAGAAATTACCAATCGTCAGCTGGCGGAAGTCGTAATTTCCTCCAAAAACCAGCGAAACTGCAGTGTTCCCGCAATCGCCGATCACACAATTTTCCGAAACAATGCTGGTGGCATAGGCATACAGTCCATGGTTGATCATGTTCCGGATGATCGTGTTTTTCAGGGTCAACATCGGAGTGAAGGATCCGTCGGCAGAATCGATGGCGATTCCGTTAATTCCGTTTTTAATGATCGCATAGGTTATCTCATGCTGTTTGCTCCCTTTTTCAAGGTAAATACCATCCCATTGGCCAGGAAGATCACGATAGAAGGGATCGAGGCGGTCGCCCTGGAATCGCACCGGATGTTCAAGATTCCCATCAATTTTCAGGCTCGCCAGTGAGGATACAGCCAGGTAGGCTGCTTTGTGAAGATAGACTTTCGTTCCGGCAAGAATGGTAAGATCGGCAAGGGTATCTACTCTGAGATGACCATAGATGACGTGGGGTTTCAGGCTATCCCAGGTTTGGGTTCCCTGCAGGTCTTCATCCCTGTGAAAAATCGCATCTTGCCCCCAGGCTACCAGTTTGACCTTCTGAAGGTTGCCGTTGGTTGTAAACATCAGGGAATCGGAAATGACAAGTGGGCTATTCTGGTTGGTGGGATCTACGGTGATCCTGACAAAGATAAAAAGACTGTCTTTGCCGTTCAGAGCAACATTATCGACTCCGTTAGCAGACAATCCATCGATATTGAGGCGGAAGGCAGAACTTCCCCCGCTACCCAGCCGGATGGTAGAAATCACTACCCTGTTCGCATTGGGATTATAAACCTTTAACCGCCGGGTGACTGATCCCAGCGTGGTAAACACAGTATCAAAAAGGACAGTATCCTCCGAAAAACTCAGCAACAGGGAGGGATTGGTGTCAGTTATATTATCTTTCCGACAGGAAAACAGTGAGATGGAGAGAAATAGGATGATGACAAAAGCGTTGAGTATGGCGTTTTTACTGGTCATTCAGATATGAATTTCTGTGCTAAAGGTAGAAAAAAAATGGTTGCCGGACTATAACGGTAAAAATGGATATTATTGTACCTTTGTCCGAATGATTATTTAAATCGATTTTGAATAATAATGCAAAAGCTAGCAGCAACATGAGTTATATCAACTTTGACAAGTCCCAGCTGGTTAACCTGGAGTATTCACTTTCGCGCGAACTTTTACGTTCAAATCGTGCTGGTTCCTATGCGAGCTCAACCATCGTGAATTGCAATACCAGGAAATATCACGGGATGCTGATTGCGCCTCAGCCCGGAATCGACAATGAGAATCATGTTCTTCTGTCGAGCCTTGATGAAACCATCATTCAGCGGGAAGCAGAGTTTAACCTGGGTATTCATAAATATCCTGGCGGAATTTACCAGCCAAAAGGACATAAATACCTGGTTGATTTTACCACCGAACCGATTCCGATGATGACCTATACAGTGGGCGGGGTTGTTTTTACCAAAGAGATGATTTTTACGACGAATGAAGATCGGATGGTGATCAAATATACGCTGGTAGATGCCCATTCGCCGACTAAGCTGAGACTTAAGCCTTTTCTTGCTTTTCGCAGTGTTCACGAACTCAGCCGGGAGAACATTTCCGCTGATAAAAAATATGAAAAAGTTGCCAACGGCATCAAGATCAGGATGTATCATGGCTATACTGACCTCTTCATGCAGATCTCCAAAAAAAATGAGTACACCCATATACCTACCTGGTATTACAATATCGAATACCAACAAGAGATGTTAAGGGGATATGATTACCAGGAAGACCTGTATGTTCCAGGTTTTTTTGAGTTAGACATTAAAAAAGGCGAAAGCGTTTATTTCTGTGCCAGTACCAAAGAACAGTCACTGGTTTCACTAAAACGAATCTATACTGCAGAGCTTGGCAAGCGGATCCCCAGAAATACCTTTGAGAACTGTCTCATCAATGCTGCCCAGCAATTTGTGATATGCAAAGGGAAATCGACGGAGATACTATCGGGATTTCCCTGGTTCGGGCGATGGGGAAGGGATACTTTCGTTGCTTTACCCGGACTTACCCTCACTACCGGTGATTATACGACCTTTAAGAATGTGATGGATACCATGATCCCCGACATGAAGGGATGTATGTTTCCCAATATCGTTTCGGGTGAAGAAGCGGCCTATGATTCCATTGATACATCGCTTTGGTTCTTCTGGGCCTTGCAGAAATACGTGGAAGCAACGGGTCTCAAAACGCAGGTTTGGAAGGATTATGGAAAACAGATGCAGGTCATCCTGAATGGGTACCGTAAGGGAACCATCAACCATATCCGTATGCAGGAGGATGGTCTCTTGTCGGGCGGTGAACCTGGCAAGGCCATTACCTGGATGGATGCCATGGCTTATGGCAAGCCGGTAACTCCAAGGATCGGTCTTGCAGTCGAAGTTAACGCACTATGGTACAATGCAATCATGTTCAGCCTTGAACTGGCAGCCCATGCAAAGGATACTCGTTTTGTCAAAGACTGGGCGGTGATTGCAGAAATGATCCCCGGGTCTTTTCTTTCGACTTTCTGGAATCCGGATAAAGGATACCTTGCGGATTATGTAAATGGCGAATACAAGGACTGGTCGGTAAGACCGAATATGATTTTTGTTGCCTCGTTGCCATATAGTCCGGTTGATGAGGAGATCCGGAAGCATGTTGTGAGTACAGTACGGAAAGAATTGCTGACACCAAGAGGCCTGAGGTCGCTTTCTCCGAAAAATCCTGCATACAAAGGCGGATATTGCGGCGATCAGGATGTACGGAGCCTGGCCTATCACCAGGGAACGGTATGGCCCTGGCTACTTGGGCATTTCGTTGAAGGATATCTGAAACTGCATGAGAAGAGTGGCTTGGGCTTTATAAAAGGACTATACCAGGGGTTTGAAGGGGTGATGACTGAACATGGTATCGGAAGTATATCTGAGATTTATGATGGCGATCCGCCACACACGGCGCGCGGGGCAATTTCCCAGGCCTGGAGCGTAGCGGAATTATTACGGATAAACCAACTGATTAAAAAATATGAAGAAATGACCCCGGATCATCCAATGATGATCCAGGAAACCATAAAGAAAAAAAAGATTAAAAAATAAGATTATGCGTGTTTTAATGTTCGGATGGGAGTTTCCACCGCATATCACCGGGGGGTTAGGTACAGCCTGTTTCGGGCTGGTAAAGGGGCTTGTCAAACATAATGTAGATGTACTTTTTGTCGTGCCGAAATCCTATGGTGATGAAAGTAAGGAGGGATTCCGGTTGCTGAATGCAAGCGATGTGGTTGTGGATTTTACCAAAGTGGAAAACCAGGAGTACTGGAATCACCTGAAATATATGGAAATTGGTTCAAACCTGATCCCTTACGTCGGAGAGGAAGAGTTTACCAATGAGATAAATACCGACACCCTCAGGCGAACTTCTGAATCACAGTCTGTTTTTTCCGAAAGATATACTTTTTCGGGAAAATATGGAAAGAACCTGATGGAAGAGGTCTCCCGTTATGCCATTGTAGCCTCCGTGATTGCAAAAGAGAACGATTATGATGTGATCCATGCACACGACTGGCTTACCTATGCCGCCGGAATCGCGGCAAAGCACATCAGCGGGAAACCATTGGTAGTTCATGTTCATGCCACAGAGTTTGACCGCTCGGGTGAGAACATCAACCAGACGGTTTTTGACCTGGAACGGGCAGGAATGATGGAGGCCGACCTGGTTATTACCGTAAGCAACCTTACTCGACAAATCGTCATTGAAAGATATGGCATCGATGCTAAAAAAGTGATAACAGTGCACAATGCGGTTGAGCCGGTCGATCGTCCTGAACTGGTTGGTATAACTAAACATGTTGAAGAAAAGGTGGTGACTTTTCTAGGAAGGGTTACCTTTCAGAAAGGCCCCGATTATTTTATTGAAGCAGCCTACAAAGTCCTTCAGAAAGACCCGAATGTCAGGTTCGTAATGGCAGGATCCGGAGACCTGCTGAACCGGATGATCCGCCGGGTGGCACAGCTGCATATGGGGACGCAATTTCACTTTACGGGATTCCTTGCCGGCACTGAGGTCGATACGATGTTTGCGATGAGCGACGTATATGTCATGCCGTCGGTCTCTGAACCATTCGGGATCTCACCGTTGGAAGCCATGCGGTCGAATGTTCCTGTTGTCATATCCAAACAATCGGGTGTCGCTGAAGTGTTAAAACATGCACTGAAGGTGGATTTCTGGGACATTGATGCGCTGGCAGATGCCATCTATGGGCTCTTGCACTATGAAGGATTAAAAAAAATGTTTTACCGATACGGGAAGGAGGAAGTAGATAACCTGAAATGGGATAATGCTTCCTTTAAAGTCCTGGATGTTTATCAAAAGGCAGTGAATGTCTGATAGCATCGCATCAAGAAAAGAATAAGAACGAAACCAGCAATATTATGCGATCCATTTGTTTGTATTTCCAGGTCCATCAGCCATTCCGGTTAAGAACCTACCGATTTTTTAATATAGGGGATGATCACCAGTATTATGATGAGTACCAAAACCGTCATATCATCAAACGGGTAGCTGAAAAATGTTATTTGCCAGCCAATAAAATGATGTTGGAACTGATCCGGGAGTATGGTCCGGCCTTTAAAATCAGTTTTTCCATTTCCGGTATTGTCCTGGAACAACTTCAAATGTATGCACCTGAGGTAATCCAGGGTTTCCGGCAACTGGCAAATACCGGTTCGGTGGAGTTTCTGGCCGAGCCCTATGCTCATTCCCTGGCCTCACAGGGTAACCGGGAGGAGTTCATTCGCCAGGTAGAACTGCACCGGAAAACGATTGAGAAATATTTCGGATTGACACCGGTTACCTTTCGTAATTCCGAACTGATCTACTCGGATTCCATAGCTGAAATGGTTTCCTCCATGGGTTTTACCACCATGATCACAGAAGGAGCAAAACATATGTTGGGATGGAAAAGTCCCAATTACCTGTATGCCAGTGCCGTTTTTCCAAGGCTCAAGATCCTGCTCCGCAATTTTCGGTTGAGTGATGACATTGCCTTCCGTTTTTCGGACCATAGCTGGCCTGAATGGCCGGTGACTACCGAGAAATTCACCGGGTGGCTGAATGGGATTGACCCGAAAGAGGAAGTAGTGAATGTTTTCATCGATTATGAAACCATCGGTGAAAGACAATGGAAAGAAACGGGTATTTTCGAATTTTTTCGTTCATTGCCAAAAGCTGTGCTTTCGGGATCCGATTTCACCTTTGCCACCCCGTCGGAACTTACCGATAAATTGCAACCCGTGGCAGGACTCCAGGTTCCTTACCCAATTTCATGGGCTGATGAGGAAAAAGATCTTACCTCCTGGCTGGGTAATGAGTTACAGGATGAAGCGTTTTCCAAACTTTATTCCATCACCGATAAAGTAAAAAAATCGAAGGATAAGAGTATTCAGCTCGACTGGCAGTTCCTTCAAACCACCGATCATTTCTATTATATGTGCACGAAATGGTTCTCAGACGGAACCGTTCATAAGTATGTCAACCCTTATCCGTCGCCCTATGAGGCGTTTATCAATTATATGAATGTTCTGTCCGACTTTATTATCCGGGTGGAAAAAGGAAACATCAGGTTACAGGAAGATGATAATGAGGTGGTTACGAAAAAGCGATCCCCCAGGATTACCACAGGAAAACTTGTGGATGAAACCCCTGTAAAGAAAGTTAAAGCGCTGACTGCCTCAAAGACCAGCATAAATAAGGCACAAGCCGAGATGAGGAGAAGCCGGGTTAGTGAAAAGGCCAATGAAGACCAGCAGGATGACTTTCGTGCCCTTGATTTTTCAGATATCATCAATCTTTCCGATAAAAGGGTGAAAAACCTGATTAAACACCTGGATATCGAAACAGTCTCTTCCGCATTATTGGGTGCTGACCAGGAAATAAGGGACAAAGTCGAGAAAAACCTCGGGAAGAGAGCCTTGAAAACCTATCACAGCCTGCTGAATCAGGTTAAAACGATCAGCGCTTCAGAAATAAAGAAATCCAGGCGGTTGATCGAGAAACAAATTAAATCACTATCAAAATAAATAGGAATGAAAGAAAATTACCGGGTTGTACCGGATTACCTCTTTGAGACCAGTTGGGAAGTATGCAATAAAGTTGGAGGGATACACACCGTTTTATCGACCAAATCAGCCACACTCGTAAAAGAAATAAAAGACAATTATATCCTTATCGGCCCGGATGTCTGGAAAGAAACCCATGAAAATCCGGAATTTCTGGAAGATAAATTTCTTTATAAAGCTTGGCGGCAAAAGGCTGAACTGGAAGGCCTGAAAATCAAAGTCGGACGATGGAACATCGCCAGCCGGCCGGTAGTGATCCTCGTAGATTTTACAACTTTTTTTACCAGGAAAGACGAGATCTTCTCCTGGCTATGGGAAGCTTATAAACTGGATTCTCTTCATGGGGGATGGGATTACTCTGAACCTGCTTTGTTCGGATATGCGGCCGGTAAGATCATCGAAAGTTTCTATAACTTTAATGGTTCTTACCATGATAAGATCGTAGCCCAGTTTCATGAATGGATGACAGGAACTGGGATTCTTTACGTGAAAAGCAAAGTTCCCCAGGTAGGCACGATCTTTACGACGCATGCCACTGTTCTGGGACGAAGTGTGGCAGGGAACGGATTGCCTTTGTATCACGACCTGGAAAGGTATAATCCTGAACAGATGGCAACCCAGTTTGGACTGGTTGCCAAACAATCGCTTGAAAGGCTCGCAGCCAACGAAGCCGATTGTCTGACCACGGTCAGTTCAATAACCAATAATGAATGCCGTCATTTCCTTGGGAAATCAGCAGATGTGCTGACTCCGAATGGATTTGACGATGCCTTTGTTCCCGGGCGGGAACAGTATTTTGAGGAGAGAATCAGGGCCCGGAAAAAGTTATTTGAGGTTGCCGAAGGGTTATTCAACCAGCGGATTGATAAAGGAAGCATACTGCTGATCAACAGCGGCAGGTATGAATTCAGAAACAAAGGAATTGATCTGTATATTGACGCGCTGGGCCGGCTCAACAAACAAGCCAAAATTGGAAGGGATATTGTCGCTTTTCTTACCATACCGGCCTTCCAGGTAGGGCCCCGCCTTGAGGTTTTCAACCGGATGGCAGCCCCCGATTTTAACAAACCATTACCAGATGAGTATCTTACCCATATCCTCCATGAAGAGGAAAATGATGCAATCCTCAGGCGAATCGAACAAAACGGACTGCATAACCGGCCGGAAGACAGGGTGAAAGTCGTTTTCGTTCCAGCCTACCTGAATGGAGATGACGGAATTTTCAACCTTACCTATTATGAACTTCTCATTGGGTTTGACGGCAGTATTTTTCCGTCGTATTATGAACCATGGGGATATACGCCCCTAGAAAGCATTGCCTTCCACATTCCCACCATCACAACGTCACTGGCAGGGTTTGGCCAATGGGTGAAAAGCCTCTATCCGACTCTGAAAGACAGTGTTGTCGTTATCCCAAGAGGTGACGATAATGATGATTTCGTGATTTCGGAAATTGTGAAGAGTGTGTTGACCGTAAGTGCGAAGGACGAAAAAGAAATCCTCCGTATCCGTCTTAAGGCCTATGAAGTCTCACGTTCTGCCCTCTGGAAAAGCATGATCGCTTATTACTTCGAGGCTTACGCAGTGGCATTGATTGCTTCCCGGAACAGGGAAGAACAGTATAAAGATAAACAGCCCCAGGTGCAGACGGTGAGCATGAAAGGCGTGATAGAAGCCAAACCGGAATGGAAGAAAATCCTTGTACAGCAAGAATTGCCTCAGAACCTGGTTTCGCTCCTCAGACTTTCTAAAAACCTCTGGTGGTCATGGAATCATGATGCCGAAGCTTTATTTAAGATGATCAGTAAGGAAAAATGGGAAGTAGCAAAATCAAATCCCATCCCGCTTATTGAATCGCTTAGTTACCAGGAACTTCAGGATCTGAGCAACAATGCTGAGTTTATTGAACACCTGAATGCCGTAACGGAAAAGTTCGATGCCTATATGGCTGCCGGAGAGATAAAGAACGATCAGCTCATTGCTTACTTCAGCATGGAGTTTGGACTTCATGACACGGTGAAGATCTTTTCGGGAGGTTTGGGGATTTTAGCAGGAGATTATCTGAAACAGGCAAGCGATTCGAATGTGAATATCATCGGGATCGGACTTTTATACCGATATGGTTATTTTATTCAGCAGATTTCCATCACCGGCGACCAAATCGCATCCTACACTCCGCAGAAATTTTCTCATCTTCCATTGATCCCGGTCCGTGACAAGGAAAACAATTGGTTGATGGTCACTTTTGCCCTTCCGGGAAGAAGCATGTTTGCCAAAGTATGGCGGGTGGATGTGGGAAGAGTTCCTTTGTATTTGCTGGATACCGATATTGACGAGAACCTTGCAGCCGATCGGGTGATCACCCATCAGTTATATGGTGGCGATCAGGAAAACCGCCTCCGACAGGAGATCCTGCTCGGGATGGGAGGGATGAGAATGCTGTATAACCTCGGGTTAAATCCTGTGGTTTATCACAGCAACGAAGGTCATTCGGCCTTCATCGGCATCGAACGGTTACGGAATATCATCACCCATGATAAACTTACTTTTCCACAGGCGCTGGAAGTGGTACGTGCATCAACCCTTTTCACGACACATACCCCTGTGCCAGCCGGTCATGATACATTTTCGGAAGATATTCTGCGGAAATACCTTTCGCATTACCCCGATCATCTGAATATCAAGTGGGAACAGTTCATGAATCTCGGAAAGATGACAAATTCTCCGGACGAACATTTCTCCATGAGTGTGCTGGCAGCTAAACTTTCGCAGGAAATCAATGCAGTGAGCAAGATTCACGGTGAAGTGACGCGTGAAATGTTCAAACCTTTATATCCCGGTTTTTACCCCAAGGAGCTGCATATTGGTTACGTTACCAATGGTGTGCATTATCCGACGTGGGCTTCGAGGAGATGGCAGGAACTGTATGAAAGCACTTTTGGAGAAGGTTTTTTTAATGATCAGTCAAATCCCGAATTCTGGAATAAGATCCATGAGGTGGATGATGGTGTAATATGGAAGCTAAGGGTTAAATTAAAGAAAAGACTGACAGAATATCTGACTAAGCGTCTCTTCGATGATATGACCCGACGGAATGAGAATCCGAAGCTCATTTTTCAGCTCCGTGAAGAAGCGCGTACCGATGCGATGACCATCGGGTTTGCAAGGCGTTTTGCAACCTATAAACGGGCACATCTGCTCTTCAGCAACCTTGACCGTCTTTCGAAAATCGTTAATAACAAGAGTAAACCGGTCAGGTTCATCTTTGCCGGAAAGGCGCACCCGAATGATAAAGCCGGACAGGACCTGATCAAACGGATTTATGAGATATCTAAGGATCCGGTATTTATCGGGAAGATCCTTTTTATTGAGAACTATGATATTGAACTGGCTCAATACCTGACCAGCGGAGTGGATATCTGGCTGAACACACCGACACGGCCGCTTGAAGCCTCCGGTACCAGTGGCGAAAAGGCCGTTATGAATGGTGTTGTCAATTTCAGTGTCCTGGATGGCTGGTGGGCGGAGGGTTACCGGCCGAATGCCGGATGGGCATTGCGGGAAGAGGCTACCTACGTCAACCATGATTTCCAGGATGAACTCGATGCTGAAACCATCTATTCGATTCTTGAAGAAGAAATCATACCCTTATATTACCAGCTGAATTCCGACAAGGTTCCCGCCAACTGGGTTTCCTTCATCAAAAATACCATCTCGGAAATTGCACCTCATTACACGATGAAACGTCAGCTCGACGATTACTACAGGCAATATTACCGGCCACTCGAAGAACGTACCGCTAAAATGCTGGCAAAGAACTTCGAAATGGCAAGGCATATCGCCTCCTGGAAAAGAAATGTCATCTCCGGATGGGACAGTATCCAGGTTGTTTCGGTATCCGTTCCCAATTCAAACCAAAAACCGCTCATCCTGGGACAATCTTTCGAGGCCGAGATCATCCTGGACCTGGATGAGCTTTCGGGAACAGATGTCGGGGTGGAAGTGCTTTTCGGAAAGAAAGTAAATGATGAAGTTCTTGACCCGATCCTGGTCAGGGAACTGACACATGTGAGAACAGAAAAGAACATGGTCACTTTTGCCTGTGAGATTCCTTTCACAATTGCTGGTGTTTATGATTACGCATTCAGGCTTTTCCCGAAAAATCCTTTATTGCCGCACCGTCAGGATCTGAATTTAATTCGATGGATTTAATTTTGCAGATAGGCAACTTTTAACATTTGTTCGTATCTTTATATTAATATAAAAAAACCCTGCTTATGAAAAAATTGTTACTATTGGTAATATTGGGAATCATGATTCCCTTGATATTTACCGCATTCACCCCAGGTGGAAAACCTGCACCGGTCTCTACGGAATACATTCTGATCGGATGGAACGACCTTGGCATGCATTGCGCGAATAAGGATTTCAGCAACATGTCGATTCTCCCTCCTTATAACAATCAGTATTCACACCTGATACTGAAAGGATCAACCACTGCAATGCCTACTGTTATATCAAAAGGCAGCGGATTCTATGTTACCTATGAAATCCCCGGCAATACCTATTCGGGAAGTCTGACGGTTACCGACAAAACCAACTTCTGGGTTTATGCCCAGCATCTCTTCGGGGTATCCCTTCCGGCAAATATTGGCTTGACTGGTCTCGGTTTGACCGGAACCATGCTGGATTCATTAAATTATCAGTATGCAGTCGGAATTCCGTTAACTCCTTACCTGGATGCAAATCTGATATCAGAAGATCCGTTTCAGCTTACGCTGCTGAAAGCCTATGATGCGTCAAACAATCTTCTTACAACTACACAAACCGTTATTCCGGTTTCCGCTGAGATCAACTGTGTTAGTTCCGGCTGTCATTCCAGCGAGCTGAATATTCTGAATGCGCACGAAAGTATGCCTGGATTTAACATCAACGATAAACCGATCCTTTGTGCCAATTGTCATGCGGATCCTGTTCTTGGTATGCCGGGTACTCCTGGAACGCCTCCTTTTTCTCAGGCGATTCATCAGAAACATGGTGGAATAACCAACGATTGCTATAAATGCCATCCTGGTCCGAATACACAGTGCTTCAGGGATGTAATGCACACGGCAGGGCTTACTTGTCAGACCTGTCACGGAAGTGTTTCAAATGTGGGAAACACCATAGAAAATGGTCGTCAACCCTGGCTGCAGGAACCTTCTTGTGGTTCAGCTGACTGCCATGGTGCCAACTTTGCTGAGGAACCGGGTAAGCTGTTCCGCCAGTCGAAAGGTCACGGCGGGTTGTATTGTTCCACCTGTCATGGTTCGCCACATGCCATTCTGCCATCGGAGAATGCCCGCGATAATGTCCAGAACATTGCCTTGCAGGGGTTTGCAGGTACGCTAAAGACTTGCGAAGTATGCCACGGTTATATACCCAATGCCCCAGGACCTCACGGTTACAATCCGCTCGGCATTATCCCAATTTCTGCCAACATTCCGCAGAAGGATCAATTGCTTCAGAATTATCCCAATCCTTGTTCCTATATGACCAATATTCCTTACCAGGTTAAAACTGCAGGACAAGTCACCATTACTCTTCTGGATGGAAACGGGAAAAATATCAAGACCCTGGTGAATGGAAATCTGAAACCAGGAGAATATAAAACGGAACTATATGCCTATTCACTTCCCCAGGGAACCTATTTTTGTGAACTGAATGTGAATGGTAATAGGGATGTTAAAAAGATTCTTGTCGTAAAATAAAAAATAAACTGTTAAAAAGGAAGGGTGCCGGAAGTAAGGCGCCCTTTTTTTTTGAATTTTTTCTACCTTTGAACAAAATTAACCTCAAACCCAGTTATGAAATTACTTGAAGGTAAAACAGCGCTGATCACGGGAGCCAATAAAGGAATCGGAAGGGGAATCGCACTGAAGTTTGCGATGCAGGGAGCCAACATAGCCTTTTCCGATATCGTGCACAATCAAGACACTGATTCGCTGGAAAAAGAATGTGAAGCATTGGGCGTCAGGGCAAAAGGTTTCGCTTCAGATGCCAGTTCCTTTGCCGATAGCGAAAAGCTCATCGGGGAAGTTTTGATAGCATTTGGCCGGATCGATATATTGGTTAATAATGCCGGAATTACCCGGGATAACCTTTTGTTGCGAATGACTGAAGCCGATTGGGACCTGGTAATCATGGTCAACCTGAAATCTGTCTTTAACCTAACCAAATCTGTTCAACGGGAAATGATACGGCAACGATCGGGGTCGATTATCAATATGAGTTCGGTGGTTGGTATCGAAGGAAATTCGGGCCAGTCAAATTATTCGGCCTCAAAAGCCGGTATCATCGGAATGACGAAATCCGTTGCCATGGAACTTGGATCGAGAAATATCAGATGCAACGCTATCGCTCCCGGTTTTATCGAAACAGAGATGACCGCCAAACTGTCGGAAGAGGTCAGGAAAGAATGGATTAATGATATTCCGTTAAAACGTGCCGGAACACCTAATGATGTTGCCAATGTTGCCTTATTTCTTGCATCCGATCTTTCTTCGTATGTGAACGGCCAGGTAATCAGCGTTTGCGGTGGAATGCATACCTAAGAAAAACCATTATTTTGAGTTTTGTTACTGAATATCCTACTTGGTTTATCCTGTTTTGTGTCCTGTTAGGTGCTGCATACGCTTTTCTTTTCTATTTCAGAACAGCGAAAGAGGAGGTAAGTGTCTGGTTGAAAAGATCGATGGTGGCTTTCCGCTTCCTTTCGGTTACCCTCATTGCCTTCTTGCTTTTATCTCCTCTGATCCGGAAGAAATCAGAGATCATTGAAAAGCCGCTCATCATCTTTGCCCAGGATCATTCCATGTCCATTGGTCTTACCAAAGACTCCTCCTACTACAAAACGATTTATCCGAAAGCACTTAACAACCTGACCAGCGAACTGGGAAAAAAATATGAGCTGGCATTTCTTTCCTTCGGCGATAAAATTGACCGTGAGCTGAAGCTGGATTTTAGTGCAAAACAGACGAATATCTCAAAGATATTTGACGAAATCAACACCCGGTTTGCCAACCGGAATATTGGCGCCCTGATCCTTTCCAGTGACGGGATTTACAACCAGGGGTCCAATCCCTTTTATGCTGCCGAAAAGCTCAGATTTCCGATCTATACCATTGCGCTTGGTGATACAACCGTTTTCAGGGACATCATCCTCAAGCATGTCAACTATAACAGGACGGCCTTCATTGGCGACAGGTTTCCGGTTGAGGTCATGATTGAAGCCAATAAAGCCCAGGGCGAAAAAACCGAAGTGCAGATCAGACAGGGTGAAAAGGTCATTGCAACAAAGCCCTTAAATTTTACGGGAGAAAAATCCTTTCAGAAAGTCACCTTTTTATTGGAAACAAAGGAGAAAGGAATAAAAAAATATTCAATCTCGGTACTTCCCGTAGAAGGGGAGATTTCGAAGATCAATAACCGGCAGGATATTTTCGTCGAAATCTCTGACACCCGCCAGAAAATTGCTTTTGTTCACGCGTCACCTCACCCTGATATTGCTGCCATCCGAAGCGCCCTGGAAACTGCTTCGAAATTTGAAGTGGAAGATTTCAAACTGGACGAGTTTAATCAGTCGCCTGAAAAATATGATCTCGTGATCCTCTGCCAGCTACCGACCATTCTGGGCTATTCAAATCTGGCCCGGTTCATGAAATCGCCCGTTTCCCTTTTGTTTCTGCTTGGCTCGCAATCGAATATTGATGAATTCAATAATCTGAAAACCGGTCTGACCATTTCCGGTTCGAAAAACAGCACTGCAGAAACCTTTCCGGCCCCGAACCCGGATTTTGCCTTGTTTACTGTTGGAAATGACATTCCGGCTATGCTCGCGAATGTTCCTCCGCTGATGACTCCATTCGGGAATTACCAGTATTCACCAGCTGCTGATGTTCTGTTTTATCAGAAAATCGGATCGGTCCAGTCCAGGTCCCCGCAGATTCTCTTCATCCAGTCACCCGGTAAAAAAATCGGGATCATTGCAGGCGAAAACCTTTGGAAATGGCGACTTTCTGATTTTCAGCAACATGAAAACCACCTGGCTTTTGATGAATTGACGGATAAAATTGTTCAGTTCCTGGCGGTGAAGGGCGATAAGAGTTTCTTCAGGATCCGGGTAAACAATCGGTTCATGGAAAATGAGGAAGTGGTGATGGATGGAGAAGTCTACAACGAAAGTTATGAGCTCATTAACGAGCCGGATGTCAGTATTACCATTATCGATGAACAGGGGAAAAAATTCCCGCTGGTTTTCGGGAAAACGGATAAAGGCTATCATCTCAATGCAGGCAGTTTTCCGGTCGGGAATTATTCCTACACGGCTGATGTAAAGGTGGGGAAAAATTCCTGGCGTAAACAGGGAGGATTTTTCGTTGCCCCGGTGAACCTCGAAGCGCTGAATACCATCGCCGACCATAACCTGTTATTCCGGATTGCCAAAACCCATGACGGGAAAATGCTTTATCCATCCAATATGCAGGATCTGGTGAAGCTCATCAGCGCCCGGGAAGATATCAAACCGGTTTCCTATATTCAGAAAAGATACAGCGACCTGCTTGGCAATATCCTGGTCTTCCTCCTGATCCTTGGATTGCTTGCCACTGAATGGTTTATGCGAAAACGAAGCGGAAGTTATTAGCTAATATTTACCTATGGCCACGACTTTTTTTTACCTGATCCTTGCTTTCATCATCTTCAACTATGTCTTTGATCGGATCCTGGAATACCTGAATTCCACCCGGCTCACCAACATACTGCCTCCTGCTCTTGCCGGAATCTACGATGCTGAAAAATACAAAAAATCACAGGACTATGAGCGGACGAAAAATAAACTTTCGACGGTTCAATCCACTTTTTCTTTTGGAATTTTGATGATTGTACTCCTGACGGGAAGCTTTGCATGGCTGGATTTAATGATCAGGGATTTTACCGCAAACCCGTACCTGCTTGCCCTGGTTTTCTTTGCTGTGATTACCATGGTCTCCGGAATACTCTCTCTTCCCTTCGAGTTGTATCACACTTTCGTGATTGAGGAAAAATTCGGGTTTAATCTCACAACCGTGAAGACTTTCATCCTTGACAAAATCAAAGGAATTCTGCTTGGTGCGATCCTGGGTGGAGCGCTGCTTTTGCTGATTATTCTCATCTACGAAAAAACCGGTAACTTTTTCTGGTTGATCGCCTGGGCTGTGGTAAGTTTTTTCAGCGTCTTTATGTCTATGTTTTACTCTGATCTGATTGTTCCATTATTTAACAAACAAAAGCCGCTTGAACCGGGCGAACTGAGGGATGCAATCGAACGTTTTGCTAATAAAGTCGGGTTTAAGCTGAAAAATATTTACGTCATCGACGGATCAAAAAGATCCCGAAAATCCAATGCCTATTTCACCGGTTTGGGAGCAAAGAAAAGAATTGTATTGTATGATACGCTCATCCAGGATCACACAACGGAAGAACTGGTAGCGGTGCTGGCTCATGAAATTGGCCATTACAAGAAAAAACATACACTGGTAGGATTGGTCCTTTCACTGGTACAGACAGGTGTGGTCTTTTTCATCCTCTCCCTCTTCATCAGGAAGAACAGTTTGCTTGCGCAGCAGTTGTGTCAGTCTTTAGGTGGTTTTTCCTACTTCGAAGGCAAGGCATCGTTTCATCTCGGGATTGTTGCCTTTGGGTTGTTATATGAACCCATATCACTGGTACTTGGCATTTTAATGAATATGCTTTCAAGGAAAAATGAATATGCAGCAGACCGGTATGCCGGGATGAATTACGATGCAGTAAAGTTGCAGGATGCCTTGAAAAAGTTGTCAGTCAATAATCTTAGCAATCTGTTGCCCCATCCTGTCTACGTGTTTGTACATTACTCTCACCCTCCGTTGCTGGATCGCCTTAAGGCGCTTGATTCTGCAGATCGTCCGGTGTAAACTGTGCCATCCGGAGTTGAGAATTTAAAGATCTTTCTTCTGCATCACTAGGAATACAATTGCAATCATTACAACAGAATATAACAATGGAACGCCGCAATCCAGCAAGGAGACAGAATCCTGTATTTTTAAACCCATGATCGTCTTCAATACAGGGATATAAGGATATTCAACCACATTCATCACTGAATTAACCGGGAGATAATGGGAGACATTTTCCATTTTCAGGGAAGGGATTTTAGTCACACCCGAAAGGATGGGCTCCACAATCAGCGTGTATAAAACGAATATCGCAATGGAAAGGCCGGTATTCCTAAGGAGAAACCCCAGGAAAAAAGCGAAAATCAGGAAGCTGAACACCTGGATAAAAAAGCCGGGAATGAAACTGAATTTCTTCCACATAAGCTCCATTCCCGCGGCATCCGAATGAAGCAAGCCCAGGATAAAAATACCAACCATCACGAAAAGGGCGATGACGAATGACAAAACAAAGATCAGCTGCAGTTTCGAAATCAGAAACTCCTGTTTGCTCATTCCGGTCACCACATTCTGACGGATTGTTTTAAACGTAAATTCATTGGTGATAAGGATGATAATTACGATGGCAGGAAATATCAGTACATACCTTAGACTGGCGAAAAATGTCAGATTTTGCCAGATATCCGGAAAGAAATACATGGTAATATGGGGCAGGGGAATGGGAAGATTCTTGTTCATCCCGTTTACCATGTTATTGATGATCACTTCTGCCAAAACGATCCCGCCTGCTAAAAACAGGAAATACAGTCCGGTCAGAATCCAGAATATCTTATACGAAAGCACTTTTCTGGCTTCTATTCTTAAAAGCTTTATCATTGATTTTGCTGTAAAAGTTCGAGAAAATGTTGTTCAAGGGTTCGTTTGCGGTCAGCGAGATGGGTGGCGACAATTCCTTTCCCGAAGAGCCAGGCATTCAATGCATCGGTAGGGAGTGAACCGGTGAAAGTAACCAGCAGTTTTGAATTTTCCCTTGTCACCGTCTTGAACTTTTCATGGGTTTGAAGGGTTTTCTCCAGCAAATCCATGTCGGCCGCTGAAACTTCCAGCGAATCAGTGACTGCAAGCACTTCAGCCACTTTTCCATCAAAGAGTTTGGTGCCTTTATTCAACACGGCAACATGTGTACAGATTTTTTGAACTTCATCAAGAAGATGACTGGCAATAATAATGGTGATTCCCTGAGAAGCAACCATTTTGATCAAATCCCTGATCTGAGCAATTCCTTGTGGGTCCAGCCCGTTGGTCGGCTCATCCAGGATCAGTACATCCGGCTCGCCCAACAGGGCAGAAGCTATTGCCAGCCTTTGTTTCATCCCGAAAGAGTATGTCCTGAACTTATGATTCCGTCTTTCATACAGCCCCGTGACCCTCAATGCCTCATCCGTATCGGCGTTGGGCTTGTCTTTGATCTCTGCAATGATTTTCAGGTTCTGACTTGCCGTAAGGTATGGATAGAAATTCGGACTTTCGATGACGGAACCAATTCGCTTCCGGCTCTCTTTTGAAGGCGGTTTCCCAAACCATTCAAACGCACCTGAACCAGGTTTGATGAGCTCAAGGATTGAGCTGAGTGTAGTAGTTTTACCACTTCCGTTGGGTCCAAGGATACCAAAGATCTGACCTCTTTGCACTTCGATGGAGAGGTCTTTGACAGCCTGTATCTTCCCGTATCGCTTAGAAAGATGGTGAATAGAAAGAATTGTTTCCGACATGTATCTATATGTGAAATGATGTGTTTAGACGCAGTCTCATCCTAACCGTTACAATTAGCGGGCTAAGAGGAACACCGTGGGTTTTTTATTGATATCCGGCTGATGTCTTTTCCATTCTTTTACTGTCATTACTTTGATGGATTCTACTGCTGTTGTGAGGCCGGTGGCAATGCAAAGAAACATACCTTCCCCGCAATGCTGGAGAATTGCCTCGAAAACCTGGAGGTTCCTATACGGGGCTTCAATAAAGATCTGGGTTTCGTTGAGCAGGGAGGCAGCATGCTCCATTTCATGGATTTTTTTCGCCCGTAAAGGCTTGTCTACCGGTAAGTACCCGTGAAAGCAAAACTGCTGTCCGTTAAATCCTGAGGCCATAAGAGCCAGCATGATGGAAGAAGGTCCGGAAAGCGGAACCACGATAATACCTTTTTCATGAGCAGCCTTTACGATCAGCGATCCGGGATCCGCTACACAAGGTAACCCTGCTTCGGAAAGCAATCCCACATCATTTCCTTCCAAAAGCGGTTGAAGAAAAGAACTGAGATCCGTTTCTTTGGTGTGTTCATTATAAACCAGGAAATGAAGATCATCAATCACTTTTTCTTTGCAGGCCTTCTTTATGAATCGCCGCGCCGACCGGATTTCCTCAACAATGAACCAGGTCAGGTTACTGACAATGCCAGTATTGAAAGGCGCAACAACCTTTTCAAAGGTATCATCCCCGAGCAGGGATGGAATCAGATAAAGCTTACCCGGTATCAGCGTTTTCATTTTATCAGGATATTTACCATGGCAAATCTTCAAGGTCCACATTTCCTCCGGAGAGGATGATCCCGATTTTTTTTCCTTCCATATCAATTTTGCCATCCAGCAATGCGGCCAGTGTTACGGCTGATGAGGTTTCTACGAGGATTTTCATTCGTTCCCAGATAATCCGCATTGCCCTTATAATTGACAATTCCGGAACGGTAACAATATCGGATACATATTCCAGAATAATCGGGAACGTCTTTGAACCGAGTGAAGTACGCAAACCATCGGCAATGGTATCCGGATGAACAGAAGGAACGAAAGATCCGGATTTGAAAGAGCGCCAGGCATCATTAGCTTGTTCGGGTTCTGCGGCAATCACTTTCGTTCCTTTGGAAAAATAAAAGGCCGAAAGTGCAGTCCCGCTCAACAATCCTCCGCCACCGACCGGAGCCAAAATTATATCGAAAGGACCATTCTGTTGGATCAGTTCCAATGCGGCTGTTGCCTGGCCTTCGATAATCTTGTAATTATTGTAAGGATGAATCTCGATAGCCCCGGTTTTTGTGATGACCTGCTGAAGCGTGGCTTCCCTGGCTTCCAGCGTGGGTTCACAAAAAGTGATGATGCCTCCATAATCTCTGACAGCATCGATTTTTACTTTCGATGAATTGGAAGGCATCACGATATAAGCGGAGAGCCCGGCAAGTTTAGCCGCCCATGACAGGGCCTGGGCATGATTGCCGGATGAATGGGTTGCAACACCCTTTCCGGCAAGTTCCAGGGATAAGCTCCTTACGGCATTTGTCGCACCACGGGCTTTAAATGCTCCGACTTTCTGAAAGTTCTCACACTTGAAGAAAACATTGGAACCGGTCATCTCATCGATCGTCCGGGAAGTAAAAACAGGTGTTTGATGGATAAAAGGAGTGATCCTTTCATGGGCATCCAGAATTAGTTCAGCGGTAGGAGGGGATTGTTGCATAAGATCATTTATTTTCTACCAGTTTCTTTACAAGGATTTGGCAGGCAAGATCCAACTGTTCATATACCTTCTCAAAAGCCTGCATCCCATAGTACCAGGGATCATCGACCGGGAGATTTTCTCCGGGATAAACCAGGTTCATCAGGTAGTCTGCTTTCTGCTGGTCTTGAGGATTCCTGGCCATTTTACTCATCTTACTGAAATGGGAGGAATCCATAACGTAAATCTTGTCAAAGTCGTCGAAATCGCTGACACTGAAGAGCCGGGCGACATGCCCGGTAATGTCTATATTTCTTTTTTGTGCGGTGAGAATGGCCCGCGGGTCAGGTGGATCGCCAATGTGAAACTCCTCAAACCCGGCTGAATCCGTCTCTCCGGGAATATTGAGTTTTTTCATCTTTTCCCTGAGAATGCCTTCGGCCAGGGGAGATCTGCAAATATTTCCGGTACAAACAAAAAGTATCTTCATCATGTATTCTTTGGGAAAGATCAGGAATCAGAAAGAAAACGCTGAAAGAGGATTATAATTTGATCTTCTTGTCCAGTTCTTCCACGAAGGTACGGAACTGCTTATCCGTTTCAACCAGGTTGTTCACGGTACGACAGGCATGAAGCACTGTGGCATGATCCTTATTTCCGCATTGAAGGCCAATGCTGGCAAGGGACGCCTTGGTGTGCTTTTTGGAAAAATACATGGACAATTGCCTGGCCTGTACGATTTCCCGTTTCCGGGTTTTGGAGTGGATCATATCGACCGTGATATTGAAATAATCACAAACCACCTTCTGGATATAATCGATCGAAATTTCCCGAGAAGTATTTTTGACAAATTTATCGATCATCTGGCGGGCCAGCTCCAGGGTGATGGTCTTTTTGTTCAGTGATGACTGGGCAAGAAGAGAGATATAGGCGCCTTCCAGTTCTCTGACATTGGTATTGATGCTGTAGGCGAGATATTCAATCACTTCCTGCGGAATATTAATTCCGTCATTGTATAGCTTTTTCTGGAGGATGGCAATCCGGGTTTCAAGGTCCGGAATCTGAAGATCGGCGGAGAGTCCCCATTTGAACCGTGACAGAAGACGAGGTTCAATGCCTTTCATCTCGATGGGCGGCTTATCCGAAGTAAGGACAATCTGGTTGCTCTTCTGGTGCAGATGGTTGAAGATGTGAAAAAATACATCCTGTGTCTTCTCTTTACCTGCGAGGTTGTGAATATCATCAATAATCAGCACATCAATCATCTGGTAAAAATGAACAAAATCATTCTGATTGTTATTCTTTACAGAATCAATGAACTGGTTGATAAACTGGTCGGTGGTAACGTACAGAACTGTCTTTTCCGGGAAATTGTTTTTTACCTCCAACCCGATGGCATGGGTAAGATGGGTTTTCCCAAGACCTGTCGTACTGTAAAGCAATAAAGGGTTAAAGGAAGTTTTTCCGGGATTTGTGGCCACGGCAAAACCGGCTGAGCGTGCAAGACGGTTGCAATCTCCCTCAATAAAGTTATCAAATGAATAACTCTCTATAAGCTGGGAATTAACCTTAATCTTCTTGAGTCCGGGAATGATGAACGGATTCGGAATTTCTTTTGAACTGCCCCTGTTCAGGTCTATCGGCATAGATACTGCAGGGTTTGATGTAGCCTTTTTCTCTCCGGTCGGCACATTGATGGTGAAAGGACCGGGATCCTTCTCAGTATTATCAATGATGATGCTGTATTCCAGGCGCCCCTCATTTCCCAATTCCTTTTTTACCGTTTTTTTCAAGAGTCCGATATAGTGTTCCTCAAGCCATTCATAGAAGAATTGACTCGGAACCTGGATGGTTAAAACATTTTCTTTGAGCTTAACCGGTTTTATGGGAAGAAACCACGTCTTAAAACTTTGATAATTGATGTTGTCCTTGATAATCTTAAGGCAATTTTCCCAAACTTCGACAACGTGCTTTTCCATTAACAAAATTACCTGCAAAAATTAAACAAATATCTTTATATATTCTGATTTTCAGGAGTTTAGGATTTAAGACAAGTCTAATACTCTTGAATGGGCCGGAAATTAATTTCGATTAACAAATTTTAGAAAAAAAAGTTTATAAAAAAAATAATTTCCTCTTGTTTTGTAAAAAAAAATATTCTCAAAATGCGTTGAAAGGCCTGTAAAATCAAAGTGCTGAAAAAAACGGCATGATGATTCAAAATGCTAACAATGAACTTTTTAGGATGATTTTATCAAGGTGAATTATAAAACAGATATTTTTAATTCTACTTAATATTCAAAGGTTTAGATAATTTGTATATGGTTTCATAATAACAATTAAGTCTAAATATAAATATTAAAAATTATGTTAAGTAGTTATTTCGTACCTAAAAATACGAAAGAAACGCGTTCAATTTTCTTCAATTTTGAAATAATTCTGTCGGCGGATGATTTTCTGATCAAAAAAGTCAACCTGCAGGCATTGTCAAAATTCTGGGAAAGGATGGAAGCGGATTCCTCCTTGAGAACCTTCATCACAACATTGAGGGAAGGGTACTCAAAATCAAGCTGATAAATTTCGTTTACCGTCAGGGTAATAATCTCATTGGTCTCCAGTGCTTCCTTTGTCGCGGTTTTATAGGCATTGATCAATCCGGGGATTCCCAGCTTTACGCCACCAAAATACCGGATCACCACAATCAACACATTGGTAAGGTCGTTCGACTGGATCTGTCCATAGATCGGTCTTCCGGCCGACCCCGAAGGCTCGCCATCGTCATTGATACGGTAGGCCGATTTGTCAAACCCGAGACAATAGGCGTAGCAATGGTGTCGGGCATCAAAATATTCTTTCCGCATCTGAGAAAGTCTTTCCTTAATGGCCTCTTCCGAAATTACAGGATAAACAAAAGCGATGAATTTGCTTCCTTTTTCTCTGTAAGACCCTTGTGAAAAACCGGAGACCGTTTTGTATGTATCGTCAAAAAGCATGAGAAGAATTTCCAGGTTGCTAAGATAATTTTTATTTCTAATTTCGTTGCATGGAAGCAGCAAAGGATTCAGTCAGATCATTATTTTTTTTATACAGAACAGAATTGAAAGCTGTATTTCCTGATCAGGAAACGGATCAGATTCTCTGCCTGTTATTCGAAGCATGGATGGGCTGGTCAAAGGCGAAAATACATCTGGAAATGGACGCCTCCGTCCCTGGTGCCGAGATGAAGAATTTCCTCAAAGCCCTGGAGGAATTAAAAACCGGGAAACCGGTACAGTATATTATAGGTATGGTTTCCTTTGCTGACGTCCACTTGAAAGTAGCACCCGGAGTGCTGATCCCCCGACCGGAAACGGAAGAACTTGTGGAGTGGATTTACCGCGATCATAAGCAGTTACAATACCGCGATTTCTCACTGCTGGACATTGGCACCGGTAGCGGTTGTATTCCCATCAGCCTGGCAAAGCGGTTTCCCGAACTGGTTGCCACGGGAATTGATATTTCTGAATCTGCCCTGAAAATAGCAGCCGAAAACGCCGATACGAGCCACTGTAAGGTAATCTTTCAGCAGGCAGATATTCTAAGCATCGACTCCTGGCATCATTTTGGGACATTCGATATCATTGTCAGCAATCCTCCCTACATTCCTGAAGATGAAAAACGAATGATGGCAAAGAATGTTCTGGGTTTTGAACCGCACTCGGCATTATTTGTCCCGGATAAAGACCCTTTGAAATTTTACAGGGCAATTGTCGCATTTGCCATCATCCATCTGGCCAGGCCGGGATTTCTTTATTTTGAAATCCATGAAAAATATGGAAAACCGGTTAGGGAATTACTGCAAACTGCAGGTTATGAAAAGGTAGTCATTGGTAAGGACTTTCATGGGAAAGATCGCTATGCAAGGGCGGAAATGCGCCTTTCCATGACAGATCAGTCGTACTGGCATGTTGAACATTGAGTTTATTTCATCAAATCTTTCAACACACCTTCTTTATAAAGGATCTTGTCCAATTCATCAAAAGAGATGAAGAAATTCTCGGGTCCATAGGAATAGGGCGCAATCTCATAATGGTTGTAAAAGAATCCGATTCCTCCCGGTGTAAGGTAAAAATTGGTATTCGGTGCAATTTCCTCAACGAAATAGCCTGCATCTTTCAATGAATGGCCCTGTTCAATACCGCCGGCTTTCATTGCTTTACGTGTCAGGATTTCCGTCAGCACTTCTTCAAAACCGGTCCGGAAAAGATCTTTCAGTGTAACAATCTTCCCGTTTTTCAGATTGACCACTGTATATTCACGGGTTTGCATACCATGTGCTCCGCCGGTAAATGCGTAATTCTCCACATAAAAGGCCAAAAGGTTATGCTTATTCAGGATCACATGGGTGAACTTCAGGGATTCCCAGGCGAAACTTTGTCCCATTCCTTCTTTATAAATGCTCTCGTTGGTGGAAATATAGTTTTCAAAGTAAACCTGTCTGATCCCGTTGAGTACCATATCCGGGTTTAAGTTCCTGGATGGTTTTCCTGTAAATCTTGAAATGAGAATCTTCTTTACTGTATCGGAAAAGAGTATATTGGATGATTCTCCCGGTAACAGAAGGGCAAGCTCGATATGGGCGGAAGGGGCTTTAGGCTTCTTGACGATCTGGGTAGACCCTGTCTGATAAAATATATTGAGGGGAATGCTGCCATCCGAATATTGTTCCCTGAACTCAAAGGGGAATCGTTTATCACCGCGCAGAGCTTCAAAAGTTCCCGCAATACTTTGAGTAGTAACAAATCGTCCTTTAAAAAGAAAACCTTTGGAATCTGCCGGGTCATAGAAGATGATATTCCCTTTTGAATCAATGGTTCCCACAAAGGCGATTACGCTACCTTCCGGAAAGTTCATATTGATGGTCCCGGAGGATCCTGTGAAAGAAAACCCTCCGTATATGGTATCGGTGATCTTCACCAGGTTCATCTCGATGGATAATTCTTTATTCATATTTCCCTGAAGGTGCAGATAACACTTCTTGGGAACAAGCACTTGTGAAAATCCACAGTGGTAAAGGATGAAAAATGTACAAAGCAGGGAAACCCTGGCGATATGTGTCTTCATGATACAAATATTATCATCTTTATTAATCCTTCTGATTTCTTTCTCCAAAAATGGCCGTCCCTAACCGCACCAGGGTACTGCCTTCCTCAATGGCAATCTGATAATCTCCCGACATTCCCATGGAGATTTCCCGGAATGTTTCTGTAGTTGAAAAGAATTCGTTTTGCAATTGGTCAAAATGATTTTTTAACCGACAGAACTCGTTTCTGACCAGGGAGACATCATCGCTATAAGTGGCCATGCCCATCACACCTGTAATCCTTGCAAATTCCAGGTTGGAAAAAGCCTCCGATCGGAGAATCTGTCGGGCTTCACCCAGGTTCAGCCCGAATTTGGTTTCTTCGGTCGCAATATGAAATTGCAGCAAACAGTCGATGATCCGCTGGTTTTTCCGGGCTTCCTTTTCAACTTCCTGCAATAACTTTAGACTGTCGATACTGTGTATCACATGGACTAACGGGGCAATCAGCTTTACCTTGTTTGTCTGAATATGCCCGATAAAATGCCATTCAATATCTTTGGGCAGCAAGGGATATTTGGTGAGTAATTCCTGGGCTTTGTTCTCTCCGAAAAACCGGTGCCCGTCATCGTAAATTTCCTGAATGGATTCGACCGGTTGGTTTTTTGACACAACAACGAGTTTTACCGACGAAGGAATGGAATGGTAAAAGTCAGGAAAGCTGCTCTTCAGGATCATAACCGGAATGGGTTAAAGAACAATACAAAATTACCATTTAATGCAATGCGATAAGTGAAATATCCGTTGTAATTTTGCCGTTTCCCGAAATGTGGAAGTAATAACCATTGAATGATAAAAAAGGTACTATTCTCATTTGTTCGTCAATTCCTGTTTTGGATTATCTTTTTCAATTTTACCCGTCTTCTTTTCCTCCTTTTTTATTTTAAATTGATCCTGGTTGAGAATATCGGTTTACGGGAAATTCTTAAAACCTTTCCATCTGCGCTGCACCTTGATATTGCAACAACCTGTTATATCATGGTATTCCCGTTTCTGATTTTGTTGATACAGTCTATTTACAGTCCCAGATGGATGAACCTGGTGAATAAGATCTATACAGGCATTTTAATCTTTGCTTATTCACTTACCGGAATAGGGGAGATGGGAATCTATGCCGAATGGAAGACAAAGCTGACCTATAAAGTCTTAAAATATTTTGCACATCCTTCAGAGATTTATAATTCTGCAGAAACAAACATCTTCTTTGTCTTATTGTTACTGCTTGTGTTTCTTTTCTTGGCCGGTGTGTATGCCTATCTGAAATTTTTTTATGTGGAAATTGTCAGGGAAAGAAGGAACCTGATTTTTACAGCAGTCTTTCTTTTTTTCATGCCGGGATTGATCTTTATCGGGATGAGGGGCGGTATTCAGCAGATTCCGATCAATCAGAGCGCTTCCTATTTTTCAAAGAACAACATCCTCAACCAGGCGGCAGTCAATAACTTCTTTAACCTGTATATCAGTGTTTTTGAAAACCTTGCCAACTTCAATTACGATCCTTTTGTTTTCATGGATCAGGAGAAGGCTGAAAAAATTGTCAACAAAATTTATGAGGTACGTGCTGATACGACCATCTCCATCCTAACAACCCAACGTCCCAACATCGTCGTGCTGATCCTTGAAAGCTGGTCCGCCGATCTGATCTCGAGTCTAGGGGGCGAACCGGGGATCACCCCGGAATTCCATAAACTGGAAAAAGGAGGAATCCTTTTTACGAATCTGTATGCATCAGGAGCACGCTCAGAACAGGGGATGGCCTCCATTTTCAGCGGGTTTCCGGCAACCCCGATATCCTCAATTACGGTGCAGCCTGACAAATATGTTAAACTCCCCAGTTTGCCACATCTGCTGGAAAATGAAGGATACGCCACCTCTTTTTATTTCGGGGGTCAATTGATCTATGGAAACATAAAAAGCTATATCTTTTTTAACCATTTTAAAAAGATAACGGAAGGTTCTGATTTCCCGGATTCTTTACCAAGAGGAAAGCTGGGGATTCATGACCAATATACACTCGGTTATCAACTCGCCGAATTAAATAAGGAAACAGAACCTTTTTTCTCAGCATTATTTACTGTAAGCACTCACTCTCCATGGGATCAGCCTTTTGCTAAACCACTGAAATGGGGTGACAATGAACGTGAATACATCAATGCAGCTTATTATACTGATCATTGCCTCGGAGATTATTTCCGGGAAGCCAGTAAACAAAAATGGTTTAAGAACACACTTTTCATTATAGTGGCCGATCACAGCCACAACTCTTATCGGAACTGGCATCCACAATCAAAAGAATATCATAAAATACCCTTATTATTCTATGGGGAGGTGATCAAGGAAGCATTTCGCGGAAAAACCTGGAGCAAGATCGGGAACCAGCATGATATACCTGCAACCCTGCTTTCGCAGATGAGGCTTCCACACAATCAGTTCAAATGGAGCAAGAATCTCTTTAACCCGAATACGGCAGATTTCGCCTTCTTTGCATCAGAGGACGGATCAGGATGGATCCGTCCTAACGGCTATTTCTCTTTCGATGCAGGCCCGAATTATTACCATTTTCTCCAGGTCGAACCAACACAGAAAGATTCCATCCTCAGGGAAGGCAAAGCCTACCTGCAGGTTCTGTTCAAAGAATATCTTGATAATTAAAGTGAGCTAGTCCAGCATATGAACCACCAGTCCACTGCGTAGTTTGGGTTCAAACCAGGTAGTTTTGGGTGGCATGATGTTTCCTGAATCGGCAATATTGATCAGTTGTTTCATGGATACCGGATACAGTGCAAAGGCCGCTTTCATTTCACCATTGTCAACACGTCGTTTCAGTTCATCCAGTCCGCGAATCCCGCCAACAAAGTCTATTTTGGTGGAAGTTCTTAAATCTTTGATATCGAGGATCGGATCGAGAATAAGCTGAGAAAGAATGGTTACATCGAGCACACCGATCGGATCGGCGTCATTGTAGGTACCTTCCTTTGCTGTAAGTGAATACCATTTTCCGTCAAGATACAAACTGAAATTATGCAGTGTGCCGGGTTTGTAGATTTCGGATCCCTTTTCTACTATCGTGAAAACTTTTTCGATTTTCGTCAGGAATTCCGCAGAGGAAAGTCCGTTCAGGTCTTTTACAACCCGGTTATAATCGATGATGGTAAGCTGGTTGTCGGGGAAATGTACCGCAAGGAAGAAGTTATATTCCTCATCGCCTCTGTGAGAAGGGTTGTTTTGTTTCTTTTCGTTTCCGACGAGTGCTGCTGCGGCAGTGCGGTGGTGACCGTCGGCCACATAGGTGTATTTTATCGCGGCAAAGAGCCGGATGATCTGATTGATTTGCTCCTGATCATCAATGGTCCAGAAATGATGTCCTACACCATCTGAAGCGGTAAAGTCATATTCGGCTTTTCGGGTGGTGACGATCTTCGTCACAATGCTGTCAATTTCGGGAACTGCAGGATAGGTAAAGAACACCGGTTCCATGTTGGCATTGGTGATCCTGACATGTTTCATCCGGTCCTGCTCCTTATCTTTCCGTGTCAGTTCGTGTTTCCGGATGATGCCATTCAGGTAGTCTTCCACTGCGGCACAGCCCACAATACCATACTGTGTTTTCCCATTCATGGTTTGGGCGTAGATGTATAGTTTATCGGTGGTATCCTGGATCAGCCAGCCGTTTTTTCTGAATAACTCGAAATTTTCTTTTGCCTTATCATAAACCTTCTGATCATGACAATCCAGATCTTCAGGAAGATCAATCTCTGGTTTGATAATGTGAAGAAGAGAATAGGGATTTCCTTTTGCTTCTATTCTTGCTTCGCCTGAGTTGAGTACGTCGTAGGGACGGGAAGCTAAATCCTTAGCAATTTCTTTCGGAGGTCTGAAGCCTCTGAAAGCTTTTAAAACAGCCATTTTAGTAAGAGTTAGTTATGAAAATTTAAAGTAAAATCCTTAAAACAGTGTGGGCCTATTCATCATCGTCTTCTTCGCCTTCTCCCGGCCTTACGCTTCGCTGAAGGGAACCGATCAGGGCTCCAATCATTTTGGTCATCTCCATGAGATAATTCTTGGAGTGATCAAATTCTGCGGCGCTGATGTATCCGCGGGTCTTTCCAACCGTTGATAATACAACGCATTCCCTCACCGAACTTTTCGCCATTTTGAGGTAATAAACGAACTGGCTTTTATTCCGGGAGGATCCTTCCGCGATATTCAGGGAGATTCCGCTGGCCGAGGTGAGAAAACGTTCGAAGAAGAATTTTGCAAAAGAGTCATCACTGCTGTTTTTCGTTATGGTGTATAACCATTCAAGATAGTCAAGGGATTTGTGATAGATCCTCAGATCTTCAAAACGAAAAAATGTGGTCGGTTTTTCGATTTCGTTTTCCATGTAATGCCAGATTATGTGAATACTAAGAACCGGTAGAAAGCCTGTAGTAAATATGAGGATTTTTCTCCTGGTATTATTTATTTACCTGAAAGGTTCGGTCACCATCCTTGAGGAATTTCACGATCTGCTGCGCAGCTGCTATTCCGGCATTGATGTTGGCCTCTTCTGTTTGAGCCCCCATTTTTTTAGGTGTAAAGAAGAATCGTCCTTTATAATTGGCCTCAAATTCCGCTTTATTGGTTGGCTCTACATCCGAAAGATATGAAAAATCTTTTCTTTCAGCAAACAATTTCAGCAAATCTTCTTCATGAATAACTTCAGCACGGGCCGTGTTTACCAGGCATGCCGGTGAGGGCATTTTCGAAAGCAGGGCATGATTGATCGAGAGCTTTGTATGACTGTTGGCCGGGATGTGCAGGGAAACATAATTGCAGGTTCCGTAAAGCGTCTCAGCCGTATCAACCCAATGGATACCGTCCTGTTCGATCGCTTCTTTTGTAAGAAAGGGATCGAATGCATAGACTTCCATTCCGAATCCTTTGGCAATGCGTGCAACATTCTTTCCGACAAAACCATAGGCGTGGATCCCAAGCTTTTTGCCTTTC
Source organism: Bacteroidales bacterium (assembly GCA_038244085.1). GTDB lineage: Bacteria > Bacteroidota > Bacteroidia > Bacteroidales > FEN-979 > FEN-979. The sequence continues at coordinate 52,618 of JBBRTX010000013.1, read as the reverse complement.
AGCTCAAACCCCGACTTGCCATTGAAGAAGTTCCTTGCGTGATACACCATCATTCCCATGGCAAGTTCTGCCACAGCATTGGAGTTCTGTCCCGGGGTATTCATCACGCAAATGTTTTTTGCAGTGGCAGCCGGGAGATTGATATTGTCGTAACCGGCGCCGGCCCTGACAATGATCTGCAGTTGGTTCCCCGCTTCGATCACGGCTGCATCAGCCTTATCGCTACGAACGATGAGGGCAGCAACATCAGCAACCGCCCCGATGAATTCAGCAGGACTGGTATAGTTTTCAAGAAGCTTCAACTCAAATCCTGCATCTTCTATTACTTTCCTGATCCCTTTCACCGCAATGGGTGCAAAAGGCTTATCAGTGGCAACAAGTACTTTTGTCATATCTGTGATTTTAACCTGATTGGTTATCAGGCGTGGATTGTTTCAAATTCATGTATACAGTCAATCATGGCAATCACGCTCTCTTCGGGAAGTGCGTTATAGGTTGAAGCCCTGAATCCGCCAACAGAACGGTGGCCTTTAATGCCGATCATCCCTTTGCTTTTTGCAAATTCCATGAAAGCTTCTTCTTTGTCCTTGTACTGATCTTTCATTACAAAACAGATATTCATGAGCGAACGGGAATCTTTTTCAACCGTACCAACAAACATCTTGCTGTTATCAATGGCATCATAAAGCATATTTGCCTTCTTTATATTGATGGCTTCCATGGCTTTTACACCACCCAGGCTCTTTATCCAGCGAAGGGTTTCCAGACAGGTATAAATGGCGAAACAGGGAGGGGTGTTGAACATCGACCCTTCCTTGATATGCGTGGAATAATCAAGCATGGTAGGAATGGGGCGACCCGCCTTGCCAAGAATGTCTTCCCTGAGAATCACAAAAGTTACTCCGGCAGGTCCCAGGTTCTTCTGTGCTCCGCCATAAATCATAGCATATTTAGATACATCAACCGGACGGCTCAAAATATCTGACGACATATCCGCAACCAATGGTACCGGGGAATCTATGTCAGAATGGATTTCAGATCCATAAATCGTATTATTGGTTGTGATATGGAAATAATCGGCATCAGCCGGAATGATGAAATTTTTGGGGATATAGGTAAAGTTTTTATCTGCGGAAGAAGCCACAACCTCAACCTGGCCAAAGAACTTGGCTTCTTTGATGGCTTTTTTAGCCCAAACTCCAGTTTCGAGGTAGGCTGCCTTGGTCTTTAAAAGGTTGAACGGAACCATGCAGAACTGCAGGCTGGCTCCGCCTCCCAGGAAAAGTACATGATAATTTTCAGGGATTTCGAGTAGTTCTTTGAACAAGGCAACGGCCTCATCAATAATGGCCTGGAAATCTTTGCTTCTGTGCGAAATTTCGAGTAAGGATAATCCGCTACCATTAAGGTCAAGAATGGCTTTTGCTGAATTTTCGATTGCGATCCTTGGCAGAACGGATGGCCCGGCATTAAAATTATGCTTTTTCATAACGAATGTAAATTAAGGTGTTATATGATATTTGTTGATTTTCGATCGTATCCCCACTAAAATAACAAAGGTAAAATAATTTGATTTTAAAAATCAAGCGATCTACATAAAAAAAAACAGAAAAATGAGATACAATATCAGCGGTTGCGGGCATCCACTCCCGGCACAAAATTCCAGGTTCCGTTTCGGAAGATGAACCCGTCATAAAGGTCGGATGAGGCCATCGACTGACCATCCGCTTTCGATTCGGACGGAACAAGGTGATCGAAGATGATCAATGGTAGTTTTTCCTCCCCGCTTTCATACTTTTTTTTCGATGGATTCCATTTTTTTCCGATGGGAACCATCTGCTCATCAAAACGGAGTAACATCGCGGTAGACGCCTCATACTGAAAGAAAACCCGGGTGTTTCTTCCTTTCCGGTAATTGCCGAAGATCCTTGCTCCGAATACCGGATTCCCACTAAGATCAAATGTCAGGATCTCGATCAGTTTCCGGCTGTTTTCAGGGCTGAAACCATCCCATCCCAAAAGGGTGTAGATATCCTTTTTCCCGGACTTTTCAACGATTACCTTATAATAAAGCGCTCCAAACCAAGTATCCTTGTTAAGAATTTTCATTTCAGGGTCGGCCAGGGAATCCGAATAATCCTTGAGTGGGATGACCTTTGTTTCCTTCTTTCCTTTCTGAAGATGAATAAATGCAAAATAACGATTTGAGCCATCAGTTAAGGGGATATTCCAGTTATAGATCCTGAATTTTTTATCGGGTGATATGATTTTTCCCAGGTTTTTAAGGGAATCGAAAGGGTATTCGAAAGAACCGGGCTGATCTAAAACATACTTCAGTTTCTCTTGAAATGCTAAATTGAGCTTTAACTTCAGCGAATCATCCTTTGCCTTTGAAACCTTGCCCGAGAGTAGGAGGAGCGTATCTTCCATGGACGTAAACCGGGTGTGCTTCTGGGCTGATCCGCCCAGCGGAGAAAGGAAAAACAATATGACCGGAATGAGAATGACTTTCATTGCTTAAATTTGTGTTTGCAAGGTTTGAACGGTAAAAATAACGGAATATTTTTTATGCCTACATTTGCGAAAAATACGGGAATGGATTTATCAGTTCGTATCGACGCTTTTTCACAACTGGGGAAGATACTGGCATCCTATACCTACCAACCGGAACGAAAGCAGGAGGGAAGCGCCATCGAGTTGATCCTTGACCCGGCGTTCGGGAAAGCCATGCAGTACAATGCCTGGTTTACTCCGGATAACCTGAACCTGGCTGTTGCTTCTATTGCCTCTTTGCTCGAAAAACCTGTCCTGGAAAAGTGGTTACAGCACTATCGATTTCCGGGGAAAGAGAATGAGAGAACCATTGCTGTGATTATGGCTGGAAATATCCCACTGGTCGGATTTCATGATTTTCTTTGTACCCTGATCTCGGGAAATCGCTTCCTGGGCAAGCTCTCATCGGATGATCCCTACCTGCTTCCTGCGCTGGCCGCCCTGCTTTGCAACATTGAACCTGGCTTCAGCAACCGGGTCGCATTTACGGATGAGATACTGAAGTCATTTGATGCCGTAATTGCCACAGGCAGCAACAACAGCGCGGAATATTTCAGGTACTATTTTTCAAAATATCCCCATATCATCCGGAAAAACCGGAATGGGATCGCCATCCTCACAGGTAAGGAGACACCGGAAGAAATCTCAATACTGGCAAATGATGTATTCTTCTATTTTGGACTGGGATGCAGAAATGTTTCGAAATTTTTTCTTCCGGAAGGATACGACCTGAAAATACTGGCTGATGCGTTTTCCCGCTTTTCTCCTCTCTTCAATCATCATAAATATTACAACAACTACATTTATCAGAAGTCGATCCTTCAAATGAATGGATTGCCTTTTTATGATACCGGTTTTTTGATACTTCGGGAGAACCTGTCCATCGCATCACCGATCGCCGTGATACACTATGAATACTATCAGGAGATGGAAAAATTGCTCGCAGACTTGATCAGCCATGAATCTGAGATTCAATGCGTAATCAGCAGTATAGAAGTCCCTCTGAGATGGAGTCGTCCGGGTGAAGCACAACATCCCGCTCCTTCTGATTATGCTGACGGTGTGGATACCCTGCAGTTTCTCTTATCTTTTTCTGACAAATAGTTGGAAAAATCTTTGCCAATCAAAATAAATGCATTACTTTTGCACCCTCAAATTGAAGAATAACATCGACATCCATCAGAAAAAGCATTGACCCATGAAAAAAGATATTCATCCGAAAGATTACAGGCTGGTAGTATTTAAAGATATGTCGAACGACTATTCTTTCCTCTCAAAATCCTGCGTTCACACAAAGGAAACGATTGTATGGGAAGATGGTATTGAATATCCTGTAGTAAAGTTGGAAATCTCACATACATCACATCCGTTTTATACCGGTAAGATGAAACTGATCGATACTGCCGGAAGAATTGATAAATTCAAGAGCAAGTATTCGAAGCACATTGAACAACAAAAGAACGCCAAATAATTACCACGATCTATATTTCTGAAAGCCTCCAATTGCATCGGAGGCTTTTTTTATGTGTCTGATTCCCTGATAAAAACAGCGGGTTTGGTAAACGCCCTCCAGGAGGAAATCTTAAGCAGGAGTTCCAAAAGGCCACAAAAAACAAATTATATACGGATGAAATAAATTAATATTTTTGTGGTTGAATAAGAATGTCAATGTCAAACTAAAAAGACCCAAATGAACTATATACTTTTCGATGAAATTAACGTAAGGACCAATTTGCTTCCCTTAACATTCATGCGGCCTGTCTGTGAAATACGTATCGGTATTCTCACAATCAGGGAGAAATGGGAACAACGGCTCAATACGAAAACATCAACACTTACCGAGTCCTATCTGACAAAAAAATATCCTGTAGTCAAGGAAAAGGATAACATTTTAATCAATGGCTCGGTATGTCCTACTGATGAAATCATCAAAATGGTGGAAAACCTGAAGGTTAATCAGACTATCATTTCAGGGGATACCATCATTGCATGGCATGTTTCCGAGGAAGATCTGGGCCTGGTTGGGGAACATGCTTCTGCTGAAATGGAAGATATTGCTGTTAAGGAACCTCCGATTAAAATCAATAATACCTGGGATATCTTCGCGAAGAATGAACTTGCGCTTGATGATGATTTTGCTTTTATCACAAAAGGGCGCACTTCCGAACTGCTGAGTGCTACCAACCGTGTGATTGGAAAGGGAAAAGTGTTTCTTGAGAAAGGGGCTATTGTAGAATGTGCCATCCTGAACACAACCCATGGACCGGTTTATGTCGGTAAAAACGCTGAAATCATGGAAGGATCAGTGATTCGCGGGCCTGTTGCCGTTTGTGATAACGCACAGGTCAAAATGTCAGCAAAGATATATGGGCCTACCACCATCGGACCCTATTCCAGGGTTGGGGGGGAAGTGAATAATTCGGTGATATTCGGATATTCCAACAAGGCACATGACGGTTTTCTCGGACATTCTGTCATTGCCGAGTGGTGTAACCTGGGAGCTGACACAAATACGTCGAATCTGAAAAATACGTACGACAGCGTTCGGCTGTGGAGTTATCATAAACAAACATTTGTCAACACCGATCTGCAGTTTTGCGGGCTCATCATGGGTGATCATTCAAAATGCGCTATTGATACCATGTTCAACACAGGTACCGTGGTTGGTGTGAATGCAAATATTTTCGGTGCAGGATTTCAACGAAACTTTATTCCCTCATTTACCTGGGGTGGAAGCGAGGGCCGGTCGAATTATAACCTGGATAAGGCCCTTGCAGTGGCTGAAGCCGTCTATAAAAGAAGATCCTTACCTTTTACCGAAACCGAAAAAGACCTGCTGTCGGGAGTATACCGGTTGACAATGAAGAATAAGAGGCTGTAATTTTCTGATATATACTCACTTTTGCACCATTTGTTATCTTGGCACGTATCTTGCGTTACCACAGGTTTCCCATTATACAAGTCCGAAAAATGACAACCTGACGCTAAAGCAAAGAATTATCCTTCAGGTTATAGCAAGATGAACCATGAATGATAATACACCGAGGAAAAGAGGTAGTCGTTTTGATCTGTAAAACACCTATGAATAAATGAAAAACTACAAAGAAGCAAAAATGTTTCTATCAGATATCCTTGAATCGGAAACTGAATTTATTCCATTACTCTCTTCCGAAGATGAAGAGTTGATGAATACAGAAGAGATCCCGGAAATACTGCCGATTCTTCCGTTGCGGAATACCGTTCTCTTCCCCGGAGTAGTTATACCCATTACCGTTGGCAGAGACAAATCCATAAAACTGATCAAGGAGTATTATAAAGGTGATAAGATCATCGGTGTAGTGGCTCAGAAAGATGCCTCCATCGAAGATCCCGAGATACATGACTTGAATACTGTAGGAACCGTTGCCCAAATCATCAAGATTCTCCAGATGCCTGATGGCAGCAATACAGCCATCATTCAGGGGAAAAGAAGATTCCGTATAATTGAGCCGGTGCAGTCGGAGCCATACATCAAGGCAAAGGTTGCCCCGTTTGACGTTTATGTGGAAGTCCCCAAAAACAATGAAGGATTCAATGCGCTGATCTCTTCCCTGAAGGATCTGGCCATTCAAATCGTCAGCAAATCACCCAACATACCGTCAGAAGCTGCTTTTGCTATCAAAAATATTGAAAGCCCTGCTTTCCTGGTTCATTTTATCTCTTCAAACCTGAACATCGATCTTGTTGATAAACAGAAACTCCTCGAGGTAAATGATTTGCTGGAAAGGGCGAACCTGGTTCTTACACATATGACCAAGGAGCTACAGGTGCTCGATCTGAAGCAGCAGATTCAGAGTAAAGTCAAGATTGACCTCGATAAACAGCAGAGGGATTATCTTTTAAACCAGCAGTTGAAAACCATTCAGGAAGAATTGGGCGGAAGCCCGAATGCTCAGGAAATAAATGGATTGAGAGTGCTTTCAAAGGACAAGAAATGGTCGAAAGAAATAGCCGAGGTTTTTGAAAAGGAGATGAATAAACTGGCACGGATGCATCCTGCCGCCGCAGAGTATTCTATCCAGGTTAATTATCTCGAAACCCTGGCAAACTTGCCATGGGGGGAATTCACCAAGGACAACCTGGACCTGGATCATGCCCAGAAGGTGCTGGATGAAGATCATTTCGGGCTGGAAAAGGTCAAGGAAAGAATCATTGAATACCTCGCTGTGATCAAGTTGAAGAATGACATGAAATCGCCTATTCTTTGCCTGGTTGGCCCTCCGGGAGTCGGGAAGACTTCACTGGGAAAATCGATTGCACGGGCGATAGGAAGAAAATATACCCGGATGTCACTCGGCGGATTACGCGATGAGTCGGAATTACGCGGTCACCGAAAAACATACATCGGAGCAATGCCGGGAAGAATCATCCAGAGCCTGAAAAAGGTGAAAGCCTCAAATCCTGTGTTTGTTCTGGATGAGATAGATAAAGTAATGGGAATGAACATCAACGGTGATCCGCAGGCAGCATTGCTTGAGGTTCTCGATCCTGAACAGAACAGGGCATTCTACGACAACTTCCTTGAAACCGAGTATGATCTCTCACGGATTATGTTCATTGCAACAGCCAACACTTTAAGCACTGTACATCCTGCGCTGCGCGATCGCATGGAGATCATTGAATTACCGGGATATCTGCTGGAAGAAAAGATCGAAATCGCTAAAAGACACCTTGTTCCAAAACAGATGCTTGAACATGGGTTAAAGAAGAAACAACTGATATTTAACGACGAGATCCTTCAGCTGGTTATTGATGACTATACCCGTGAATCAGGCGTAAGAACACTGGAGAAAAACATAGCAAAGATCATCCGTAATAAGGCCAAATCCATTGTGACCAACGAGAAATTCAACAAAACCCTGAAATCGGATGATCTGAAAAAAATATTGGGTGTTCCGATTTTCAAGGCAGAGAAGTCCATTTCTAATGATATTGCCGGTGTGGTAACCGGATTGGCCTGGACGGCAGTAGGAGGGGAGATCTTGTTTGTAGAAGTAAGCCTCAGCAAAGGTAAGGGTGAATTGACACTGACAGGAAACCTGGGCGACGTGATGAAAGAATCAGCTACCATTGCACTCGCCTACCTGAAATCGCATTCATCTCTTTTCGGAATCAACCCGGATGTATTTGAAAAGTGGAACGTTCACATTCATGTTCCCGAAGGTGCAACGCCCAAGGATGGGCCTTCGGCAGGTATCACAATGTTTACGGCACTTGCTTCCGCCTTTTCACAACGTAAGGTGGCCAATAAACTTGCCATGACCGGAGAAATCACTCTACGGGGAAAAGTATTGCCGGTTGGGGGAATCAAAGAGAAGATCCTTGCAGCGAAAAGAGCCAATATCACCCAGGTGATGCTTTCGGCCGAGAACAGAAAAGATATCGAAGAAATCCGTCAGATTTATATCGAAGGATTAACTTTCCATTATATTGAGGAGATGGCAGAAATCAACCACCTGGCCCTGCTGGAAGAAAGAGTAGCCAACCCGGCCAATATTTCAGCATAAACGGGTTATTTCGTAAAGATCATTTTACGGGTTGAACTATAAGTCCCGGCTTCCATTCGGTAATAATAGACCCCTGAAGAAAGTTTTGCCAGATTGACCGGAATCGAATAATGTCCGGCAGAATGGTTTTTATTTACGGGAACCGCTATTACCTTACCCGTTGGATCGAGAATGGTAATTCTGACAGGTATCGCTACAGGGACAGAATATTCAATCATGGTTGTTTGGCCAAAAGGATTTGGCCTGTTCTGAAACAACCGGAAACCGGCATCATCTTCTTTTTTGTCAATTCCCACCAGCGTTGTGGCTACTTTCAACAGGATTTTCCTATTCGGATCAAAGGCAACTGTTAAAGGTTTATGCTGGAATGAAAACTCAAATACCTGATTGTTCAGGTTGTTATTAACCTGCACAAGTGTGTCAGGACCGTCAGCAAAACCGATCAGTAATTCAACCGGCATGGTGAAGAAGACGGTATTGGGCTGAATTTGTTCAATAAGGAATTTTACGATCCAGTTTCCTGAACCTTCATCGATAAACTCGTAATGATTATTATAGACCGGGTGATTGGGCTCATAAATCCATTCATCAAAAAACCATTGCAGATCTTGTCCGCTAACCTGGTTGGCTATTGCAATAAAATTTTCCGTTATAGCATTTTTAAACCGGAAATTGGTATCTGAAGCGTACGTATGCATCACATCGAAAAATACTTCATCTCCTAATACGCATCTAAGCTGATGCAGGACACAGGCGCCTTTATTGTAACAGATGGCAGTATTGTAAAGGAAATTGCTGCTAGGTGTATGCAAAGCCCAGAGCGGGTTGTAAACAGGCCATCCGGGATTCTGGGAAAGATAAACCCCCGCAAGTCCTGTCATTTTATTCAGGTAGGCAGCATAACCATTCGTATTCTCCATCCAGAGGGCTTCACAAAAAGTCCCGAAACCTTCATTCAGCCAGATGTCGGCCCAGGTTCCGCAGGTTATCATATCACCAAACCATTGATGGGAATGTTCATGAGCAATGATATTTTCCTGGGCATACCCGTTTGGCATCAGGTTGACCATCGTCTGGTTTTCCATTCCACCCCAGGGAAAAGCGCCATTCAGGGTGGCAAATCCGATCTTTTCAAAAGGATAATCACCGAACTTCAGGGAAAAATAATTGGTGAGGGGAACGATCATGTTCCGGATCATTGTGATGTTCTCACCTGATTTATAATAAATTTTCACCGGAATGCTATCCGAAGGATTCGCTGTTTTGTGCCAGTATAGTTCACTGACCAGAAATATATTTTTCGAGGAAAGTGTGATGAGATAAGTGGATACCGGATCATGATTTACCCAATGATAGAAAAGCGAATCACCGGAGATCACAGAATCGGCCAATGATCCGGTTGACCCAAGTCTTACGATTAAAGGTACCTTTGCGGTGATAACCGTGAGTGCCTTATCGGATGGACGATCCCAGCAGGGAAACACTTTCCGGGCACCCTCGGGAGGGAAATCGGTAAAAACGCAGCCATTACTGGAATAAAAAGCGTTATCCGTAACATTTTTATGCTTGAAACAGATGCGGACTTCTGCAATTTCCCCGGGATTATATACCCGGTTCAACTGGACTGTTAATGTATCTCCCAGGGTCGAAAAAGAAATTCCTGCCAGTCCTACCGAATCAATCTCAAGCGAAGTGGCGACTGCATTCAGTTTTATGATATTTAAAACGGAATCAGCCCTGAAACGGATGACCTCTTTGGCAGAAAATGATTTCGGAAAAGGTGAAGAGAAGTTTGAATAGAGGTCAATATTCAGTGTGTATTTGAGTACGTCATACGAGTGCTTCATATAAAAATGAGCAGTATCAATGGTAACCGGGTTCTGAGAAGACGCATGACCTGGAAAGGTCCCGAGCGTTGCCAAAAATATCCCGCACAGAAGAATGACAAATCTATGCTTCATGATCCGTTAGTGTGCAATGACCATTTTACGTACTTGCGATTTTTCTCCGGCGGTTAGTCTGTAATAATATACTCCGGAGGCATAGGAAGAACAATTAACATCAAGTACGTTTAGTCCGGCTTTTCTGAATCCGTTCACCGGAATGGCAATCACTTTACCGGTCAGGTCCATAATCTCCAGCTTTACATTAAGATCCTTTTCAGACCTGAAAGTTATGACAGTATGGTTAACGACCGGGTTCGGTATGTTCTGTAATAATACAAAGGATTGATCTTTTCCGGCATCCACAATACCTACGAAGGTATTTGATTCCTTCAGAACTATCTCATTCCCCGGGTCGAAGGTCAATCCCACCGGCTTTTTAGTGAAAGTCCAGGTGTACTGCTGGTAGTTGGCATCGTTCATGACCCGGAAAGTGGTATCAGAGGAATCATCGAAAACGATTCTAATCTCCTGTATCATTCTGAAAAAACCAGTGTTGGTTTGAACCTGGGTAGTAAAATAATGTACATTCCAGTTTCCGTTTCCGGCATCCTCGAAATTATAGGTGTTTTGATAAACAGGATGATATTTTTGGAAAATCCAGTCCTGGAAATACCAGTCATAATTTTCACCCGTGACTTCATTCACCTTTGCATTGAAATCTGCAACGGTAGCAGAATTGTATTTAAGCAGGGGATCATTAGAATAAGCCTGCATCACCTGAAAGAACATAGAGTCGCCCAGGAGGTATCTTACCTGGTGCAGAGCACAGGAACCTTTTGCATAAGTAACAGAATAGTCGAAGAGCGTATTTACATCCGGTGTAACCACTGCCCAGGAAGGATTTGAAATTGCCCAGGGGGCATTAGGTATCCCTGCAAAATAGCTCGAGGCATCATCCATGATTGATTGTTTATAGCCGGCATAACCGAAATTTTTCTCAATCCACCGGGCTTCCGTCCATGTAGCAAAACCTTCATTCAGCCATATATCAGCCCAGGTGGCACAGGTGATCATATCTCCGAACCACTGGTGGGCATATTCATGAGAAACTAACCCTTCTGACCAGCAATTTGTACAAAGGCTTGTCAGTGTCTGGTTTTCCATTCCACCCCAATAAAATTCATCGTTCAAGGTGGCGAATCCATTTTTCTCAAATGGATGCTCACAGAAGCTTTGGGAATACCATGTGGTCATTGGCCCGATGATGTTCTCCATCGGATCCGGATTCTCGCCGCTGTTAAAATAAAAACGCATCGGAACGGAATCATTGGGATTACTTAATTTATGCCAGTATACAATATCAAGTTTATAATTCATTTTGCCGGTAAGCACGGTTAAGTAAGTAGCCACCGGGTTGATGCTTTTCCAATGATAGGTCAGGGTGTCACCATTGAAAGTTGAATCAACCAGTCTGCCGTTGGATCCTAGTTTTGCAGCCGACGGAACCTTTATAAAAGCCTCCAGGGTCGCTTTATCTGAAGGTTTATCCCAACAGGGGAACCATTTTCTTGCGCCTTCAGGTTCACAATCTGTAAATACAAAGCCGTTTTTAACATTGAATACCTGATCGGTTATATTATTATGATGGTAACATATCTTCACATCGACGGTTTCACCCGGATTATACTGGCGATCAAGTTGAATGGTTAAGATTGTCGCACTTTGGGTAAAAGAACTGCCTGCCATTCGCACCGAATCGACTGTGATGCTGGATTTAACGGCATTCAGGCGGATACTCGACAACGTGGAATCAACCAGAAACGTCATGATATTTGAACCCTTGAAATAATGGGAGTAAGGACTTAGAAAGTTCTGGTACAGGTTAAGATCAAGGCGGTAATTGAGAACATCGAACGAGTGGGGCGCGATATTTTCCGTGCTTTTTAATACCGGGGCAAAGGGTAAGGAAGATTTGCGCGCAGAGCAAATCCTTGCTCCCTTTTCTGGTAAAACAAGCTGAGCCTGAGCTGAAATAAACAAAACCAGGAAAAACAAGGAGATCGAAAAATTTCTCATAAAAATAAATTTATATATGCAGTTTGGATACAAAGTTACGCATTTCTTATGATCGGTATAAATATTTCCATGATTGGATTTGCATTCTGTTTATCATCAAAATTGATTTATTTTTGTTGAATGATACAAAAATCGGGCACTTTCCTCTTTTTTCTTTCATGGATGTTTATTTCAGGCTGTTCAGGCCCTGATCCTTCAGCGGCCGGGAAAACCGTTTTTCGTTATAATGAAGCAGCAAACATAACCTCGCTTGATCCTGCCTTTGCCCGCGATCAGGCTAACATCTGGGCGGCAAGGCAACTGTTCAACGGGCTGGTTCAACTGAACGACAAACTTGAAATCCTTCCCTGCATCGCCCGGTCGTGGGAGATCTCTAGCGATGGGCGTCAGTATACTTTCCATCTCCGGAAGGATGTATTTTTTCATGATAATCCCGCTTTTCCAAATGCTAAAGGACGAAAAGTGGTTTCAGATGATATCGTTTACAGTTTCTCCAGGATTCCGGATACTGAGATCGCTTCCCCTGGTGCCTGGATCTTCAATAATGTTGAAAAAAATAATGGAAAGTGCAGCTTTCTGGCTCCGGATGATTCAACGGTTGTGATCCGGCTGAATCAACCATTTCCACCGTTTTTAGGTCTTTTGACAACCATTTATTGCTCGGTGATTCCTCATGAAGCTATTGAACATTATGGAAATGACTTCCGGAAAAACCCTGTTGGTTCAGGCCCTTTCCGCTTTAAGATGTGGAAAGAAGGGGTGAAGCTCGTCATGGTGAAAAATCCGTCGTACTTCGAAGTGGAGAACGGCGAAAGGTTGCCGTTTCTGGATGCCGTTGCGATCTCTTTTTTTTCGGATAAGCAGACCGCTTTTCTCGAATTTCTTAAAGGAAGGCTTGACTTTATGTCGGGAATAGATCCGGGGTATAAAGATGAACTGCTGACAAAAGAGGGGAGACTGAATCCCAAATTTAAAGGAAAATTCAGGTTGGTGACACAGCCTTATCTGAATACGGAATATTTCGGATTCCTGATGGATTCGAAAGATGCGGTTGATAAAAATATCAGGGAAGCCTTTAACCTGGCTATCGATCGCGGGAAGATGATCCGTTTTCTGAGAAATAATATCGGAACACCCGGTGTTTACGGTATCATTCCGAAAGGTATGCCCGGGTTTGACTCCACAACGCCTTGTTTCCGGTATGATCCTGAAAAGGCCCGATCATTGATCAACGCATCCGGGAATCCGAATCCCGTAATTACGTTATCTACAACGGCTGATTATCTTGACTTATGCAAATATATTCAGCACCAGGTAGGGGAGGTAGGTATCGATTTGAAAATTGATATTTCTCCACCGGCCGCCCTAAAAGAGATGAAAGCACAGGCAAAGTTGCCTTTCTTCCGGGCTTCCTGGATTGCCGACTATCCCGACGCAGAAAATTATCTTTCCCTCTTTTACAGCAAAAATTTCTGCCCCCAGGGTCCCAACTATACCCATTTCGCGAATAAGGAATTCGACCGCCTTTTTGAAGAGGCCATGTCGGTTGTGAATGATTCGGTGCGGATTTTAAATTACCGGAAAATGGACAAACTGATCATGTCCGAGTCTCCGGTTGTAGTTTTATATTATGATCAGGTTCTACGTTTTATCGGAAACGACATCAGCGGACTCGGAAGTGATCCGATGAATCTACTGACCTTAAAAAGAGTCAGGAAAATTAAATTGTAACGAGATGATCTTTACCTTTCTTGGCACCGGAACATCGCAGGGTATACCCGTTATCGGGTGTGAATGCCGGGTTTGCCGGTCTGAGGATCCGCGTGACAAACGTTTGCGTACTTCTGGCATGATCGAAACAGATGGTAAAAGGATTGTCATCGACTGTGGCCCGGATTTCCGGCAGCAGATGCTTCGTGAGAAGATCAGATCCGTGGATGCCATCCTGATTACGCATGGTCACAAGGATCATCTGGGTGGGCTGGACGATGTTCGCGCATTCAACTTTATCATGGGAAAGCCTGCTGATGTATATGCCTCAGCTGGAGTCCAGGAGATCATTAAAACCGAATTTTCCTATGCTTTTGGTGAAGACCGATACCCGGGCGTTCCGGAGATCCGGTTGCATACCATTACCAATTGCGCCTTCGAGGCGGCCGGTATCCCTGTATTACCCATCAGGGCCAGGCATTATAACGAAAACTATATCTTTGGATACCGGGTAGGTGATCTTTCCTATATCACCGATGCGGTTGAAATCAGCAAGACCGAGAAAAAGAAGATGGAAGGTTCGAAGGTGATCGTCATTAATGCCTTAAGAAAGAAAAAACATTATTCACATTTCAACCTGGAAGAAGCGGTCGCGATACTGGAAGAACTTAAGCCGGAACGTGGATTTCTCACTCATCTGAGTCATCAGATGGAACCCATGAAGGAATTGATGGCCGAACTGCCGGATTTTATCAAACCAGGATATGACGGGTTGAAAATAGAAATCTGATCGCTGTTCTGATCCGCTACACTTTCTCGAATTCCGCTTTTAATTTCAGAAATATGCTGTTGACTGAAGTTATTGCAGTGGCTTTAAAAGCGTTTGAACCGGCAAAAGCATAACCGTTGGTGAAATTTCCTTTCACTGCACTGATCAATGCGGTGATGATACAATAAGGACTTGAAGATATGTCGCAGGTTTTGATGCATTTGAACGGACAGCGAATGGGGTGTTTTTGCCCCTGTTTCACTTTCTCGAGAAATTCATTAAAAATGGCTCTTCCCGGCATTCCTACAGGACTTTTGATAATGCCGATGTCACCCTTTTTGGCATCCAGGTAAGTCTGTTTAAACTCATCAGAAGCATCACATTCATTCGTGGTCACGAAAATCGTCCCCATCTGAACACCTGAAGCCCCGAGCTCCATGATCCGATGGATATCCTCTCCTGTGTATATACCTCCGGCCGCAATGACTGGAATTTTCCTGTTATATTTTTCTTCGAAAAACTTCACTTCTTTAACCACTTCCGGTATCAGAACTTCAAGGGCATAATGCGCATCATCAATCTGCTCGGGCTTAAAACCCAGGTGACCACCGGCCATCGGGCCTTCTACTACGATGGCATCAGGCAGATAATTGTACTGTTGGTGCCATTTTTCACAAATCAGTTTCGCTGCCCTTGCTGAAGAAACTATAGGAACCAGCTTGGTTGTACTGTCTTTTTCGAGATAAGAAGGCAATTCGAGTGGTAATCCGGCACCTGAAAAGATGATATCGACCTTTTCGGCAATTGAAGTTTTAACCATATCAATGAAATTCGACATGGCCACCATTATATTTACACCAATAACGCCATGTGTCTTCTCCCTTGACTTACGGATCTCCTCTTTCAGGCCATAGATACTTGCTTCAAGAAAATCTGTTGAGAAATTCCGGTATAACAACCCGAGACCAGCGCTTGAGATAACCCCGATACCACCTTCATTCGCTACCGCCGAAGCCAGTCCCGATAAAGATACGCCTACACCCATTCCGCCCTGAATAATCGGAACCGAAATATTTAAATCTCCTATATGTAAAGCTTTCATTCTCAATGAATGTATTTTTTTTGCAAAGGTACGCCAGATTCATATCACTTTTACAATTCTGCATATTATAACCATGGGATATGATCACAACAGGATTTTATGTGAAAAAAAAACTTCAGTTAAAGAGGAAGCCTTACCTTTGCATCGTCCGGAAATCGTTTTATATGTTTTCGAAAATAAGATCCTTCATCGGTAACTATTTCTTCAGGAAAGAAATGGCAGATTCTGGCCACGACCGGAAACTGACCAATCTTCAGGCAGCAAAACGCATTGGGATTCTCTATACCCTCGATGAGGTTCCCGATTATGACCGGGTAGAAGCGCTTGTTTCTCAATTGCAGCATGATCACAAAGATGTTAAAGCACTTGGATTCGTAAAAAATAAAACATTGATCAGCCGTTTCCTTCCCAAACTTTCATACGATTTTTTCTCAGGAAAAGATATGAATTGGTTTTATAAGCCTGTCTCACTAAAGGTGAAAGATTTTATAGCCAAGGAGTTTGATATCCTGATTGACCTGAGCCAAAAGGATAACCTTCCATTAAAATACATCGCCGGTCTTTCCATGTCACTATGCCGGGTTGGCCGGTTTACGGAAAAGAATGCCGACTGTTATGATCTGATGATCAATGTGGATGAAAAAACTTCTGTTAGTGAATACATCCTCCAGGTTACTCATTATTTAACCATTATCAACCAAAATGCGGCCAATCACTAAATTCAAAGGAACCGGCGTTGCGATCGTAACTCCATTCACTCAATCCAATGCAATCGATTTTCCTGCTTTTGAAAAGATCATAGAACATGTGATCGACGGAGGCATTAACTACATTGTATTGCTGGGAACTACCGGAGAATCTGTTACTTTGTCAAAACAGGAAAAGAAAGCCCTCATCGATTTTACGGTTAAGAAAATCAATAAAAGAGTACCCCTGGTTGTTGGAATAGGAGGAAATAACACTTCCGATGTAGTACTTTCCATTCATGGCACGCCGATGAAAGATGTGGATGCCATCCTTTCCGTTTGTCCTTACTATAATAAGCCCAATCAGGAAGGAATTTATCAGCATTTCAAATTCATCGCCCAGGCCAGTCCGGTACCGGTGATTCTCTATACCGTTCCCGGAAGGACTTCCAGCAATATCAGTGCAGATACCACCCTAAGGCTTGCTGTTGATTTTGAAAATATCATCGGGATCAAGGAAGCGTCTGCCAACTTTGATCAGATTCATAAAATTCTGAAATACCGGCCGGATGATTTTCTCGTGATCTCTGGTGATGACGGATTAACGCTGCCATTGCTGGGGTCAGGGGCTGACGGGGTGATTTCGGTCGTCGCAAATATTTACCCGCATGAATTTTCGGAAATGGTCAGGCTTGGACTTAAAGGCGATTTTGAGCAGGCAAGGAAAATTCATTTCAAGCTGTATGACCTGATCAATGCATTATTTGTCGATGGAAGCCCTGCCGGTATCAAAGAAGCCCTGATGATCAGGCAACTTTGCCAGCATTACCTGCGTCTGCCATTGATACCCGTAAATAAAGAAACGCATCAATTACTCACACAACTCATCAGTCAAATAGAAAAATCCTGATCAAATGAAACATTTACTTGCCCTCAGGTTATCCAGCCTCCTTATTGCAGTTCTTCTTTTTTTGGGTTTGAGTGCCATCAATGGGCAAACTTTACCGGATTTTCAAAAGAAAGGGCTTGCTTATTTCACCTTTACCATCCATGACAAAAGTGAAATTAGTCAACTCACGAGGATCATTTCGATCGATAATGTAAAGGACTTGCAGGTATTCGCTTTTGCCAATGAAAAGGAATTCAACCGTTTCAAAATACTGGGATATTCCTGGACGCTTTTGCCGCTTCCCGGGGACCTGCTTTCTTACAGCGAACTGAATATGGGAAATCATCAGAAGGACGCTTTCAACCGTACCATCTGGAATTATTACCCCACTTATCAGCAATACCTGGATCTCATGACGGGTTTTGCCACTTCCTATCCGGCTATCTGTAAGGTGGATACGATCGGTGTTTCCATTCAGGGACGATTGATTCTGGCTGTAAAGATCAGCGACAGTGTTGAGCTTAATCAGGGTGAACCAGAAGTTTTACTTACCTCATCAATTCATGGTGACGAAGTAACCGGGTATATCTGTATGCTTCATCTTATCGATTCCATCCTTTCGGGATATGGAACGGTTCCCAGGATGACAAACCTGGTCAATAACTTTCAACTTTATATCAACCCACTGGCCAATCCCGATGGTACTTATCATGGAGGAAACAATACCGTAAACGGAGCCTGGAGGTATAATTCTAATATGATTGATTTGAATCGTAATTTCCCTGATCCGAAAGTAGGACCTCACCCGGATTTAGAGGCATGGCAGACTGAAACAAAGTGGTTCATGAGATATGATACCATTCATAATTTTGTTCTTTCAATGAATTTCCATGGAGGAGCAGAAGTTTACAATTTTCCATGGGATACTTGGGCAAAACTGCATGCCGATGATTCGTGGTTCGGGTTTACCGGCAGGGAATATGCCGATACTGTTCACGCCAATAGTCCTTCCTGGTATTTCAAGGATGAGGATAACGGTGTAACCAATGGTTATGCATGGTATGAAGTGAACGGCGGGCGGCAGGACTACACCACCTATTTTCATCACGGACGTGAAGTAACACTTGAAATATCGAATACCAAAATATTACCATCCAGCCAATTACTAAATTACTGGGGATACAACAAGCGATCCTTTCTCAACTATATTGAACAAGCCGGCTATGGCATTAATGGTCAGGTGACCGATACAGTGACGGGAGAAGCCATCGAAGCTAAAGTGTTTATACAGGGTCATGATAAGGACAATTCGGATGTCAGTTCTCATTTGCCCTCAGGATGGTATTACCGTCTCATCGATCAGGGATCCTATAATCTCACTTTTTCTTCGCCTGGTTATTTTACAAAAACTGTTCATGACGTTACAGTTAACCGACTGAATACAAACAGGCAAAATGTGGAGCTTGTACCGCTCAACTTTGGAATTGCCGAAAAAAATATCGCGGATTTGAAGGTTTATCCCAATCCCGCCGACGGTGTGGTTAACATTATTATGCCCAGGGGTTGGTCAAAAGAATCAACCCTTCGGCTTACCACCATGACCGGGAAAACCATAATGGAAACCACACGCTTTCAACAGCAGGGAAATCCTTACCTGCAAATCGATCTGCATCAATATGAATCCGGTATTTATATTCTCGAATTGCAACAGGGGGAAGAAATCTACCGGGCGAAAATTGTTCTGAGATAATCCTTTTCAGATCCTGACGCCTATTCCAAGAATAATCCGGAAGATCGGAAATAGCAGGGATGCGGCCAGGATCCACCATCCGTAGAGATGTATGTTTCTTGAATCCTGATCGAAAAACAACTCATTTCTGAATCTGCTTCTGATGATAGCCGGAAGTAACAGCAGGATCATCGAAAGATTAACGGCAAGTTCAATGGTAAGCATTCTTGGATATTTCACCAGGTAAATGATCAGCATTCCAGCCAGGTAGGGCAGGATGATCTGGTTGAAAACAAATTTCCCCCGGTTTCTCTTTACGAGGTAATTGTAATAGATGTTCCCGGTAATCAGCATATAGTTTTTGATAAATAACCCTGTTGCGATCAAAATGATCAATGAAAGGAAAGCAATGACCATCTTTCCCGTATCCATGAAAAACAGGTAGAGAATTACAAACCCAATTCCCTTATCCATCAGGGATCCCATCAGCAATTCCCCAAAGAAACCAGTAAAGCCGAAACAAAACACCCAGAAAATAAATAACCTGAAAACAGAGGTTTTGTGCTGGTAATTCGCAAAAGCAATTAAAGCAATTAAAGAAAGAAGGAGAGAGACAAATGGGCCAATGCTGAAAATGACCTTCACCGCATCGTGTCCCCAGTCACGGCCTCTGATCAGAAAGTCCACATCAAAGAAGTAAACAATCGTCTCAATGTCGAAAGAACTGCTGACAAGGGCAATAGAGAATTGCCGGATCAGGTAAATAAAAAGATAAGCCAGCAGGAAAATTGCTGTGGAATTAAGGGAAATGATGAGGCTATTTTTTTTGTAGATGAAACCCAGATTCCGCTCATAATAGGCATGAAGTTCGGATTTGTTGATCTTGAAAAGCTGTCCGGTATTATAAAGGTAGCGGAATTTCCGGTACCAGATGGTTGATCCTTTGATTATCCGGGACTTCTCAGCTTTTCGCTTTTTCCGTTTGAGTTTTCTTTTCAGGAATACGAACCTGAGAATTCGCCAAAAGCGTAATTTTCTTTCAGCAAACGGGATTTTTCGTAAAACAGGAATAGGTGTAACCCCTCCAACGACCGTTTTTCCAGATACAAGAAGATATCCGGGGGAACTACTTTTTTCCTGCTCGTAACGGAACGCCTGAATCCTCCCAAGCCTTGAATTTGACCGAAACTTGAGGAAACGAAAGAAGCGGAAAAATTTTCTTCGGATCCGTAACCTGTCTTTTTTTCTGGCAAAACGGGGTTCTTTATGAAAAAGGGTTCCCCTGTATTGCAAAAAGCGAAGCTTACGGTATAAGGAATATATACCTGAAGTCTTTTTGCCGGGATCGCTTGTCATAAAAAAGAATTAATTAAAAAGGCTCAGCCATCGGGGGAATGGTTCCGGAAGAATAGGCTCCGGCATCCAGTTTTTCCTTGATCTTCATGAAAGTCTGAATTGTATAATCCACATCTTCAAGGGTATGAACAGCCGTGGGGATCAACCGGAGCATGATAATGCCTTTGGGAACAACGGGATACATCACCATTGAACAAAAAACACCAAAGTTTTCCCTTAGGTCATAAACAATCTGTGTTCCTTCCCCGATTCCGCCTTGCAGGAATACAGGCGTGACAGGTGATTGCGTATTGCCGATGTTAAATCCTTTGGCCTTCAAACCGCTTTGCAGGGCATTGGTGATCGTCCAGAGCTGTTCTCTGAGTTCCGGCTTAGTACGAATCAGTTCCAGCCGTTTGAGTGATCCAATCACCATTGGCATGGGAAGCGATTTGGCGAAGATCTGCGAACGCATTTTAAAGGCCAGTGACTTGATGATTTTCTTCTCGCTGGCCACAAAGGCGCCAATTCCTGCCATGGCCTTGGCAAATGTACCGAAGTAGACATCGACCTGATCCATCACACCCTGGTATTCGCTGGTGCCGGCTCCGTGAGGGCCCATCGTTCCGAAACCGTGTGCATCATCAATAAGCAGGCGGAAATGATATTTGTCTTTTAAAGCAAGAATTCCATTCAGGTTGCCAAGGTCTCCCGACATACCATACACTCCTTCAGTAATCACCAGGATTCCTCCTTTGGTGACATCGGTGATCTTTTTTGCCCTGGAAAGCTGTTTCTCAAAGCTTTCCATATCGTTATGCGGATAAACAAACCTTTTACCCATATGCATCCGTAAACCATCCAGGATACAGGCATGTGCTTCGGAATCATATACTACCACATCGTGTCGGTCGATCAGTGAGTCGATAATTGAGACCATCCCCATATATCCGAAATTTAAAAGATAAGCAGCTTCTTTCCCTTCGAAATCAGCAAGTTCCCTTTCCAATTGCTGGTGATAATCGGACTGACCTGACATTATTCTTGCTCCCATTGGATAAGCAAGGCCCCATTTGGCTGAAGCCTCCATATCAGCTTGTCTGACTTCCGGATGATTCGCCAGACCGAGATAATTATTCAGGCTCCATACAAGGCACTCTTTGCCCCGGAAGATCATACGGTTTGAAATTTCGCCTTCGAGTTTGGGGAAATAAAAATAACCATTACCCTGATCCGCATAGGTTCCCAAAGGACCTGCATTGGCAACTACTTTTTCGAAAAGATCCACTGTTCGTCGTTTTAATTGAGTAAAATTTCGTGCGGCAAAATTACCATTTTACACCTGATTTTCAAATTTACTTTGCATTTTCAACCTGCTATTTGCGATACTATAAATATTAAAATGACGTTACTGAAACTGAATTTCAATAAAATTCGTAAATTTGCACCATGAAACGAGCATGTTCGTTAAGCACAACCAAAAATCACTCACTTACATGCGCGTTACATCCAGCCTTTAAAAAAAAATATATGCGGATGAATAAAATCACCCCATTAATCTTATTGTTACTTCTGGTCCTGGTTGTTTCATCGTGTAAATTCTCAAAGCTGCTGAAAAGTACTGACAATGAGAAGAAGTATGCCGCTGCTGTAAAATTGTATGAAGAGAAAAATTATTCAAGGGCTCAGCAGCTTTTTGACCAGTTGTCGACAGCAATGAAAGCTACGGATAAAGCAGAAAGAATCTTTTATTATTATGCTTACAGTTATTACTACATGAAGGAATATACGATGGCTTCATATTACTTTAAGCGATATTCCAACAACTTTCCTAACCTGCCCACAGCAGAGGAATGTAACTTCATGAGTGCCTATTGTAATTACCTGAATTCTCCGGAATACAGCCTGGATCAGACAAGCACCAAGGATGCCATCAGGGATCTGCAGCTGTTTATTAATGTTTATCCGAAAAGTACACGGGTTAACGAATGCAATGACCTGATCGACAAGCTCAGGGCAAAACTGGAGTTAAAAGCATTCAGAATCGCCAAAATGTATTACCGGATGGATGATTATCTTGCTGCAATCACTTCCCTTAACAGTATTTTGAAGGATTATCCTGATACACAGCGCAAAGAGGAGATTTTATTTCTTATCTTCAAATCGAATAATAAATTTGCACAGGAGAGTATCGAATCCAAAAAGAAAGAAAGATTGCTGAAGGCCATTGCCTCTTACAACGATCTTGCAACCCTTTACCCGCAGAGTCAATACCTTGATGAAGCAAAGTCACTGAAAACAAAATCCCAAAAGGAACTTGACCTTCAGGTTTCATCAAAAAATAAATAAATAGCTTCTTAATAAAAACGTGATTTACCTATGGATTATAAAAAAGTCAAAACCGATACGGTAGCAGTAACCAGGAATATCGAGGATTTTACCAAGGGAACCAATAATGTTTATGAAACAGTATCGATTGTTTCCAAACGTGCCAACCAGATCTCCCTCGAAGTAAAGGAAGAATTAAAACAGAAGATCTCCGAATTTGCTACCACTACCGATAATCTGGAAGAAGTTTTTGAAAACCGCGAACAGATTGAGATTGCGAAATACTACGAACATCTTCCCAAACCCACGCTGATCGCCATACACGAGTACCTCAATGATGAGGTTTACTTCAGAAATCCTCACAAAGAACATCAGGACGATTTCTAAATGATGCTCAAAGGGAAAAAGGTCGTCATCGGTATCACTGGCAGCATTGCTGCCTATAAAATTCCTTTCCTGATCCGTTTGCTGATAAAGGAAGGAGCAGAGGTACAGGTAATCATGACACCTGCAGCTACTGATTTCGTCACGCCGCTCACTCTTTCAACACTCTCCTGCAAACCAGTTATCATCGATCCGTATAAACAGTCTAGCGGGGAGTGGAACAACCATGTTGAACTTGGCTTGTGGGCAGATATTATGTTATTTGCACCGGTAACGGCCAATACATTGGGAAAAATGGTGAATGGTATTGCGGATAATTTTCTTGTAACCGCCTATCTGTCTGCGCGTTGCCCTGTATTCATTGCTCCGGCGATGGACATGGATATGTATGAACATCCATCCACTCAGAATAATATTGCTTCGCTCCGTTCATTCGGTAACATGATTATCGAACCTCAGGTTGGTGAACTTGCCAGCGGGCTTTCCGGCCCGGGAAGGATGGAAGACCCTGCCAGCATTATTCATGTGCTGACCACATTTTTCAGCAAGCAGAATCGTCTTTCCGGGAAAAAAGTACTGGTTACGGCAGGACCTACACACGAAGCCCTTGATCCGGTTCGGTTCATCGGAAATCAATCCTCCGGAAAAATGGGCTTTGCCATTGCCCGGGAAGCAGCCTCACGGGGAGCCAGTGTTGTTTTGATCAGCGGACCGGTTTCATTATCCGCAGAAATGACCGCCATTGAAAGAATTAACGTGACTACGGCCCAGGAAATGTACGAAGCTTGTCTGAAACACTTTCCTTCCGCAGATATCACCATCATGGCTGCAGCTATTGCCGATTACCGCCCGGCCCGGCCCTCCGGAACCAAGATTAAAAAAAACGGAGACTCGCTTACCGTTGAACTGCACCCTACCAAAGATATCCTTGCAGAGATGGGCGCTTTGAAAAGAAAGAACCAGGTATTGGCCGGCTTTGCCCTTGAAACGGAAAATGAGCTTTCGAATGCCCGTCAGAAATTGATAAAGAAAAACCTGGATCTGATCATCCTGAATTCGATGAATGATCCGGGAGCCGGATTTAACGGCGATACAAATAAAATTACCCTTATTAACAAAGCCGGAAATGTGGTGGCCGGCGCGTTAAAAGACAAAAGCGAAGTTGCTTCCGATATTCTTAATGCCATCGATGAATTAAGTTAATTTTCCGGGAAATTATGCAACATACCAAAAAGATCATTCTCCTGCTCCTCCTGTTCGTGATCACGATGAGAATGTCGGCGCAGGAATTGGATTGCCAGATTTCTGTAACTTCTCCTCAGCTGGAAGGTACCGATAAGCGGGTCTTTGAATCAATGCAACAGTCGATGTATGAATTCATAAATAACCGCAAATGGACCAATTTTAACTTCCGGGTTGAAGAACGGATTGAATGTACCATACTTCTCACCGTGAATGACCGTTTGGGAAGTGATGAGTTCAGAGGTACCCTTAACCTGGTGTTGCGTCGTCCGGTTTTTAATACTGCTTACAATACTCCTTTATTAAACACGGTGGACAAAGATTTCACCTTCCGCTTTGTTGAATTCCAGCCCCTTGATTTCTCTGAGAATACTTACACTTCTAACCTGACTTCAACCCTTGCTTTCTACATTTATATGTTCCTTGGGATGAATTTCGATAGCTATGCACCCTTGGGCGGCACACCCTATTATGAGAAAGCACAAAGTATTGTTACAGCCGCTCAGAATGCGCCGGAATCAGGTTGGAAGGGATTTGAAAGCCAGAAAAACCGTTTCTGGTTTGTCGAGAATTTCCTGAATCCTTCTAATGCCGGACTTCGTGATTTTATGTATAAATATCACCGTCAGGGACTGGATGTGATGTATGAAAAGGTGGATCTGGGAAGATCTGCGATTACCGAAAGTATGAATTATCTGCAAGCACTATACAACGCGAAACCTGGTCTTTACGGACTGCAACTGATCCTTGATGCTAAAAGGGATGAATTTGTCAACATCTACTCGGATCAAAGGGTTCCCCCAATGGAAAAGACCCAGGTGGTGAATATCCTGAAGGAGATCGACCCTGCCAATGGCTCAAAATACCAGACAATTCTTTCAGGTAAATAAATAGCCTATTTTCTTTTTCCGGTTATCCTAGAAATAGCAGAATGTTGCTTAAACTTACAATTGAAAATTACGCGCTGATCGATCGCCTTGATATTGATTTTTCTGAAGGTTTTTCGGTCATTACCGGTGAAACCGGTGCCGGGAAATCAATACTCCTTGGGGCATTATCCCTGTTGTTGGGGCAAAGAGCCGATGCCTCCGTCTTATTAAATAAAGAAAAGAAATGCATCGTGGAAGGGATCTTTTTGACGGCTGAATATCATCTTGAAGGATTTTTCAACGAACATGAACTGGATGCTGGTGAAACGACCATTTTGCGTCGTGAGATCAACCAGGGAGGTAAATCCAGGGCATTCATCAACGATACACCCGTCAATCTTCCATTGTTGAAGGATCTTGGCGATCGCCTTGTGAATATCCATTCCCAACATGCCATCACCACACTGAATGATGCCAATTTCCAGCTTGCCGTGGTCGACAGTTATGCCCATAACGCTTCATCTTTAAAACTATACCGCGAAAATTTCAGAAAATTCCTGGAAACGAAAAATGAGCTGGATGATCTGGTTCAGCAAGAAGAGAAAGCCAGAAAAGATAAGGATTATTATACTTTTCTCTTCAATGAACTGGACGAAGCCCAACTGCAGGAAGGTGAACAGGAAGAAATCGAGCAAAGGCTTGAAATCCTTTCCCATGCAGAGGAAATTAAAACAAGCCTGGTGAAGGCGTTAAACCTTCTCTCGGAAGGAGAATTGAATATACTGAATGAGCTGTCAACCGTTGCATCCATCACTTCGCATCTTTCGATATACCATCCCTTGCTTAAGGAGACAGGAGAACGGATTCAAAGCAACCTGATCGATCTGAAAGATATAGCAGATGAACTTAACCATCTTGAACAAGGTGTGGTCTATGATCCGAAAGAAATTGAAACGCTGACTGAAAGATTGGACATGTTGTATCATCTTCAGAAAAAGAATGCCGTTCAAAGCGTTGCAGAACTGATCCTGAAAAGGGAAGATCTTTCCGGGAGACTACAACAGGTCGGATCATTGGAAGAACAGATTGAACGGGTCAGGAAGGAACAGGATCTGCTTCATCAATCGCTTATGAAAGACGCCATCGATCTTTCAGCTAAACGGAGTAAGGTTCTTCCTGAGATTGGGAAAAAACTGGTGGACCTATTGTCAAAACTGGGTATTCCTCATGCGAGGATGCAGGTTGAAATAAAAACTGCCGAAAGCCTTACCAGGGATGGACTCGATTCGGTTTGTTTCCTCTTCAGCGCCAATAAAGGTATTGAAATGGCCGAAGTTTCCAGGATTGCCTCCGGCGGTGAACTTTCCCGACTGATGCTGAGTATTAAGTCGCTCATTTCACAGAAAAACTTGCTTCCCACCATCATTTTTGACGAAATCGACAGTGGCGTTTCCGGTGAAATAGCAGGAAAAGTGGGGAGCATCCTTCGCTCAATGGGACAAAATATGCAGGTTATCGCGATAACCCATCTTCCGCAGATCGCTGGGCAGGGGACCTTCCATTTCCGGGTATTCAAAACTTCGGATGCGGGAACGACCCGGACTCAAATCAAAGAACTTTCCCAGGATGAACGGGTAACAGAAATCGCAAAGATGCTCAGCAATGAGAAAGTGACCGATTCTGCAATGATCACAGCAAGGGAATTGTTATTGAATTAACCTAAATGAACAGAAAAAGCCATGGCATATAATTTATTGAAAGGAAAAAAAGGGATCATATTCGGTGCATTGGACGATCGGTCCATCGCCTGGAAAATAGCAGAGAGAGCCCATGATGAAGGAGCCGTATTCACCTTGTCCAATACCCCGGTCGCTCTGCGTTTTGGTGAAATCGACAAACTGGCTAAAAAATGTAATTCTGTTGTAATTCCTGCAGATGCCACGAGTGTCGAAGATATAGAGAATGTATTTAGAAAATCAATGGGGGTGTTGGGTGGTAAAGTGGACTTTGTTCTGCATTCTATTGGGATGTCGCTGAATGTCAGGAAAAAACTGGAATATGATGATCTGGATTATAATTACTTCCTGAAAACCATTGATATTTCTTCTCTTTCATTTCATAAGATGCTCCAGGTAGCCAAAAAAATGGATGCGATCAACGAATGGGGTTCAGTTCTGGCTCTCTCATACATTGCTGCACAGCGAACCCTTTCTGGTTATAACGACATGGCCGATGCAAAAGCTTTGCTTGAATCCATTGCCAGAAGCTTCGGATATATCTATGGACGTGAAAAGTTCATCCGCGTCAATACCATCTCGCAATCCCCCACCAGGACGACTGCCGGCAGTGGAATTAAGGGGATGGATGGGCTTATGGACTTCACCGAGCGGATGTCTCCGCTTGGAAACGCCACTGCTGATGAGTGTGCAGACTTCTCGATCGTACTTTTCTCTGATCTCAGCCGCAAAATTACCATGCAGAATATTTATCATGATGGCGGCTTTTCCAGTATGGCTATGAGTCTGAAAGCCATGACCCAGTACAACAAATGCCTCGATGAAGAGGTTGAAGGTGGCGAGAAATAAATCAGATTTCACTTTGCTGATTTTATTTTATCTTTGCAGCCCGAAAAGCATTTTCCATTATAACACTATAAAATTGATATTCAATGAAGATACTGGTTTGTATAAGTAACGTTCCCGACACAACCACGAAGGTAAAGTTCACTGCTGAGAACAAAAAGCTCGACACGGTCGGGATCCAGTGGGTGATCAATCCCTGGGATGAATTATCGCTTACCCGGGCACTCGAACTGAAGGATGATCCTTCAAACGGTGTTACTCAGGTTTCTGTGGCCCATGTCGGCCTTATCGGTGCCGAACCTACCATCCGTAAGGCCTTGGCCATTGGTGCCGACGATGCCATTCGTATCAATGCCGACCCTTCCGATGCCTATTTTGTCGCTGCCCAACTGGCCGAAGTGTTAAAAACCAATCCTTACGATATAATCATTTGTGGCATCGAATCAAGCGATTTCAATGGATCTACGGTAGGAGGGATGCTGGCCGAGTTTTTAGAGATTGCATCGGTTTCAGCTGTTTCTTCACTTAAAATTGAGAACGGACATGCTTTGATTAGCCGGGAAATCGATGGCGGTAAGGAATTGGTTACTGTTCCAGTGCCTGTTGTCCTGGTTGTTCAGAAAGGAATCGCCAAGGAACCCAGGATTGCTGCCATGCGGGGCATCATGATGGCAAGAACAAAACCCATCAAAGTCGTTGAACCGGTTGCGGTAGAACCTTTGACCAGTCTGGTGAATTTTGAATTGCCCAAACCCCGTGCAAAGTGCAAATTCGTTGATGCTGAAAATCCTAAACAGTTGATCGAACTCCTGCAGAATGAAGCAAAAATCATTTAATTATCCACTGTAAATTAACACAAAACATATGTCAGTTCTCGTATTTGTCGAAAATTGGGACGGAAAATTCAAGAAGCTATCGTTTGAATTGATTACTTACTCCACCCGCCTTGCAGAAATGCTCAATACCCAAGCCGTTGCATTATCCATCGGCCCGGTAGAAAACAGTGAGTTAGAAAAGTTGGGAAAATACGGCGTTAAAAAGATTATCAGTGCAAAAAATGAACATTTTTCAACTTTGGATAATCAGGTATTTACTACGGTGATCGCCGATTTCGCTAAAAAGGAAAATGCTGCTGTGGTTGTCCTTTCAAATAATAATACCGGAAAAGCACTGGCTCCGCGTTTGTCGGTGCGTCTGAAAGCAGGTATCGGATCAGGGGTGAGCAAATTACCCATCAGTACGGACCCTTTTGTAATTTATAAAAAAGTATTCTCAGGCAATGCTTTTGCAGACGTTGCGATCCATTCCTCGATCAAAATCCTTACGCTTTCGCAGAATTCCTTTGAGGTTACCGAAACGCATAATGAACACTTGATTGAAAATGTGGATATCCCGGTAGAAGCAGGTCTAAGGAAAACGCAGGTAAAAGAAGTTCAGAAACAGACAGGGAAAATCCTCCTTACGGATGCTGAAATCGTTATTTCAGGCGGAAGAGGAATGAAATCTCCCGATAACTGGGGATCCATTGTCGAACTTGCAGAATTGCTCGGCGCGGCAACCGCCTGTTCTCGTCCGGTTTCCGATGAAGGCTGGAGACCACATGACGAACATACTGGCCAAACCGGGAAGATCATTGCGCCCAATCTTTATTTTGCCATCGGGATCTCAGGCGCAACACAACATCTGGCCGGGATCAGTTCGTCAAAATACATTGTTGCCATCAATACGGATAAAGATGCCCCGATTTTCGAGGCAGCACAGTATGGTATTGTCGGAGATGCATTGAAAATAGTGCCAAAACTTGTTGAGGCCCTGAAAGAAGTAAAGGGGAAATAGTGCTGAATATTTCAATAGACACCCTCTGAAGTTTAACTGACCTACAATGATGGCCAAACAGATACTTTTTGCAATCACCCTCATAATTACCCTCGGCGTCTTTACTTATACCACCAGGCGGATTATCTCCTTTTTCAGATTTACCCGGAAAGATTTCCCTGTTCAGCATTTCGGAAGAAGATTCGTTGTAATGATGGAGGTGGCTTTCGGCCAAACCAAGATTTTCCGGAAACCGGTCATTGGACTCTTTCATGCGCTGGTTTTCTGGGGGTTTTGCGTGATTTTATTCGGAAGCATTGAAATGATTCTGGACGGTTTTTCAGGGACGGAAAGATCTTTGCGGATCCTTGGCCCTGTATATGATTTCATTACAGCATCCGGAGATATTTTTGCGCTCATTGTCGCCCTCGCCATTCTCATCTTCCTTTTCCGCCGACTGTTTCTTCACATCAAACGGTTCCAGGGCATTGAGATGAAGCACATCTCTCATATGGATGCAAACCTGGCGCTCTCCATGATTCTCTTCCTGATGATCTCCCTGCTTGGGATGAACGCAAGCTATTATCATATGAGTATGACTGCCGGAAGTGAAATCGCAGGAGTTTTCCCGGTTGCGTATTTCCTTTCTGCCCTTTTCGCCGGTTTATCCCCCGAAACCCTGAATTTCCTGTATGAATTTTCCTGGTGGTCACATATCCTCCTGATTTTCATTTTTGCGAACATGCTTCCTTATTCCAAGCATTTTCATGTTTTTATGTCCATTCCGAATGTTTTTTTCTCCAGACTTTATCCGCTCGGCCATTTTCCGAACATGGACAACATCACACGGGAAGTGAAGATGATGCTGGATCCTGCAGCCTCCTTTGAAGCACCACCTGCCGATGCCCCGATGGAACGATTTGGCGTGAAGGATGTGGAAGATGTTACCTGGAAACAATATATGGATAGTCTTTCCTGTACGGAATGTGGCAGATGTACTGCTTCATGTCCTGCGAATATCACTGGAAAAAAACTTTCGCCCCGGAAAATCGTCATGGATGTCCGTGCCCGTATGAAAGAAAAAGGACCGCATCTGATAGAGAAAGGTCGGAGTTACAACGACCAGAAAGCATTGATCCGCAACTACATAAGCGAAGAAGAGCTCTGGGCCTGTACCATGTGCAATGCCTGTGCGAAAGAGTGTCCGATCAATATTAACCAACCGACGATCATCGCGGATATGAGGAGATACCTGGTTATGGAGGAGGCATCAGCTCCCGGCCAATTGAAGGTGATGTTCAACAACATCGAAAACAATGGTGCACCCTGGCAATATTCTGCAGAGGATCGGATGTTATGGGCTAAAGACCTGGAGATGAGAATGAATTAATGTATCAGGAGATCAACAGAAATATGGAATTACAAAAAATCACAGTTCCGGTAATGTCAGAAGTTTTTGCACAAGGCAAGAAACCTGAATACCTTTTCTGGGTTGGCTGTGCAGGAGCTTTTGATGACCGTTACAGGAAAGTGGTGGCTTCATTTGCTAAAATCCTGACTTACCTGCAGGTTGATTATGCTGTATTGGGGAAAGAAGAAACCTGTAATGGCGATCCCGCCAGAAGAGCCGGTAACGAGATGCTTTACCAGATGCAGGCTTTGACCGTTATTGAAATATTGAAAAACTACGAGGTGAAGAAGATTATTACCATCTGTCCTCATTGTTTCAACATTTTCAAAAACGATTACCCGGATCTCGGTGGTCATTTCGAAGTGATTAATTACCTTCAGTTCCTTGATAAGGCCATGCAGGAAGGTAAGCTTAAGATTGACCCGGAAGAACTGAAGGAAGCAAAGATTACGTATCACGATCCCTGTTACCTGGGCAGATGCAATGATATTTACTTCGAACCTCGCTCTATCCTGAAGAAACTTACACCGGACTTTGTTGAAATGAAGCGGAATAAAAGTTTCGCGCTTTGTTGCGGGGCAGGAGGCGGACAAATGTTTAAAGAGGCGGAACCCGGGAACAAAGAAGTGTACATGGAAAGAACGGAGGATGTTATTGAAACCAACGCCGGTATCGTCGCCACAGCCTGTCCGTTCTGTATGACGATGCTAACCGATGGGATAAAGTATAAAAACAAGGAAGATGAGATTAAAAACCTCGATATTGCGGAACTGATTGCGAAAGCAATGCATTTATAAGAAATAAACCAAAACAATAATTCTGAGATGGAAAACAAAAAAGTGTTAAAAAGCGGTGAATTCCTGGTTGATGAACCAACTGATATTTTCATTCCCGAGGAGTTTAACGAAGAGCAACGCATGATCGCCGAAACCTGTCGCGATTTTCTCGAAACGGAAGTATATCCCAACGTTGAAAAAACCGATGCGCCTGATTACCAGTTGATGAAAAGCATCCTGAAAAAGGCCGGCGAACTTGGTCTCATGGGAATCTCCCTTCCGGAAGAACTGGGTGGATTCGGACAATCTTTTTTAACACAAATGCTGGCTGCCGAAACCATCGGCGCCGGGTACGCGTTTTCCGTAGCATTCATGGCGCATACGGGTATCGGTACCTTACCCATTAATTATTATGGGAATGAGGAACAACGCCAGAAATATGTCACCCGTCTTGGCACCGGCGAATATCTTGGAGCCTACTGTCTTACTGAACCGGGTGCCGGCAGTGATGCCAACTCCGGGAAGACCACTGCCCGGCTTTCGGAAGACGGGAAACATTATATCCTAAATGGTCAGAAAATGTGGATCACCAATGCCGGATTTGCAGATATACAGACAGTTTTTGCGAAAATCGATAAAGACCGGGTGCTAAGTGCTTTTATTGTTGAGAGAAATTATCCCGGAGTAGTTGTTAATCCTGACGAACATAAAATGGGGATCAAAGGATCTTCTACCTGCCAGATATTTTATAATGATGTAAAGGTTCCGGTCGAAAACCTGATAGGAGCAAGGGGAGAAGGATTCCGCATTGCCCTGAGCATACTGCACATGGGCCGGCTGAAACTCGCGGCCAATGTGGTAGGTGCGATGAAAAAAGCCATAACCGATTCAGTAAAATATGCCAATGAGCGTAAACAATTCTGCGTCCTGATCTCGACTTTCGGA
The DNA here is from genome assembly GCA_038244085.1 of Bacteroidales bacterium. Classification (GTDB taxonomy): domain Bacteria; phylum Bacteroidota; class Bacteroidia; order Bacteroidales; family FEN-979; genus FEN-979. The sequence continues at coordinate 19,985 of JBBRTX010000013.1, read as the reverse complement.
TCCATCAAATACAAATTGGCCGAACAGGTAATCAGAACCTTTACGGCCGAATCCGCAACTTACCGGGTAAGTAATGAAATTGATCATGCGATTGATGAGGCAAAGACCACCGGAATCGATAAGGGCAGGGCAACGATCGAAGGAATCAGTCACTATGCTGTTGAAGATGCCATTCTTAAAGTTTATGGTTCCGAAGCCCTCGATTATGTGGTGGATGAAGCCGTTCAGATCCACGGCGGAATGGGCTATTCAGCCGAAATGTCAGTGGAAAGAAGTTACCGTGATTCCAGGATCAACAGGATCTTTGAGGGAACCAACGAGATCAACCGCCTTTTGGTTGTGGATACCGCAATGAAACGGGCCATGAAGGGTGATTTCGATCTTACCGGGGCTGCCGAAAAGCTGCTTGCTGATCTGGGTGCAGTTACGGATGATAAAAAAGAAGGCGAAAATTATTTTGAAGAAAAAATGAGATATATCAGAAACTTCAAAAAATCCATACTCATCGTTCTTCAAAGTGTTAATAAGCATTTTAATAAGCAATTGGTCACCGAACAGGAGGTACTGAATAATCTTGCCGACATGATCATGGTGACTTATGTTGCTGAAAGTACTGTTTTACGGGTTCGGAAAATGGAAGCACTTAAAGGTGTGGAATATACTAAGATATACAAGGATATCCTGGATGTATACGTATATGATACAGCTGAGAAGGTCCGGAAAAATGCCTTGGATGCGATTTATTCCTTTTCTGATGCCGGAAATGCAGCAAAAATGGTGAATGCCATTAATATCCTGACTTTTGTAGCGGGTGTCAATGTTAAAGAAGCCAGAAGAAGAATCGCAGGTAAACTGATTGAAGATAATGTATACCGATTCTGATCATCTTTCAGGATCAGAAAAAAAGAATCCCCCCGAAAAACTTTTCGGGGGGATTCTTTTTGAATAAATGCTGGACTTAATTTGATTGAGCCAGTTCCTGTGGAACATCTTCCACTTTCGAAACAGAGATCTTCATCTCACTTGCTGTTTCATCATAATCGACAGTGATCAGATCCTCGGGAGTAAGTTTGGTCTTGATAATCTCTTCGGCCAGCGGATCCTCAACATATTTCTGGATGGCTCTCTTGAGCGGTCTTGCTCCGAATTGCACATCCCATCCTTTTTCTGCAATATAATCCTTGGCTTTTGGTGTAATGGAAATCCTGTATCCCATGGATTTGATCCTTTGGAAAAGGTGATCCAATTCAATATCAATGATCTTATGGATATCTTCTCTGACAAGCGATTCAAATATAACAACATCATCAATCCTGTTTAGGAATTCCGGGGCAAATGACTTTTTCAACGCGTTCTCAATCACACTGCGGGCATGTTCTGCCGTACCTGATTGTTTTGCAGAAGTGACAAAACCTACGCCTTGTCCGAAATCTTTTAATTGACGGGAACCAATGTTTGAAGTCATGATGATGATGGTGTTCTTGAAATCAACCCTTCTTCCGAAACTATCAGTCAAAACACCGTCATCCAAAACCTGCAACAACAGGTGGAATACATCCGGATGGGCTTTTTCAATCTCATCGAGCAGTACGATAGAGTAGGGGCGTCGACGAATTTTCTCCGTTAATTGCCCGCCTTCTTCGTATCCGACATAACCCGGAGGCGCACCAATCAGCCTGGATACGGCAAATTTCTCCATGTATTCACTCATATCGATCCTGACAAGTGAATCTTCGGTGTCGAATAAATATTTTGCAAGAATTTTGGCGAGATGTGTCTTACCAACGCCTGTTGGGCCAAGAAAAATAAAAGTTCCGATGGGTTTATTGGGATCTTTTAATCCTGCACGGTTTCGGCGGATTGATTTCACCACTTTCTTGATGGCTTCCGTTTGTCCGATGACCGAAGTAGCCAGTTCGTCTTCCATATTCAAGAGTCGGTCACTTTCGTTTTTTGCAATTCGCTGAACCGGAATACCTGTCATCATGGCAACCACTTCTGCCACATTGTCCTCGCTCACTGTTTCGCGGTTGTTCTGAGCCTCTTCTTCCCATTTCCTTTTCTCTTTATCTAAAGCCTCCTGGAGCTTACGCTCTGTGTCCCGCATATCGGCAGCTTCTTCGAATTTCTGGCTGGTGATGGCCTGCATCTTCTTCTTCCGGGTCTCTTCAATCCGGTTTTCAATGCTGATGATTTCGGGAGGTACATTGATATTGGAGATATGAACACGTGCACCTGCTTCGTCCAGCGCATCAATGGCTTTATCAGGCAGATACCGGTCGGATATATATCGGTTGGTAAGCGACACGCATGCATTAATGGCGTCATTTGTATATCTTACCAGGTGATGATCTTCGTATTTTTCCTTGATATTATTAAGGATTTCAATGGTTTCCTCTGCAGTGGTCGGATCGACCAGTACCTTTTGGAATCTTCTTTCCAGGGCACCGTCTTTTTCAATATACTGACGGTATTCATCCAGTGTGGTGGCGCCGATACATTGTATTTCTCCCCTTGCAAGAGCAGGTTTAAACATATTGGAAGCATCCAGCGATCCTGATGCATTGCCGGCACCGACGATGGTATGGATTTCATCAATGAAAAGGATGATATTCGGATTCTTTTCCAGTTCATTCAGGACGGCTTTCATCCTTTCCTCAAACTGACCCCGGTATTTGGTGCCGGCAACCAGTGAAGCCAGGTCGAGAGAAACGAGGCGTTTGTTAAACAGCGCCCGCGAAACTTTTCGCTGGGTAATACGCAATGCAAGTCCTTCAGCAATGGCTGATTTTCCAACACCGGGCTCACCGATGAGAATCGGGTTATTCTTTTTCCTGCGGCTGAGTACTTGGGCAATCCGGTCAAGTTCTTTCTGTCGGCCTACAATAGGATCTAAACGTCCTTCTTCGGCTGCCCGGGTGATATCTCTTCCGAAATTGTCAAGAACGGGTGTTTTTGATTTACTTTCTGATCCTTTTTTCTGCTGGGAGCCACCAAAACTTTTTCCGGTTTCATCCGGATCATCATCATCGTCATCTTTCGGAAGAATATCTTTCGGCTGAAGGGGTAAATCTTCCGATCCGTTTGAAATGATGGCCCTGACTTCGTCTTTTACATTATTATATGTGACGCCTTGATTAGCAAGCAGTTTGGTTATGATATTGTTTTCATCTTTCAGAATGGCCAGAATCAGATGTTCCGTTCCGATCAAATCACTATTAAAGGCCTTTGCTTCAAGATAGGTAATCTTTAACGCACGTTCAGCTTGCTTAATCAGTGGAAGATTATCAGGATTAGAAGGTTTTTCCTTCTCGCTGGCTACAGCTGCTTCAATTCTTCTTCTAACATCATTCAGATCAATGCCCAGTGAAGTGAGAATTTTAACAGCCAACCCTGATCCTTCACGGATGATCCCCAGCACCAGGTGCTCAAGACCTATATAATCATTACCGAGTCTTACCGCTTCCTCGCGGCTGTAAACAAGTACATCTTTGACCCGTTGCGAAAATTTTGCTTCCATATATATCCCTTCTCTATTAAACCTTGCCAGAACCTGTAATTATTGGTTTTTCCTGTAAATGAAAACACCGTAATTGTCAAAAACAATGCCAACAAAAACGGATGGTTTCTACAGGTCCGTCGTCAAATGTACAACTGAAATGGAGAAAACGGTGTTGAAAGGTCAATAATTATTAACAGTTCCATGTTAGTAATCCGATAAAATTATCCTCAGAATTGTTAGTTTATCCCGCAATTTTTTTCTATCTTCGTAAAAAGAATTTCTAGTTTTTACATTACTGAATATCAAAAAGTTATATATGGAGAATGGCGCATTGGAAGGCGAAAAAATCATCCAGGTAAACATCGAAAACCAAATGAAAACAGCTTACATCGATTATTCGATGTCGGTTATTGTTGCCAGAGCCTTGCCTGACGTACGGGACGGATTAAAACCGGTTCACCGCAGGGTACTTTACGGAATGTATGATTTGGGCATGACTGCCGGCCGCGCTTATAAAAAATCTGCAAGAATTGTAGGGGAGGTTTTGGGTAAATATCATCCCCACGGAGACACTTCTGTTTATGATGCCATGGTAAGAATGGCCCAGGTGTGGAGTTTAAGGTATCCCTTGGTGGATGGTCAGGGTAACTTCGGTTCCATGGATGGCGATAGCCCCGCTGCCATGAGGTATACAGAAGCCAGGATGCAGAGAATCACCGAGGAAATGGTTGCCGATATTGAAAAAGACACCGTTGATTTCCAGTTAAACTTTGACGACACACTCCAGGAGCCGACCGTAATGCCGGCCAAACTTCCGAATCTGCTGTTGAACGGAGCATCCGGTATCGCTGTAGGAATGGCCACGAACATGGCTCCACATAACCTCAATGAGGTAGTTGATGGAATCATTGCTTATATCGATAAACGGGAGATTACCATCGAAGAACTGATGGTGTATATTAAAGCTCCTGATTTTCCTACCGGTGGGATCATTTATGGCTATGAAGGCGTCAGAGATGCTTTTCTGACCGGCCGGGGAAAGATCGTTATCCGCGGCGAGTATACCATTGAGCAGGAAGATAATGGGAAAGAAATGATCATCGTGACTTCGATACCTTACCAGGTGAATAAAGCCGAAATGATCAAAAAAACCACCGAACTGATCAATGATAAGAAAATTGAAGGCATTTCCGAGATCCGGGAAGAATCCGACAGAAACGGTATCCGAATCGTTTATGAAATTCGTCGGGATGCCATTACCAATGTCGTTTTAAATAAGTTATACCAGTATACCGCTTTACAGACATCTTTTAACGTCAATAACATCGCCCTGGTTAAAGGCAGACCCTTTACCCTTAACCTTAAGGATATGATCTTCCATTTTGTGGAACACCGGCATGTGGTTGTTACGCGTAGAACACAATTTGAACTCAATGAAGCCCGGAAAAAGGCCCATATCCTGGAAGGATTGCTCATCGCACTGGATAATCTGGATGCTGTGATCACCCTGATCAGGTCATCCAAGACACCGGACGAAGCAAAATCAGGATTGATTACAAATTTCAGTCTTTCGGAGATACAGGCAAAAGCCATTCTTGACCTTCGTTTACAAAGACTTACCGGACTGGAAAGAGATAAGATCAAAGATGAATATGCCGAGTTAATGAAACTGATCGACTTCCTGCTTAACATTCTTTCAGATGAATCTGTCCGAATGGAAATTATCAAGACTGAACTTCTCGAATTAAAAGCAAAATACGGTGATGAACGCAGAAGCCCGATCATTTACAATGCAACCGATTTCCGGATTGAGGATACAATTGCCGATGAACAGGTGGTGATCACCATTTCACACCTGGGTTATATTAAAAGGACACCTCTTTCGGAATATCGTCGTCAGAACCGTGGAGGAAAAGGAATGAAAGGCAGTAATGTGAGGGATGAGGATTTCCTGGAACACCTTTTTATTGTCACCAATCACAATTACCTTCTTTTCTTTACTGAGAAAGGCAAGTGTTTCTGGTTAAGGGCATTTGAGATCCCTGAAGGAGCAAAAACCACAAAAGGAAGAGCCATCCAGAACCTGATCAGTATCGACCTGGATGATAAAGTGCGGGCCTATATTAATGTGAAAGATCTGAAGGATCCTGAATATACGGCTAACAATTTTATCATTCTCGCCACCCAAAAAGGGACCATTAAAAAAACTTCCCTCGAAGCCTATTCAAGGCCTAGGATCAACGGAATCAACGCGATCACGATCCATGATGGCGATACGCTGCTGGAAGCCAGGCTGACTGATGGCACCAATGAGGTTGTGATGGCACTGAAATCCGGAAGGGCTATCCGTTTTAACGAAAAGAATGTTCGTCCGATGGGCAGAAATGCTTCCGGTGTCAGGGGAATCCGCCTGACCAAAGCCGAAGATGAAGTTGTCGGGATGATCTGTATACCTGGTGAGAAGAAATGCGAAATTCTGGTGGTTTCAGAAAACGGTTACGGTAAAAGATCCGACCTGGAAGATTACCGGGTAACCAACCGTGGGGGTAAAGGTGTTAAAACACTGAATATCACTGAAAAAACCGGGTCAGTCATTTCAATAAAAGATGTTACCGATTCGGATGATTTGATGATCATTAACAAGTCCGGCATCATTATCCGGCTGGGCGTAATGAATCTCAGGGTTATGGGACGGGCCACACAAGGTGTCCGTTTGATCAAAATTAATGAGGGAGACGCCATTGCGGCTGTCGCCAAAGTTGATTATGAACCAGATGTGGATGAAAATATCGAGGATTTGGAAATTCTGGAAGGAGAGGAGCCTGAAACCGAACCACTTAAAGAGAATCCTGAAAATTAATTTGCAGGAGAGGGACTGATTTTGATATAATTTTTCTATAACTTTGCCAATTAACTATTTTCCTACGTAATTAAATTTTCTCCAATGAAAAAAACTCTCTTAACGATTCTTTTGATTTTTTCAATTGTAATCGTAAAAAGTCAAAGTGTAACCACACAGAGCGCATTTAACAGTCTGAAGGAAGCCAACCGGGCAAAATCTGCAGAGGATAAAACAAGACAACTTGATAATGCCAGGAAATTTATTGACGAATCTTCAGCTAACGCTGAGACGGCAACAGATGCAAAGACATGGTTCTATAAAGGTATTATTTATATGACTATTTTCAGGAATGGTGGCGGCACCGATACAACCATTCTTGGCGGGGCGATTCAGGCATTCAAAAAGGCCAATGTGATGGATACCAAAAAGAAATATCAGGAAGAGATCATAGTAAATATCGATACCCTGAGGACATCCTATTTCAATAAAGGCCTTGAAGCCTTTAAGAACAATGATTTTGACAAATCGATGATGATATTCGAGCGGGCTTCAAGTTTGTTTGATATCGTCGGACAAACGGATACCTTTATGCTGATCAGTGCAGCAACGGCAGCTGGGAATGCAGGGCATTTTGAAAAAGCAAGAGACTTCTACGAAACTGTTTTAAAAGCAGGAAATACCGCACCGGATGTTTATCAGGGACTGACCAATGCCTATACAAAACTGAAGGATAAGGCGAATGCAACCCGGGTTATTAACCTCGGTAGGGCAACTCATCCAAAGGATGTGGAACTGGTGAAAGCAGAAACCAATATGTATTTGGCATTCGGTGATGATGATAAAGCAATGGATCAGCTTAAGGTGATTTCAAAAGAAGATACAATGAATGCCACCGTTTTCTATGCGCTGGGATCGTTGTACGATAAAATTGCCAACGACACTGCCAAGACCAAGATAATCAGAGACGAGGCCTTTAATAATGCACTGGCAGCCTACAAAAAAGCCATCCAGATCAGTCCCACGTATTTCAACGCCTATTTTAGTGCCGGAATTTTGTATAATAACCTGGCAGCTGAGTTATTGACGAAAGCCAATAATTTACCGAATGATGCCGAAGCGCTGTATAAAAAACTCATAGCAGAAGCAGAAGTGAATCTTGATGCTGCAATGCCATATCTTGAGAAGGCGACCGAACTGGATCCAAATGATGAATCAACCTTAATAGCTTTAAAACAGATTTACGTCAGGAAGAAACAAACAGATAAGGCCAAAGCCATAAACGAAAAATTAAATAACCTGAAGAAGAAGTAAGAGAAGCAGTAAGATAAGGAGAGGCTGACTCAATTCACGAGTCAGCTTTTTTTGTGCCATTTAAATTGTTATTTAACATAATATTAATTATAGGACAAATATATTTGTATAAAACATTGATATTCATACAATTAAAAATATGTCATAATGTTACAAAATATGTATATGCCTGATAATCATTTAGTTTCTATTTAACATCTTTTTGTCCAAAAATTATCAGGCAGTTACAGAATTTGGTTATTTGGCCATTTCGTTTGCTTTGACGAAATATATTTTTCCATCTTTGGAATAGACAAATTCACCATCGTTCTTTTGCTTTGTCTTAACTAATCTCTCAAAGGCTAATTCAATCCCCTTTAGGATTTTTCCACGTAATTCGATAATCTTATCGTTATTCATTTCCTTGAGTTTTGATCCTGTCCCAAACGTAAGCCTTCGGCCTTCTCCAGCCTGGCCTGCTGAATTAATGCACCATAATCCCCATCAGGCTAACCTATCTGACTGATTGAGCAATTCCACATTAAAGTTCACTTTAGCATTTAATGCTTTAAAAACTTTGATAATGGTCTCAAATCTGGCATCAGTGAGGCTATTCTCAAGTTTGGAAATTTGTGCTTTCTTAACCCCGACCAGGACTCCTAACTCTTCCTGCGTTAAATTACGTTCTTTACGTGCCTGCCGAATCGCTACACCAAGCAAGTCAAGGCGAAGTTCATGCTCAAACGCCTCGCGTTTTGGGGTGCCCAGTTTCCCGATATATTTATCAGTTATTTCGTCGAGGCTGTATGTTTCTAACGGTTTATTTTTCATGGTCTGAGATTTTGTGTTCAAAATAAAGTTTCCTGATTTTCTCTGCTTTTGTAATATCGTTCTGAAGTGTTTTATCCGTCTTCTTTATCATTCCGTGGGTTGAAATTACAAGTGTATCAGTTTTTTCTGTCTTGTCCCAAAATGCAAAAAGCCGGTAGTGCTTTTTATTAAACAAAGTCCTGAGCTCCCAAATTTCACCTTTCAGTTTCTTGAACAACTCACTGTCATTAGAAACCCTGGCCTTATGAATGTTATAAATCACTTTATCTCTCGCCTTTTCCTCAAGGCTTTCAAGAAATTCGGCAGCATCTTCTAAAAACTGAACACTGAATTTTGGATTCGTCAATCAAACTTTATACAAAGATAAATGTTTCTTTATTAGGAAACTAATTTTTACAAATAAAAATGAAAAATATCGTTCTTTGCTTTCCAACCAGGAAAAATGATCTCATCATCGAGATTATTGGACCAGACTGGCCGATTTTAACCACTAATATGCAAATATTGCACATTGCTTTGATTCTCCCTTTTCTTCTAAAAAAAATCATTTTGGTAATGAAGAAGGAATTTTATAAATGGAAGTGTTCGCTTTTTGTTGTAATTTTGTTCGTTCTCAGCGAGTTAACTTGTTGCAAATTGGGTTTGTGCAAACGTGCGCATGATTGCAGGAATAAACCGTAACTCAAATCTCTTTATCCGCAATGTGAGATAGAAAAATCCGCATTATCAACACATTGGCAGGAACAATCTACTTTGTTTAGAAACAGTTAACTATCCTCCCAATATTAATTATAGGACAAATGAATTACTGAAAATTTGCAGTCAACTTGTTGATTAACATAAAATCAGATATAGCGACTGAGGCGCAGCTGAAGTCCAATATCGGCAGATTTTATGTTAAAGCAAATTTTGACTTTACAGAATCAGGCAAGTTTAACATTCTGATTAAGCAATTCTATGTTAAAGTTAACCTTGGCATTTAATGCTTTAAACACTTTGATGATTGAACAAATCTTGCATCAGTAAGACTGTTCACCAGTTTGGAAATTTGTGCTTATTTCACCCCGACAAGGACTCCTAGTTCTTCTTGTGTCAAATGACGTTGTTTTCTTGCATGCCGAATCGCTTCAACAAGCAGGTCAAGGCGAAGTTCATTTTCAAAGGCCTCACGCTTTGATGTTCCCTGTTTACAATGCCAAAGAATTTTATTCATGTTCACTTTTTCCGATTCTCAGCCCGAGCGTCCCCATGAACCTTTTGATGCCATTTTCTCTTTGTGGTAATGGGATAAAATCATTGAGGTAAGCAGACGAAGGATCAATATGAAAATTGGAATCAACATATATTGAATTCAGCGAATCATAAATAATCGGAATGAAAGTTACCTTGAGGCTTTTGTCCCAGGCAAAGAATTTAAGTGCGTTTGACTGGAATGGATCAGTTGCAACAGCAATCTTTTTGAAACCCATTTTTTTTGCCATTTGATAAGAAAAGACAATGTTTTCAGTGCTGTGTTCGGCTTTCATTTCAGAAAAAACGGTGGAATCGGGAATGCCAAGCGCCAGGGCATGCAGTGCCATGATCCTTCCCTCGATATAAGGCGTATAAACCGCATTGCCCGAATAGATAATATGATGTGTAATACCCCTGGTATAAAGGAAAAAGGACCAAACCACCCTATCCTTCATGATATTACTTGCCCAGTTCCCATTCTGGTAAGGGATACCCGGCACGATAATCACATCATAAGGGGCTTTATTAACCGCTTTATAATAGGATTTTTGCGGCGAAGCGCAGGAAAAAGCCAGGAGCGAAACAACGACCAGGGATCTACTCCAGCTTTTTTTCATTTTCAGGGACTGAGGTTTTTTCTCGAAATATCATAACCACTTAGCAATGAAGAAGCCTGCGGTGCTCACAATGATGGAGAGTAACATTCCCCAGGCCAAATCGATCAATGTAACGTTTAACGGCCATTGATTTATGGTTGCAAGGTTTGTGAGATCATAAGTTGCGTAGGTAATCAGTCCGAATAAAGCCGCCCTCATAATGGTGTTTTGCAGGGAATCCTCTTTCACGCCCGGAAGGACGACAAATACCAGTATCCCAACGATAAAGAGCAGGTAAAAAATGATGGCTGCATACCAGTTTATTGTCGGGGCCATCAGGTACCCAATATGTTTTTTATAAAATGAACTGGCGATTAGCCCAAGCCACAGCATGTCAACCGCAAAAAAGACCGCCAGGGTGGCGAAATAAAGTTTTAGGTAATAGATCATGATTTCAGGGTTTTAGGTTTATAAAGATAATAAGATTTGCGATCAGCCTATTGTAACCAGTTGAAACAGGCGTCTATCATGCAGAAATATTCCTGAGCATTCCCCTGAAAATGAAAGCATGAAAAGGTAACATCGCATACCAGTATAGACGCCCCCACAAACCCAATGGCCGGAAGGTCGCAGTTTGAAAAAGCGTATTGTTGATGATGACAAACTCCAGCCAGGCTTCACCCGGCAATTTCATTTCTGCATAAAGCAAAAGTCTTTTTTCTTCTTTACTGGCCAATAATACTCTCCAAAAGTCAATGGAATCGCCCGGAGTGATTTCTATACTACTTTTTCTGCCTCTGCGCAAGCCAACGCCACCCCAAAGCTTATCCATGAAACCCCTTAATTCCCAGAGCCAATTGGCATAATACCAGCCATTTTCCCCGCCAATGGCCCAAATATTTTTCAGGGTGGCATCCGCATCTTTAATTATTTTTTCCCGTTTGTCACTAAAACAGCCATGAGCAGGAACTTCAATTAATTTCGTGATTCCTCTGTCGAGAATGTGGCTGGAAAGGGCATCGGTCCAGCTCGATAAGACTTCCTGTTGTTCGATTTTATCAAATGCCCGGCGGATTGCTTCATCATATGTAATGAGTTTCAGACCCAACAAATCTTTTAAATCATTTTCTCTACAGACGACCTCTACCGTCATACTCTCAACGAGGTTTTTTGCAAGCGTGTAGGATGTTGCAGTTACAAAATACAACCAATAGGAGGACAACCTCGGGGTCATGATGGGAACAGTATATATCTTTCTTTTAAGATTGCGGATCTTTGCAAACCGTAAAAGCATTTCCTTATAAGTCAGAATGTCGGGGCCTCCGATATCAAAACTTCTGTTGTATGTTTTTTCATTCAAGAGAACACCCATGAGAAATTCAATCACATTACCGACTGCAATGGGCTGGGTTTTTGTCGTCAGCCATTTGGGGGCGATCATAACAGGCAGCTTTTCAACAAGGTCACGGATGATCTCGAAAGAAGCACTGCCTGATCCCACAATGATTCCAGCCCTGAGGGTTGTCAGATTATAGAAACCGGTAGAGAGTATCTGCTCAACTTTTTTTCTCGATCCAAGGTGTTTAGAAAGATTTTGTTCATTGACAATCCCACTGAGGTATATGACCTGCTTTGCCTTTGTTTTTTCAATTCTCTCTTTAAAATTAATTGCGGAAATTCTTTCAAGATTTTCAAAATCCACATTCGTTGTTGACATGGAATGAACAAGGTAATAGGCTGCATCAATATCTTCGGGAATTTGATCAAGAGATTCTCTGTCCAGGAGATTTGTCTCAATGATTTGCAGGTTTTCTGATTGGAACTTCCTTTTATTGAACCTGTTTTTATCCCGAACACAACATATTACTTCATGCCCTTCCTGTATTAATGAAGGCAACAACCTTTGGGCAATGTATCCGGTAGCGCCTGTTAGAAGAATTTTCATCGGTTGTAAAAAATAATGTCAATTAGATAGTTCATCAACTTTTTTTCATTTTGAAGGAATGATCTCCCCACACCCATCAGCGTACTTTGCAAATCTGCGTTTCCATATCTCTCTGCCTCTGGGTGTGAGTCGGAATAGAAATCTTTTCTTTTGTATTCATTTTAGTACTTTTATACTACGGTAAAAATAGAAAAAGAATCTGATCAAACACAAACAGGCTAAATCCTCAAAACATGAAAGATCTTTTTAGATTCAGAATACACCTGTTCCTTTCTCTTATCCTTCTTTCTTTTGCATTTAATGATATCATTGCTCAGAACGGGGTGATCAAGGGAACTGTCACAAACAGCAAGAGCAATGAACCGGTTCCATTTACCAACATTATCATTCAGGGGAAGCCTAACCTTGGTGCTTCCAGCGACATTGACGGAAATTACACCATAACCAATGTTGAACCAGGGTATGTTAACCTTGTTGCCAGTTCAGTTGGTTTTAAACCGTTTGTGTCAGATGCATTCATAGTAACTAAATCCCATCCTGTATATATTAATATTTCTTTGGACGAGACCGTTGTGTCACTTTCTGACGTTACAGTGAGTCCCTCTTCCATTGTCCGGAAAGTGGAGAGCCCTGTCTCCATGCAGACACTGTCGATCCAGGAGATTGAGAAAAGCCCCGGTTCAAACCGCGATATTTCACGCGTGATACAATCATTGCCCGGTGTGGCCTCTTCTCCCTCATTCAGGAACGATCTCATCGTCAGAGGAGGAGGCCCCGGAGAGAATCGTTATTACTTAGATGGTGTGGAAATTCCCAACATCAACCATTTTGCAACGCAGGGGGCCTCAGGAGGGCCGGTCGGGATCATCAACGTTGATTTTATCCGTGACGTGGAACTCTTCACCGGTGCTTTTGTTGCCAGCCGGGGCAATGCCCTGAGTTCCGTTTTAGAAATGAAGCAGGTTGATGGGAATAAGGAACGGATCGGTGGCCGCTTTACCATCGGAACAAGTGATATTGCCCTTACTCTCGATGGCCCTGTCACAAAAAATTCGTCACTGATTTTTTCAGTCAGACGTTCTTACTTACAGTTCCTGTTTGATGTATTAGGTCTGCCATTCTTGCCAACATACAATGACTACCAGCTTAAGTACAAAATTGATTTTAATAAGCATAACCAGTTGACCGTGATTTCTATCGGAGCCCTTGACAAATTTAAGCTGAATACTGGGATTTCCAACCCGGATGATTTCCAGCGGTTTGCCGTTGCAGCCCTCCCGGTGAATAATCAATGGAGCTATACCATTGGGTTTGTCTACCGCCATTTCAGGGACAATGGCTATGGTACCTGGGTGGCAAGCCGTAACATGCTTGATAATGAACAAGTTAAATACCTTAATAACGTTAAGGTTCCCGACAGTCTGATACTTGATTACAAATCGCAGGAAATTGAAAACAAACTGCGTTTCGAGGATCTTGTCAGATTGAAAACCTGGAAGATCATGTTTGGCGCCGGATTAGAATACGCGAAATACACCAATCAGACCTATCAGAAGCAATTCGTCCGGAACGAATTGGTCATTCAGAATTATAATTCAAAGATCGGACTTTTCAAATGGAATATTTTCGGACAGGTAAGCAAGCCATTCTTTAACGATCAGCTGAAGTTTTCGCTTGGTATCCGCATGGATGCCAACAATTATTCCAATGAAATGAATAATCTCCTCCGGCAATTTTCACCCCGTTTTTCTGCATCTTATGGACTTATCCCCGGGAAGTTTTTCCTGAACTTCAATATTGGCAGATATTATCAGATGCCCACATATACTACCCTTGGTTTCCGAAGTAATTATGGCACGTTGGTGAATGACTCTCTGGGTGTCAAATACATTTCGGCTGATCATATTGTTTTGGGTGTTGAATTTCTTCCGAAAGAAAATGCGAAACTATCCATCGAAGGGTTTTATAAATTTTATAGGGACTATCCGTTTTCCCTTTTGGATTCCATCTCGCTTGCAAGCAAAGGAAATAATATAGGAGCGGTTGGTGATGAGCCTGTCACGCCTACTTCCAAAGGTCGTGCTTATGGATTCGAGGTTTTTATAAGGGATGCCAACTTCTTTAAATTCAACATCCTTATTTCCTACACTTTTGTGAGAAGTGAGTTTACAAACTATGCAGGTGAATACATTCCTTCGGCCTGGGATAATCGTCATCTTATCAATATTACTGTCGGACGGAAATTCAAGCGTAACTGGGATGTTGGTCTGAAGTGGCGGTTCGCAGGAGGTGCGCCTTATACGCCATGGGATTATAACAAATCCAGTCTTGTTCAGGCCTGGGATGCCCAGGGCAGGGGTTATCTCAACTACGAACAATACAATACACTCAGGCTGAAGTCATTTAACCAGCTTGACCTTCGTGTTGACAAAGGATTCTTTTTTAAAAAATGGTCACTGATGCTTTACCTCGATCTGCAGAATGTGTTGAATTTTAAATCTGAACAGGCGGATATTTTGATCAATACACAGCCTGACGGTTCAACCGTGCGGTTTACCGATCCATATGGTAATCAACGTTACGATCTGCGTACCATCAAAAATCCGGCAGGTACGATTCTGCCTTCCATAGGCATCATGGTGGATTTCTGAGAAAAAAATACCTCTGCGCAGGCGATGAAGAATATCGGCCAATAGATTTTATATTCTTTGGGTAGTCATTATCCCAGATTTTGGGTCCGATTTATATTTGCGCGTAATCCAAACAAAACCTAAGGTTTTCTGAATTACTCATGATGGCGATTTTTTATCAGCCCGGCTTTTTTTTTTTTTGCATTTCATGTAATATTTTCATTTCTTTTCGTCTATCAAGTCTAAATCTAAATAATTATTCAATAACTTTAATCTGAAAACCATGAAAACAAATAATAGATACCGTGTATTCTCCATGCTGATGATTGCGGTGGCCAGCTCATTTATCTTCTTTTCCTGTAAAAAGGATGATGAAAAGATGACTCCTGTTCCTCAACAGAAAAGCATTGTTGAAACAGCTTCCTCAAATCCTGATTTTTCTATCCTGGTGCAGGCTCTTACCAAAGCCGACCTGGTGAATACCATCAACACGTCTTCAAACCTCACCGTATTTGCTCCGACCAACAGCGCATTCCAGCAATTGTTCACCACACTTGGCGTTTCCGGAATCAATGACCTGTCAAAAGAGGCCCTCACCCCTATCCTGCTCTACCATGTACTTGGCACGAAAGTAACTTCGGGAGCTATCTCCACTGGTTACCTATCCACACTCAGTCCGGGACCGAAAACGAAAACCCTCTCCCTGTTCATTGACAAATCATCGACTGTGAAAATCAACAACTCCTCGACGGTAAAACAGGCTGACCTGATGGCCAGCAATGGTGTGATCCATGTTATTGACAAAGTGCTTCTTCCGAATTCAATCGTAGACATAGCATCGAACAATGCCAACTTCAGCATCCTGGTATCAGCGCTGGTGAAGGCAGACCTGGTTTCAACATTGACAGGTTCCGGGCCGTTTACCGTGTTTGCCCCGACTAACGCAGCATTCACAGCACTCTTTGCCACCTTGGGCGTTGGGGGTATCCAGGATCTTACAAAGGAGCAGCTTACACCGATCTTATTGCACCACGTGGTTTCGGGGAATGTCCTTTCTTCAGAATTGACCAGAGGGGACGTTATGACCCTCAACGGAAGCATCGCCATTGCAATAGGAACGGGCGTAACCATCAATGGCAATACGAACGTAATCCTTGCTGATGTGCAGGGAACCAACGGAGTGATTCACGCCATCGACAAAGTACTGCTGCCATAATGTGCAGGTCAGCACCCCGATTGTTGTCGGGATTTACTTTAAATCAATCAATACAATCAATAAAAATCAATTCCTTAACATTACCTAAAAATGAAAACCATGAAAACTTTCAAATATATGATCGCAGGTATTATCTGCACAGTTATGATGAGTTCAACAGCGCTGGCAAATTATAAAACTGCCGGTGAAAAGTCGATCGTGGAGATCGCAGTCGGTTCAAAAGACCATACCACGCTGGTTGCAGCGCTTAAAGCGGCCGACCTGGTAACTACATTAAGCGGCAAAGGCCCTTTCACCGTGTTTGCCCCGACCAACGAGGCCTTTGCCTTGATTCCTAAGGATGTCCTTGACAACCTGTTAAAGCCGGAAAACAAGGCCGCATTGGCAGGAATTCTTACCTACCATGTTGTTGCAGGCAATGTTGATGCAGCTACTTTGATCGGAATGATCAAAAAAAGCAATGGCACAGCAGTCCTGAAAACTGTCAACGGACAGGAACTGAAGGCTTCTATTGTCGATGGCAAAGTTGTTCTTACCGATGCAAAGGGTGGCAAAGCCACGGTGATCGTGGCCGACCTGAAGGGTTCAAACGGTGTGATCCATGTAACTGATCATGTTTCGATGCCCAAATAATCAGGTTTAGTACATTTTTAAAAAGCTGTCTCAAATTACGGGACAGCTTTTTTCTTTTAAATGCGTCGCTGGTTTCTGTCGTACGACCATTTCAAAAAATTATCTTTATTGCAAAATCCGATATAATGGAAACACCAATCATCTTCTGGTTTTTATTCAACGTTTTTGTATTGATTATGCTCGCCATTGACCTGGGGGTTTTTAACAGGAAGTCTCATGAAATTACCTTCAGGGAGGCGATAACCTGGACCCTGGTCTGGGTAATTTTCGCCATGGGTTTTAACATTCTGCTCTATTTCTGGCGGGGTCAGCAGCAGGCGCTGGAATTTTTCACCGGATACCTGGTTGAAAAGACGCTGAGTATTGATAATATTTTTGTTTTCATTATGGTCTTTGGCTATTTCCAGGTTCCAAAAGCCTACCAGCACAAAGTGCTTTTCTGGGGGATCCTTGGGGCGCTTATCATGCGTGCGATCTTCATTTTTGCCGGCGTGGCGCTCATCGAAAAATTTCATTTTACCATCTACCTGTTCGGCGTATTGCTTGTTTACACCGGTTATAAAATGTTTGGACGTAAAAAGGCAAGCATCAATCCGGAAAAAAATCCCGTCATTAGGATGTTGAAACGATTCATGCCTGTCACACAGGAGTTTCATGAGGATAAATTCTTTATCCGGGAAAATGGCAGACGCTTTGCAACACCCCTGTTTCTTGTCCTGATCCTGATCGAGACAACTGACCTCATTTTCGCGGTTGACAGCATCCCGGCCATCCTGGCCATAACACAGGATCAGTTTATCGTATATACATCCAATGTTTTTGCGATCCTGGGGCTACGTTCCCTTTATTTTGCCCTAGCTGGCATTGCCGACCGGTTCTGGCTCCTGAGTTACGGACTGGCCATTGTCCTTGTTTTTGTCGGGATCAAAATGCTACTTGTTGATTTGTACAAAATCCCTATTGAATGGTCACTCATATTCATTGCAGTTACAATCGCGACCAGCATCTTCCTTTCTGTGAGAATTAAACCTAAACAAACATAAGTTATGCATTCCATTTCAGGTCTTAGGGACGAATTGTAAATCATCCAATTCCCTATTTTTGCTGTATTTCAGCGTTTTACGATCTGTTAATATCTTTTTATATAAAAACATTGACTTTTGAAATTAGAAAGTATATCTTTGCCTTTATTTAATCTAAATTAAAATAAACAAAAATGCCCATACCGATGTTTGATTAATCAAGTTTGAGAGGGCAATTGTTAAACCAAAATTCAAACACATGAAAAAGATCATTGTAATCACAGGCTTATTGTTATTTAGCATTTCCCAGCTTTGGGCACAGAATAATTCGCGTGTCTCCATTCCTATGATTGGTGAAGAAGCACCTTCTTTTACGGCTGAAGCCACAACAGGAACGGTTAATTTTCCGGCCGATTATCCTCTTCAATGGAAAATCCTGTTCAGTCACCCTGCAGATTTTACACCTGTTTGCACCTCAGAGATCCTAGAATTGGCCGCTTCACAGGCAGAATTCAATAAACTCAGGACTAAAATCGTCGTCATTTCTGTTGATAGTCTTGACACCCATTTTCAGTGGGAAAAAGATATGGAAACCATAAAATACAAAAACAGAGAACCAGCAAAGATTAATTTCCCGCTGGTTGCAGATGTGAATTTGGGTATATCAAAAATGTATGGTATGATTCACCCCAATTCCAATTCAACACGTGATGTCAGGGGTGTTTTTATCGTTGACCCGAAAGATAAGATCCGGGCCATATTCTTTTATCCGATGAATATTGGTAGAAACCTCGGCGAAATCGAACGTACTCTGATCGCTCTGCAGACTGCCGATAAAAACCAGGTGCTCACACCTGCCAACTGGCAACCCGGCGGAGATGTGCTCGTACCTTATATTAAAACAAAATCACAGAGTGAAAAAATGACTGCAGAGAATGATCCTGATTATTATCAGGTAACCTGGTATATGCGGTTTAAGAAAGGTGTTAAATAACATTAACCAACTTCGATTTTTTGTCATTACTCATAGGTAATGAAATAGATCAGGTTTTTTAAGGGGATATCCCGGTTACGGAATATCCCCTTTTCAATTTAATTTTAATAACACGCTGCCCAACCCTGATTACCCTATTTAACTTTTCCCATCACTACCGGTAAGAAGGATTGATTTTAATTATTTTACCGGGAACAGAATATCTGTTTCCACTTTCAGCGGGTCCTTTTCCACCATGGGATCAGTAACATAAATTTCCCAAGGCCCTCCAACAGTTTCAATACGGGTTTGGAGACAATATTTTTGCAGCGCATAATAATAGGGTCCAGTCTTGTCATAGGGGCCAAAGTATCTGGCCATGACTACCTTATGTGCAGGAATAGTCTCGACTTTAATCCTGCCTCCAGGATTTTCCACTTTTTCGACCGCGATTCCCATATCCATCACCGAAAACATGGTCACCGAATCCCATTTTTGATAAATGGCAAAAGGATGCCCTTTCGTATTGAGTTGATTTGCTTTAACAAATCTCATGATCTCTCCATATCCTTTACCCAAAACCTGAGCGAAGGTTTCCGGACCTGCAGAATCCCTTATCAATAAAACGATTTGCTCCGGAATGATCATTTCTGTAATCCGGGGCCAGTTCTTACGTTCTTCTGCGATGGTTTTAAGTTTGGTCAAACCTTTTTCAAAATCGTTGCCCATCATCCGATCCATGAACAGTCCCATATACCTGGCCATGGGATTATAGCCCAAATCGCCGGTATCTGTCCAGGAAACTTTCGAGGAATCGCCGAAAGATTCAATGATGATTTGACCTTTTGACTGATATTTCCCTTTGTCAAAAGAAAGATCGTAGCTAAAAAGCTGATTAGGCTTTGTTTCTGTGATTATCATCTCACCGTTTCCCAACTTTTTACCATTCCACTTCCATGTAGTGCCGACTTTACCATCTTCTCCTGTCAATTCGTATATGGCTGTCGAATCTGTGTCTTTTGTCCATGAAATCCAAAGATCCCACTGTTTGAAATTTGATGTTAGTTGATAGATGGTCGAATCCGGGGCATGAATGGTCACCGTCCGAATCACTTTGTATTGCTTTGGAAGCAGAAAGGCCACTAGTACCAAAATTATGATAAGAGCCAGGATGCCAAAAACAATCTTTTTAAACGTTTTCATGTTTTACTGGTTTAGTTTGTGTAAAAATACTAATACCAAAAATATAAAAATGAAAACATTTTAGCTAAT